>JAOAEJ010000023.1 GCA_026416815.1 Clostridia bacterium | reverse complement strand
ATCTTGCTTTAGCTTGTTCTAAAGCTAAATTCATAAATTTAATAACATCTCGAGGTCTAATAAAAGTTCTTTCAATGATAAAGTTCCATTTAAGTTGATTTCTACCAATATTATTGTTTTCAAAGATTTCACTCCAGTTTCGTTCAAAGTTATCTGATTTAGAATTAATATTGTTTTTAATACGATTTGATATCAAACTTTTTAAACTTAGTGATGATTCGACAGATTCACTATCCCAGTCAAGGAATACTACCATATTATCTTTTATTTTATTTTTATCTTGAAATTCTAATAAGTTAAATATATCGTTTCTTAAAAAAACGAATATCTTGATTTTCCCATTAAACTTTTTGTAAAAATTATAGGCTGTTAATAGTAATCCAATTAATCTGTTTTTATAATCTACATCTTTTGGAGAGTATGATAAGTCTAGTTCGTCAAATAATAATATAATATCATCCTGAAAGTCTACTATGAGTTCAGATGTTATTGCTTCAAGTTTTTTATTATATTCCGATAATGTAGAACTAATATCATCCTTTTCAGATAGTTCCTTAGATAATGAACCTAAACTGTTACCAAACACTTGAGGACTAAAAGTAAAAGCAAACTTGGCTTTTTTGGGAGACATAACATCTCTGTGGTCGAATTTTGAACTTCCCCAATTACGCATTAACCATTTCTCGATTTTCTTAACTACTTTACGTTTACTTTTTACTGATATTAAATCACGTAATTGTATAATCTTCTTAAATATTTCTATATAGAAGAAAAATGTCCAGGAATTGATGTAGCTTTCTCTTTCTGAAACAATTGTATTTTTAAAACGATCATGCATTCTCCATGGATAGTCCTTAAATAATAATGCTGTGCACTTTTCTTTTTTTATATTTTGAATGTACTTATATATAGCCGTTTTTCCTGAGCCTTTACGACCAATTATTATCGATCTCTGGTATGAAAATAGATCATCAATAATTGTTGTACGATAGAAATATTCTATTAATCTTTCATCATTTTCTGCATCAATAGCACCGAAGTTTTCTATCTGTTCTAGTAGATTCATATACTTTTCCTCCCTATTACCAATCATCATGCTATATAAACAACACTTTACACGTCGACATCGGTGAAATGGTCTCTATATATTTCAAACTATTTGTATCTCTCTATACCAACTTCTCATTATAGACATTAGATTCATAATATTAACAATTCGACGAATTAACAGAAAATCCTTCCATGTATGCAATATTTATGTCGATAATTTCATACCATAAAATAAGCGGTAGTCCCTTTTCATCCCACGGACTATCGTTTTGTATTTTCCTGTTCTCAATAGAATCGACAGTGATTATCCCAACTCCCTCAACACCTTTATAAATTGAACAGCAAACAGTATACCTGTCACTGTAACAGCAATAAAATCTGCTATTGGTTCTGCCAAAAATACTGCTGTAACCTTGTCTTGCGAAAATAAAGGCAATATATAAATAAGCAGAATTAAAAGGATGACCTTACGCAAAAGCGCGAGAAATACCGATGCCTTTGCATTTCTCAGTGCGATGAATGTTTACTGACAACTGATTTGAATTGCAAATAGTAAAGAAACAGCCATATACATCCGCAGTGCCGAAACGATAAGGGGTTTTGCAATGTACAAATTTAGGCATGTCCCCAATAACCGCCATTGGTACTAATAGAATAGTTCTAATCATATTCTTATAAAGAAAACAATATGAAGGAAGGTAAAATTCGTTGAAAAAAGTTAAAGTTCGTTTACAGCCCATTATTAGTAAGATAAATTTACCTACTGTTTTGAAAACAACTATACTTCCGGGTGACTCAATGGAAAGATTATTTATTGCAACCCAGGTAGGAGAGATCTTTTACATAGGAAATGGAGCTATAGGGACTTTTTTAGATATTCGCCCGCGAATCATAAAACTAGGTGTTTCTGGTGGCGGATATGATGAACGAGGATTGCTAGGGCTGGCGTTTCATCCCCAATTTAATTATAACGGTCTGTTTTATCTTCATTATTCAGTAGCTGGAACACAAGGTCCAGGTGCTCTTCCTAGTTCAGAAGCTGCAAGACAAGGTCTAGAAGCTCTTCCGGAATTTTTTAATCCTAACCCTTGTGACCCCAGAACCTTAAACTTAAAGTGGATAAATAGAGAAATTCAATATGATCATATTGATACAGTGGAAGAATGGATTTTGCAATCGAATGGCCAACCTCAAAAACGGCGGACATTGCTTAATATAAGAAGACCATTTTTTAATCATAATGGTGTCAATAGCTTAAACTTTTCACCTGAAACAGGAAAACTTGTTTTAACAACCGGAGATGGTGGATCAGGCTATGATCCATTTAATTTAAGCCAGGATGATATGGAAATTGCCGGTAAAATACTTGAAATTGATGTAGTTAAGAATACATTTATCTATACTCCACCCGTAGTCACACGTTTTAATGAACTTCCCGTACCTATTCAGGAAACACTTAAGGTAATTGCCAAAGGGGTACGCAATTTACCTGGCATTTCATTTCAAAGGTTTTATAATCAGTATATCAAATATGTGGGAAATGTCGGACAGGATATGGTAGAGTCGATTTTTTCATTTATTCATTATAAACCAATACCGGTTACTCAGCTTATTCAAGCTTCTTTAATGAATTCCGAACCTGACCAAGAAGGATTTATAAACTTTGGCTGGCGAGGGTGGGAAGGTGCTTTTCCTGCTTCGATTATAAGGGGCTGCTCTGCAAATCCAACTCTGGATGAGAAAACAATTGCTTATTACAATGAAGCAGTAAAAACTTCAGTGCGTCGTCTTCAGCCTCTAACCAGTTATTTTCATAGAGATCCCCGACCCGATAAGTTTGGAGGGACTGCACTTACAGGAGTCCAGGCATATATGGGGAATGGAATCCCCGATTTAAAGGGAAGCGTAGTGTTTACCGATTTTGCCCGGGAAGGATCTCAACCTCCGGTTAGAGGGGTTTTAGCTTATACCAGGGTAAGAACAGACTGTAAACTAAATGATTTTAGTGTTATTGAAACCAATTATAATTTTGGGTCCCAATCTGCTTTTTATGTTAGTTTGGGAACAAATCTTGATCAAACCAGACTATATTTAGGGGTTTATGGCTCCATGAATGTGACTGATTTTAACCAAGGTACTGTTTTTGAAATTGTTCCATGATTCACAACTATACAATTCGACTTAATACAAGACAAATCCCTTTCTTGGATTTATTAAAGCAAAATACAAAACAAACAAATGGATTAGTTCGACATTTGCAGAGTCATAATTTTTAAAATGTATGCATACAAATGAAGGACTAATCCAAAATCAGCTGAACCTCTGATATCAGGCTACTTCCCCCTCTACCCTCGCCACACACTCCACGTGTGTTTTGGCAGTTAAGTGATACAAATACGCAATTTTATTGATTTCTGATAAGGGGGGCTTTTAAGGGGGCCGGAGGTCATGAGTTTATAGATTTTCGCAAAATGCTGTAAGGATATCCCTTCCCTTAAAGAGGCGTAGCTGTGCTGGATATTACGGCAATAATAAAAATTTTTCAATTAACTCGCTAAGAGGTGGATTGTTTTCCAATATTTTCAAGGTCATCTTAGCTTGTAATAAAACTACTTCTTTTGCCGAAATTTCATAACCTGACTTCTCTGCACTTGGCTCTGCGGATGGCTTTAGATATTTTTCCAATATAGCCATTTCCTTTTCACTAATTAAATTATTATTGTTTGAAATGATTTGCATTACTAGCTGTTTAGTTTGCTCTATTATCTCAGGGTGATATTCTTTAATATAAGCCAATGAAAGTCTTGAAACAATTAATTCCTCGAACCATGAATCTTGGGATATAGTTTTGGAAAAATCTCTCCAGTAGTGGAAAAATTCATGAGAGGATAGTAAAGCTGCCTGCTGTTCCATTAAGGACTTTACGTATGAAAGATTATTGGTTCCAATCAATTCCGCTTGGAATGGAAGAACTTCTTCAGGTTGTCCATCTATATCAGGATAGAAAATAATCTTGCGTTTTGGTTCATACAACCAAAGGGGTTGATGCCAGGAGATGAATTCAGGAACTGGTGGTGGATTAAACTTTGAAAGATTCTTATGAAGCTTTATAATTAAATCCTGCACATTTTTATACCACCCTTTACCTGGATACTGTATAAATTTGCTACATTCTAGTGGTTTTGCTTCATATACAGTGTTAGCAAGTGAATCAACAATAAAAATTATATTACGGTAATATGGAGATACCTTACCTATAGACGCTAATTCCTTATGAATCTCAATTCTGAGTTCTTCTATCTTTTCTGCTGATTTCTTTATCGCACCACAACCATAAAGGAGATTTCTAATTTCCTTCATTGACTCGGGAAGATTTTTTTTCAATGATTCATATAGTAAAATATTCTCTGAGCTGGCGTTCTCAAAAAAACAAGCCAACGGGTAGGTACTTTTGCCATTAGCAACATCGGAACTAAATGGTTTACCATATATATCTGTAATATCATTAACGATTTGAATAATAATAATCATATTTTCTCGAATTTTTCTATACTTTAATAACATCTCATCATTACAGTCAGCGAAGATTGCGGCACATTCTGAAAATAGAGCAATCGAAGACTTTTCTATTTGAATCTTCAAGACTTCAGATGAACTGATTCTATTCTTTTCCGTTAGAAGGTCTTTATGCTGCCCCTTAACTGCTAAAAGTGATGCTTGGTTAAACAATTCAAAGTAGCGAAGTACATTTTGAGTGTTTTCCTCAATCTTCATAACATTTTTAAGGGAATCTAGGGCAAGAACTAATAATGTTAAAGCACAATTTAATATAATTGCTGAATCTATAGTCTCATAGTGTTTCCCAGCAAAATCCTGGTCTTGAACATCGTCAAAAAGATCTGCAGATAAACCGAAAAACAGACAAAAAGCCCCTAGGTATTCTGCCTGCTTGGTTACGTCCTTATCCTCTGCCTTTATAATTTGATATAAAATTGAGATAGGATCTGCTATTGGATTAATGCTTGTTTTCATTCGAAGTCGATTTACTGATTCAATTAAAAAAGACCTATGTGAATCTTCAAAACCACACTGTATTATACTGATAATCATGGTTTCATATACGTTATCTAAAAATTCTCTTAGTGTTAAAGAACTCTTCACTGGTATCCTCCAAGATAATTATTATTTATATAATTAAAAAAATCAACAGTATTGCTAATCTGCTGATTTTTGAAAAATAAGCTTAATTAATATTAGTCTTTTGCCAATATTAATAATATTTAAATATTGGCAATATACACATATTTAAACTATGTAATTATTTATCCTAGCAAAACAAGACTGCTTACATTCTCTACTTCAAGTGTATTTACACTTTGCTGATCCAAATTCAGGTTTTGTTCAATTTCTTCGATAGGGTGTAATTTAATATCCATTTTAAAACCTCCTCTTTTTAAGCTTTTATTTAGTTACAAATAATATATACTAATTCGCTTTAGTTGTAAATAATCTAATTGGAGAGACGATTTTGGTGATCAAGTAATGTGTCAAGGGGACGGTTCTGGTGACAGTTCATTTTATTATGTCGCCAGAACCGTCCCCTTGACATCCTGGTATGCCGATTCATTTCCCTTTTGATAGCACTATAATTATTTCTCTCGAAGTATTTTATCCATAGATTTGCCTTTTGCCAATTCATCAATCAGCTTATCCAAATATCGAATTTCCTGCATCGTCGGCTCTTTTATATCCTCTACCCTGACACCGCAAACAACTCCCTTTATTAGAGTCCTTGATGGGTTTAGGAGGGGAGCATCTTTAAAGAATGTCTCAAAGTCTGTTTGTTTTTTTAATTGTTCCTCCATCTCATCCTGAGTATATCCGGTCAACCAGCGAATGATTTCATCAACTTCTGATTTAGTACGTCCTTTTTTCGCCGCCTTTGAAATATAAAGGGGATATACACTTGCAAAGCTCATTGTATAAATTCGATGTTCGGACATTGCACTTCCTCCCAATATTAAATATTTAAAATCCTCTGTTTACTTTATTATATATTTATCCACGGTGCCTATCAAATCACATTACCGTAGTCCAATTTCCACATAAACTTAATTAATACATCCAACCTACTCCCTCAACCTCGGAAATTTCGAAAACCATCTAATCCGACCACTTAACTATCAAATCCGCTCCCTTGGATATATTCCCACGGAGTGACAAAAACAAGATTTTCAAGTTACAGTTTTCATCCCAAAAATCTCAACCCACCCTCATTTGCAGGCTTTTTCATACATTCACTTGTCTACCATTGTTATCAACGCCACACACTCAACGTGCGTCATTAGATACTTATTATACAATTTAACAATACATTTCAGCAGAAATGGAAATATCTTTTTTCATCGCCTCAGATCATTTCTTACTCGTTCTTTCCATTTGTTAATATTTGCAGTTGCATTTTGCTCTCCACCTAAATATATATTCTCAATTGTCATAGACCAAAGTCTTAGTTCACGTTTTCTTTCCTTGCTTGGAATAGGGTTTGTTATTTTGCCAACTGATTTTACTATTTCTCGATTCTTCTTGAGAATATATGGTGTATCCCAATTATTATCATAAGCATCAATAAATAGATTAACTAAATGCATATATCCTTCTTCTGTATAATTTGAAGGATGTTGTATCATATAACATGAAACAAGCCAAAAATGCAGTTCATATAGTTTGGGATCATTATGTTCCCAAACTAGGGGAAATCCGAATAGCTCATAGCATGAAAATCCGTCTGTCTCTCTGGTTCCACATTCTATGCACATACCAGATTTCATAACTGTGTTATTATCAACCATTTATCATCAAACTCCTTTAATAAATTCATTAATTCTCAGTCTATCCTATGACGTAACGTAAATGTCAATTTCATTCTTTATCTTAGGAAGTTAATGACAAAATAGCGATAACTATTCTCTACCTCTATGCAAGAATCGTTTGCCAAATTGTTCAACTATATCCGCAAAACTCAACCCCATTACCATTAATCAAAATGTACTTTTCTGTTCTCCTAGACTTAAAACACACGAAACTGTCTGACTAATAATTGCTGTATTCCTTGATTTTACTACTTATTTTCGTTCGAGCAGACAGACAGTCTCCACGTGTGTTGTGATAGAAAAATGAACTAATACGCATTGATATTGATTTTGCGTAAACATGTACCCCCTAAAAGAAGGGGGGCGTGGAATTTTAATGATTTATACTCTTACGGAATAAAGATATTTAGAATCTCATTCTCCCCATGAATAAATAAAATAATATAAGAGGTAATCCTATAGCAGATAGTATTGTGATTGCAGTATGTACTTTTTTCTCATCTCGTAATATAAACAATAAAAACTTATACCCTAAAATACCAATCAATCCACCCAAACAATTTAGGATTATATCATCAATATCTAATGCTCCAATACTTAAAAGCCCTTGAATGATTTCAACAAACAAACTCACTATAAATATAAACAACAAATTGGTTATTACTTTTTTATCATTTTTGAATAATGACAAATATGCACCAAGAGGAATAAAGATAGCTATATTGCCAATCACATTACCAAAAGCGAATCTTTTTATAGTAGCAGAGTTGCTATATATATATTCCTTTATACTATAAAAAGGAATGAGATTTATTGACCTAGGCCCCGAATACGAAATTCTTGATACCAACAATATTTTAATTAACAAAAGTATGTAACAAATGAAAACGCCATATAAAAAGACTATTTTAATTCTCTCTCGTTTATTCATAATACCTCCATTTTTCATTACATCAATGCTTATTCTCACTCATTATTATAGTACTGGAAAACAAAAATTTATATCATAATAATTTTCTTATAGAAACCTTAAGGTTTTATTTATATAGCTTTAGGTTCTCTCCTTGACTATCAATCCATTTATTTAAGACTCCGTTAGTGATAAGAGTTGATTTTTCATCAAATTCAAAAAGACCAATCAATTTCTACTGATTGGTCTAATATGATAAACGAAGCCCTAGTGAAATATACTTCTTTAATGGGGTAATTATCCAAATTTACTCTAACTATTTTTCTATTACCGGCATCCAAATTTCGCTATATACATTTTCCGAAGTACCATTGTGATTTGTAAAAGAAATCCCAGGTATATCTGCTACTTCATAACCTGAAGAAGGCAACCATTCAGAATAAATTTTAGCGGTTGTTTCCTGAAGAGTAACTGGAAATGGCCCTTGATTAGGGAAAATTGCCCATAAACTTTCTTCAATAGAAATTTGTTCTAAATCATCGAATGTATTTTCTTTTGTAGTTGCAAAACCAATCATATGAGTTAAGTAGCCTTTTTCTTCCAAGAAACCATCATCAAAATCATAAGATACATTCAGGACTTGATGTGGATATAAATCAGCTAATTGATGCATTTCATTTCTTTGTTGTTCGGTAATTGACTGCGCTAGTTCTAAGATAGCATTATTTACACCTTCGAATTGAATTGGCACTCTTTTCGCTACACCTACTATGTTAAACTTCTCTTTCTTTTCAATTTTGAATTCCATTGATATTCCTCCTCTTATATCTATAAAGAATGTAAATTTAGGAAATGATTTTTGAATTTTATTTTTAGTTACTTCTGAAGGTAAGAAACCACTCCATTCACGAAAGGCTCTTGAAAACCCTTCTATAGATTGAAAACCGTATTTATAGGCAATATCTGTCACTTTTGCTCCGTTTATTAATTCAACATTCGCAACTGATAATCTCCTATTTTTGATATACTCATTTAATGACATTCCAGCCATATATGAAAACATTCTTTTAAAATGATAATCAGGTAGTCCCACAATTTTTAATATATCTTTTCCGGAGATTTCTTCCGTCAAATGTGTTTCAATGTAGTTCATCAACTTATTGAATTCTTGTAACATTCATATCCCTCCCTTACAAATACATATTACCAGTAAAATTTATTATTTACTCGATAATTTATATACGGAATTTATCGAAATTTATCTTTTGTGATTATTATAGTCACTTTGACAATCATTTCATAAAATTCTATATTAGTCATCTATAACGTTAATGATTACCATCATGTTTGTTTTCCTTAATATATGCCCCACCTGCATTAAAAGCAATTTACTTCAAAGGTAATTTTCTTTACATCATTACAAAGCTTTTCAATCATATCGCAACATCTGAGAAAAGATACAAATCCCAAAGCAAAATTCCCCCGAACTTATTAGTTTGAGGGAACATAAAACACACTTCAATATTAACTTAAAAACCTTCAAAGCCTTTGATATAAGGCTATTTGCGTTCTATCAAAACTACCGTCTCCACGTGTGCCGTTTGGGGAAACATATCCACCGGCTGAACCTCCACAGCCTTATACCCCTTCTCCTCCAAATACTTCAAATCCCTTGCAAGTGTAGAGGGATTACACGACACATATACAATCCTTTGAGGCTGCATATCCACAAGAGTCTCAAGCAGCACCTCATCACAACCCTTTCTAGGCGGGTCTACCACCACTACATCCGCTGTGACACCACTCTTATAAACCTCAGGTATCACCCTTTCTGCCTCTCCCACCATAAACTCTATATTTTCTACCCCATTAATCCGTGCATTTTCCCTAGCATCGTCTATCGCTTCCTCTACCACCTCTACCCCATACACCTTTTTCGCCTTTTCAGACAAAAACAGCGATATAGTCCCGATACCGCAGTACAAATCAAAAACAGTCTCCTTACCCGTCAGCCCTGCATACTCAAGAGCCTTGCTGTACAACACTTCTGTCTGTACCGGATTCACCTGAAAGAAGGACAATGGAGATATATTAAACTTATACCTTCCTATGTAATCGGTTATGACCTCTTCGCCGTATAGCTTCACATTCCTGTCACCTAGAATGACATTCGTCTTTTTCTTATTAATATTAAGCAAGATACTCCTTATCTCAGGGATGGCAGAAGTCAACTCTTTTACCAGCTGCTGCTTACGCGGCAAATCATCCTTATTGATTACCACTACCACCATTACCTCACCAGTCTTATACCCAACCCTTGTCATAATGTGCCTTATAAGCCCTGTACCTTTTTCCTCGTCATATATCTCAATATTATTCTTTATAATAAAATCCTTGCAAACCTGCCTTACCTTATCACTCACACTGCTCTGTATACCGCACGAAGTGATATCTATAATATCATGGGACCTTGTAGCATAGAATCCTATCAAAGTATTGCCCTTAACCTGCCCCACGGGATACTGAGCTTTATTCCTGTAGTTCATTGCATTTTCCATTCCAATGGTATCGTGAATTACTACATCCTCAAGCTTCCCTAGCCTCCTAATATTATCCTTAACCGTATTGGTCTTAAACTGCAGCTGCGCCTGATAGTTCATATGCTGTATACCGCACCCGCCACACCTTTTATAGTGCGCACAGAAAGGTGTGGTACGCTGGGACGAAGGAGTCAATATCTCCAGCAGCTTGCCTACCCCGTAATTCTTATTTATCTTAATTACCTTTATCCTAACCTTTTCTCCGACCAATGCTCCATCTATAAATACAGTAAAGTTATTAACTCGTCCCACACCCTGACCCTCATGGGTCATTCCTGTGATTTCTATAGTATATTCTTCATTCTTAACTACTTCTGCCAATTCATATGCCGCCTTTCATAAAAATTATATATGCGTAATGTTTTTCGAAATTCTGGATATATTATAGTTTAAGCCCTAATAAAAAACCTATGAATTGCCGGAAAAAAAATAGTCCCGTAAGGGACTTCCCAAAAACTAAAGCCGTTTTATACTGTAAAGTTTTGGGTTATGCTTGAATCAGTATGCCGCTACTATAATTGTTCCATTAATTACTATACATTATACTTTAATTTGATCCAATACCTCACATAATTTATTGGAAGCTTCGTCCAGCTTCTTTGAGATTGATTCCATTTCTTTTATTACCTTCTCTTGGGCCTCAAGATTTTTATCTATGCTTTCACTTGTGCTTGCAGTCTGGGACGCTGTTTTTGTCATATAGTCCACTACTTTTACCAATTCCTCAGTAGTGCTTGTCTGCCTGTATGCAAAATCAGCCGTATCCTTTATGGAATCTACAACATACCTTATTGAGTCTATTATATCATTTATATTGGATTTAACCTTATTAATCTTCGTAACCCCTTCTTCGACACCTTGTACACCTTTGCTCATATTATCCACAGCAAATTGTACCCTTCCCTGTATTTCCTTAATAAGATTTTTTATTTCCCCCGCAGACCTGTTGCTGGCCTCCGCAAGCTTTCTTATCTCCTCTGCCAGTACTGCAAAGCCTTTACCCTGTTGTCCGGCTCTTGAGGCCTCAATCGCGGCATTCAATGCTAGAAGGTTTGTCCTTGAGGCTATATCGGTTATGGTATTAGTTATATCTCCAATTTTGTCGGAGGACTCCTCAAGCTCATTAATAGAGCCTGCAATCTGCTGTACTGTATCGGTAACCTTCTTAATTACCTCTTCAGCTTCCTCTACCGCCTTTTCTCCCGTAAACGCTACCTCAATAGCCTTCATACCGTCATCTACAACCTTTGATGTTGCTTCCGATACTCCTTTGGCTCCCGAAATAAGCCTGTCAACATCCTTTAGCTTGCTTCCCGTTCCTGAAGCACCGCTCTTCATATTATCAACAACATTCTTTACGCTGCCGGAAATTCTATTTACATTTTCTCTGCTCTGCCCGAATATTTCTGCCAGCTTATGTTTTAACGTGCTGATATCCCTGTTGGTGGACATCACCTGACCTACTATCCTCTGCTGTCCATTCAGTACGTTATTCACCTTCTCGCCCAATTCTCCGATTTCATCCCTGCGCTTTACTTCCGCCCTTACAGTAAGGTCACCCTTCTCAGCTTTACTAAGTAGGCTGGTAAGACTCCGTATAGGCTTTATTATATTATTGGAAAGCATAAATGCAAGAATCATTCCCGCCCCAAGTGCTATCACCGTCACTATTAGCAGTATAATAATCACACTCTGCCTTATATCCTGAGAAGTTTTTATATCGTCCGCCAGATACTTGTCGAAGGAGCTTTCAAGCTTGTCTGCACTTTCCCTATTCTGTACCAGAAGCTCACCGGAGCTTCTATATTGTGCTGCCAGTTTCCCTTCTTTTATTCTTTTTATTTCGCCCGGTACAGACTCAAACGCCTTATCCATTGAAGAATTCAAAGCTTCGATATCTGTCAGCAACTTCTTATCTTCCTGCAATGTCAGTGTATATAAGCTCTTTACAAACCCATTTACCTTCTTTACCGCTTCATTATATCCCGTCAATCCCTCATCGGACTCCACTATGGACTCGGTTCCGGAGTAATACTTTCTCTGCGACCAGTATATAAGCCTGTTTACATTAGTTAATGCATTCAAATCCTTCTGCACTTCTTCAATCTTTAATTTTGCAAGAGAGTCTTTAACAGAGACAGAGTTTTTATTTAACTTGTCTGCTTCACTATCCAGCTTGTTCAGACTTGTATTTAATCTGCTTACTAGAGTTTTCAGCAAATCGTTCAGATTATTGTATTCGGCTTCCGAAAGCTCCGCATAGGGCTCGTCCTTATGTGTTGCAGCTTTACCGACTATATTTCTGCACTCATCCAAATATTTAGTAATCAATTGGGCTTCGGACACTCCCTGTGCAGACAGCCCGTTCAATCCACGGATAGCTGTCACGCTTTCTGCCAGTCTATTGTCTATACGTCGGCTGACCAAGTCTTTAAGCTTCTGCTCAAGTTCCATCAGCTGCTTAAAGCTTTCCTTTTGAACAGCAAACTGAGCAAGTAGTTCCTTTTTGTTATTTGTTTCAACTTCCGCAACAATGCTGTTATTATACACCTCGGCGTACTTTTCATTAAGCGCCTCCAGTGTTTCAATCTCTTTGGCATCATCACTCTTAAGCTTGGAGGCCTGCTTCTTGAGATCTGCAATCTTTTCCTTAATTAGTTCGTTTATTTTGTTGAACTCCTCTTTTTTAGAACTGTCGGAATTGATTACGCTATCCGCAATTATCTGCTGCTCAAGATAAAGCTGACCCTTAATGTACTGTATATCGTTTTTTCTGCTCTTATTCTGATCAATGTTCTGGACTGAAGAGATTATCTTTTCATAGCCTACATACGAGATGCCCGAAGAGATAATTGATATGATTATAATAAAACCAAATGCTAAAAGAAGTTTATTTCTTACATTTATCATCAAAATTCGTCCTCACTTAATCCAGAATTTATTTAATTTATTCTATATTTTATCATAAAATCCTCCTTTGCGACTATCTTAAAACAAAATTCCCTACTATTTTTTAGTTCTACCAAAAGCAGGGTTCCATAGACCGACTAGGAAAATGATGAAGGAGTGCTGCTTTAAGCAAGCTCTCGGGAGGCAAAGAAAAGATGGAAGAGTAAGTAATAAAAAAAGTTTGAGAAACCTTCCTCAAACTTTACTTTTGATCTCCTACGTAAAACTCAGGTGTATCGCCAACTATGATAGTCTCTACAACAGGAACAGAGGTAATAACCTCAGTTTTTTTCTTCATTAAGGGAACAACAATACCTACCCTTGTTTTTATTTGCAGGTAAATTCTATGCCTTGTTTGATTTATACCTGCACTGGAAAACTCCGAATTAAAATCCGTTTCCACATCACCATAGGGTTGTATTTTTATATGTATATCAGGGCCTATGCCTGTAAAAACCGTATCTCCCATAAGTGTTCCCAGCGGAATATCTATAACGTCATACTTCATGAAACTCAATTCCCTTTGAATTCCCGCAGCTATTTTTGTGGAGAGCCGATTCATTTCTACGATATTGGTTTGTATGGATGTTATACGGTCATCTTTATCCCTGCTTATTGTGACAAGCTGCTCGTAACTAACATTACTATCCAACTCCTTACTTATAGCATTAGTCACAGCCCTATTGATGTTTTCCTTAGCCTTAAACTCGGAAAATTCCTCCAAATAAGGCCACATTTTGTTTTGAGAATATGTTACAAGCAGTGCTAATATAATAAATAATGAAATAAGTAATATAATAATTTTAAGCAGGATATGTGACTTTCCTTTATAATGTTTACCATACTTGAATCGCTGATAAGTTAAATAGTTTCTAATCATGCTAAAACCCCTTCTTGTAAAATTATCTATCTATAGATGATTTTACCCAAAACTTTCTTCAAAGGCTGAAATAAGCTTTAAACCAACCTTTATATGTGTTGACGGGTTGTGCATAAAAATCCTTACTTAATTATTATATGTGCATGGAGATATTTTGGTTAAACTATATAAATTGCAATAATGATATTACAAGGAAAAATTTGATTATCGCAATATAACTTAAAGTAACAAATTGCTAAAAAGACTTAGGGAGAACTTGGTTATAGATTCTTTTTTGCAATTTATATAATACTGCCTCTTTCGAGTTTCGAATCTTCACTCTCCCATCCCTTCCTTGTTGTACACTTCAATAAAATTGATTACGGAGCAGCTCTGATTCAATTTATTTCCGGTTCATATATTTAAATCAAAATGAATAAGTTAGAAGATGAAAAAGTAAAATTAATTGATAGAAGTGACTTTAAGCGGTCAAAAATGTTTATAGTATGCTTACTTATCGCTATTTAGCCGCATAGTAGCAAATTGCATTATGCATTAAAATATTTTTGTGGTATAATATTTTGAGTATTAAGGGCTTAGCAAGATAAAATTTGAATATTTCCTAAACCGGGTAATATTTTGGAAGGTAAACACCCGACAAAATTGGTACAAACACAAAAGCTGCATGACTATGAATCTGTACTTAAACAAATCTAATGTACAATACTTTTTTATTAGTGAAGTATTGCTTAGCCCACTAAGTTTTGAAGGAGGCACATATGGATCCTAAAGCAAAAGCTGTTTCCAAGCCTGCCAAAAAGGCTAAACAGCGAACTCCGGCTGTAAAATTTATGATAACTGTTGCAAAAATACTAACGGTATTTTTCCTTGCTCTTTCCTGCGCTATCGCGGGTATCGTAGGAGGAGCAGTATTCGGATACATACGAACCGCACCGCCTATTTCCGATGAGCAATTTAAAATTAGTATCTTAACAACCTCGGTGTATGATATAAATGACAAGGAAATTGCTCAACTTAAAGGCTCAGAGAATAAAAACAGGATATTAGTGAAGTATGACCAAACTCCCAAGTACCTGAGGGACGCTTTTGTTGCTCTTGAAGATGAACGTTTCTACAAACATAGCGGTGTTGACCTCAAAAGAACATTTGGAGCAGGATTAAGCTTTATCACTCACGCTGGTAATGCCCAGTATGGAGGTAGTACCATCACCCAGCAGGTTATCAAGAACATCACCGGTGAAACCAAAGTCTCACCACAAAGAAAGGTTCAAGAACAATGGAGAGCTTTACAGCTGGAAAAGCAGTTGGAAAAGTGGCAGATACTTGAGCTTTACATGAACCTTATATACGTGGGTGAAAACCTGTACGGGGTACAAGCGGCCTCCAAAGCGTATTTCAATAAAGATGTATGGGACCTGTCACTGGCTGAGTGCGCCAGTCTTGCCGGAATAACCAACAGTCCCGGACTCTTTAATCCTCTCACTGAAAAAGGAAGAGAGAGAAATATCAAACGCCAGAAGATAGCCTTACAGAAAATGCTTGAGTTAGGCTTTATAACACAGCAGGAATATGATCAGGCACTTAGCCAAAAACTTGTATTCAACACCAATTATAGAAAGACTGTAAAGGAATCAAGTAAGCAAAGCTACTTCGTAGACCAGGTAGTGCTGGATGTTAAAAGAGACCTTATGGCTAAAGGTTATTCAGAAGACCTGGCACTTAAGACCATATACAACTACGGCCTTAAAATCTATACAACCCAGGACAGCAATGTTCAGAATGCAATGGATGAGGTATTTACCAATGTGGAATACTTCCCTGCCAACAAAAAGATAACTGACCCGGAACGTCAGATTCAGTCAGCCATGGTCATTATTGACCCTAAAACAGGACAGGTCAGAGCATTGTACGGTGGATACGGAAAGAAGAATGCCAGCCTCACGCTCAATAGAGCAACACAGATGGAAAGATCACCCGGTTCGACCTTTAAGCCTATTGCAGACTACGGACCGGCTCTTGATGCAGGCCTCATCACTCCTGCCACAATTGTGGATGATGTACCTGTTTATATGGATACGCAAAATAAAAGCAAGCCCTACCCTACAAACTATGAAAGCGGCAAATACTTGGGCCTTCTTAGTATCCATGACGCTGTGAAACATTCACAGAACGTTGTGGCTGCCAAGGTTTGGCGTGATATACTCGGTCCCGACCTTTCCATAGAGTACTTAAAGAAAGTCGGTATCAACAGGGAAAATGAAAAAAACGTATCCTTAGCCTTAGGAGGACTCCATAAGGGTGTAAACCCGCTAATAATGGCTGCTTCCTATGTACCCTTTGTTAATAAGGGCATGTATTATGAGCCTATCACCTATACGAGGGTAGAAAACAGAGATGGTGAAGTCATCCTTGAAAAGAAGCCTATGCAAAAGAAAAATATTGCTTACAAGGAATCAGCCGCCTATGTTATGACCAATATTATGAAATCGGTAGTTACTAGCGGTACAGCTTATCCTTACGGTATTATAAAAAATAAAAGTGGCCAGGTAATACCTACTGCTGGTAAAACCGGTACATCCAGCAGCTTTAAGGATAAGTGGTTTGTCGGCTTCTCTCCTTATTACGTTGGCGCCACATGGGCTGGCTTTGACAATAACAAATCCTTAAGAGGCAACGACTATCAAGCGCTTAAAGTATGGCATGAGGTTATGCAAAGGGTCCATAAGAATATGGAGCCTCAGAATTTTAGTGAACCCGATGGTATCGTCAAAAAAGCCATTTGTATATACTCTGGGAAAACACCTACAGATTTGTGCTACAGGGATCCTAGAGGCAGTGCAGTAAGAACAGAGGTTTTTGTTAAAGGTACCGAGCCCGGTGATGATGATAAGTGCGATGTTCATATAACCGCCAGTGTATGCAAGGATAGCAAGGATATTTACGGCCGCAACTTGGTTTTCGGCCCCAGCTGTCCAACCACATCACTTTTACAAAAGGTATTTATAGTACGTAAGGAGCCATATATGCCGGCAAGACCGGGAGATCCGTATCCTCAGGATTGGAAGCTTGAGCTACCGGCAGGTGAATACTGTACTGTACACGGCAACTAAGTTATCTTACGCTTTTATTGGAGTAAACCATTTTAAATATATATTCCGAAACCATATTTAAATGATTTAAAAATTGTAAAACAAAGGAACGCTGTGCAAAAAGCGTTCCTTTTTCTTTACCTTTCCTCTTTATGAAGCAATTAAATGTATAAGTGTAAAACTAGTTATTATTCTCAAAATAAAATTAGTACAAAGGAAGCAAAATAAGTTCGTGAAAGAGAAATAATATTTAAAGGAGGTAATACAATGGGATTTCTTAAATCACTTATAAACAACCCAGGTAGTTCATTAAAAAGAGTAGCTAACAACATGCTTAATAACTACAACAAACAAGGCAACTCGAAAATCCCGACTTCCGATGTAGAATTTGCTGAAGATATTTCTTCTATAATTCACAGTGATGATATTATTTCTTACTCTCACAACGGGGTTAGGCTGCAGCATATTCCCAATATGATGAAGCTCACTTATGATGGTGTTCTTGCTAAAAATGGAGCTAAAGATATTTATGCAGCAATCGGCTACGGTGACAACAATAATTGGGAAGATGTAGAAGTATACCAGTTGCAAAAAACAGCGCAGCAGACCTTTGAATTGCTTACATTTAGAAAAAGGTCCGGCAATATCAACATAGCATTTAAAGATAGCGCTGGACACTGGGACAACAACAACGGACAAAACTTTATTTTCGATGATGATTCAGTTAAAGGCAGCCATTAAGGCTGCCCTTTTTTTAAACTTTTTATCTTATTTGACCGGACCCATAGATAATATATTTATAGGTAGTTAACTCCTTTAAGCCCATTGGCCCACGAGCATGGAGTTTTTGAGTACTTATACCGATTTCGGCGCCAAAGCCGAATTCAAAACCATCGGTAAACCTTGTAGAAGCATTTACATACACCGCTGCGGCATCAACCTCTTGGAGGAACCTTTGGGATTTGTCATAACTGGTTGTTATAATAGCTTCAGAGTGTTTGGTACCATAATTGTTTATGTGCTCTATAGCCTCATCGATACCCTTAACCACTTTAACCGCAATTATATAATCGAGGTACTCCTTATACCAATCCTCTTCGGTTGCAGGCTTCGCGTCACTGAATATCTCCCTTGTCCTGTCACATCCTCTGATTTCTACATTCAGGTCTTTTAGAGCGTTTAAAGCCTCAGGTAAAAACTTATCGGCAACCGCTTCATCCACAAGCAATGTTTCTGCAGCATTACAAACCGCAGGTCTGCTGGTTTTTGCGTTTATGGTTATTTTCTCAGCCAGTTCCAGATCCGATTCACCATCAACGTAAATGTGGCAGTTACCCACACCTGTCTCGATAACAGGAATGGTTGAGTTCTGAACTACCGTCTGTATAAGACCTGCGCCTCCCCTTGGTATGAGCACATCTATGTATTTGTTCAGCTTCATCATTTCTACAGCAGTTTCTCTACGGGTATCCTCAACTAGTTGGACAGCTCCTTCTGGGAAGCCAGCTTCATTCAGTGCTTCATTTATAACTGCTACAACCGCCTTATTGGAGTTTATTGCTTCACTCCCCCCCCTCAGTATGACCGCATTACCGGTTTTAAGGCAAAGTCCTGCTGCGTCCACTGTAACATTTGGCCTTGCTTCGTATATTATGCCTATTACACCCATTGGTACACGCTGCTGACCTATCTGGAGTCCATTCGGTCTCTTCCACATAGACACAACCTCACCGACAGGATCAGGTAGTGCTACTATTTGAATTAAGCCCTCTGCCATAGATTCTATCCTTTTCTCATTTAAGGTAAGCCTATCGATGAGAGCTCCGGTTACACCTTTATTTTTTGCATTCTCAACATCAATAGCATTTGCAGCTATTATGTCATTTTGCTTCTTTATCAGCATTTCAGCAATCTTTTGAAGCCCATTGTTTTTCACTGTGGATGAAAGATTGGAAAGCTTATACGAAGCCTTTTTGGCTTTTTCTCCTTTAATAATTAGTTCACTCATTAGACACGCACTCCTTTCTTTGAAGCAAAAAGCGTTCCTATTTGTTTTCCATTTATAATATCAATTATTATATCAGGATTTTTACCGCTGGCAATAACCATATTTACATTTGATTCCATTGCAAGCTTCGCTGCATACAGCTTTGTTATCATTCCACCGGTTCCCCTGCTGGTACCCGCTCCACCGGCACAGCCTTCTAATTCCTCTGTTATTTCCTCTACCAATGGAATTATCTTAGCTTCCGGATTATTTCTTGGGTCACTGTCGTAAAGGCCATCTATATCGGAAAGTATTACTAACAAATCAGCATTTATCAACTGAGCCACTATAGCTGAAAGGGTATCATTTTCACCAAACTTTATTTCCTCAACTGAAACCGAATCATTTTCATTCACTATAGGTATAATATCCTGACTTATCAATGTCTCAAAGGTATTTATGACATTCTGGCGTCTATTTTCATCTTCTACAACATCGCGGGTTAGAAGTATCTGACCTACGGCGTGCCCGTATTCCGAAAAAAACTTACTGTATATATGCATCAGTTCGCACTGACCTACAGCAGCTACAGCTTGCTTTTCAGGGATAGTTTGAGGCCTTTCCCTGAGTTTTAGCTTGTCAACTCCAACTCCTATAGCTCCTGACGTAACCAGCACAATTTGCTTTCCTTGATTTTGCAGGTCGGATATTATCCTTGCCAGTTTATCTATTCTGGTGAAATTAACCTTACCTGTATCATAGGTCAGTGTAGATGTACCAACCTTTATGACAATTCTTTTGGAATTATTTAAACCCTCACGTATATTATTCATATTTGCTCCCCCATTGTTTTAGACTGAAATTGCATAAACTTTCGGCAGTTGATTTGCAGTATAAAAGTTTGCACTAATTTTGATTTAAGCTTAAGTTAAGTTCAATTATACAGTTAAAATCAAAAACGCAGCCTGTGTGTTATGCAAAATCCAAGCTTTAAAAGCCTAATGTATTCAATGTACAAATGCACTGCTATTCAAATATTATATACTAATTGAAAGATATTTTCTATAGAAAACAGGGTAGCACAAGATGTTAATGGCTCCCTGAATATTTGACGTATATATCTTACCTATTCCTCTTCCTCGTTACTATTGGAGTATTCTTCAACATATTCAACCTCACTACTATCAGTGTCATCCTCGACAGGAATCTCACCAGGCTCACTAGTGCTTTCATATTCCGTATACTCGGGTACATTTACAGGACTTTGATTTGAAGGTGTGTTGTTAAACACTGTATAGGAGTATCCCATTGCAAAGCCAATAAGTGTCATACTAAAGCAAAGGACAAGTAGTTTGAGGCAGGAAAACTTTTTTATCACACACACTTCCTCCTGAATTCCAAAATAACGAAGTAATATAGATAATTTAAGTGTGTACAATAAAATACAATATTATACTGTCGGTCAAATGTAATCCCTATCAAGTACAAAACAAATGCCCTTACACTGCTTGACTAACTTAACCGCAGCGCAAAGGCATTATTTCACGTGATCACTTCAACAATATATATAGCATATCAATCAAACTTTATAGAATCGTTTTTCACCTTTGCAGGTATAATTCTACCTAAAGGAACTCTGCTCCATAAGCTTTCATTTGTAAACACCATGTACAACACAACAGCCAATATAGTTGCCGACAGCGCATCCAGTACACTATGCTGCTTTATAAAGAAAGTCGACAGATATATTAGAATTGCAGTTACTAACGTAGAAGCCCTGACAACCCAATTCTTGGTGTACCTAAAGAAAAACATTGTAGTTAGCGCCGTATCCATCATGTGTATACTTGGGAAGCAATTATAGGGCTTGTCGCTTGCATAGATAGTTCTAACAAGGTTTGAGAAAACATCGTTCCCCAGTACCTCCGGTCCCGGTCTGGGAACAGTAGTAGGGAAAAAGTAATAAATTGTGAAGCAAACGAACATTCCTGCTATAATGCTGGATAAAAGCTGGAAGTATATCTTATAATTCGCAAATGCGAAAAACACCAACACACAAACCGTATAAAAATACCAAAATACATAAGGTACTACAAAAAACCGGTTAAACGGAATCAGTTCATCTATAAATGTGTTTACATTGTGTGCGTTCTGAGTAATATTACTAAGTACAAAATACAAGCTTTGAACCAACGGCAGAGCAGCTATAAAGCAAAGCCTTATTAGTCCCTGCACTTTTTTGTTTTCCATACATTCCCCCCTAATCTAATGCTTTTTAACATTACAAATTTCTATTAATTCTAATGTTAAAAAAGTACTTCCTTGATTGTTGTACCACGCATGTCCGAGAAACTGGCTATATTGCGTGCGTTATCAGCTATACCAATTATTACGGTATGATACCCACAATATTATACTACATAATAACTAAAATGTCTTAGTAAATAATTAAAATCCTATAAAAAACAAGGTAATAAATACCCATCAAAAGATGGTGCCCGGGTCTTAGGCGAAACTCTTCTCTTTTTATCCCTTATAGGTGAAAATATATATATAGTCATTTGTATAAATTAAGTGTGGCCAGCACAATTTTGATATGATTTTACAAAACACATTGGAGGGGTTTTTATGCATGCACCTTTCTCAAAAAAATACCTGCTAAAGAGTAACAAAGGTACATCGGTAGTTTTTTTTGCTATAGTTTTGACCGTTATATTGGGTATAACTGCGCTTACCCTCGATATAGGTGTGGTAGTACTGGAAAAGTCACGACTTACCCATGCTGTTGATGCAGCTACACTGGCTGGGGCACAGGAACTGGTAGCTAATAGTAGCAATACCCGAAGGGTTGTAGAGGAGTATATATATAAAAATACTGGCAATCTGAAAGACCTAAGTGTTCTAGTAGATACATCCAACCGCACTGTTGAGGTTACCGCAGTAAAAACAGTGGACTATTATTTTGCAAAGATATTTAATAAAACCATGCAAGATGTATCAGCAAATGCAAAAGCAAAGGTTGAAAATATAAAATCCCTAAAGGGAGCCCGTCCCCTTGCTATAATACAACAAACCTTTGTTTACGGTAACCTTTATACCCTTAAAGAGGGTGCCGGAGACGCACTAAGTGGCAACTACGCTGCAATAGCTCTTGGGGGTACCGGCGGCTCTATCTACAGAGATAATATATTGTATGGATACAATGGAACAATAACGGTAGGAGACCTCATACAGACCGAAACCGGTAACATATCGGGAACCACCGAAACCAGCATAAATCATTTGTTACGACAGTGCAACCATACCCCCAGGTGTACATATCAGTATTACAATAAAAACTGTGCCACGATAATTTTTATACCCATAGTAAATACCCTGGATGTAAATGGCCGCAAATATGTCAAAGTACTCGGCTTCGGTACTTTCTTCCTTGAAGGAGTAACAAACCGAAGTGGACAAGCCGATGTAATAGGGCGATTTATTACCTACAGCGCCCAGGGTGAGACCTCAAATTCGGTAGGAGACTTCGGCACCTACGGTATAAGGTTGGTCAAATAGCTTAATATATTGCATAGCAAAGGAGAATTTGTAGATAGTTTAGTACTACTTTGTTATTTACTTTAATTATGGCAAATACCAAAATAACAAAGTACTATTAGGTCCAGTAAAGTCTAAATAATTCTCCTTTGTTATGCATAAGTTTACATTTTTTAAATATAATAATAATGTAGGGAGTAAATAGTGTATCCCTAATAGCTTAGGCTTTCAACAGCATAGCACACATAAGTTTAGTATTCGCCTCCTATTACCGTAAACAACGTGGGAACCTTCTGGCCTCAGCACAATAGAGGATTTATATACCGTGAAAAGGAGGTATATGTATGTCATTAGCTTATGTATTTATGTCACTGGCAATTTTATTGTTACTGTACCTTTGTTATTTAATTTTTATTATCTCAAAAAAACAGTATTTAAAGAGAATTCATCTTGAGATCAACAAAGGTATACAGTTTGACAGTGAGTTTTACAACTCGGGCTCCAAACCACGGCCCAAATTGCCCAAATAATATACTTTAGGTACAAAAATAATTTTATTTATATATTTACTCTATAGGGGAGTAATAAAAAAGCTGTCTTGCTCTGAAAATGCAAGACAGCTTTTAACAAATATAAGCTTATGCTTACTTCATTGATTCTTCTATAGCAACTGCAACAGCAACGGTTGCACCAACCATAGGATTGTTACCCATGCCTATAAGACCCATCATTTCAACGTGAGCAGGAACAGAGGATGAACCGGCAAACTGAGCATCTCCATGCATTCTACCCATGGAGTCAGTCATCCCGTATGAAGCAGGGCCAGCCGCCATGTTGTCAGGGTGCAGCGTTCTACCTGTACCGCCGCCTGAAGCAACAGAGAAATATCTTTTGCCGTTTTCAGTTGCCCATTTCTTGTACGTACCTGCAACAAGATGCTGGAACCTTGTCGGGTTAGTTGAGTTACCGGTGATGGAAACATCAACTTTTTCTTTTCTCATTATAGCTACGCCTTCATTTACATCATCAGCACCGTAAACTTTTACGTTTGCTTTTTCGCCGTTGGAGAATGCTTTCTCCTGAACAACTTTAAGATCTCCGGAAGCATAATCGTATTCGGTCTGAACATATGTAAATCCGTTAATTCTTGAAATTATGTAAGCAGCGTCTTTACCAAGTCCGTTTAAGATAACCTGTAAATTCTCTTTTCTTACTTTGTTAGCTGTTCTAGCTATACCGATAGCACCTTCTGCTGCTGCGAAGGACTCGTGACCTGCAAGGAAGCAGAAACATTTTGTTTCTTCCCTTAAAAGCATTGCAGCAAGGTTACCGTGGCCGATACCAACGTCTCTGCTATCTGCAACCGAGCCAGGAATACAGAATGCCTGCAAGCCTATACCGATAGCTTCAGCAGCCTCAGCGGCATTTTTAACACCCTTTTTCAAAGCTATTGCACAACCTAATGTGTAAGCCCATACAGCATTTTCAAATGCTATAGGCTGTATGCCTTTAACTATTTTATCAACATCTATACCCTTTGAAAGGCAAAGTTCTTTTACTTCTTCAAGGCTGTTGAAGCCGTACTCTGCCAAACACTTATTTATCCCATTAATTCTTCTTTCATATCCTTCAAATCTAATCACGTACATTCACCCCTCTTCCCTATTATTCATGTCTTGGATCTATTACTTTAACTGCTTCAGCAAATCTGCCGTATGAACCTATGCTCTTTTCATAAGCTTCTTTCGGGTCTACACCTTTTTTTATAGCGTCCATCATCTTTCCAAGGTGAACAAACTTGTAGCCTATAACTTCGTTGTTTTCGTCAAGACCCAGGTTGAGGACATAGCCTTCAGCCATTTCAAGGTATCTTACACCCTTGTCTTTAGTACCGAACATTGTGCCAACCTGTGAGCGTAAACCTTTTCCAAGGTCCTCAAGGCCTGCTCCGATTGGGAGTCCACCTTCGGAGAACGCAGTTTGAGTTCTACCGTATACAAGCTGCTTGAATATTTCTCTCATTGCAACATTGATAGCGTCGCATACGAGGTCGGTATTTAAAGCTTCAAGTATAGTCTTTCCTCCGAGGATTTCTGCAGCCATAGCAGCTGAGTGAGTCATACCGGTGCAGCCTAGTGTTTCAACAAGAGCTTCCTCGATAATACCTTCTTTAACGTTTAGAGTAAGCTTACAGCAACCCTGCTGAGGTGCACACCAGCCCACACCATGTGATAAACCGGATATGTCGGTAACTTCTTTTGATTTTACCCATCTTCCCTCTTGAGGAATTGGAGCAGGTCCATGATTTGGTCCTTTTTTTACACAAATCATACCTTCAACTTCGTGTGAATAATTCATGAAATTTATCCCCCTTCACATAAATTATTTGATTTACCTTTAAAAGTTATATAAACTCATTTGGTAACTTTTATTTAAAATTACAGCATACATTATAACATATAAATTCATTTTTTGAGCACATATGCTAAAATTTTTGTCAAATTTTTTTATCAGCCTTGAATATTATGTAATTTGTGTATCCTAAAGCCATATAACTTAAATTACAATTATGTATATTGACAATATTGGGAATTTATGTGATAATAAGATCGGATAAATACCATATAATGTAAATAAATCAAACCTAGACTAATTATCTAAACTTCTTTAGCATAAAGTAACTATTAGCACAACATTTCACAACTCTGCTGCATATCACAATGAAGTGACAATATAAATATATATGCATTACGTTATTTTCTACTTTGCAAAACTGTTTAAATCTATCCAAAATAAATTTTTCACATATTCATCTTGTTTACACTATGGAGTGTAATATATTCCAAGCATGGTTCAATACAATATCTATATCTTCTTTATGCTTTAAAACCACCTGAAGGGAGGTGTTATCAACCATGCATAAAATAAGGCCTCCAAATAAATTTTAAAAGGCTCTAAGTTTATCCCCCGTTACCACGACTGCCACGTCAAAAGGTTAAAAGGATACTTCGAGCCTCATAGCAATTATACCTTATATTTACATTCTATTAAATACCAGAAGTCAATTTTTCACTTATCCAATAATTTTCCCGCATTTATTTTAATAAAAGGACTGTATGAAAGGGGTACATAATATGAATAGAAAAATATTATCGCTTATTATTGTTTTTATTTTTATCATGTCCAGTATATCAGTCGCGGTAGCTGCACCAAGCGTAGGAAATATCAAGGTACACGATAAGTTCGGTACGCCTGATTTTATAACAGGAAGTTTAACAGCATCTTCCAGTAAAAGTGCCGAAGAAATTGTATTTGACTATATAGACTCCAATAAAGAAAAGTTCAAGCTTTACTCGTCAGCAAAAGAATCTTTTATTGTTAAATCGGTAGAAAAGGATTCAAACGGTTATGTACTTCTACGTACCCAGCAAACATATAAAGGTGTAACCGTATTTGGCTATGAACAGAAAATGGTGGTTGACAGCAGTGGAGTTTTGACAAGCATTTCAGGTACAGTTGTCCCTAATCTTGATAATCATACCAAATTGAAGTTGAAAGCAAAAATAACCTCTGCTGAAGCTTTACAGGCCGCTGAAAGCGCCTTAGGTTTCAATCCTGCTTATGAGCTTGCCCCTTCATCAAATCTTGTTGTATATTTAAAGGGAGATGAAGCAAGCTATGCCTACTGCGTAAACCTGAATTTTCTCTCTCCCGAACCGGGTAATTGGTTCTACTTTGTGGACGCAGTTTCCGGCGAAATTATCGACAAGTACAATACTATTGATTCGGTTACAGGTACCAACACTACCAATCAAGGTATTGGCGTATTTGGAGATACTAAAACCCTTAGCGTAGTGAAATCCTCTTCAAACAGCTACCACTACCTCCAGGATAATACACGGGGCGGTGGAATATATACTTATAATGCAAGTAACCGTTCAACACTTCCCGGCACACACATGTACGATACCGATGGATACTGGAACAGCACGATCCAGAGAGCAGGTGTTGATGCTCACTACTATGCCGGCGTAACCTACGATTATTATAAGAATACTTTTGGACGCAACAGCTACAATAGGAGTGGAGCGGTAATAAGGTCTACCGTACACTACGGGAACAAATACAATAATGCCTTCTGGAATGGTTCTCAGATGGTTTACGGCGATGGCGACGGCTCTACATTTACTTCCTTCAGCGGCAGTCTTGATGTTGTGGCCCATGAACTAACCCACGCCGTTACAGGATACGAAGCCAATTTGACCTATCAATATGAATCGGGAGCTATTAGCGAAGCTTATTCCGACATCTTCGGTACTCTCACTGAATTCTATGCCAACAACAGCCCAGACTGGTTGGTAGGTGAAGATATTTATACCCCCGGAATATCCGGTGATGCCCTGCGTTCCATGTCTAATCCTACATTATATAATCAACCCGATCACTATTCAAAACGCTATACAGGGACCAGTGACAACGGCGGTGTTCACATAAACTCAGGAATAATAAATAAAGCGGCTTATCTAATGGCTCAGGGTGGAACTCATTATGGAGTAAATGTTCCGGCAATCGGCCAAAGTGCGATGGGAGCCATTTTCTATGATTCACTATACTACTATGTAACATCAAGTGAAACCATGAGCCAGCTTCGGGCACATCTTGTTCAATCTGCCACTAAATTATACGGTTCTACAAGTACACAAGTAGATGCTGTTAAGAAAGCCTTTGACGCAGTTGGTGTTTATTAGCAGTAAGCTATCTAAAGTTAAAGACACTCAAAGGAGTGTCTTTAACTTTACTATTCCACGGCTATTTAATTTTGTTACTACCTTTTGCATGCCCCCACATTTTTCACAGTATTCTTCATTCTCACTCAATTGAACATCTTCCTCTGATAAATCTACCTCATTAAGTTCGTTAAAATGACTTAGACAAAGATGTGCCATTTTTCACCATCCTACTCCAGAATTAACTCGGAGACTTCATGAGTCACTTAAATATATTTTACCATATTTTTGATATGTTTTCAATTTATTTCTTATGGCTGATAATCTTCCCAAGCTATCACGCTGCAATTATTAGACTACAGCTATAATGGAGGTTATTTACTTCTATTTCCTACTTTGGTATACTTATGCTAATCCAATCACGACTACATCCAATTTGTAAAGGTGGTAATATAGTTTGGAATTTTTGATGTATATTATATTTTATGGTGCTATCCCTTTATTGTTACTATATTTTCTAGTTAAGGCTGCTGTTAAAAGTGCCTTAAGAAATATGTCACACGAAATACAAGACTCAATAAAGCAGATTATAAAATCCGAAATTAATGACTGTGTAAAAAATGAAGTGAGAAAATCAATTATTGATGTAATGCATAATGAAGCAAAAGATACATTTAAAGAAGCCTATAAAGCTGCAGTAAAAGAGTTGGAGCTAGAAAATGAATACAACAAGAGAGTAAAGGGTTGAGAAGGAGTTGATACTATGAATAAATGTCCTCACTGTGGCAAAAATGCAACCGCACTTTTTAATAAGTTATGTTCTAAGCCTGTTATCTGTAAAGAATGCAGTTCTACATTGGATACTCCCACATGGACATTCCCTCTAACTTTGTTAGTAACATTTTTTGTAGGTGGAGCTATAGCCTTGATTAGACAAACACCCTTTAAGATATTAATCCTTACTGCTGTCTACTTGTTGTATCTAGTTATATATGCTGCTTGTATTCCATTTAAGAAAAGTACTGATTAAAATAAGACAAACCCCTATATAAAAAATATACTTTAAAACTTCTTAAAAGCAAAAAATACAGCTCCCAAGATAAACAAAAATGATACAGCATAATTCCATTTAAAGGATTCCTTTAAGTAAAGAACGGAAAATACAGCAAACACTAAAAGGGTTATGACCTCTTGTATAATCTTCAATTGGGCTGGTGTAAAATATTGGCTTCCAATCCTATTCGCAGGTACCTGGAAGCAATATTCTACAAAGGCTATAAGCCAACTAACCACTATTACTATAGGGAGTGCCGTACTTTTATAGCGCAGGTGTCCATACCATGCAAATGTCATAAAGATATTGGATACGACCAGTAATAAAATCGCAAGCATAGCAAGTTTTCTCCTCGTACAAAATAACTTTTTTCTGTCTCCATCTTATATATCAATAAAAAACAATTACACAATTTACCAATTATATATAAGTTATAAGTATTAAATATTTATACCCAGGCTTATTTTTCTACATCAGTCAGCCACCTGTCATGGAAAACAGGAGGAATATAGTTATCAATATAAGTTAGTGCTTCATCTATACCATTGGCTACAAAGTATAGCTTTTCGCATTCATGCTTTGCAAAACTTTCATTAATAATACACTCGAATTGTTCTAAAAGCTTGTCATAAAACCCATTTATATTGAGAATAACTACAGGTTTACTGTGGTATTTAAGCTGCTTTAGAGTGATAATCTCAAGAAGTTCTTCAAGAGTACCGAATCCACCGGGAAGTGCAATGAAAGCATCAGATTTTGAGTCCATAATACCTTTTCTGTCACGCATATTTCGGGTTACTATTAGCTCATCACAGGTTTCATAAACAACACCTTTAACATTAAGTGCCTCAGGTATTACCCCTATAACCTTGCCGCCGTTTTCGTGTACGGATTTTGCAGCCGCTCCCATTAAACCCGTAAGCCCGCCCCCATATAGAAAAACATCACCTCTTAGGGCAATTTCACGACCCAAATCATGAGCAGCATCGAAATATATTTTATCTATTGAACAACTTGAAGAGCTGTAAACGCAAATGACCTTGTCCATAGCTGATTCTCCTGTAAAAACGCATTAATATTTCTATATTATATCATACCATCATTTACTATAGATAGTTAAGTTACAAGCTAGTAAGGCAATTTAGGGCGCTCTGAACTATTTTATCAAATCAAAGCACCCTATGCTCTAAACAATATATAAGATGTTAGTGCAAGTTTGAGGTTGCATACAGCATTTTCAACCCCTCGTAAAGATGGCCTTTCCAATTCCCCCAACTGTGGCCTTCAGCATACTTTTCGTATTCAACACTATATCCCTTGTTACTTAAAACCTTGTACATAAAATCATTCATTTCCTCTGTATCGTTCAATGTCCCGGTTTGAAGGCAGAATTTAGTATCCGTCTTCTCACTCCTATCAATTATGTCAAATATCATCCAGTTTTTAGGCCAGAAGGACCCTGATTGGGATAGTACCTTTCCAAACATACCCAGTGGGGTTATCGCCAGATATATAGCTGTCAGTCCACCCCATGATACTCCTATGGCAGTCCTTCCGTGTCCAGTATCTGTATACCCGTAGGTAGATTCTACAAAAGGCATCAGTTCACTAAGTACATAATCCCTATAGGGCTGGTAAATAGTATATTCTTTTGTTCTTTCGGAAGGATCTATTAAAACTGCTATCGACGGCGGTAGTTCATCCATAGCTATCATATAGTCCATAACCAGATTTATATTACCAAGGTCAATATACTCCCTTCCATCCAGAGCATAAATAAAGTTATATTTTTTATTTTTGTCATAGTCCGGTGGAAGATAAATATGGTACATCATTCTTTTCTGTAGGATATTGCTATAGTAATCAAGATTATTTAAAAGGCGCCCTCTAGGTCCGTCAAAGTATTTAATCTTCTCAAAACTACTGTTGTACTCAGGCATAGCTAGTGTCGAGTTATATCCGAACCCACCCTGGGTCATACTTTTATTAAAGGGGTCATTAATCCAGTTACTATCAACCACAAATTTATAGTCAACTCTGGCATCCTTGGGAAACTTCTTTTTAAGATACCATATATCCGTCCCCTCTACCCTATGCATTTCATCTTCAGGACTCCAGCCATTATAGTCGCCGGCAATAGATATGCTTTGAGCTTCACCCTTGAAAAGAAATACAACCTCATTATCCCTTACTATAGGAGCTTCACCATAGCGCATTTTTGTTATATACTCGTCCAAATTCATATTAAGCTGACTCCTCTTTTATTAAATAGATTTTCCCGGTAGCCTTATATATAAAAACTGGCAGCAGCTAATTGAAAAATCTCCTTACTTCATCATCCTACGTATCATATTTATCATTGTTCCTATAAAAATAATTTTCCCCAGCAATCCACGCTTTCTTCTCCTCATTCTTTCACTCCCTTTCTTGGACTTGATACAATTATTTTTTCCTGAAGGCAAACAAATAACGCAGGAACATAATGTCTCGCAAGTGTGTAACAGCATTAAATTGTTTAACATAATATAACATTAGAAATTTTAAAATCGAATCATCGCTATTTTTGAATTTTGCAGATGATATAAAATTTGTAGATGAGGTGAAAGTATGGATAAAAATAAAAAGCTTGAATATATAACTAACGGATTAAATGCAGCAAGTAAAATACGCGACGAATATCACTCCAGCTTAACCAGAGGACAGGATAATACAGTGAGTCCAGGGACAATAGACATGATAAACCGGCTACTGCGAATCCTTACTGAATATGCGCCTGAAACTCATAGCAATATTCTGGCAAAAACCAATTCCAGAAGCAATCTTTACATAAATACCTATAGGACCCTTAAGACACATTTAAATAAAACAAAAACAGAAAAAATAAATAAAGCCAGCTTCGTAAAAGCTCTGACCATAATGAAGCCTGTACTCGATAATAATAGGCAGGCTATGGTCGATAAAATAGTTCAGTTCTATAATTTATTTGGAAAATAACTAAATAATTAAGATGTATATAAAAAATTCCGCTGCTTTATAGATAATAACGGTGGAATTTTTTATTTTCGCATCTCTCCTTCATTTTTATGGATTCTATAGATTCATTATAGATATAAGCGCATAATATTTCTTATGAATGAAATACTATTTTTGATTTCTATTTTATAAAGAAAGGATGATTTAAATTGTATAATAACTATATTGAAAATGGTGTTATCATTACGCCAAATGTTGTAGCAAAAGGCGACAAAGCTACAGTAATATACAGGGGTTTGCTTCATAACTCCGGAGCTCATTCAGTGCTTATGCGCATAGGCTACGGGGATAATTGGAATGATACCCATGATGTTCGTATGTCTAAAACTGCTGAAGGGTTTGAAGCAGTTCTGCCTGTTAATTCCAGCAACAAATTAAATGTGTGTTTTAAAGACTGTGCAAACAACTGGGACAATAACTCAGGCAACAACTATTCCTTCCAGGTGGAAGAAAGGTAGAGCGGTGATATTATGGCTCATACTTTGCCAGAACTCCCTTACCCTTATAATGCTTTAGAGCCTCATTATGATGAGCAAACGGTAAGAATACATCATGATATGCACCACAAAGCTTATGTAGATGGGCTTAACAACGCAGAAGCCAAACTAGCCGAAGCAAGAGAAAAGGGTGATTTTTCCCTTATAAAACACTGGGAAAGAGAGCTTGCATTCCATGGCTCCGGTCATATACTGCATACACTATTCTGGGAAAACATGTCCCCTGCTAATACAGGAAAACCGGATAATACACTTGCTGACAGGCTAAATCAGGACTTCAAGGACCTAGATACCTTCAAAAAGCAGTTTAGCGCAGCTGCTGTAGCAGTTGAAGGCTCCGGTTGGGCTGTACTCTGCTGGAACCCAATGTTTCACAAGCTTGAAATCCTTCAGGTAGAAAAGCATCAAAATCTCACTCAGTGGGGAGTAATTCCTCTTTTAATACTTGATGTCTGGGAACATGCATACTACTTAAAGTATCAAAATAAAAGAGCCGCTTTTATTGAAGCATGGTGGAACATCGTTAACTGGGAAGTAGTAAACGATAGATTTAGTAAAGCTGTAAAATAACCCCTCTAGAATAAATTGAAGCGTTGAAGTCCTTCCGAATATAAGGGAATGTCTTCAACGCTTTATATTTTATTAGTGATATCAGTAAGTTTCACCAATCTCTTTATCGGGACGCCACTCTTTTAATACATGATTAATCCTTGAGCAGCTGTGTTCCAGTTCCACTATCTCCCCTGAAGTTGGAAGCTTATCCCCATACCTTACGTTATCATAAACGCAGGTAAGCTCTTTTAAATCCTGTTCTATTCCCTTTATTTTCAGTGACTTAATATATATTTCACCGGTCGTATCCGATTCCTTTATATTTATGTTCTTGTTTGTAAGCACATAAATTATATTACTATATAAATACCTCACCTTATCAGAAGGACTTGCACGCCTTGATATACTATTCTTACTCTTACCTTGCTTACTCATACTACTGGCTTGGTTATTATTCTTTGGTTCCTCTACTGTCTCAGTTTCATCTGCATAATCTCCACATATGCCCATTCCATCGGCTGAAGGAGCTTTTAAGAAGTTTTTAAAGTACCTGTACAATACCTTATAAAAGGATTTTATGTTCTTAAATAGAATTGAGAGTACCACATAAGCTAAACACATTATAATAAAATAACCAATTATATTATAAATAAGCTCTGTAAAGGGGTCTAGCGCTTTAACACTATCTTCTTCACGCATGAAATCAAATAATAATGGACTTACATCCGCCCCTTTATCTGTATTGGTGCTTGTACCTCCACCTACAACAAGCCCTATAAGCATATAACATAAGCGCCCCGCCAGCTGTATAAGGCTTCCTACAGTCGAAAAGAGCATTAATACTAAGCCTTTAGCATTGATAAGCAGAATTATACCTAAAAAGATTATTAGAACCAATCCAACATTGTAACGCCTAATTTTCCAGGATATAATTGAGGAATTTGCACTTTTATCTATAAACCTTTCAAGTATTTGTTGGTTTTTTACTATAAAAGAAATAACTATTGAAGTATAGGCAAAAACGAAAAACAGAGTACTCAGATACTTAAAAACATCAAAATATCTTGCAAGTATAAGAGGTATTATAATGCATACAACTCCTAAACATATCCTTGCGGTATTCAGTATATCTCCATATGTAGTTATAAAGCCGCGCAGCCCCACCATGTAGAAGATAATGATAAAAATAGTCTCAAATATCATCCTCTCCCATCCGCTTCCCGAAAATACTGCTAAAGTTATAACAATTGGAGCTATTACAGCCATATATGCAGCAGGCTCACGGATAAATTTATATTCATCGTCTTTAATGATAGCTGTACCTGCAATAAAACCTCCAAGCATCATAGCAAAGTAAAATGCAAATCCCCCTATACCTCCATCGGTTTTATACAACCATACTCTCAGTACCATTAGAGATGGATAAAAAAATGATATAACTCCTATAAGTGCCGCTATTTTTAAAATAGCATTTTTACGCTTTTCATGCATTAGCTTTCACCTACTTGCAAAAATTGGCATTGTGTATTTACCGTAAGCCCCTCTTCCAATCCGCTATGAGTAGAAAGTACTTGCCATAGCACTTTCAGAAAGAAAATATATATCTATATCAGAGGGTATGTCCCTGGTCTCAATCACGTTCAATAAAATTATAGTAACACGATTCCCCTTTGCTTTCATAAGCCTGGCTGTATGAACAATACTCTGGTTTACATATGAGGTTATCAGTATTACACTTGTGTTGTCTATACCGTCACTTACTCCTTCCAGGAAATCCTCAAAATCTCTCACACTTTTTAGTACAAGTGTAGCAAGTAACCTCATGAGGCTGCGTACGTGCTCTGCCCCTGAAGCAGCACTGGTAAAGACAGCCTGCCCTCCCCCGTTAGCTGTGCTGCCATTAGTTGCCAGTCTAACTGGAGTGCCCCCCCTCAATGCCTTATCGATTATTGTTGCCGCAGCTTTAATACCCAATTCTACCAATTCCTTGTATATCGTACCATAATACTCATTTTCCAAGGACTGTATATTCAAAATTACTGTATAATTAAACTGGGACGTAAAGTCATTTTTTTTAACCATAAGATTTCCGGTTTTCGCGGTGGCCCGCCAGTCAATTCTATTCATGGAATCCCTGGGGGTATATTCCCTTGTACCCGACACTAAAAACGGGTCATCGATAATCCACCTTTTCACAACTGTATCACCCTGCATATAGTTAGCAGGAACAAACATATCTTCAAGGCTTATTACTTCAGGATATACAACTAGTTCGGTATTTACATCTACAGGCAGAGAATCGGTTACTGTACCTAAAAGGTCTCCTGCTACAAGAGTCACTCTGCTTATCTTAAAAATTCCTCTTTTTAAGCACTTCAAATTCCACCTTCTGGTAATCTTTTGGCGGCCTCTCAACAAAAAATTGCTGGTAACATACCTACTCTCCTGCGTTACCACCGATGAAGCTTCTGCAAAATGCAGCCACCTTGATGAGAAAATTTCTGCTTTCAGCCACGGTACAGGTAGCAGTTTTCTATTGTACACCGTTTCAACAAGGAAAATATCCTCGCCCTCGTGAGCTTCATTAACACCAAACTCACACTTATATTCAAGCTTTTTCAGGACCCATTTTTTAAAAATCCGTCCTTGAAGAGTTATTGCTACAATTACGATAATGAGCAAAGCTATAATTTCCATATGGTAAACCTCCGGATAGGCATAATCCCTCTTAGGAATGTATACCCTTTACCTCAATTCTTCAACAGGTACAGGTACTCGCCTTAGAATATCCTGAATTACAGTCTCGGAAGATGCAATCCCCGTAGTTATTGAATGGCCTCTCAGAACCAGCCTATGAGCAAGTACAGGTACAGATACATGCTTGACATCATCCGGCGTCACAAAATCTCTACCCCTGATAACCGCTAGAGCCTGCACTGCCCTCATCAATGCAAGGCTACCCCGGGGACTTATACCTAGAAGTATTTTATCATGCTTCCTGGTACTCTCTACTATATTAATTATGTAATCCTTTATATCATCACTAATCCTTACCTTGGTAAAAGTTCTCCGAGCATCAACTATTTCACTTGCTTTAGCTACACACTCAATCTCCTTAAAAGGACTATCATTCTGGAACCTGTCAAGTATGGCTCTTCCTTCACTGGCTGATGGATAGCCGGTCTTCAGCCTCATCAAAAACCTGTCCATTTGAGCTTCCGGCAGTGGAAACGTGCCCTGGGTTTCTACAGGATTTTGTGTTGCAATTACAAAAAATGGGTCTGACAGCTTTTTAGTTTCACCGTCAATAGTTACCTGTCTTTCCTCCATGCATTCAAGCAAACTTGCTTGTGTCCTTGGTGTTGCCCTGTTTATCTCATCTGCAAGGACAATATTTGTAAAAATAGGACCAGCCCTGAATACAAACTCTCCCTGCTTCTGATTATAGTAGTTTATTCCTGTAAGGTCTGAAGGAAGGAGATCTGGAGTAAATTGAACTCTTTTAAAGTCACAATCAATGGATTTTGAAAGACATTTTGCCAGCATAGTCTTTCCCATACCCGGATAATCCTCAAGCAGAACATGGCCTGAACAAAAAAGCGATACAAGCATAAGATCAACTATATCATCCTTACCTACTATTACCTTTGCGATATTGTTTTTTATTCTCTCACTCAAACTCTTTATTTGACCCAACTCCATTTTTATAACACCTCACACGTCTTATTCGCTGCCCTTAACAGCTGGAATTATATAATCTTCTAAAATATTTTTAAAATCAAAAGTTGCCTGATCAGCCGGTTTGCCGGGAATCCCGGTTATTACCACAACAGCCTCCATATCGGGAATAATACAAAGATTCTGTCCCCCATAGCTGCTTACATAGTAAACTGTGCAGCCTTTTATTTTTTGCATAAACCAATTATAACCATAGCCTATTTTAGCCGTGTCGGGAATTTCACTGTCAATGTAGGTATGTGCTTGAAGTGATTCCTTCACCCAGCTTTTTGGAACTATCTGCTTACCCTCCCACATACCATTATTAAGATAAAGTAACCCAAACCTGGCGATATCCCTAGGACTTAAGTACAAATTTGCATACCCGGTATTGTACTGCTGTTGATCAGCCTCCCAGCGTTTGTTTTTAATGCCTAAAGGCTGGAACAAACTTTCTTCTGCAATTGCTAGTGTAGTTTTTTTAGCTGACTTTGCCAGTACTCCTGATAACAAGTGGTATGCCGTATTTGCGTACTGAAATTTTTCTCCCGGCGGGTATTTAATAGGCTGATTTATAGCATAACTTATTCTATTTTGTTTTTCTCCCCATTCACTCCAATTTTCTTGAAATCCAGAGGTCATGGTCAGTAAATGCTTTATCGTTAGTTCATTTTTTCTTGCGTCGATATCTTCACCTTCGCCGAAGTATTCCGGAAAAAACTCCGATACCTTTTGTTCAGTGCTTTTAATGTATTGATTTTCAATTGCCATTCCTATTAAAGCAGCAACTATGTTCTTTGTAATAGAATAAGTGTTTGTTATATCAGTTTTATCGACTCCATTATAATACTTTTCAAATACTATTTTCCCATCCCGTATTACTATAAAACTACAGGCATTGGTATTCGATAAATGCAAATCCGCTCTTTTCAGATATTCAGGATTCACTCCCTGAACTATGGGGTCCGAAGTTTTCCATAAATCATGGCTATCACCAATAGCCTCTTTACTTGACTTTACACGGCTAATATAACCAGGGATACTCAATAGCACAGATATACACAAAATTAGTAAAACTATAATTATCCTATGAGTACTTTTTTTCATTCAGCTGCGCCCCTTTAATTTCACCACTTTTGTAGCAATTAAATATCATCCCCTTTAGAATCATGATATCACTTGCACAAATCAAGTCAAAGTAGACACTTTTCTGGAAAGTGGTGTTCTTTTTTCTGATTACTTTTTTATAAAAATTGAAAAATTTCATTGACAACATTTATCTTTCAATATACATTAAAACAACTTAATTAGCAATAAATTACTCTTAACATACAAAAAAGAAGTGTAGCTCTTTATCCCGCTACACTCCCTTTTCAACTATCTATGAGTTTTGATTTAACTTATTTCATACTTTGAGCAAACTTTGCTCCAAACTCTACGCACTGAGCCAGTTCTTCGGCTGTTGGACGGTATTTGATACCAATGGGTTCCTGTACAACCTTAAGCCCTACATCGGTTAACTTTTGATTGATTATTTTTGGAGATTCTCCGCTCCAGCCATAAGATCCGAAGGCTGCTGCAAACTTGTTCTTAAACCTCAACATCTTCATTTCCTCAAGTAGAGTGGCTATGGAACTCAATACACCGTTATTAACTGTGCAGCTTCCCACAATAACACCTTTTGCCTTGAATATCTCAGTAATCAAATCACTCCTATCGGAAACCGATGAATTGAACAGCTTAGCTTTTACGCCATTTTTAGCTAGCCCATCAGCAATGGCTTCCGCCATGCTCTTTGTAGAGTTATACATAGTATCGTATATAATAACAACATTACCCTCGCTATACTCATTTGACCACTCATAGTACTTGTCTATTATCTGAGTTGGATTATCTCTCCATATAACACCATGGCTTGGGGCAATCATATCAATCGGCAGATTCATAGCCTTAATCTGTTCCACTTTCTTTTTAATTAAGGCACTATAAGGTGTTAATATATTTGCATAATACTTTATCGCTTCCTGATAAAGCTCGCAGTTGTCAACCTCATCATTAAACAGCGAAGCTGGTGAATAGTGTTGTCCGAAAGCGTCGTTGGACAATACAAGATTAGCCCCTTTTACATAAGTAAGCATACTGTCCGGCCAGTGTATCATCTGCATATCAACAAAAACAAGCTCGTATTTACCTATATTAATGGTGTCTCCTGTTTTAACAATCTGAAAATTCCAATCTTTATGAAAATGCTTTTTGATTATATCCGCACCTTGCTTTGTACAATAAATCGGCACACCTTCAGGCATTTTGGACATTATATACCCAAGACTTCCTCCATGGTCCGGCTCATTGTGGTTAATAACCACACCATGAATATTATCAAGTCCAACTTCCCTCTCAAGCTTTTCCGCAAATTCTTCCTTGTATGGGTCCCACACAGTATCTACAAGAATATTTTTTTCGTCTTTAATCAAGTATGAATTATAAGTAGACCCCCTATGGGTGGACAGCTCATGCCCATGAAATACTCTCAAATCCCAATCCTTAATACCTACCCAGTATATATCCTTCTTTATTTCAATCATACCTCTTCCCCTTTCGAATCTATTAAGCATTTATATAATTATTCACTAATGATTTAACATAAGTTATTGTAGATAGCCTATACTACTTTGTTATTTACCCTAATTATAGCAAATTTAAAGCTCAATTTGTCGATGAAGAAATAATCAACAACGTTTTGGGTTGTTATTTCTTCATCCTAAATTCAAAAATAACAAAGTAGTACCAATTTAAACTTTTGTCTTATATATACATAGAAACACAAAAATATTGTGAACCACATATAATTATATACCCTAAACGCCCATTTTAAAACCATTAAACTTGTTAATATTTTAACTTATCCTAATAATGCATAGTTAAACCATATAAATCTTCTGTTTTATTATGTCACAGTAATGCTGTATAATAACTTTAGGCACAGCTATAAAATGTACTGTAGCTAAAGGTTGATATGTGACCTCAAATAATTAAAATTGTGCAGGTAATAAAATGACAGCTTTTAAAAGTATTTATGGAAACTTTAAATCATTTACCCATTTGTTAGGCGCTCTCGAAAGTCTGCCCAAAAAACACTCTACTCTCCTGGTTGGGATAGATGGCTGTGGAGGCTCCGGGAAAAGCACCTTCGCAAAAAAACTTGCAGACCTAAGTCCGGCTATAATGCTTGTACATATGGATGACTTTTATTTACCCTCCAACTTAATAATAAAAGGCGACGCTTATACTAAACCCATAGGAGCTGATTTTGATTGGCCGCGATTAAGAGATCAGCTATTAGACCCTATAAGTGCTGAAAAAAATGGGGTGTATCAGAGGTATGACTGGTGTACCGATACAATAGCAGAGTGGCACTTAGTGCCCACAGGTGGCATTGTGCTGGTGGAAGGTGTATACTCTACCAGGCAAGAATTATCTCATTATTATGACTTTAAAGTCTGGGTAGACTGTCCTAGTGAAATTCGACTAGCCAGAGGAATCCAGCGGGATGGAGAAGCTTCTAGAGAATTATGGGAGAAAAACTGGATGGTTGCAGAAAACAAGTATGTTGAAGAGCACAGGCCTTTTGAAAGAGCAGATTTAGTAATAGATGGTTCTGGAAATATGTAAAAACCCTTGTCTGGTATATTTCATCCTAGGACAAGGGCTTTATTTTGTAATAATATATGCCTCAGAAACTATATTATCTTATTCTTCCTAAAGTCATATCCGCTTAAAGCAATTAAAACCAGAGAAGGAGTATAAAACATCCATGTCAGGTTATCTACAAAAAGCTTTAATGATCCTGGCTGGAGGATTATGTATAATCCAACCGTAAAGTCGCATAAGAAGAAAAATGTTATACCCCAAGACGCAAGAACCGCATTTGTACGAGGAAGCTTTTGTATTTTAATCGTTGCCAAGGCTACAAACAAAGAAATGCTTAAAAACGCTGCATACCCCGCAATAATGAAAAACAAAATATTTCCTTTTAGTGGAGGGTACATTAGAAAGGTCAGGCTTAATACATCGAATAATATAATAACTATAAGGTAAGTTAAAAAAGCTTTCTTATTCTTCGAAATCCCTTTGTTTGATATAAACTCCATTATACCTGTACCGTTCCTATATATCATGATTGCATGTACTAGTGCAAATACACCTACTCCAGCCATAACCTGTCCTATGTACATTAGTATATCAGCAATAACTATTAAGCCAAACGCCACTTTTAAAAATCTTGTATCCTTTTTGTTAAGGCCATACTTCCCTATAACCAATATCAACGCTGCACATAAAAACGTAACTACCACCTTTGAAAGCCTTGGATATACAGTGGTTGCCATTGCGCCCCTAAGTTCCTCAGTGGTCAAACGTAACCAATCGGTAGTGGTATAACCACCAAAAAGAAATATAATAGCTCCTAGAATTATAAACATTAGAATTTTTCTGCTTCTATCCATCATTTACCCCCTACTGACACATTCACTAACTCATTTAGTTGCATACTACCCACTTATACTATATTAAGCTTATGAACTTATGAATTATTTACATAACTAAAACAAGTTTTAGGATACCGTATCTCCTTAATAGAAAAGCTTTTAATAATATTATAACAGCAATCTAGGTATTTTAAATATTTCTTACATAATTCCCTTTTTTTCTGTTGTAATAACAAAAAAATTCAGTACTATAATAACACAATAAAGTTATTACATACTAAATTTTACTATACAATATCTTTATAATTATTTAAGCTGATTAGCTAAGCACAGTGTCTTAATTAGCTTATTTGAATTGTAATCTAAGCTCTATTTATTTCATTACTTTATCCAGGTAATACCTGCACCTTTTTTGTCTACATTCTTTATTTGAGTTATAAAACAAACACTTACGCTCGCGGTTGTCTAAAGGAAACTTAATATTTGACTATCTCTATATTTTTTTCTCTTCATGATATTCTTCGTCAGTATTCACACTCCATGTATTATATAGATCACTTCCATTTATTATATTCTTGGCAGCATACAACCCTGTCATTATAGAGTGATCCATATTGTTATATTTAAAAAGACCGTACCTGCCTATCAGCTGCAGGTTATCAAACTTTTTTATATAATTTTCTATTGTATCTATAGACTGCCTATATCCAAGCATATATACCGGATAAGCCTTTGGAACCCTTACAATAGTGTAATCCTCAATGTCCATTCTTTTGCAAATCTTTACTTTTTCTATCTCCGAAGCTGCTAATTTAAATAACTCCTTATCCGGCATATTCCACAGTTCATCATTTTCATCGCAAAAATATTCCAGTCCCAGGGTAGTCTTAGAATCATCCGGAACCATATTCTTACTCCAGTTTTTAAAATTCTGTATTCTCCCCAGTTTAACCTCGGGTGAGTGGACATATATCCAGTTATCGGGAAATAGCTCACGCTTATTTATAATAATATCTACAGTAATTATACTTCTATATTTTAAACACTCCGCAGCTTCCAGCACTTCAATATCTGGCGACGGATTAAGTATCTTTACAAGTTCAGTAACAGGTATACTTGAAATAAAGCTGCTACCATCCTGCACTTGTATTCTCCCTTCACCGTCTATATATTCAATACTTTTAACTTTATAATTATCACGGTTAACTTTAACAACCCTTGAATTTAAGCTAACACTTCCACCGTAATTTGTAATTTTATTTTCCATTTCATTATACATCATCCCAGGCCCATACACAGGATAATCAAATTCATCAATAAGTGTCTTTATTTTTTTATCTTTCGGTTTAAACAGCGCATTACATATCGCTGCCTTCAAAGAAAGCCCCTTTATCCTTTGAGCTGCCCATTCCGCCTGAATTTTACTGCATGGTATGCCCCAAACCTTTTCGGTATAGGTCTTAAAAAATATTTTATAAAGCTTCTTACCAAACCTGTTTGATACCCATTCTTCGAAAGTCTCTTCCCGCCTGTATGGAACTAACTTTGACGATAAATAGCTGGCCAGTATCATAAATGTGTCTATAAAACCAACCCCCAAAAGGGCATTCATTGCCGTCAGAGGGTAGTTAAAAAAGCTGTTCTTATAATATATTCGTGACAGCCTAGGAGTTTTTTTAAAGCATTCTCCAAGTATTTCATTCCAAAGTGCATTTACTTCTTCAGACTTAGTAAAAAACCGATGCCCTCCAAGGTCAAAGTAATAGTCCTTATATTTTATAGTCTTGCTTATTCCCCCAACCTGCTTGTCCGCCTCCAGTAAATGTACATTGATACCGCTCTTTTGCAATTCATACCCGGCGGCCAGACCTGCCGGCCCCGCCCCCATAATAACTACCTTATTCATCAGCGTCATCTCCCTAGAATTGTTACTTGGCAGTAATGCTTAATACTACACAGACTTAGTAGTAGTTGACTTTGAACTTTTTATATTCACATTATTTAAGGTTAAACACAAATTTCCGTCTCGCTATAAAATTCCACAGTAGTACTACTACAATAGTAACCGCATTGGCTACATCCTTAATTACGCTATCACTTAAGAAGTAAAACAATCCATATATGACCCCAATGTCAACCAATACATATAGCGTAATAATGCTCAATCCCAGACCTACTAGCCCTACAACAGTAAATTTCAGAAAATCACTCAGTAGATTATCTGATCTATTATCAAATACCCATATCCTACTTAAAAAATAACAAATTATCACACCAGCAAAAAACGAAATCACCTTTGCGCTCATATATCCAAGACCTACTTTTTGCATAGCTATATGGTATATAGACATATCGGCTAGGGCTGCTATTCCTCCTGCAACAATATATCTCGAAAACTGAATAAGTATATTATTACTATTTGAAGCGAAAAACCTTTTTAGTATATTCTCCATACTAGCCCCTTCAATCTATATAAACTCATATATTAACATAATTTTATAGTAACACCTTTTTTATTTAACGTATATGATGATTTGCTACCATACCAGTAGCACAGCAGGCTATACACTAATAGGCATTTTGTACTATTAACTTAATTCAGGGTAAATAAAAAAAGACCGGTATATAATATACCGATCTTTTTATCAGAAGTTATTATTCGATTATTGAAGAAACAACTCCCGCTCCAACAGTTCTACCACCTTCACGGATAGCGAACCTTAAGCCTTCTTCCATAGCTATAGGAGTTATTAATTTGATTGTCATAGTTACGTTGTCACCAGGCATAACCATTTCTGTTCCTTCTGGAATATCGATAACGCCAGTAACGTCAGTTGTTCTGAAGTAGAACTGTGGTCTGTAACCATTGAAGAAAGGTTTGTGTCTTCCACCTTCTTCTTTAGTTAAAACGTAAACTTCACCTTTAAAGTGTGTATGAGGTTTGATTGAACCAGGCTTAGCTATAACCTGACCTCTTTCGATATCTGTTCTTTGTACACCCCTTAAGAGAGCGCCGATGTTGTCACCAGCAACTGCCTGATCAAGGAGCTTTCTGAACATTTCAACACCAGTTACAACTGTCTTCTTAGGAGCTTCCATCAAACCAACGATTTCAACTTCTTCACCAACTTTGATAGTACCTCTTTCAACCCTACCAGTAGCAACAGTACCACGACCTGTGATTGAGAAAACGTCTTCTACAGGCATGATGAAAGGTTTGTCAGTTGCTCTTTCAGGAGTTGGGATATATTTATCAACTTCTTCCATGAGCTTCATGATTGGTTGATATTCAGGAGCGCTTACATCTTTTGATGTACACTCGAGAGCTACTAATGCAGAACCTCTAACGATCGGAATATCATCACCAGGGAACTCGTATGAGCTTAAGAGTTCTCTTAATTCCATTTCAACTAACTCGATGAGCTCTTCGTCATCAACCATATCGCATTTGTTTAAGAAAACAACGATGTATGGTACACCAACCTGACGGGATAAGAGGATGTGTTCCCTTGTCTGAGGCATTGGGCCGTCAGCAGCTGAAACAACGAGGATACCGCCGTCCATCTGAGCAGCACCAGTGATCATGTTTTTAACATAGTCAGCGTGTCCAGGGCAGTCAACGTGAGCATAGTGTCTGTTGTCAGTTTCATACTCAACGTGAGCAGTTGAAATTGTGATACCTCTTTCTCTTTCTTCTGGAGCTGCATCTATCTGGTCATACGCTTTGAATTCTGCTTTACCTAATAAACCTAAAACCTTTGTTATAGCAGCTGTTAATGATGTTTTACCATGGTCAACGTGACCGATTGTACCAACGTTAACGTGTGGCTTATTTCTTTCAAATTTAGCTTTTCCCATTGCTTGATCTCCTCCCTTATTTCAGTAATTTATACTGATAAATGGTTTATTAAATATAATTTTTAGCTATTTAACAGGAACTATACTGTAGTACAATTAATTCCTGAATAATACTGACTTATGTAGGAACCGAACTTTAAGCTTAAGTCTAATCTTAAAGTTCGATACCCTCTAATATTTTACACTAATTTACGAATAATTATTTATTCTTTGCACCAAGAATCTGTTCCTGAATGTTTCTTGGAACTTCTTCAAAGTGGCTGGTCTGCATTGAGAACACACCTCTACCTTGTGTCCTTGAACGAAGAGTTGTAGCGTAACCGAACATTTCGGAGAGCGGCACGTGTGCTCTGATAGCCTGAGCTCCACTTCTTGCTTCCATACCTTCGATTCTACCCCTTCTTGAGTTAAGGTCGCCCATTACGTCTCCCATATACTCTTCAGGAACAACAACGTCAACCTTCATTATAGGCTCGAGGAGTACAGGATCAGCCTTACGGCAGCCTTCCTTGAAGCCCATAGATCCGGCAATCTTAAACGCCATTTCAGATGAGTCAACTTCGTGGTATGAACCGTCTACAAGTGTAACCTTAATGTCAACACATGGGTAGCCGCCAAGAACACCATTATTCATAGCATCCTGGATACCAGCATCGATAGGTCCGATGTATTCCTTAGGTACGGTACCACCAACTATCTTGCTGACAAATTCATATCCTGCTCCAGGTTCCCTAGGTTCAATTTCGATTACGCAGTGACCGTATTGACCTCTACCACCTGACTGTCTTACAAACTTACCTTCAGCCTTAACAGCCTTACGGATAGTTTCTTTATAAGCAACCTGAGGATTACCTACGTTTGCTTCTACCTTAAATTCTCTCATCATACGGTCAACTATGATTTCAAGGTGAAGCTCACCCATACCTTCAATAATAGTCTGACCTGTTTCATGGTTTGTAGAAACTCTGAATGTTGGGTCTTCTTCTGCAAGTTTCTGCAGGGCTATACCCATTTTTTCCTGTCCTGCTTTTGTCTTCGGTTCGATAGCAACCGATATAACAGGCTCAGGGAATTCCATTGACTCAAGAATTACAGGATTATTTTCTTCACAGAGAGTATCTCCTGTTGTAGTATCTTTTAAACCTACAGCAGCAGCTATATCTCCTGAATAAACCATATCGGTTTCTTCTCTATGGTTTGCATGCATTTGAAGTATACGGCCTATTCTTTCCCTCTTACCTTTTGTAGAGTTAAGAACGTAGGAACCTGCACTCAACTTACCGGAATAAACCCTGAAGAATGAGAGCTTACCTACGAATGGGTCAGTCATAATTTTAAATGCCAACGCCGAGAACGGTCCGTTGTCATCAGCCGGTCTTTCTACTTCTTCTTCGCTATCAGGAAGAACACCTTTGATAGCAGGTATATCAACTGGTGAAGGCAAGTATGCAATTACTGCATCCAGTAACTGTTGAACACCTTTATTCTTGTATGAAGAGCCACATGTTACAGGTATAATTTTTACAGCTATAGTAGCTTTTCTTATACCTATACGTATTTCTTCTTCAGTTAATTCTTCACCTTCAAGGTACTTCATCATGTATTCTTCGTCTTGTTCAGCAACAGCTTCTACCAATATACTGCGGTATTTCTCTACAACATCCTTCATATCTTCAGGAACTGGTGCTTCTACAATTTCTTTTCCGAGGTCATCCATGAAGAGTAACGCCTTCATTGTTACGAGGTCAACTACCCCCTGGAAAACATCTTCGCTACCTATAGGTAGTTGGATCGGCACTGCATTTGCCTGCAGCCTTTCCTTCATCATCTTGATACAGTTGTAGAAATCTGCACCCATTATATCCATTTTATTAACGTATGCTATACGAGGAACTCCATACCTGTCAGCCTGTCTCCAAACTGTTTCGGACTGAGGTTCAACACCGCCTTTTGCGCAGAAAAGTGTTACAGAACCATCAAGTACACGAAGAGACCTTTCAACTTCAACAGTGAAGTCAACGTGCCCTGGCGTATCTATTATATTAATCCTGTTACCTTTCCACTGAGCTGTTGTAGCAGCTGAGGTAATAGTTATACCTCTTTCTTGTTCCTGCTCCATCCAGTCCATTGTAGCAGCACCTTCATGAACTTCACCTATTTTATGAACCCTACCTGTGTAGAATAGAATTCTTTCAGTAGTTGTTGTCTTACCAGCATCTATATGAGCCATTATACCGATATTTCTTGTATTTTCTAAGCTAAATTGCCTGGGCATTCTTACCCTCCTTTCAATTGCACGATAGTTCAAATTTAAATTTTTTATTGTAGTAGAGTTTATTCTACTACAATAGTATTAACATTATATTAGCACTACCTACAGATTATAGTCCCTGTTAAGAACATAGTTGCCAGCTTCTAACTTCAAGCTGCGCAAGTATTACCACCTGTAGTGAGCGAAAGCTCTGTTAGCTTCAGCCATTTTGTGCGTATCTTCTTTCTTCTTGAATGCTCCGCCCATGTTGTTTGTTGCATCCAAAAGTTCTGCTGCCAGTCTCTCTCTCATGGTCCTTTCGCCTCTCTGACGAGAATAGCCTACTAACCATCTTAAACCGAGAGCCTGTCTCCTATCCGGTCTTACTTCGATAGGAACCTGGTATGTCGCACCACCAACTCTTCTTGCTTTTACTTCAAGAAGCGGCATGATGTTTCCTAAAGCCTGCTCGAAAACTTCTAAAGGGTCTCTGCCAGTTTTTTCTTTTATGATGTCAAATGCCCCATAGCATATTTTTTGAGCAGCACCTTTTTTACCATCTTCCATAATGTTGTTTATAAGTTTAGTAACAACCTTATCATTATATATTGGATCCGGTAATACGTCTCTTTTAGCAATATATCCTTTTCTTGGCACTTTACTTCCCTCCTTTTTATGATATATCAATACCATAAGGTACTCGCGGCATTTAAGCCGTGTCAGCGCTGTGTACTTGCATTTCATATATTATATAACTATATATATTAAAACAACGTACTTAGCACTTAGTTTTAAATTTTCCATGCAATGCTTACACTCTTAAGCAACTGTATCAGTCGTAAGTAATGTAAACACATAAACGTGCTTATCACGTTGTAGGATCTTACTTCTTAGCTGCACCAGCTTTTGGTCTCTTAGCTCCATATTTGGAACGGCCCTGCATTCTTGTTGCAACGCCTGCAGTGTCACTCGTCCCTCTTATCATATGGTACCTAACCCCAGGTAAGTCTTTAACCCTACCTCCTCTTATAAGAACAACGCTGTGCTCCTGAAGGTTATGTCCTATACCAGGGATATAAGCAGTTACTTCAACACCGTTTGTCAAACGTACCCTTGCAACCTTTCTTAACGCTGAGTTAGGTTTTTTAGGGGTAGTAGTTTTAACAACTGTGCAAACACCTCTTTTTTGAGGAGAGCTTAAATCTATAGGTTGCTTTTTCAAAGAGTTAAAACCCTTTTGCAGAGCAGGAGCAGTAGATTTTTTCTCCATTACTTCTCTTCCTTTTCTAACCAACTGATTAAACGTCGGCATCATTACACCTCCCTTCGATTTATAAATTAATATATCTAAATCTTATCTAAGTGTTATTAGATAATAACTTAGTGCCCATAAACTAATTCATTCCTACTTCTCTTAATATCTTTGCCCTTGTGAGGTCAGCTTATTTCAACAGGCATACAACAGCAGCTCCAACTTCAATGCCACAAGCTTTGCCTAATTGCTTCATGCAATCCACATACACAATATCAACTGAGCTTTTCTGGCACAGCTCCTTTATGTTTCTTATTACTCTTTCATCAGCGTCCTGTGCTATATATACCTGCTTTACAGTTCCGCTTTCCAAAGCTTTTGTAGATTGTTTAAGTCCCACTGTCTTATTACTGCTTTTTAGATTTTCCAGCACAACTTAACCTCCTGTAAATACAATCCTTCCCCAAAATTAGGATATAAAATTAACCTAAATCATCCAATTAAGAGTTTCAAATTTACACACTGAAATATTTTATCACCGTTATTGTCTATTTGTCAAGACAATAACTTCTACTGTATACTTTTGCCTAAAAATATAGCAAAATGGTCAGCCCTACGGCTGACCATCCTTTTTATTCTATTGCCGTACTAATACTTATGTCCTTATACCTGCTCATACCTGTACCTGCCGGTATTAGCTTACCGATAATAACGTTTTCTTTAAGTCCTACAAGCGGGTCAATCTTTCCTTTAATAGCAGCTTCAGTCAATACCCTTGTTGTTTCCTGGAAGGATGCAGCTGAGAGGAAGGATTCGGTAGCAAGTGACGCTTTGGTTATACCCAACAGCGCTGTCTTGCCCTCTGCAGGGCGTAAACCTTCAGCAATAGCCTTAGCGTTTTCTTCTTCAAAATCAAATATGTCTACCAGACCACCAGGAAGAAGATTTGTATCCCCGGAATCATCTACTTTTACTTTCCTCATCATTTGCCTTACTATAACTTCAATATGCTTGTCATTGATATCAACACCCTGAAGCCTGTAAACTCGCTGAACTTCCTGAAGCAGATAAGCCTGAACCCCTCTGTTTCCTTTAATCTTTAGAACATCATGAGGATTAACTGAACCTTCGGTTAGTTCGTCACCAGCCTCTACATCATCTCCATCGGCTACTTTTACCCTTGAGCCATAAGGAATGAGATAGTTTTTGCTCTCTCCATCTTCAGATGTTACTATAAGCTCTCTCTTCTTCTTTGTTTCGTTCATCTTAACTTTACCGTTAATTTCAGATACAATAGCCAAACCTTTTGGTCTTCTTGCCTCAAACAATTCCTCAACACGCGGTAGACCCTGTGTTATATCGTCTCCGGCAACACCACCGGTGTGGAAGGTTCTCATGGTAAGCTGAGTACCCGGCTCACCTATTGATTGGGCAGCTATTATACCTACTGCTTCGCCTACATTGCATTCGTCGCCTGTTGCAAGGTTAGCACCATAACACTTGGCACAAACGCCGTATTCAGAGTGGCAGGTAAGCACTGACCTTATTCTAACCTTTTTAAATCCGGCTTTTGCTATCTTTTCAGCGTCCTTATCTTTGATCATAGTGTTAGGATCAGCTAACACCTCACCTGTTTCGGGGTGCATGAGCCTTTCAGGTACATATCTACCTACAAGTCTTTCAGCAAGTCCCTCAATTACTTCGCTTCCATCTTTTATATCAAATACTTCTATGCCTTTTCTAGTTCCGCAGTCAACCTCTCTTACTATAACATCCTGGCTTACATCAACCAGACGACGAGTCAAGTAACCTGAGTCGGCTGTTCTGAGGGCGGTATCCGCAAGACCTTTTCTCGCACCGTGGGTTGAGATGAAGAACTCTATAACATTTAAGCCTTCACGGAAGTTAGACTTAATAGGGATCTCGATTGTCCTACCTTGTGTATCCGCCATAAGTCCCCTCATACCCGCAAGCTGCTTAATCTGGTTGATATTACCCCTCGCTCCTGATTGTGACATCATATAAACAGGGTTGAATCTATCAAGGTTGTTAATAAGTGCGTGAGTAATCTTTTCCCCAGTCTCTGTCCATGCACTTATTACAGAGTTGTATCTCTCTTCATCGGATATGAGACCTCTCTTATATTGTCTCACTATGCTTTCAATTCTTTCCTCAGTTTGCTGCAGATACATTTTCTTGATTTCTGGGATAACCATATCGGATACGCTTATGGTTATAGCCCCTCTTGTGGAGAACTTAAAGCCCAGTGATTTAATCTTATCAAGTACTATTGCTGTTGCAGTAGTACCATGCACCTTTATGCATTTGTCAATGATCTTACCTAATTCTTTTTTACCTACAAGGAAATTAACCTCAAGGCTAAAGAGATTATCGGGATTTGACCTGTCAACAAAGCCAATATCCTGAGGTATAGCTTCATTAAATATTAATCTTCCCGGAGTACACTCTATTATTTTGCTGACCTTTTTACCGTCAATAGTTTTAGTTAGTCTTACTTTTATCTTAGCATGCAGGCCGACATGTCCGTTCTGGTATGCCATTAGGACTTCTTCCTGGTTTGCAAATATATTGCCTTCTCCCTTTTCGTTTTCACGCTCGATGGTCAGATAGTAACTTCCCAATACCATATCCTGAGTAGGAACTGTAACAGGTTTACCATCCTGAGGCTTTAACAGGTTGTTTGCAGAAAGCATTAAGAATCTTGCTTCCGCCTGGGACTCCGCTGAAAGTGGTACGTGCACCGCCATCTGGTCACCGTCAAAGTCGGCATTGTATGCTGTACATACAAGTGGATGCAGCTTTAGCGCCCTTCCCTCAACCAGTACCGGTTCAAACGCCTGTATACCCAATCTGTGAAGCGTTGGGGCACGGTTCAATAATACAGGATGCTCTTTAATAACCTCTTCTAAAACATCCCATACTTCATTTCTTACCCTTTCAACCATTCTCTTAGCACTCTTAATGTTATGAGCCAATCCATCGTTAACCAGCTTTTTCATAACGAAAGGCTTAAAGAGTTCAAGCGCCATTTCCTTAGGTAAACCGCACTGGAATATCTTTAATTCAGGTCCAACAACGATAACCGAACGCCCTGAGTAGTCAACACGTTTACCCAGCAAGTTCTGACGGAAACGTCCTTGTTTACCCTTTAACATATCTGAAAGGGATTTTAAAGGCCTGTTTCCAGGGCCGGTAACCGGTCTTCCTCTCCTACCGTTATCTATTAAGGCATCTACTGCCTCCTGGAGCATTCTCTTTTCATTTCTTACGATTATATCCGGTGCTCCAAGGTCTAATAACCTCTTAAGGCGGTTATTTCTATTAATAACCCTTCTATATAAGTCATTCAAATCTGAGGTAGCAAACCTACCGCCATCCAGCTGAACCATCGGACGGAGTTCCGGTGGAATTACAGGAACTACATCAAGCACCATCCACTCCGGTCTATTGCCTGACAGCCTGAAAGCCTCTACAACTTCAAGTCTTTTTATTGTCCTTATTCTTTTCTGTCCCGATGTGTCGTCAAGTTCGGATCTAAGCTCCTTTGAAAGCTTTTCAAGGTCAATTTCCATCAAAAGCTCCTTGATAGCCTCAGCTCCCATACTAGCCTTAAACCTCGGTCCAAACTTATCCATACTATCTCTGAACTCTTTCTCTGAAAGTACCTGTTTCTTTGAAAGTGGTGTCTGTCCTGGGTCGATAACCACATAAGAAGCAAAGTATAATATCTTTTCCAGAGCTCTTGGCGACATATCTAAGATAAGCCCCATTCTGCTAGGTATGCCTTTAAAGTACCATATATGGGATACTGGGGCAGCCAGCTCAATATGCCCCATTCTTTCCCTTCTTACCTTTGAACGGGTAACTTCAACTCCGCATCGGTCACAGACAATACCTTTATATCTGATTCTTTTATATTTACCGCAGTGGCACTCCCAGTCTTTCTGAGGGCCAAATATTCTTTCGCAGAATAAGCCGTCTCTTTCCGGCTTTAGTGTTCTATAGTTAATAGTCTCAGGCTTTTTTACTTCGCCCTTAGACCATTCTCTTATTTTTTCTGGAGAAGCTAAACCTATCTTTATTGAATCAAAATTGTTTAGTTCAAACATAGCTTTATCTCCCTTCCTTAAAATTCTTCATCTTCAAAGTCATCCCCGAGGTCTTCATCAGTAAACAGTTCATCGGACAATCCTTCATCAAGGTTGTCTCCAGTGCTTAAATCACCAAGGTCAAAGTCATCGATATCCAGTTCATCGTCCAATGAATCTTCTCTCAACTCATCATAATCGTTCAACGGAACTTCGTCTTCTCTACCTTCTATATTAACGTTCAGTTCTTCTAATTCATCTTCAACCGATTCTTTGATAGCGATTTCTTCTTGCTCCTCAGAATAAACCTTGACATCCAGTGCCAAACTTTGAAGCTCTTTTATAAGAACCTTGAAGGATTCCGGAATACCCGGTTCAGGTACATTTTCACCTTTCACAATCGACTCATAGGTCTTAACCCTACCAACAACGTCGTCTGACTTAACAGTTAGGATTTCTTGCAGCGTATAAGCAGCACCATAGGCTTCAAGAGCCCAAACCTCCATCTCCCCGAACCTCTGTCCGCCAAACTGCGCTTTACCACCCAGCGGCTGCTGTGTAACCAGTGAGTAAGGTCCTGTAGAACGTGCATGTATCTTATCGTCAACAAGATGGGCTAGTTTAAGTATATACATGTAGCCTACAGTTACTCTATTATCAAAGGGCTCTCCGGTTCTTCCATCGTATAGTACAGTCTTTCCATCTGGTGATAATCCTGCTGTTTTCAGAGTTTCCCTGATATCATCCTCAGTTGCACCGTCAAATACAGGGGTAGCAATCTCCCAGCCTAGTGCCCTAGCAGCATAACCAAGGTGAACCTCAAGAACCTGACCGATATTCATACGTGAAGGAACGCCTAGTGGGTTTAGAACTATTTCCAAAGGGGTTCCATCGGGTAAGAATGGCATATCCTCTTCAGGAAGTATCCTGGAGATAACCCCCTTGTTACCGTGTCTACCCGCCATTTTATCCCCAACAGATATTTTTCTCTTTTGGGCTATATAGCATCTCACGAGCTGGTTAACTCCCGGTGGGAGCTCGTCGCCGTTTTCTCTTGTAAATACTTTTACATCAACTATGATACCCGACTCTCCATGAGGAACCCTCAACGAAGTATCACGGACTTCTCTAGCCTTTTCACCGAAAATCGCTCTCAAAAGCCTTTCTTCAGCCGTAAGCTCAGTTTCACCCTTTGGTGTTACTTTACCAACAAGTATGTCTCCAGACCTTACCTCGGCACCAATTCTGATTATTCCTCTGTCATCCAAGTCCTTTAATGCTTCTTCGCTGACATTCGGAATATCCCTTGTTATTTCTTCAGGCCCAAGTTTTGTATCCCTTGACTCAGCCTCGTATTCTTCTATGTGTATGGAAGTAAATACATCTTCCTTAACCAACTTTTCACTAATCAGTATAGCATCCTCATAGTTGTAACCTTCCCAAGTCATAAACCCTATAAGGATGTTTTTACCTAAGGCTATTTCACCTTGATCTGTTGAAGGACCGTCGGCAATGATATCGCCTTTTTCTACAACTTCACCTTTTCTGACTATAGGCCTTTGGTTTATACAAGTTCCCTGATTTGAACGCATGTATTTTAAAAGTTTGTAGGAATCTTTCTTACCCTCTTTTGTCCTAATTACTATTTCATTCGCACAAACCTTTTCTATTACACCGGCATTTTTTGCGAGGACAACAACCCCAGAATCACGAGCAGCCTTGTACTCAATACCGGTTCCTATTACAGGCGCATCAGCCCTTATCAATGGAACAGCCTGACGTTGCATGTTTGATCCCATGAGCGCACGGTTAGCGTCATCGTTTTCAAGGAACGGTATCATTGCTGTAGCCACTGAAACCAGCTGCTTTGGCGATACATCCATGAAATCTATTTTAGAACCCTCGGTTTCGAGTATTTCATCCTTATATCTAGCTACAACCCTTTTATGGGTGAACTTTCCGTCGGAATCCAAAGGTTCATTCGCCTGAGCTACAACGAAACCGTCTTCTTCATCTGCAGTCAGATAAATAATTTCATCAGTAACCTGGCTTGTTTCTTTATTAACCTTTCTATAAGGCGCTTCTATAAATCCATATTCATTTACTCTGGCATAAGTACTTAATGAGCCAATAAGACCTATATTCGGTCCTTCAGGAGTTTCTATAGGACACATTCTACCATAGTGGGAGTGGTGAACGTCACGAACCTCGAAGCCTGCTCTTTCTCTACTCAATCCACCTGGTCCAAGGGCACTAAGCCTTCTTTTATGAGTTAACTCAGCAAGAGGGTTTGTCTGGTCCATGAACTGTGAAAGCTGGCTGCTTCCAAAAAACTCTTTTATAGCAGCAGCTACAGGTCTGATATTTATTAACGCCTGAGGCGTTACAATATCTATATCCTGAATAGTCATTCTCTCTCTTACAACTCTCTCCATCCTTGCAAGACCAATCCTGAATTGATTCTGTAAGAGTTCTCCCACAGAACGCAACCTTCTGTTTCCAAGGTGGTCTATATCATCTACCGTACCGATAGCATAATTTAAAGTTATAAGGTAATTGATGGATGAGATTATATCATCCATTGTGATGTATTTAGGAATAAGCTCTGCTATATTTTCCTTTATAGCAGCTCTAATAGATTGCTCGTCTTTGTTTTCTTCCAATATCTTAGTTAATATATCAAGCTTAACCTTTTCATTTATACCTAAATCCTTGATATCGAAGTTAACATAGGCATTAATATCTACTGTATTGTTCCCGATAACTTTTACACTTTTACCTTCGACGCTTAAGTATACTACGTTTATTCCTGCATTCTGTATTTCTTCTGCTTTCTCCCTATCAATTATTGTATTTTCCTCAACGATAATTTCTCCAGTCTCAGGATTTACAATATTTTCAGCTGTTCTATAGCCATTTATTCTTGCTGCCAATGAAAGCTTTTTATTAAATTTAAATCTTCCAAACTTTGCAAGATCATATCTCTTTGGATCAAAGAACAAGCTATTAAGCAATGAACGTGCACTTTCTACAGTCGGAGGCTCACCTGGTCTCAGCCTCTTATATATTTCAAGCAAACCTTCATCTACAGTTTTTGCATTGTCTTTTTGAATAGTTGCAAGTAATCTCTCATCTTCACCAAGCAGCTGAGTGATTTCAAAGTCCGTCCCATATCCTAAAGCCCTTAACAGAACAGTGATAGGCAGCTTTCTGGTCCTATCTATTCTTACAGAAAGTATGTCATTTGAATCCGTCTCGTATTCGAGCCATGCACCTCTGTTTGGTATTACTGTATTTGAGAATAGTTTTTTACCTATTTTGTCAAACTTCATTGAATAATAAATACCGGGTGACCTTACTAACTGGCTGACAATAACCCTTTCGGCTCCATTAATTATAAATGTACCGTTGTCTGTCATCAAAGGGAAATCACCCATGAAAATTTCCTGTTCTTTAACTTCTCCTGTCTCCTTATTAATTAAGCGAACTTTAACCTTTAAGGGAGCAGAATAAGTTGTGTCTCTCTCCTTACATTCCTCTACTGTATATTTTGGAGTATCATCAAGGGAATAATCCACAAACTCCAAAATTAAGTTCCCAGTATAATCGGTAATCGGAGAAACATCTCTAAATACTTCTCTTAATCCTTCCTCCAAAAACCAAATGTAAGAATTTTTTTGTACTTCAATAAGATTGGGCATATCAACAACTTCGTTGATCCTTGAGTAGCTCATTCTTGTGTTTCTACCCAATTGTACGGGATGTACCATTAAATATCACCTCATAAATTATGACTTTATCTTGAAAATACAAGTCTGTTTATATGGAGTAGACCGTTTTGTAATTTATATATTCAAGGCCTTTATCTGTACAGTATCCCAATTATAAAAGCTTAGCCGTTATTGGAATATACCTTTTTCCCTTGCCCGTTATGAAAAGGGAAGTACACAGTATTCAAGGTATGGTAAAGACCCTGTAGGTATCATTGTCTGGTTTTTTAAAATAGCAGTTTACATTTACTCATATTACAAAAATTCACTTTATAGATGTTGTAACCTTAACGTTACACAATCAGTTTTTATTAAAGGGTACTTCTTCTTTTAGACTATCGTAACACCCCAAACATATCGTAAAAGGCAGACACTAGTATAAATTTTACTTAAATACATATACTAAATTTGTCCTATGTATCCTCAGCCATTAAAATATTATTAACAATTATTGTCTTATTTATTCCCCTATGTTATAATCTATTTGTAACAAATATTTTTCAAAAGAAATTTCTACCATTTCACATCTGAATTATAACGCAGTTTATAATTTTAACATACCCCAAGCAACTTGTCAACATTTTAACGAGGTAATTTAATATTTATTTTTTATAATAAAAATAAAGAGGCTTACAGTTGTAAACCTCTTTATTCTTATGAAATTAATTATTTGATTTCTACAGTTGCGCCAACTTCTTTGAATTTTGCTTCCATAGAAGCAGCTTCGTCTTTTGATACGTTTTCTTTCAAAGTCTTTGGAGCTCCGTCAACTAAGTCTTTAGCTTCTTTTAAGCCGAGACCTGTAACTTCTCTAACAACTTTGATAACTTTGATTTTGTCTGCTCCAACGTCTTTGAGGATTACGTTGAATTCAGTTTTTTCTTCAACAGGAGCTGCTGCTGCTACTGGAGCTGCTGCTGATACTCCGAATTCTTCTTCTAATGCTTTTACTAATTCTGCTAAATCCAATACTGTTAATGCTTTAACATCTTCAATCAATTTTACAACTTTATCGCTAGCCATCTTAATAATACCTCCGTAATATTATAAATATTTTTTATTTTGAAACTTTTTTATTAGTACTTCAGCTATATTAGCCTACTAAATTTATGCATTGCCCTTTTTTTCTGCAATTGCATTTAATGCTACTACCAGACCTCTTATATTGCCATTCAGCACGTTTACGAAGCCAGATATCGGAGCATTGAATCCTCCGAGAACTTTTGCAATAAGAACTTCTCTTGATGGGAGATCAGCAAGTGCCTTAACACCATCAGCGCCTATTACTTTGCCCTCAACAGTACCTGCTTTTAGCTCAAGCTTTTCATATTTCTTAGCGAATTCAGCCATTACTTTTGCAGGAGCTACCGGATCAACGTCACTCATTGCTATAGAAGTAGGACCGCTTAAGTATCCATCAATATCAACCAGACCGTTTTCTTTCATAGCGAATCTGGTTAAGGTATTTTTTACAACCCTATATTCAACACCTGCTTTTCTGAGAGCATTTCTCAGTTCGGTATCCTGTTCAACAGTCAAACCTCTATAATCAGCAAGTACTATAGCCTTAGCTGCTTTTACCTTTTCGGTTAATTCTCTTACAACTTCCTTCTTCTGTTCTAGAACCTTATTACTTGGCAAACTACACACCTCCTTTAAAAGATTATAGTAAGGGTCTATATAAAACTTTAATATCTAGAATTAAGATATAGTTAAGTTATACCCTACGGCTTTGAAACCACAAAATTAAAACCCCTCATATGCATAGACATAGAGGGGTACAATTATTATCATTTAACTGTTCTCACCTCGGTAGGATTTACACTGAATGATACCTACTGTCTATGGCAATGAATATTTAATTTTATAAATTTATCGAACTGCTTACAAGTTTAAGTTCGCAGTTAGTAGCTTTATTACTTCAGCCGTAATATATACTACAATACTTTTTTGTTTTTGTAAAGACTATTCTGCTACTTTGACCGGATTAATTTTTATTCCAGGTCCCATAGTTGATGTAACAACTACACTCTTGAGGTATTGTCCCTTTGCAGCTGCAGGTTTAGCCTTTACAACAGCATCCAACAAGGTGTGGAAGTTATCGAGGAGCTTCTCTGTTCCGAAGGAAACCTTTCCAATCGGACAGTGGATGATGTTTGTTTTATCCAGCCTATACTCAATTTTACCTGCCTTGATGTCAGCTATAGCTTTGGCAACATCCATTGTAACTGTTCCTGCTTTAGGGTTAGGCATTAAACCTTTTGGACCTAATACTTTACCCAATCTACCAACTACACCCATCATATCAGGAGTAGCAACAACTACGTCAAATTCGAACCAGTTATCGTTCTGAATTTTTGCAACTAAGTCTTCTGCACCAACAAATTCTGCTCCTGCTTGTTCAGCTTCTTTTGCTTTGTCGCCTTTAGCAAAAACAAGTACTCTTACCTTTTTACCTGTACCGTGAGGAAGAACAACGGCACCCCTTACCTGTTGGTCAGCGTGTCTTGAGTCAACTCCAAGCTTGATGTGAGCTTCAACTGTTTCATCAAACTTAGCTTTTGCAGTTTTTTGAGTTAAATCTAAAGCCTCTGTAGGCTCATATAACTTTGTTTTATCAACAAGCTTAACGCTTTCTGTATACTTCTTTCCTCTTTTCATATTCTTCCCTCTCCTTCGTGGTATTATTTTCGGAAACTAAGTTCCTCCCACATATATGGGTCTTAATCTTCTACAACTATACCCATACTTCTTGCAGTTCCAGCTATCATACTTTCAGCTGATTCAATGCTTGCCGCATTTAAGTCGGGCATCTTCAATTCAGCTATTTTTCTTACCTCAGCTCTTGAGATTCTAGCAACCTTTTCTTTGTTTGGCTTACCTGAACCGCTTTCAATTTTGCAAGCTTTCTTTAATAATACTGAAGCTGGAGGAGTCTTAGTAATGAATGAGAAGGATCTATCTGCGTATACTGTTATAACAACAGGAATTATTAATCCTACTTCTTTTGCAGTCCTTTCATTGAACTCCTTGCAAAATCCCATTATGTTAACGCCATGTTGTCCTAAAGCTGGTCCAACCGGTGGAGCCGGAGTTGCCTTCCCCGCAGGAATTTGAAGTTTTACGTAGCCAGTAATTTTCTTTGCCATAAGAAATCCACCTCCCAAATTTACTTATAGAAACCACGGCGAATTATATTCGTATTTACTTCCGAGGATTTCCATAACTTTCGATTGACTTATTTTTGTTTAAAATATAATAATGCATTTATGTTATTTATTATATTTCCAATGTTAAGTACGGACGCTTCTAATTGTATGCACGACCCGTTTAGTTGTACTAAATTCTTTGAATTTGAACAAGTTCCAATTCAACAGGGGTTTCTCGACCGAACATGGAAACAGATACACGTACCTTCTTTTTCTCCATGTTAATCTCTTCTACTATACCGATAAAGTTTTCAAGAGGACCAGACACTACTCTTACATTGTCACCTACTTCATAGTCTATTGTAGGCGCAAATTCCTCAACACCCATAGCCTTAACCTCTTCATCGGTTAACGGTACCGGTTTTGATCCTGGACCAACAAATCCGGTTACACCTCTGGTGTTTCTGACAATATACCACGATTCATCGGACATGATCATTTTAACTAAAACATAACCAGGAAATACCTTTCTTAAGGTAGCTTTTTTCTTACCGTCCTTAATCTCTATCTGTTCTTCCATAGGAACAACGATATCAAGGATATAATCCTGCATGCTTCTATTTTCAACAATCTTTTCAAGGTTTGCCTTAACCTTGTTTTCATACCCTGAGTAGGTATGAACTACATACCATTTTGCATCTTCAGACATAGTACCAAGAAGCGTTGAGCTTCATGTCCTCCTTCGCTTACTTTATCAAAAATAGTTTAACCAACTTTTCCAATCCTATATCAAATGACCAGATAATAGCGCCTACTATAATGCATGACAGCAATACAGTTGCGGTATTGTTGGTTAATTGGGCTCTGTTCGGCCATATAACTTTTTTCAGTTCACTTCTTACATCCTTAAAAAACTTAACTGCGTTTTTTCCGAAGCTGCTGAATTTTGAAACTTTTACGTCATCAGCCATGTTCTTACACCCCGTTTTTCATAAATTTAAAGCTCATAGTTTTTTACTGCGTTAATACCTTAAGTAAATACTTGCGCTACTATACTCAAAAGATTATTTTGTTTCTTTGTGAGTAGTATGCTTGTGGCAGAATTTGCAGTATTTTCTTGCTTCAATCCTATCAGGATCGTTCTTTTTGTTTTTCATTGTGCTGTAATTTCTCTGTTTACAATCAGTGCAAGCCATAATAATTTTAATTCTCATTTTAACACCTCCAGCCCGTAGTATATATATTTAAATTAATGTTTTGGGCATAAAAAAAAAACTTACACAACGAGCAATAAATAATTTAACATAGAAATTACTAAAAGTCAAGGCATTTTCCCAAAGTAGTTAAATGGTCATTATATTATTACTTTGCTTGGTTTATGCCTAAAAGACACTAGCGAGTAAATGTATATAGAGTCTTTGGAGTCGTCTAAAGCAGTTTCCGAGAGGGGAACCCATCTTGCTGGGTTCCCCTCTCGGACGCTCCCCTCCACTCGCTGTTTAAGGAGGACCGGCTTCAAAGGGCCTCCTGCCCTATGAAGCCTAAAACGCACGTCCTATGCGTTTTTCCCTTGAATAACCGGTGGCTTTGTAGTCATTTTTATGTTGCGTGTTACTTTGGCGTTTCTAGTGTTCTTTCAGTATTCTATGAAATTATCATCATTTTACTCTTCAATTAGTTCATTAATAGGCGCTCCTGGGGGTACTATTGGGAATACCTTGTCGTCGCGGTCTATTTCGAAGTTTAGTAGTACAGGTCTGTCGGTGGATTCTAGTGCTTTTAGTATGGCAGCGTCTACTTCTTCAGGTTTTGATACGTTTATTCCTATTGCCCCAAAGGCTTCAGCCATGGCTACAAAGTCTGTTCCTCTGTCTATGGTGGTGGATGAATACCTCGCGTCATAGAAGAGTTCTTGCCATTGTCTTACCATACCTAGTACGTGGTTGTTAAGTAGGGCTATTATTATCGGAACCTTGTACTCTACTGCAGTGGCAATTTCTGTACAGTTCATTCTGAAGCTTCCGTCCCCGGCTACATTTATTACTTTTTTGTCCGGTCTTCCCATCTGAGCTCCTATGCATGCTCCCAGACCGTATCCCATTGTTCCCAGACCGCCGGATGAGATAAACTGCCTTGGTGCTGAGTATTTATAGTATTGGGCTGCCCATAACTGGTTTTGCCCTACCTCAGTTGTTATAAGTGCCTGCCCTTTTGTCAGCTCATATAACCTTTCAATAACATAATGCGGTCTCAATACGCCGTCCTGAGGATATTTCAATGGATACAGGCGCTTCCATTCGTCTATTTTTTTGTTCCAATCGGAGTATTCCTTCTTATCAATTTTTGTATTTAACAGCTTTATAATCTTTTTAACATTACCTATCAATGGATAGTGTACTGTAATATTTTTACCAACTTCAGCAGGATCTATGTCTATATGCATTATTTTTGCTTCAGGGGCAAATCTTTTTACATTGCTTATTACCCTGTCACTAAATCTTGCACCGATAGCAATAAAGAGATCGCTTTCCGATACGGCAAGGTTGGATGTCTTTGTTCCGTGCATTCCTACGAGCCCTGTGAAAAGCTCATGGGTTCCCGGGAAAGAGCCCAGGCCCATCAAGGTAGTTGTAACAGGTATTTTGGCTTTTTCAGCAAAAATAACGAGTTCTTCGTTTGCACCTGATATTGATACTCCTCCACCGGATAATATTATCGGCCTTTTGGCATTGTTGATTATCTCAACCGCAGCATCTATTTCTGCTTCACTCATTCCAAGCGGTGCGCTATGAGGTTTTTCCGGCTTCCTATGCTCAAATTCCGTTACTGCTGCAGTGACATCTTTGCATACGTCTATGAGTACAGGTCCCGGTCTGCCTTCCATTGCTATTAAAAATGCTTCACGGATTACATCAGCTAACTTCGTCACATCCTTGACAATATAATTATGCTTTGTTATAGGCATAGTTATACCAGTTATATCAACCTCTTGGAAGGAGTCCTTCCCAAGGAGTGTTGTGGCAACCTGTCCGGTGATAGCTACCATTGGTACCGAGTCCATGTACGCTGTAGCGATTCCGGTAACCAGATTGGTTGCACCGGGGCCCGATGTAGCAATACACACCCCTACTTTTCCTGTTGCTCTGGCATATCCGTCAGCAGCATGAGAAGCACCCTGTTCATGGGATGTCAGGACATGCTTTATCTCATTTCTGGCTTTATAGAGAGCATCATATATATTTAGAACAGCGCCACCGGGAAATCCAAAAATAGTATCTACACCCTGTTCTTTTAAACATTCAACTAAAATCTGTGCGCCGGTTAGTTTCATACTTATTACCTCCATCCTAATCTTTAAACGCGGAGTCAAAGATAGGGCTCGGTAATGGAGAATTCCGAGCCCTATCCTTTATCCGTCCATTATTACTTTTATTTCAAAACTGCGCCTGTACTTGCAGAAGATACAAGTCTGGCATATCTTCCAAGGTAGCCGTTTGTTATCTTTGGAGCTGGAGCCTTCCACTCTGCAAGCCTCATTTTTATCTCGTCGTCGGAAATTTCCACTTTTAGTTCCCCATTTGGTATATCGATGCTGATTATATCTCCCTCTCTAACTACAGCAACTGGACCGCCTTCCATAGCTTCCGGTGAAGCGTGTCCAATTGATGCTCCTCTGGTAGCTCCTGAGAAACGTCCGTCGGTTATAAGAGCAACATCCTTATCCAATCCCATACCAGCTATTGCTGAAGTAGGACCAAGCATTTCTCTCATACCGGGTCCGCCTTTGGGACCTTCGTAGCGTATTAATATTACATCACCTTTTACTATTTTGCCGTTATAAATAGCCTCAATCGCAGCGTCCTCTGAATCAAACACGCGCGCAGGACCTTTGTGCACCAACATTTGTGGTGCTACTGCGGAACGTTTTACTACCGCCCCTCCAGGCACCAGATTACCCTTGAGTACAGCAATTCCACCTGTAGGACTATAGGGGTCTTCTACACTCCTTATTACACTGTTATCAAGAATTTTAGCATTTTCTATATTTTCACCCACAGTTTTTCCCGTCGCAGTAATTAGATCCAGGTGCAAGAGGTTTTTCTTTGTGAGCTCCTTCATAACAGCTTGTACGCCTCCTGCGGCATACAGGTCTTGTATGTGGTGATGACCTGCAGGAGCCAGTTTACACAAGTTTGGAACCTTACCGCTTATCTCGTTTATTATATCTAGGTTTATTTCAATGCCTACTTCATTAGCAATAGCAGGCAGGTGTAGTACCGAGTTTGTAGAACAGCCAAGTGCCATATCAATGGCAAGTGCATTTTCAAAGGCTTTAGGAGTAAGGATATCCGAAGGTTTGATGTCATTCTTAACAAGCTCCATTATCTGCATTCCAGCTTTTTTTGCAAGACGTATTCTTTCTGCATATACAGCCGGAACTGTACCGTTACCCGGTAGACCCAATCCAAGTACCTCTGTAAGGCAGTTCATGGAGTTTGCAGTAAACATTCCTGAGCATGATCCGCAGCCGGGGCATGCATTATCTTCAAAATCTGCTACTTCCTCAGCAGTCATATTACCTGCTTTATAAGCTCCTACGGCTTCAAATACACTATTTAAATCCAATTGCTTACCATTGCGGTTCAGTGAAAGCATTGGCCCACCGCTGATGACTATAGCAGGGACATCTATTCTTGCTGCCGCCATAAGCATGCCTGGAACAATCTTGTCACAGTTTGGTATAAATACCATACCATCAAAGCTATGTGCTTTCCCCATTGCCTCACAGGAGTCGGCTATGAGCTCTCTTGTTGCCAGAGAATATTTCATTCCCATGTGCCCCATGGCAATACCATCACAAACCCCTATAGCACCGAATTCTACGGGAGTACCTCCAGCCATACGTATTCCGGCCTTAACTGCTTCAGCGATTTTATCCAAATGTATATGGCCTGGAACAATCTCACTTTTTGAGTTTACAACTCCTATCAGAGGCCTTTGAAGTTCCTCATCGGTATATCCCATAGCCTTGAACAGCGACCTGTGTGGTGCCCTCTCAATACCTTTTTTAACAATATCGCTTCTCATGATTTTCTCCCCACTTTCTATTCTATATAAAGCTTTAATCGTCTAGGCTTACAACAAAATTGTACGACAATAGCCGGGTTACCCCGGCTATTTTTTAATTAATTTTACTATCTTTATAGTCCAAATGTCTAGTGTTTTAATAAAAAAGTTTAATTCATTAATTTTTCCACATGTTTATTGTTCAACTATCATACTCAGTATTTACATTTAATATAAACAGTTCTATAAGTTTACACAACGCAAATCCATATTGTGACATGGTACAATATCCATGATTTTTATAGCACTTACCTATCCCTTTGTTGGGAACATCCAGTCAATTATCAGGTTATTTTCATAAAAGAATTTTGCTACCAGAGAATTGTCTATAGCTTCAAAGGCACCCCTGAATTGAGGGTTTGCATGCAACACCAACAGTACCGCAAATACCACATATATTGTCAGTAAGCCTTCTACAGCACCAAATGCCAAACCACCGATTTTGTCCATCTGTTTGAATACCGGAAGCTTTGCAATCCCCTGCAATACTACTCTTAGGAATGTAAGTGCAATTCTCACAACTATGTACAGGACTATTACACTGATAATATCTATAGCCAGCTTTGCTAAATGCTCACTAATCACATTCATAATCTGGGACATATCCACCAGTTTTGATGGGTTTGGAAAGCTTTTTACTACTTCCTTGCCCAGCATATCACTCAAAAATCCAGGTAGATGTAACCCGCTTATAAATTCGTCGGCTTTACTTGCGGCTATTTGTTTTGCTTGATCGTCTATTGCAGGAGTCTGGGATTGCTGCTGAAACAAAAGATTCTTAAGTATTGAGGCTTTAATATTTGTATACAGTGCCGTTTTCATCAGAATATCAGCTACCAGTGGGTAAAACTTCACAGAAATAATGGCAGCTACAAAAAAGGATAACAGCCTGAATAAAGAGTAGATAAAGCCCCTGGATAATCCCAACAGACCAAAGCCCCCTATAATTGCTATGACTAATAAGTCACTCCAGTTCATTTTTGACCTCCTTTGTATTTTATATATATTTTAAAACTGTTTCATTATAGATAGTTTACTGTAAAAGTGATTTTTATCCAGTTAGGCAAATCGCACTTATCACAGCTCATTGCCTAACTGGAAATCACTAAGTTTACAGTAAACTATCTTTATTATACAGGAACAACTAAAATCCCGTTTTTCGTCAATATTACAGCCTGCTCCTCCCCAAAGAAGTATATTCCTGTAACCTCTGCTTTCGTGTTATGCTTACTTAGCAACTTTCCTTTAATGCTTATAAAGTAAACACTTCTCCCGGTACTCGCCGCTATAACATCACCATATGCTTCTATACTTGTAACCTCATCTTCTATAGTATAGGTTGAATACTCTTCTCCTTCTGAATCGAATACTTTGATATCTGTTTTTGTTCCTCCCAGAAAACCTTTTCGCTCTCCTGATTCCACCGCTACTACTGCGTACTTGCCTAAAGCCACATTGGAACTATAAATATTTGAAAACTCCTTCTTCCACAGCTCGCTTCTTTTGCTATCATAATATTTAACAACAGAGTCACCTGCTATAAACAAGCCTCCATCCTTGAAATACCACACCGAAGGAAAAATCATATTTTCTACGGGTATGTTAGCAAAAGGTTTATCGTTAGACAGGTCATTGAACTCCAGATTAGTGCTTGCACTGACCCCTGATGTATCTACCCTGTTGATTAAAATCTGTTTTCCCGCAGCCAATACCTTCGCACTTATTACAAAGTTTTCCGCAATGGTCCTGGTAAAGCGCTCTATACCCTGTGGATTAAATACCGATATTACCGCCTTATACCCCTTACCTTCCTGCACTAGCGCAGTATATCCCGACTCATTTATGTCAACATTAATTATACTGTTGTCAACTTTCTTGTTCCACCTTATTTCCTTACCGTTTATTACGCAGATATCTTTGCCGCCCATATCTGCAACAAGCAGATATGACCCTGCAGTTTTTATAATGGGCTTGCTGAAGGAAGCCTGAATAGTCCAGTATTGCTCACCCTTCTTATCTAACCATGTAATGCTGTCGTTATTGCATTTGATAATATAGTCTTTATATACTCCAAATACTTGATTCTCTTTTGTTTCATATTTTATTTCAGTTATCTCAGTATTGTTGGTTTTCCCCTTTGTCAGAAGGTTGATGTCTAAGTCCTTCAGGCTGATACTCTTTAAATCTACATTTTGGCTCTTTAAATAAACAAAGACAGCTACTCCCACGACTACTACCAGCAGCAGCAAAAATGCCGCTATACTCGACTTTTTTCTATCTTGCTGCCTATTTATGTTTTCTTCAGGTAGGCTCACCTTTACTCACCTCAACCTTATCCTTTGTATATGAATAATCCAAATTAATTTTATCATAAGTACCCTAAACATACACCTATTTATTGCTCTTTTTTAAAAAAGGAGTCCTCATCCACTGAATTATTATAACAAATATCATGAACAATCCTGCATAACCAAATAGCGGGTATGCACTAGCTATAAGGTTTGAAAATCCCATGCCAGCCAACGGTATAGCCATTATGCAGGTTATAACTGTCAACAGCTTTATATTTACCGGGACCTTATTCTTCGCCCTGTCTACAAAACAGTATCCCGATGTTACAGCAGATACAAACATTGCAAGCCACAATATTATTGAGTAAACTTCACTTAGTATGTTGCTGCGTTTTTCTATGATGCTAAGTACCGGAAGCTCATTACCCAAAAAACCGGGATAAAAGATGAATAATGCGGCATTTAGTATGAGGGCTGCAAAACACAGCAGCAATCCCCCAAGTATACCTCCAGCTATCCCAACCTTTCTGGTTTTGAGGTATGGCAGGAGACTGCACATAACAACAGTTGATATGAGACTGTTATAGCTTACATAGATTAAAGCTGAAAAAAACCAATTATCGGTTATTTTCTTCATGCTGCCCGAAATGCTGAATACCGATGTATCTTTAGTGATAATTATATAAAATCCCACTACAAGGATACCTATTATTAGAACAGGAGATATAACGGTACTTAGAGATACTATGCCTTTAATATCACTTAATATGGCAGCCATACATACAAACGCCATTAATAATACCCCGTATTTAAAGGGTAAAGCAAATTTATCCATTAGCAGGTTTCCTAAGCCAGCAAGCATTATACAGAAAACACAAAGCATAAAGAGCATGACTATTACTTCCATTACTCTCCCAAAGGGGTATCCTACCGTAGGAAACAAGAATTCATCATAGTTCCTTATCCTTTCTGTATATACCTTATCAAGAACTATATATCCTATCACAGAAAACAGCACTCCTGCCAAAACTATGCCATAGAATCCTCCTTTATAGTAAGATGAAAAAAACTGGACTATTTCCTGTCCGGAAGCAAAGCCAGCCCCTATAATGGTTGCCATGTAAATGCACGCTACTTTTAATATATTTTTAAATTCACCAACCAAATAAAAACAACTCCAACATAGAATTATTCTACAATAATTCTATGTTGGAGTTGCTGCATTAATGTGTATTACTTACCGCTTATAGCTTCCATCATTAATTTGTAAGAATCTCTTATACCTCCAGGCTCGTCAAACATCTTCTTTTCAACTACCATGTTTGTGTATTTTCCATTTTTCATTACATAATAGTTTTTGTCATCCTTCGGTATAAACTCCATCTTTACAGCTCCCGGAGCCTTTTTGAGATCAAAATCCAATGTTATCTCCGGTTTACCTGATGGTTTTGCCGCTGTATCCAGATCACTGAATCTTACTCCTACAAGTGCCTGGTAGTACCTTCTGAACGGTGAACCGTCTGTTTTATCCTTTTCAGGTACTTCTTTTCCGTCTACTACAAATTTCTCTTTACTCTCATCCTTTATTTCACAGTTAACGGTTTTTCCATCCATAGTAACAGCAACTTTATTAACATCCTTGATATCTATTATATGAGTAAATACCTGTAATATATCTTTTGCAGGCTTATCAAGGAATTCAAGGCCGGCTATACCCATTGTGAATACGTCACTGCTGTCTGCCAATTTTGCAAAGGCTGTTGAGCCTTTTTCCAGCTCTAGTCCAATCAAAATCCTGACTTTACCGCTTGCTGTACCCATTTCAATCGCGTAATTAGGTTTATCCAGTCCATACTTCACCAAATCGGCAGCCTTATCCTCAACGAAGTCATTAATATTGAGCTGTGTCACAGCATCTACCAGCGGAGCTATTTTACCTATATCCGCATCTGCTTCAAAGGGCTGTGTCATTACCCATTTGGAATCCCCGGATTTTTTTGCTGAAAATGCTATGCTGTTCTTACGCTCTAAGGTAAAGGTATTTACATCTTCAGGCTTGCCGGAATATACCTTTGTATCTTTTAAGTCGTTTTTACTCGAAAGAATTTTTTCTGCGGTATATGCCTCTATTACATAAACCTTGCTGCTTCCCTTTTCCTTTAGATAGTAGCCTTCCCCGGACAGCGTCTTTGCTCCAAGCTCTAGGGTTATTGTCTTACCATCGGATGTCTTCATAGTTGCTGAAGCTACACCATCAAAACCGTATTGCTTCAAATCTGAAGCTTTTTCTTCTACAAGCTTTAAAGCATTTATACTTGATATATTTGTTACTATAAGGTCAGCCTTGCTAATATCAGCCTTTATATCCGCCGGGATTGATACTATAAAGTCCTTATCCTTTTTTGTAAAAACAAATTTACCATTAGGGTTTTCAAGAGTAACTTCGGTTATTTTATCCTTTTCCAACTTAACAACTTTTATTTCCTCTGTACTGCTCTCGGCTGAAGTATCATCAGATCCTTTTTTGTTTTTAACTATTACTAATGCACCTATCAGTAGCCCTAATACTACAATCAGTATAATGGCATTCCTGTATAATCTCATAGATGCCTCCTCCTCATCCAGATAAACATCCCTGCTCCAAGGATAGTTAAAGGCAGCAATCCTAATGTAAGTGCCAAGGTAATGTTAGACTGTTGCTCAGTTATGTCTATCACCTGCGCCTCAACAGTTTTTGGAGGAATTACTACATTATCCTTGCTATCCATCATCCAATTTAATGAACCTAGGAAGAAGCTCATTCCATTTTCATAGTATGGACCATATACCTGATATGCAGAGTCATTAACGAAGAAGCCGTTACCCATAACGATTACTTTGGAGTTTTTGCCCCCCTTATTGCTTTCTGCTGCAACAGCCAGATCAAGAGGGCCTGGTATTTCGCTTCCAGCAGCTTTATCTACCTGCTCGCCCACAGCCTTATCACTTGTCTTCATCAAGGAAGTAACAGTAAGGCCTTCCTTTTGGTCTTTAAGCACATTGATGCTTCTTGAATTAGCTAAAAGCAAGGTACTGTCAAGTGGATTAATTTGGTTTTTCTTTACATCCACTGCTATTGCATAAGGATTGCCTGGATAGTGTCTGTTCTGATCATTCTCCCTCACTTTATCATAATTCAATGAGAGGTTGTAATCTTTTAAAATATCCTCAACCTGAGTAAACTTAGGGTTTAACTCAATATAATCAAACATAAATACTACCTTACCGCCGTTATTAAGGAATTCCTTTATTACATCCTTTTCACTAACTGCAAGGTCTGCCTGAGGGGAAAGCACCATTAATATTTCTGCGTTTTCAGGAACTTTAGCCTGAAGCATTAAGTTTATACTTTTTACATCATAGTTGTTTATTTCTAGCTGTTTTTTCAAAACAGTATATTCGCTGTCAAGGGTTCCTTCCTTGTGCCCTTCAGTAAAGTACACCGTAGGGGTTTTTTCGGAAGTAACATACTTAATAGCGCCGGTAAAGCTCTGTTCACCAATAAAATAGCTAGACTCCGGCTGTCCGGTCTGCGAGTATTGGGTTTGGAAAATATCCGTACCGGTTACTTTCTTTATTTTGCTTCCTGATTTTACTACGAAATCACCTGCTTTGAGGTCTTTAACCAGACCGTTTGGATCTATCTTTTCCTTTACAAATCCAGGCTGTTTGTCAGGGTCTATAAAGCTCACCTTAACCTTACCCGATTCCTTTGTATACTGGTTCAGTACCTCTTTTACCTGCTTGAAGCCGTCATTGCCCTCTGCCTTTGTATCATCAAACAAACCGTATATCTCAACATCCTTATTTAATCCCTTAAGGATATCCTTTGTTGTATCACCTATGGAGTACATCTTATTTTGAGTCAAATCCCACTTTATGTCTCCATAACCTACAAGCATATTTACAACCACTGCGATAGCAACCGCAACAGCGATTAATATGAATGAGTTGGCACCATATTTTAAGCTTTTCTTATTGATAAAATTCTTTTTACCTTTTCCGTTATCCTTTGGACTGTTCTCATTAATGCTAGTCTCATTTACACTAGCTTCGTTTACGTTAGTCTCATTTACATTGTTTTCATTTATCATGTTATCCATTATTTAATCACCCCTGACTCCAGCGTCTTTTTTCTACTACCCTGATTGTAAGGAATATAAACACTACTGTAAAACTCAAGAAATATACTATCGGACTTAAATTCAAAATCCCGTTTGTAAAATCCTGCTGCCTTGAGAATAACGAAATCCAGGTTATAACTTTGGCGACATTTCCACCAATAATACTACCTACAGAGTCAACGAACAGCATGACTAGAATGCTTATAAAGCTAACAACTGCTGCTATAATCTGATTTTCAGTCAACGAGGAAGCAAAAATTCCTATGGATACAAGCGCTGCACCAAGAAGTATAAACCCTACATAAGCCCCTATAAGCTTTGCTGTAATAGGTGCTCCGAAGATTGCCAGCACAGCCGGATATATAAACGTCAACGCTGTCATTACAAGAAACACAAATAATGCAGCCAGATACTTACCTACTACTATTCCGCTCAAACTTGAAGGTGACGTGACAAGTAAAACCTCGGTACCGTTTTTTCTATCTTCTGCAAGCAATCTCATCGTCAATATAGGTATTATAAATATGAACGTAATTTTTACACTTTCCAAATTATTGTTAAAATCTCCGATTTGGTAACGCAAATTGTAAACAAAGATTATTGATGATACTAACATGAATAATCCTATTAAAACGTATGCTACAGGTGAATAGAAGTAAGCTTTTATTTCTCTCTTAAATACTGCTAACATACTATCGGCCGACCTCCTTTTCTTCCGTTGTTGTAAGCTGCAGGAATATATCCTCAAGCGACAAGTTTAAGGATTTGAGCTCAAGTATAGGGTATCCCAGCTTCGCCATAGCAAAGAACAGAGGACGTCTTACGTCTATATCCTTTTCCGCTTCTATTATATAGCTTACAACATCTTTTTCTTTTTCAATATTTGGTTCTATATATCTTACACCGCTAATTTCTTTGATAGCACCGGTAACGGAGCTCTTAGGCCCTGCAACTGTAACTGCAAGCCTGCGATCCGATCCAAATCCCTTGGAAAGATTTTCAGGAGTATCTATGGCTGCGATTTGCCCTTTGTTTATGATAACTACTCTTTCACATACCGCACTCACTTCCGGAAGTATGTGGGAACTAAGAATTATTGTATGCTGTTTTCCTAGCGCCTTTATGAGCTTTCTTATTTCTATTATCTGTTTTGGGTCAAGCCCTACAGTAGGCTCGTCCAGTATAAGAACATCAGGATTTCCGAGGAGCGCTTGTGCCAGACCAACCCTCTGCTTATACCCCTTTGAAAGGTTCTTGATAAGCCTGTTCCTGACATCACCAAGCTTGACAAGCTCCAAAATATCTGCCATTTGGCTCTTTTTTTGTTTCTTATCAACCATTTTCAATTCACTTGCAAAATCCAGATATTCCTGTACAGTCATATCCACATAAAGGGGTGGCTGCTCAGGCAAATAGCCTATACGTCTTTTTACTTCCTTTGGGTTTTCCATTATATCATAACCGCAAACCTTTACAGTTCCTTCAGTTGAAGGTATAAAGCCGGTTATAATATTCATGGTGGTTGACTTCCCTGCACCATTCGGACCTAGAAATCCAAGTATTTCGCCCTTTTCCACCGTGAAGCTGATGTCATTCACCGCTTTTATTTGACCGTAACTTTTGGTCAAATTTTGAATTTCAATCATTTTATTCCCCCCTGCTTGTGTTGTTGAGTATATATTGATTTATTGGAAACATGAGAATACTATTTTAATTATGAAGAATACATTTTAATAAATTATGAACAATTTGTAACAAATGTCTATCCGATTACGAGTTGCATTGAAACTTTTAGTTATTTAAGCGAAATTCCAGTTTATTATATAGTTTTTTATCCATATTTTCAAGGTTAATTTTATTACCTGCATTTGTACATTGCTTCCACTTGAGAGTCGTTTATAGGCTTCAAACCATTAGGTGGTGTCATCCACCTATGAATTTCATGGTCATTGGAGTGCAAAAGGGCTGTATGTTAAAAAAGATACTGTGGAGAGCAAAATCTCTGCAGTATCTTTTTGTATGTGTAAATCAAAATTAACTTTATGTAAAAATATGATTTTTAGTTCTTTTCAGTGTGAAAAAGTATAACATCAACACCGCTGTTAGTATTCCCATAGAGTCAATTAGTACATCGGTTGCACGCATGGCCCTCCCAGGAATAAAGAGTTGATGGATTTCATCAGTTGTCGCATACAGCGCTCCAATGAAAAAAGAAAGCCAGACGGTCTTCTTTAACTTTTTACGGGTATATAATCCTTTAAAAAGCATAAATCCCAAAATAAAATATTCTGTAAAGTGGGCTGCCTTCCGCACAAAATGGTTGGTGATTATATCCCTATCAATTCCTGTTATATCTTTTATATAGCTATTGACAACATCAACAATATGCAAGCTGCTCTTATCCGATTCTACAGCAGGTTTGTGTGACTGGTAGAAAATAGCTGAGCACCATAAAATTATTAAAAGCCACCATATTGCTTTTTTCACCATACTCTACTCCAGTTTTTCTTTGATTTAAGTTTGTGTTCATGATACCATATATTGAAAAAAAAATAAACCCCTTGTTGTGGGGTTCCATTTTTTGTATGACGTCATTATGTGCGGATGTGTTTATATGTATTTTTTGTTTATTTTGAAAAAACTTGCCAGTACTGGGCCAAGCAGCGAAAATCCTATCACCAGCAACCAATCGTTCAAAGTTAGAGGTACTGTTTTAAATATTCCTTGCAGAGCAGGTATGTATATTACTCCTACAATCATTATCAGCGAACAAACCACCGACAGCACAAGGGGTTTATTATTCATTAAAGGGATTTCAAATATATTTTTCCTCTCGGATTTACATTCAAAAACATGAATTAGCTGAGCCATTACGAGTGTCATGAATGCCCCGGTTCTTGCACTTTCCACATTACCCGTAAAGTGCATTATACTTACAAATACAGCCAATGTACTCAGTCCTATCAAAGCTCCCCTGAACAAAATCAAGTTTAGCAGCCCATTAGAGAATACACTCTCTTTTGCACTTCTAGGCCGCCTCATCATAATATCCTTTTCCGGTGGGTCCAGACCTAGGGCAATAGCAGGTAATCCATCGGTTACAAGATTTACCCACAGTATTTGTATGGGCAGGAGCGGCAGGGGCAGTCCTAGGAGCATACCCACAAACATAGTAAGTACCTCACCGAAGTTACACGACAACATATACCTTATAAACTTTCTGATATTGTTGTATATAACCCTCCCCTCTTCCACCGCTGCAACTATAGTGGCAAAGTTGTCATCCATAAGAATCATTGAGGAGGCTTCCTTTGTAACGTCTGTTCCGGTTATTCCCATTGATATCCCAATATCCGCTTCTTTAACTGCAGGGGCATCATTTACTCCATCCCCGGTCATAGCGACTATATGCCCAAGCTTCTTGAGTACTCTTACTATCATAAGCTTGTGTTTTGGTGATACTCTGGCATATACCGATACATCCGCTGCTACCTTCTCAAGGTCACTATCACTCATTTTCTCCAATTCAGTTCCTGTGAGCACCTTATCCCCGGAGTTATAAATATTAAGTTCCTTAGCAATTGCAGTAGCTGTAAGCTTATGGTCTCCGGTAATCATTACAGGCTTAATCCCAGCAAGTCTGCATTTTTGCACAGCTTCTACCGCTTCTTTACGAGGAGGATCTATCATTCCCATTAAACCTACAAATATAAGATCGTTTTCAACTTCCTTGCGCTTAAAGGTCCTTGAGCCTAGCTTTTTATAGGCAAATCCTAGTACCCTTAAAGCCTCCCCGGCCATACCGTCATTAACTCTTAATATTCCAGCCTTAGCAGCTGCTGTTAAACTTATTATTCCTCTAGATGTATAGATTTTGTTGCATTTTTCGATAATTACATCGGGAGCTCCTTTTGTAAACACAAAGGGTTCCCCCTTATGGCTTTCACAAATAACCGACATACATTTCCTGTCGGAGTCAAAAGGTATCTCATCAATTCTAAAATAAGCCTTATCTAAAATATCCGGCGTGAGCCCCCCCTTTGCAGCAGCTACAAGCAAAGCGCCTTCGGTTGGGTCCCCATTTACCTGCCAGGTTTCCTTTTTAAAAAGCGCTGCTTTTAACTTTCCAAGGGTATTTTTATCTTCCGCCGACTTTGCTATTTTGGAATCATTACACAGTGCCCCAATTTCTAGTACCAATCTTACAGCCCCATCTTTTAGTGGCTCTATAGATTTATTATTGATATGGAATTCACCCACAGGGTTGTATCCGCTGCCCTTTATTGATACAGTGTTGTCCCCTGCGTATATTTTTCTTACAGTCATCTTATTTTCTGTCAGCGTCCCGGTTTTATCGGAGCAAATTACACTGGCACATCCTAATGTCTCTACAGCAGGAAGCTTTCTTATAAGTGCATTTCTTTTCAGCATCCTCTGCACTCCAAGAGCTAGAGCTATTGTAACAATAGCCGGAAGTCCCTCGGGAACTGCAGCAACTGCAAGGCTAATGCCCGCAAGCAACATGGTAAAAAGAGGCTCTCCTCTTAACATACCGGTCACAGATACTATGGCGCAGATAACAAGACATCCATAGGCAATAAACTTTCCAAGATGGTCAAGTCTTCTTTGTAAAGGTGTTTCTTCGTCCTCTATGTTTTGTATCATGTCAGCTATTATGCCCATTTCTGTGCTCATACCGGTTGCGTATACTAAAGCCTTTGCCCTGCCGCTGGTTACAATAGTCCCCATATAGACAGAGTTTTTCTTGTTATGAGTACCCCCGCTCTTGGTGCCGCCATCAATATCCTTTTCTACAGGCACAGACTCACCCGTCAATAAGGATTCATCCACCTGCAAACTATTGCACTCTACCAGCACCGCATCCGCCGGAACTTTATCACCGGCTTCCAGTACAATTAAATCCCCCGGTACAATCTGTTCTGCCGGGATACTGCACTGTTGTCCCCCTCTCATAACCTTGGCATAGGGAGCGGCCAACCCTTTCAGAGCCTCCATTGTCCTCTCGGTGCGATATTCCTGCATAAAACCTAAAATCGCATTTATAACTACTATAGCAATTATAGTTATAGCTTCGGTCGTTTCCCCCATAAAGGCTGAGATTAACGTAGATGCAAGAAGTATTAGGACCATAAAGTCGCTGAATTGCTCTATAAGTATTTTGAATGCAGAAATTTTTTTCCTTTCGGCAAGTACATTAGGACCGTGTTTTTCGTATTTCTGCTTTGCCTCTTTCTCACTCAAGCCCATAAAGAGCTTGCTCTTGTCCTGGAACCCTCTCAGGTTTGACTCTACTACACTCAATGTACATCATCACTCCTTTTTTCCTGTCACGTCCTATTTTTATTCAAGAAAATAAATGATTAGTACAACTTTGTTACTTTTCCTTATGACTAATAAACACTAGAACTAAAAGTTGGGGCGTCAGGGGGCTATAGCCAGCCTGATGACCGCACCGCGGTCAAATAAAAGCTTCCTGCCCACGGGGCAGGGTAGGGATGGGGGTAAATCTCCTATTTTCAACTTTCGTTATCTATAAATTTGGTTATCTATATATTTACTGTTATATAATTGCTTGAAATTTGTAAAGCTAAACTATCTATATTTTGGATTTGAGGAAGTGTAAAAAATGAAGCGTTATAAGAAGTTGATAGTATCAGTCTGTATTGCCATACTGCTTTGTTTTGCAGCCCTCCAAGTACTTATTGTATTTGCTCCCCTTTATTTTAACCCAATCAAATCCGATGCCGTGCTAATTCTGGGATACGCTCTTAAGAATGGTGTCATACCCCATGAATGGCTGGCAGCAAGATTGGAAAAAGGCCTCGATCTGTATACAAAAGGTTATGCAAACTATCTCATAGTGAGCGGCGGCAGAGGCCCTACCGATATGGTTGCAGTTGCAGAGGCAATGAGGATTTGGCTTATTGAGCACGGGGTTCCCAACGACCGCATTCTTGTAGAAGACAAGTCAAATACTACCTTTGAAAATATAATATTATCAAAGAATATTATGTCAGGTTCGGGGATTAAATCGGTAATTATAGTCACCAGTGATTTTCATTTATACAGAGCCATGTTGATTGCGGGAGACGAATACGAAAGCTTTTCCGGGGCAGCAGCAAACTCCTGTGGCCTATTCGACAAAGCTGCTGCATGTATGCGGGAGGGAGTAGCTATAGTGAAATACCTGATTTTCAAAAGATAACAATTTATTAGCTCCTTTCATATTATACAAAGACAGTAACTTATTGTAGATACCGAACTCTAAGGTTAAAAGTAGTTTGCCTGTCCCCCGTTTAGTTTTAAAGTTCGCTATCTATAGCTCTACAATGTGTTAGGAGTCGATGTTTATGGTACTCTCTATTTCTATACTGGCGATTTCCCTAAGCCTAGATGCTCTTGGTGTCGGAATAGCCTACGGATTAAGAAAAATCTCCATTCCCCTTGTTTCGAAGCTGGTTATCTGTTTTCTCTCAATACTTTACTCCGGTGCTGCTCTAATTGCAGGTAAATATATATCTCAAATGCTCAATTCGGATGTATCCAAATTTATTGGCGTATTTATACTTATCTTCATGGGTGTATGGATAATACTTCAGTCATTATTTAAAAAAGAGCCGACAAAAACATTTAGTAGTGTGCACGGCGATAAAGAGAAAACCCTTTTGAAGATAGCCATAAAATCCTTGGGAATAACTGTACAGGTAATTAAAAATCCTGCTGATGGTGATATAGATAAATCGGGTGTAATAGACGTATCTGAGTCACTTTTGTTGGGATTAGCTTTGTCAATCGACGCTATAGGCGTTGGTATAGGAAGTGCACTTGCGGGATTTAACTCCATGGCTATTCCCCTTGCCGTAGGTCTTTTCCAGCTGGTTTTTCTTTATGCCGGTACATTTGTAGGCGGCAAATTCTCATCTCTTGAAAGGGTAAACAAGAAATTTATTGCACTGTTGCCCGGCATACTACTGATAGCCCTGGGTATTTTAAGGATTTACTAGCATATTCTCGCAGCATGTTCTGAACCTATTACTATGTTAATATACTAGTGCTTTTTAACATTACAAATTTCTATTAATTCTAATGTTAAAAATGCACTTCCTTGATTGTTATGCCTTGCTGCTAGAAACGAATTCTGTTACAAGGCACTAGCTTTGAGTACTGTATTATACAAATATAAAAACGGAAGTTATTTAAGTTTCTAAAGCAACCAACTATTAAGGCGGCTGAATAATATAAACTATCCACCCGCCTTAGCTTTTAAAAAGTCAGTTATTTTTTCATTCTTCTATAACCTTTAAAACTCCCTCAATTTTGTGTAAACTGTTAATTATGTCACCTATTTTCAGATCATAGGGGATTTTTATAAGAAACTTCATTACCAAATGGCCTTTATCACTTTCACTATTAATAAACTCTATCTTTTTTATTATTATATTATTCTTTTCAAGCACATTGCTTACATGACCTATTTGTCCGTTTATATCTCCGGAATGCACGTAAATAACTCTATATCGGTTTCGCTTTGAAAGGTATCGTTCCATCCTTTTTAAAACAATCAGCGTAAGATAAATAAGGACAGTAGCTACTATAGCACCTTCGTAGAAACCTATCCCTGCTGCAATCCCTACACATGAAACAGCCCAAAGGCTTGCAGCTGTGGTTAGCCCCTTAACGTTAAATCCTTCCCGGATTATAGTCCCCGCACCTAAAAAACCTATACCGCTTATTACTTGTGCTCCTAGCCTTGCCGGGTCCATATTTACTTGACTGCTATACCTTTTAAATATAAACTCCGAAGTTACCATAACCAGGGCCGACCCGACACATACCAGTATATGAGTTCTAAAACCTGCAGGTCTGTGCATGTTTTCCCTTTCATACCCTATTATTCCGCCAAGAATACAGGCAATCAGCAGTCGCACTACTATAGCAATATAAAACTGTATTGAATCGCTATATAAAGAAATCATAGGTCACCTCAGAGTGTATTATATATTAAGACAAGTATAACATACAAGCGAGTAAATGCAATTGCTCCAAATTATACTATTTAACCATTCCATAGTATTCGTAGCAGGTTTTTTCCTTCAAGGTCTCTTCAAAAACAAAAAGTAGGCTTTGATGGCCTACCCTGCTACTTTGAAAATTTTATTTATCATTCCGGAAAACTTTATTTTAGAATCCTGAAAGAATTCTACCACTTTGAACTTTATTTTTACTGGTATATCCTCGTCACTGTCGGCAGTAGTAATGATTTTGTACTCCTCAGCACTCAAGGTGCTTTTTAGGTCTTTCTTAACCGAATCGGGAATTGTTCCATGTGTAGCATCTACAAAGCACAGAGGAGGAAAGAGTACACACCACCAGTTAGCCCCTTCACCCTTGCCTATGACTACTCTCAAAGCCTGATAGCTGCCTGCAGGAAGGGTAATATCACCATAAGCCTTGGTAGGGAATGGATAAACCCCAAGCATTGCCTTTACACTATAACTTTTTCCTTGACGTTCTATTTCATTTCTGGCTATTTCCTCGATTTTATTCAAGTTCTTGCTAATTATATACTTTGATTGCTCTATATCTTCAGATTGATTTAATTCATCCTTCATGTATCCGATAATTTTATCCCTTACATCCCTTTTCAAGGCTTGGTCTGGCTCTGAATCACTATTAGCTATAACATGCAGCCTGACAAGATTGTCCGCTAGGCCTTTATTCAAATCTTCCGAATAGGATGCAAAGGATATTCCGCTTACTATTATAGCTGTTAAAATTAGTACAACTCCGATTTTCAATGGAGTGCTATATTTTTGTCCCAGCCTAGCTTCCTTAAATATCATTAAACCCTTACTCATGATAAATCCCCCCAAGTTTGTAAAAGTATTTTTTTGTAATTTGCAAAAAAGGTAAATTTGTTTCACTCGAGTGTATATAAAACATTTTTGGTTTTCATAATAAAGTATTGTCAAACTTAAGGGGATTTATACAAAGGATACAAAACTTTAAATAGTTTCAAATAAAAAAGAAGTATATTTTCATATACTTCTTTTTTGAACTTATTTTTTTAACTGTTTTTCCAATGAAGCCCTGATAAAATCCCTAAATAGGGGATGAGGCCTGTTTGGTCTTGACTTGAACTCAGGATGGAACTGTACACCTACAAACCATGGGTGTTCAGGGATTTCTACTATTTCAACCAGTGTTTCACTTGGTGATACACCGGACAGCACAAGCCCTTTTTCAGTTAAGGTATCTCTGAACTCATTGCTAAATTCGTATCTATGCCTGTGCCTTTCATATATCAGTTCATCATCATATATTTCATATGCTCTAGTATTTTCCTTAATCTTACACGGATATAAGCCCAGCCTCATTGTTCCGCCTTTTTCATCAATGTCCCTTTGCTCCGGCATTAGGTCTATAACCGAGTATTTTGTTAAATTATCAAACTCTGCACTATGTGCAGCAGTAAGACCGGCTACGTTTCTTGCATACTCAACAACCGCCATCTGCATTCCGAGACATATTCCAAAGAACGGTACTTTATTCTCGCGGGCATATTTTATAGCAAGTATTTTTCCTTCTACGCCCCTATCTCCAAATCCTCCAGGAACGAGTATTCCATCGGCTTTTAACAGGTAGTTCTTCATATTTTCGCTATTTAGGTGTTCGGAGTTTACCCATTTTATTTTTATATCCGCATTGTTTGCAATGCCGCCGTGCTTGAGTGCTTCAACAACACTCAGGTAAGCATCGTGTAGTTCCACGTACTTTCCTACAAGGGCAATGGTTACGGTGTTGGACAGGTTTTTCTGCTTCTCTACCATCTCCTGCCACTCTTTCAGATCCGGCTCTTTACAGTTGAGATTTAATCGTTTGCAGGCAATTTCTGCAAGACCCTCTTTTTCCAGCATAAGAGGTACTTCATACAGTATTTCTGCGTCAAGATTTTGGATTACCCAATCTCCGGGGATATTGCAGAATAGTCCTATTTTTTCCTTTAAATCTTTAGATAAGTGCTTTTCTGTACGACAAACTATAACGTCGGGCTGTATACCGATGGTTCTTAATTCCTTTACACTGTGCTGGGTCGGCTTGGTTTTCAACTCACCGGACTTGCCAAGGTAGGGAACGAGTGTAACATGAATGTACATTACATTTTCTCTTCCTACCTCAGTGGATACCTGCCTTATAGCCTCAAGGAACGGCAGACTCTCAATATCACCGACAGTACCGCCGATTTCGGTAATAACTACATCGGTGTGTCCTGATTTACCTACCCTGTAAATCCTCTCTTTGATTTCGTTTGTAACGTGAGGTATTACCTGTACTGTACCTCCAAGGAAGTCTCCCTTTCTTTCCTTGCTGATTATAGACCAATATATTTTTCCAGTAGTTACATTACTGTTTTTATTAAGGTTCTCATCTATAAATCTTTCATAATGTCCTAAATCAAGGTCGGTTTCAGCTCCATCATCAGTTACAAATACTTCTCCATGCTGGTACGGGCTCATTGTTCCAGGGTCCACATTTATATACGGATCAAATTTTTGAATTGTTACATGTAATCCCCTGGCTTTTAAGAGCCTTCCCAAAGACGCGGCTGTTATCCCCTTTCCCAGACCCGACACAACACCGCCTGTTACGAATATGTACTTCACAGACATTATTCTAATCCTCCCATAAAATGGTATCAGCCATCTTCTGTACATAGAGCAGTCAACGGCTGATTAAAGTTTTTATTTAATATTAACTTTCCGGTCGCTCAAAACATATTTCCTATATATTTTATCTTTGACTATATAGAGTGTCAATAGAAATTATTATTAACTGCTACTTGTAATTTTTTACTTGTCCCTCTTTGTATATTGGTCCGGCTTTGGGGTTCGTCATCCTATCAAGAACACTTTAGGCCTCCAGCTCTTTAATTCTTTGCTGAATTTCCTCACTGGTTACGGTATTTAAAAAGGATACTTGATACTTTAAAGCCTTTTTAAAGGAATCTAACGCCTTCTGCGATTCATTCCGCCTCAACAGTACCAGCCCGTAATTGTAATATGCCTCTGGGAAAGCTGGATTTGCCTCCATCAGCTTTTGGTATATTTCTTGTGCTTTGTCATACTCTTCTCTTAAGTAATAGGTATTCCCAAGATTGTCCATTATAATGTTATTAGAACTATTATATGCGTAGGCTTCAAGATTAAACTTCAACGCCCTATCAAGATTACCTTTTAAAATGAGGAGGCACCCAAGACTGCCATATATCGTAGTATTTTTAACTTGCCTGTGTAATTCCTCCAACATAGCTATAGCTTCGTCAAGCTTCCCTTTTTTCCATAGTACGAGGGCCATATTTGACTTTATGAGCATTTTATCGTCATCTTTGAGGTCTTTTTCAAGCAATTCGCTTAATACCTTGTCTGCTTCGCCTGTCCTACCGATTTTCAACAAAAGATACGCATAAGAAATTATGGTCTTAGGCTTGGCTTTGCCGCTGTCATAGGCCTTTTTAAGCCATACCACAGCTCCATTCATATCCCTTTTGGAATATTTCCTTTGTGCTACCATTGTGAAAAGGCCAGCCCTGCCGGTGTACAACAGGAAACCAATGTAAAGAAAGAATGCCAGCATACCTATATAGAAGTTGTAATTGAAGTCTATAAGGATTATTGTTATGGGTATTAATCCTTTAAGCAGCACTGTTTTAATTATTTTCATTTAGTGAAATCCCCCAGTTTATGAACATTAACAAAAATATTTGAATACTCTAAAGCAGAGCAGCATGTAATTGAAAGCTTTTCTGTGCTATAAATAGGCAAGCAATTAATACTATTGTATATTAACATGCCCCCCATAAAAAATCAATAAACCCATTATTAAAAGGCAGTCTTGGGAGACTGCCTTTTAATGCAAGTTAAGATTGTTTATTCTAATTCAATAGAGTAACTGCCTTTGAGTATTGTTTGTCTATATCGAGTATCAACTTTGACAGCTTATTATTTAACGCCTGCTGCGTAGAGTAATCCAGCACACCATAGGAGTGCAGTTTGTTTGCCTTTTGAAATGCAGCTATGGCCTTAAAGGTTTTTGCTTCCAGCTTCATATCGGGAGTTCCTACATCATACCCACTTAAAAGCAGGATTTTTTCGGCGTTGTATACATCTACACCTTCAGAGTTTAGCTTTGGTTTTGAAGTCATTGTCAACTTTTGAACGTTATTTACGTCTATTTCCTTTACAAGAGCATAGTTGTCAACATAAATGTCGGGCTCAATCCCTACCTGATCTATCATACGACCCTTTGGAGTAGTATATTGTCCTGTAGTTATTTTACTCCAACCTACAATTTCATCATCAGATGGGGTTATTTCGTGCTTTTGCATTAACTCAAATCCATCTACCACCTTAACCCCAAGCTTTTCTTCGTATTTCTTAAAAGCTTCCGGTGTTAGTATAGGTACAAAGTTTTGCACCTTTGCTTTTCCGAAAGTTTTTGTACCCACAAGCTGTCCTACCTTGGTATCCTGTATAGCTCCCGAGAGTATTTCGGAAGCACTGGCGCTGTTCTCATTTACCAGTACTACAAGCTTATACTTTGGCTTCTCCAGGTCAGAATAGTATTCTTCATCTTTAATTGACTCAGACTTAAAGTCTAGTTTAGTAATCAATCCTTTGGGAACAAAATTCCTGGCTACTGCTACTGCCTGGTCCACAAGACCTCCGGGATTATTTCTCAAGTCAAGGACAATCTTTTTTATATTGTTTTTATCCATATCACTTAGAGCCTGTGTCACATATTCACTCGTATTTGCATTGAAAGTATCTATTTTTATATACCCGATACCGTTTCTAATCTCATAGGATACTGGATTAAGCTTTATTTGCCCTCTGTATACTTCTATGCTTTTTATTCCTTTTACGTCCTTCCTTATGACTCCTAAAGTCACCTTTGTGCCCGACGGACCTTTAATCAGGCTGACAGTCTCCTCAAGAGAACGCCCTACAACACTTTTTCCATTGACCTCAACTATCTTATCATTTACAAATATCCCCGCCTTTTCCGCAGGAGAAGACGCAAATACCTTTGTCACTACTATATAGTCACCATCCAATTCTACCATGACACCAATGCCCTCATAGGAACCATTCATATCATTCAGAAAACTATCCGCTTCCTTTGGCGTAAAGAAACTGGTGTAGGGGTCCATGGTATCAAACATACCCTTTAGCGCACCCTCTATAAGTTTTTCATCACTTATTTCACCCTTGTATTTCTCTTTGATCATGTCCATAACACTTTTTAAGTAGTCCAAGTCTTTGCTTGAGACAGTGTCTTCGGCAAATACCGGCTGTGCTGTCACCATACTGAAAATTATTGTCAGAACCAGAATTAATTTTATAAAGCCCTTCTTCACATTTATTCCCCTTTATCAGCTTTTTTTATAATTAATAGTTAACTATCCTTTCCCTGTAATCCTTCCTAATGCCGTCGCGCATGTAACTTATAAAGCTGTTTAACAGTATAGCAGCCCTTGCCTTTGTCACTTTATCCGTAGGATTCAGGTAGCCTTTTTTGTCATCGGGTATAAGTCCGATTTTATCTGCAACATAGAGTGCATTTCTTGAATAGGCAGGTATACGGTCGTTGTCCTTGTACTGCAATACCGGAGCCGGATTGGGCGCCAATCCTTGCAAACCAAGGGCACCTATAAATACCGTGATGGCATCTGCAACGGTAATCACCTCATTCGGTGCAAAATTGTTACCTGCCTTTCCGCTCATTATTCCCCGCTTATATACACTCTCTATCTGACTGAAGTACGTACTTTCTACAGCTACATCCTTAAAGGGAGAAACAGGCTTTTCTTTTGTCGTCTTCTTGGAAGAACTGCTTCCCGTACTTTTTGGTACCAGTGCCGGGTCAAGCGGCACTTCCTTGGCTGCTGCTGCAATAGCCGCTGCAAACTCAGCCCTGGTCATGTACTGCTCGGGATTGAACGATGAATCATTTCCCTTAAAAACTTCAAGGCTGTAGAGAATATTTATATTATTTTCCGCCCAATGCCCTCTCAGATGCTTGAGGTTTGGTACCGGCAGCCTTGTCTGCACAGGGAAGGTTTCGAGTTTCAAGCTGCTCTTTTTATCGAGCATTTTATCGGTAGAAACTCCATTCTTATCAAACTCAGGCAGCCTGCAGCTGTACTCAAGTATACTGTTATTGTATTGTGTCTGTATATATCCACCGTTGAAGCTCATGCTGCCGGGTTTGTTTTCTACGTATTTAAGCTGCTTTGTTGTAGTGGATGACAGCGTTACACTTGCAGTGCCTCCCCACTTATCAACTTCCTGTCCTTTTTTCTGTTCACTTTGTAGCATGTAGTTTAAAGTTTCCACCTCGGTAGTACCCCAATATTGGTCATATCCATAGAAGCTTCCTGTTATATCTACAGTTATTGTCCCTACATTGGTACCTGTCCCTGTCTGGTAGGTTTTTCTTCCCCATATATCACCCGCATAATAGTTTATAGCAGGTCTTTGATCAACTATATTTGAGCGGGAAAAATCATAGTTTTTCAAAGTATATGTGTTCTTATCGATTTTGACAACTTCACTAAACTTTGAAAGGGTAGTTTCCTCTATCTTCTGCCCGCTTTCCTTATTAGAAACCTTTGTACTATAGACAAGCGATCTCGAAAGAGTAGCCGATTTATCCAGGTTCTTCAAAGTATATCCGTAAGTTGTTGTAATGCTATCCTGCTTCATTGATTTTACAATTCTAAGATCACCTTTGAAGACAATTGGCTCACCGCTTAGAAAACACACTTCCTGATACTCATAAACTATTTTACCGGGAGCCTCACCGGAGGATATCCCCCCCTCATAGCCCGAGTCCCCTATCCTGGCACTTGCTCCAACCCCAGGTATAACTAATGCTATAATTAAAAGTATGCATAGTAACGATCTAACTCTCACTTTATTTTTCATCTTATTTACCTCCACTTTAAAAGGTCAGGGTATTATAGATATCGAACTCTAAAGTAAAAATGTTTTACCCCCACCCCTGCCCCGCCCCACGGGCGGGAAACTTTTATTTGGCCGCGTTGCGGCCATCAGGTGGGCTATCGCCCCCTGCACCCCCAATTATTAGTTTTAAAGTTCGTTGTCTACATAGAATATACTTACGCCCGGTTACTCCTCAACCATTATTATATAAGCATCTCCGGTGTCTTTTTCATCTTTTTTGATTATCCTTACCCTGTCTCCCTTCTTTAGATCGGATGGTTTTGCAATTTTTTTATCCTTAATGATAATGCTGTTGGTTAAAATCTTCAACGTCATATCCTTACTGTCTACCCACATACGGCTTGACGGGTTGTAAACCCTGGCATTATAAAGTGCAATTCCGGTTGGCTCTTGAGTAATACTGCCCTCTTCACCTATAGTCATACCTGTAATATCATAAATCTCACCTTTAGCACTGTAAACCCCGTAAGGTGCAGTGTTCACCATAAGTGCATTGGTATTGTCCGCCACGATATATACCGTCCTGTTGACATAGCTATTGGAGCCGTAGCCTACAAAGTCTCTCTGATTCACTATACCTGCATCGTCAATAATCCTTGTGTCACCTGTAAGCTTAAAGGTCTTAGGCGTATTGGAAAAATCCCACGACGTCCCGTTTAGCTTTGAGTAGGACTCAACAGCAAAGTCTTTTCCTTTGTTTATCTGTTTTATCCTTGCACGATAAATTTGTACAAATTCTACACTTGACCTTTCATTGATTTGCACAATACCTGCATTGAATTCTTCGCTGTCATAGCTTCTGTTTGCCACAACATAAGCAGTATCGTCCATGGATATACTGCCGCCGGCAATCATCCTTCCATTCTTAATTACAATTGTTCCCTCTCCGTATTTGATGGTATCGGTTTCCTTACTGAGGTTAAACTCGCCGGAACCGGGAACTGATTCGGTAACACTGTCATCATATATAACCTCTGCGTCATCTTGGCTCCTTACGGATACAAAGGCTGCTAGCTCTGCACCGCCGTAGTCTTTTTGAACTGCAATATAGGCCTCACTGTTTTTCAAGTATTTGTTTACGTTATTAATATCTACCTGTCTATTATCAAAGAACATACTGTACTCGTCCGAAAGCTTTATACCTTTCAATCCCTTGTGGTCAATTCTAACCCACCGACCCCTATCAAACATTTGAAGGTCTTCTGCCACCAAAGTGTTGGACATATCGTTTATATACGAAATTTTACCTTTATAAATGCCGGTAATGAAGTTTTCGTCACCCTCTATAGCTATCTCTTTTACTTTTGTAAATTTATCGGTGATATGCAGGAGCAGTTTTACCCTGTCTCCATCCTTTAGTCTGTCATATTTAACTATTGCATTGTCTGAAGTTATAAGTACACTGCTGTCTATCGCCAGTACCTGCTGCACACCATTGTCATACTCTACCGCAATATTTTTTGCTCTTTTGGATTTTACTTTAGCGTATTTTACCGTGTAGTTATCCACGCCACTGATTGATATAACATCCATATCCTCATCAAGCTTCAGGAAAACCGTATCTCCAGGTTCAATATCCTCTATTTTCGCTTTCTTGTGGTTTTTAAAAGCGTCTATATTGTTCTGGTTTGTATAGTTGTATGTACGTAACAAAGTTCCCTGTGATACCCCGTCGAGGCTGCCAGTAGTCCCGTCCTCGTTAAATAGAGTTATATATCCCAACTGGGGATTGTTATCCTCAACTATTCCTTTTACAACTCCCCCTTCTCCATCACTGCCAACTTCAATATCCTTAATATCTACTACAACATTATTTTTTACTGTCATCAGCACCATTAAGCCAGGCTGCAGCTTATTAATATCTATCTTACGCCCATTTACCGAAACTGCAACACTGCTGCTGTATCTATAAGCTTCTTCCAGTTGTCCATCGGTATTAAATGAAACATTCTCCTTTGTCATATCTATCTCTGGATAGTCAAGCTTTAAAAGCTTAGCCACTTTTATTGTCAGACTCGAAGGGGTAATACTGTTTACCTGTGCAACTATATACTTGGTATCATATACGCTGGAAATTACTTTAACATATCTAATCGATTTATCCGGTGATACTATGTAATCTATCCTGTCGCCAGTCTTAAGAAGGCTGCTTTTGCCTATTTTACCGTCTCTGTACACAATCAAATCCTTATCGGTCTGCGGTACTGCACCGCCATTCTGTTCATTTTTAGTACTGCTTGTACCTTGGGGAATTTCTACAATTATGTGATGGAGCTTTCCGTTAATATTTCTCACATTGAAGACATCTACTTTTACATTTTTGCCCTGGGTCATATCCCTAAATCCACTTACCGCCTCAACAGTGCCGGTTTTCTTTTCCATCTTTAACAAGGGCAGTATGCTGTCCTCAGCATTTTTGACTATCTGGGCAACCTGCTCCCGGTTAATGAGCTGTCCAGGATTAAAACGTCCGTTGGCATCTCCGCTCATTATATTGTTTTGGAGTATAGCTTCTATGTATGGAACTTTTTCTGAGTCTATACTGGACCAATCTCTAAAATTGTTATATATCTTCTGATCCTGCATAGGTTTCAATTTTAATGACATTGCAAGCCAGTAGGCCATTTCTTGCCTTGTTGCCGGAGCACTCCTGTTAAAACTTGATGGGGTTAAATTTGAGGTGGTTTTCGCAAGAGCATCGGTCAGATTTTGCTCACTAATAAGCCCGCCGTCTGCTGCTAGCTTCAGGTATCCATCGAATAGAATCTCCAGTGAATCCCTTTTCTTTTCTTGTGAAGACCTTAAGTTGTTCAAATCCTCGCCAGCCTTCCTAGCCTCTGCCTCCCTACCTGCTGCACTGAGGGCAATTGCAATTGCCTGCTGCTTTGTTACGGTGTTTTTTATTCTAAACTGCCTGTCTCCATAGCTTTTTACTATATCCAAAGCTCCTGTCTCATAGATAGCTTCCTTAGCCCATGTATTGGAGTTTTTGACATCTGTATAGTCTATATTATTTAAAACAACCGTTGCATTTTTGACACCTGAATATGTAAACTCCGGAGTCTCGTTTGCCGATTCAACACTAGCCAGTGAACCGGGAAAAGCTATGGCTGCTGCTAGCAGCAGAGATATAAACTTGACTTTCTTTAGCTTGATTTTATTAAAAACCATATTTCTCCCATCCAATCCGATATGTATTTATACTTACCAAGGGTTGTTTACTGCAAATGCGGTATTTTAACTTTAATTGCTGTATCTGTAGATAGTTTACTGTAAAAGTGATTTTATCCAGTTAGGCAAATCGCATTTACCACAGCTCATTGCCTAACTGGAAATCACTAAGTTTACAGTAAACTATCTTTACTATATAAATTCGTTAAGAGGTTCAATAATTTTAGCATACATAAAAAAAATAGCCGCATCAACTATATCGGCTATTTTTAGCAGTTTGTTTATTTTAGTAATCAAACTGTAATATTAGAAATTTTATGCAAACGCTTATTCTACATCCTTTCGGGAGCTGATATACTAAGCAGCTGCAAAACATTTTTGATAACTATTCTCGCACTGTCTACAAGCACTACTCTTGCTTTCATTATGTTTTCTTCCTCGCCCTTTACCCTGCATGCATTATAGAAGCTGTGGAAGAGGCCGGCCACATCCATTACATAACGTGTGAGCCTGCTTGGTTCGAGAGTCTGGGCAGATATCCTTATCTCTTCAGGGTATTCCGCCAGCCTCTTAATGAGTTCAAGCTCTTCGGCCTTCTGAAGCAGTTCAAGATTAACCGAATCGGCAGCAGGCACAGTAACCCCTTCACCTTCAAGGATTTTAAGCATGCTGCATATCCTGGCATGGGCATACTGTACATAGAAAACAGGATTATCATTGGACTGCTTAACTGCAAGGTCAAGGTCAAAATCCAAGTGGCTTCCTGATGCTTTCATATTGAAGAAAAATCTCGCTGCATCTCTGCCTACTTCATCAAGAAGGTCGGTTAATGATATAGCTCGTCCGGTCCTTTTGGACATTCTTGCTATTTCACCGTTTCTATATAGTCGTACCAGCTGGAACAATACCACATCAAGCTTATCAGGGTCTATACCCATAGATGAAACTGCACCCTTCATCCTACCTACATGACCATGGTGGTCAGCGCCCCACAGGTTTATAACCCAATCAAAGTTTCGCTTCAAGAATTTATTCCTGTGATAGGCGATATCCGCAGCAAAGTAGGTAGGAATACCGTTATTCCTTACCAAAACCTCATCCTTTTCAGCACCAAGTACTGAGGCCTTAATCCACGTAGCACCCTCATTTTCAATCGTACAATCTTTCTCCTTCAGTATTTCAAGGGTTTCCTTCAGTTCTCCGCTGTCATACAGGGATTTTTCAGAGAACCAAACATCGTATTTGACTCCATAACTCTCAAGGCCTGCCTTGATTCTTTCAATATTCTTTGGAAGGGCATATTCTACAAGTATCCTGCGTCTCTCAGCCGATTCAACGTCCAGCAACTTGTCCCCGTTGGCTGAAATATAGTCCTTCATGTGATCTATTATATCTTCCCCTTGGTATCCGTCCTCAGGGAATACAATCGCATCTTCCCCCTTAAGCAGCTGTATGTATCTCGCTTCAAGGGATATACCGAACTTTTCAATCTGGTTACCTGCATCATTAACATAAAATTCACGGGTAACATCGTAGCCTGCCGCATCCAGCACGCTTGCTATGCAATCACCAAGCGCTCCGCCTCTGGCGTTGCCCATATGTAACGGCCCTGTGGGGTTTGCACTTACAAACTCCACCATTACCTTCCGTCCGTTTCCTATGTCGATTCTGCCGTAGTTTTCCTTATCGGTCTGGATACCCTTCAAGGCAGCATAAAGCCATGCGTTATTCAGGCGAAAATTTATAAAACCGGGGCCGGCACATTCTATCCCATCTATATATGTATTACTGGTATCCATATTTTTTATTAAGATTTCTGCTATCTGCCTTGGGGCTTTTTTAGCCTGTTTTGTAACCTGCATTGCTATATTGGTTGAAAAGTCCCCATGCCCTTTTTCCCTTGGAACCTCAATAGATATTTCAGGAACTTCAACCTCAGGTATCTCCCCATTTGCTATAGCTTTTGAAAGGGATTGTCTTATAACACTTTTAATTTGCTGAGTTACATTCTCTACTAAATTTGTCATTAGTATGTCCTACCTCTCTTATAAACATATGAAAATCATTTTCTCCCGACTTTTGATTATCTATTTCAAGCTGATAACCCACTTGGATTTCCCCACCATTGTCATCAACCTTGATATTTACCTCACTAGCCAAAACCCCAATTGTAAAAGATCCATAAGTGGTGTCGTAGTAAGAAACATGCTTCTGCCCCTGTTGAAAGATAAATTGGGAGTTGACTGAGCCAAACCTCATAAGTGTCACCATTCCGTCGGTAACTTTAACAGTAGTGGTGGTTCCCTCCATCCCGGTAACTTCACTTTCCTTATAAGTTACAAAGTAAGCATCGCCTTTTTTATAGTATTTCCCTTCGGTAACAAGTTCAAGCCTATTAGTATCATGATTATCCGAGGTCTGAATACCCTTTACTGAAATAATTACGTTTTTGCCCATTAGCATATACCTCCTTAGTCGGTCGGCCCATATATTTTTGTCATACCTGTTGATTAAGTCTGCCATCCCTGACCCTCTTAAAGGATTATTCACGACATCTATCTCTATATAGATAGTTTATGTTGAAAGTGATTTATGACCAAGAGGCAATCATCACTTACCACAGATTTTTCCCTATCAGTCAATCACTAAGTTTAACCTAAACCATCTATAAATGACAATATATTAATTCAAATTACTTTTTCTGTTGTATTTAACTACCTTTAAAGCAAACAATCAATATTAAAACATTTACAGTTTACTGCTTGTACAATACTTAGCAAAGAAGATTTTGAAGCAAAGCAGCTATATAAGCCGCGATAATGATATTACATGGAAAAATTTGATCATCGCAATATAACTTAAGGTAACAAATTACAAAAAAGATTTATGGAGAACTTCGTTGTAGATTCTTTTTCGCAATTTATATACATTGAGTTTAATATTTCTCTATGTCCACTTTTTCGGCAGAATGTATTTCCTTATTTAGCAATGAGCTTGCCAAAGACTCAAACTTCTCAACACTATCACTAGTATAATACCTGTATACCGGCTTGATTTTTTCGTCACGGCCGCTTACAGTTTCCTTTATCACCCTATCAACTACCTTTGCAACCTCTAGGGCAGAATTGATAAGCTTTACTTCTTCCCCCATAACCTTTTCTATTGTATTTTTCAAAAGGGGATAATGTGTACATCCTAATACCAGGGTGTCAATTCCCTTCTCTTTTAGGGGGATCAGATACTCCTCCACCACTCTGTATGCAATATCGTTATCCCACCATCCCTCTTCTACCAATGGTACAAAAAGAGGGCAGGCTTTTGAATATACCTCTATAGAATTATCTATACTACTTATAGCTTTCTCATAAACACCGCTGCTTATTGTAGCAGTCGTACCTATGATACCTATTTTATTATTCCTTGTTTCCCTTACCGCAGCAGCAGAACCAGGCTGCACAACCTCAACAACGGGAATATCAAAGTTGTGTTTCACCAGACCGTAGCTATATGCGCTGGCAGTATTACACGCTATTACAATCATTTTTATATCTTGGTTCAAAAGAAACCTTATATCCTGGAAGGTATATTTAACAATTGTCTCTTTTGATTTTATACCATATGGAGCCCTACCGCTGTCACCAAAGTACACAACACTTTCCGTTGGAATCAGCTCTGTTATCTCCTTTAATACCGTAAGACCACCCAAACCTGAATCAAAAACACCTATTGGCCTATTATCCATAGAATCTGTTATCCCCCTAATAAGGACTGACTAAAATATTAATTCAAAAAATATTATTTGGTTTTCTATATAATATAGCATAAAGCCGATATATTGACGCTGCCGGTATTACCGGCAACCAATAAAATTCTCACAAAATCCAGGCCTTTATTCATTTCTATTATTATATACAACTACACAACTGACATAACTCTACTCAAATAAACTTGAATTCCAAAGCAACATTTATTCAAACTGCCTTGTATTATCCTCAAACCTTTCTATAGCCAAGTCAATTAACCTGCTTATCAGTTCAGCATAAGGAATTCCCGAAGCCTCCCACAGCTTTGGGTACATGCTTATGCTGGTAAAGCCGGGAAGTGTATTGATTTCATTAATATACACCTTTCCTGTTTCCTTGTGGACAAAAAAGTCAACCCTGGAAAGTCCCGCACAATCAAGCGCCTTAAACGCCCTTATAGCGTACTGTCTTATTTCTGCTGCCGTATCCTCCGGCAGCTCTGCGGGAATAGTAATTTTTGAATCACCATCTATATATTTTGCCTGATAGTCATAAAATTCATTACAGGGTACAACTTCTCCAACAGTAGAGGCTATAGGATCATCATTACCTAACACAGCACATTCTACTTCCCTGCCGTTTATAAATTCTTCAACCAGAATCCTCCTATCATGCTTAGCAGCGAGGTTAAGAGCATTAACAAGCTCCACCCTATCTCTTGCTTTGCTCACACCAACCGATGAGCCGGCGTTGGAAGGCTTGACAAAGCATGGATAAATAAGTGTTTCTTCTACTTTCTTAATTATACCTTCTATATCACTATTTATCTGTTTCCTATTAAATACCAGGTATTTGCCCTGAGGTATTCCTTCCTTCTCAAAAATTATCTTTGAATAAGCTTTGTCCATTCCTAGAGCCGAACCAAGTACTCCACATCCTACATAGGGTATGCCCGCAAGTTCAAAGAGCCCTTGAATAGTCCCATCTTCTCCGTTACAGCCGTGCAGTACGGGAAAAACTACATCAATAGTTTTGGCTCCTGCTTCAGAGGCTGCTGATTTTATAATACTCCTTGCAGAATTTTCTGCCGCAGCTATTCCACCGCTGGAAAGCACATCAGCCTTTGCCTCAGCTATTGCCTGCCACTCTCCGCTTCCCAGTTTTTCAACCGGTCCGTCGTAAGAAAGCCATCTCCCGTCCTTTGTTATACCAATCATTGCAACATCATATTTATCCGCATTTATATTCGTAATTACTGATTGGGCTGAAACTCGAGACACTTCATGCTCTGAAGATTGCCCGCCGAAAATCACCGCAATTCTTTTTTTTGCTGACATAGAATCTCTCCTTAAGGTTTATACAAAAGAACTTTTATTTAAAGACAGTCATACAATTCCTTATAAAATTATATTTTTCATTTTACTATTTAAGTACGGTAACTTCAAGTTTTTAAAAAAGAGTTTATAAAAATAGATTTGCAGTGCTATAATTATACACAAATAAATAATATTAAGTCCAAGGAGGTAATTTCCATGCCTTTCTACGATTTGAAGTGCAAATGTGGAAACGAATTTAATATAATGGCTAAAATGAGCGAAAGAGAGCAGAAATTGATAAAATGCCCTGAGTGCGGCAGTATTGAGCTGGAGACAGTGTTTAAAAGTGTCAACATAGTGCAATCCAAAAACTCCCACGGTGGAGAGTGCCCTAATATCCATAAGTGCGGAGGGTGCTGCGGTCATTGAGTTTCGATTGACGGCTGCAAAAGTCATATTTTCCCCATCCGGTATACTACATATAATTATGTTAATTGTTTAAAATGTGATAGGGATAAAGTAATTGCTGTGATAAACCTTCACAAGCCGTATAAAATATCTTCTCACGAGATGCTTTAATGCGAAGTTTCTAGCGGTATTCGCATTAACTACAGTTTATTGCAGCTACTGAAGACTTATGGAAGCAATTACTTTAGCCAAAAGTGTATATCTTCATGGTAAAATAAATAGTTTATAATAAATGTAAAACAAAATCCATTATATACCGTATAAAATTTTGATAAATTAAGCCTTATTTTTCATAGGACTATTTTTCAAGTGTTCAGTAGTAACACCCAAAATATCCGCAATCTTTTCTAATACACCTTTTTTTGGGGCGGACCTTCCTGTTTCAAAATCACTGATTCTGTATTTTGAAACCCCTACCATCTTTGCCAATTCATCTTGACTTAATTGTGCCCTTAGCCTGGCAAACTTCAAATTAATCATTGGAGTATGTCTGGGTGGCTTCTTTTTGGTCCCTCGTTGGGGTTGGGGCATATCTTCATGCTCCTCTACACCATTTGATATATCCTGCTCTAAAACTGTACAAAACTTGTCCATTTCAACCTCCACTATTTATCCTAATAAAATTCCAACATGCCAGTTGTCATCTATAAATAACTATGTTCAACTTAAACTATCTGTAATACTATTTCACCTGTAAAGCCGGCAATACAAATATAATAATTATAGTTACTATAAATGAAACTATTAGAGTTAAGCCTAAAATCTTAAAAATATTAAAGTCAGGCCCCACATCCATTCCACCATAATATTCCGACTTTTTTTCTCTATTTTTTTTTGCCATTTGTTAGTACCTGTCCCTTCAGCAACCTATATATTCATAATATTAAATTATTCTCAAATGCAAACTGCTTTAACTATGTTTTTGTGTATGCAAGTTAAATAGAATTCATAAATAATTTATGACTCATTAAAAATAATTACAACGTTTGCTAAATTATATTATATCATACAGCATGGCTACTATTTCAATATTGGAATAAATACGATTATTAGAAAACTTGGTATAAAAATTAGTAAAATTGTCTTTTTGTGTAGTTTTATAATATACTATCACTATAATTTTACAAGCTACAAAGTGTGATTGTCAGCTTTTTTATCTAGAAAAAAATTTTCTGCACAAAACAAAAAAGCGGCCTTGTTAGCCGCGTTCTCCCAATGAATCTATATTAATTAAAGGAGGTAAAGTATGTTAAAAAGTATCAGTGTGCTTTTATTATAGTTTTTTTACCCTAGAAAAACAATATCAAAACTACCTATAATTTGACTCTATACTGCAAAAAATCTTGTGCATAATCAACAACAACATTCTTTTGCTTTTGTGCAAGACAAACAAAAAAGCGGCTATTTTCAAGCCGCATTCTCCCAATGAATCTATATTAATTAAAGGAGGTAAAGTATGTTAAAAAGTATCAGTGTGCTTTTATTATAGTTTTTTTACCCTAGAAAAACAATATCAAAACTACCTATAATTTAACTCTATACTACAAAAATTCTTGTGCATAATTAACAACAACGTTCTTTTGTTTTTGTGCAAGACAAACAAAAAAGCGGCCTTGTTAGCCGCGTTCTCCCAAAATCTATTATTAAGTAAAGGAGTAAAGTATGTTAAAAAGTATCAGTGCACAGTTTTATTATAGTTTTTCTTGTATCTAAAAACAATGTCAAATTTATCTATAATTTCAGAACAGCAAACAGTATTTATTGTGCATTATCGACAATTAGCAGAAAACTTATCAACTGCTGCAATCTCAATGGGTAGAAGCGCTATAAAAATTGTTCTTGCAGGCGCAAGGCTTTTTGATACTTAAGCAAAAAAACACCCCGAAAGGTGTTTATAATTTTAGTTTAGTATCTCAATTATTCTAATATCTCAAGATAAGTTTCTTCTACCTCTTCTTCAATATCTCCCGATGTTTGCTTAGTCTTATCTCCCGATCCCTTGCTGTTATCGATTTTCTTGGTATCGGAGTTTTTGTCTTCCTTACTTGATTCCTGTTTACCGCTATCACTCTTTTTATCTACAGGGTTTGCGTCATCCTCTGAATCACTGTTAACAACAGAATCCGGCTTAGAGACAGACCTACTTATAATAGCAGTATCTCTTGGGAATGGTGCATCAAACTGGAAGCTTCCTTTGAATTCCGGGCGGGTCTTACCTTCTATCGTAAACTTAACTTTTTCGATATCTTTTAGCTCTGTAAGTGAATTAACTATAGAGTATAGGGTTAATTTCTCTGCTGTACTCCCCCCAGGGTGTTTATCAACGAAGGCCTTTGAAAAATTAACAGTAGCCACATTTCCTTTTATGCTTACCGGAGAACGAAGCTCTGCACCCTCAGGTATAGTCGCTTTCAAACCACTCTCAGTAGAAGGACCATTAATCAGTTCTTTCACAATTGCTGTCGCAAGGCTGCTTGTGCTTTTTTTCGCTTCACTTAGAGGAACATACCTTACATCCAGTTTTAGTTTCTTACTATCCTCTTCAACAAAATACAAACGTACCGGTAACTTATCAGTTATTTTTTTAGCGTCCTCTTCATTCATAACGATGCTGCTTACGGGACGAAGTTCATCATTATTTTCTTCAAATCCAAGTTTTTGTAGTAAACCACACCCTGAAAACATTGTGATTATCATAACGCATACTGTAACAATACACACTAGCTTTCGCATTATCCGGCCACCTCACCATTAAATTCTTTTAGACATCGAGCTTAAAGATAAACTTTACTCAGAAAAGGGATAATAGGTTCTCCTGAATTTATTTCTCTTTGTGAAGCCCGTTATCCTTACATGATATTTTTATGCCGGTTGTACTTACAGTATTCTATTTATTTAATAATTTTTGTCCCCCATTAAGTTAGAGTAAACTTCAGCACTGAGCTGGTTTTCGGAGGCTGTCCCAACAAAAAGGAGGCACTAGTATGCCCCCTCATGATTTACACTTTTCCCGTCACCCAATATTTGCTCTGTAGAGCTTGTTCCTAGCCTTGAACAGCCTGCCCTTGCAAACGTCACTGCTTGCTCAAAGTTTTTTATTCCTCCTGAGGCCTTTAGTTTAACCTTTAAACTCACAGACTCTCTCATTATGGCTATATCCTTCATATTGGCGCCACCGCCGTTAAAGCCTGTAGAGGTTTTCACATAGTCCGCCCCTGCTTCCTCAGCAAGTATGCACGCCGTTGCCTTCATATCATCATTGAGCAATGAGGTTTCTATAATAACCTTCAGTATAACACCCCTACTGTGGGCAGCGTCCGCAACTTGTTTCATATCATTCCTAACGTATTCAATATCGTTGGATAAAAGCTTTCCCACGTTTATAACCATATCCAATTCGGCAGCACCATCTTCAATTGCTTCAATTGCTTCAGCGACCTTACATCCCGTAGTAGTAGAACCGTGTGGAAAACCTATAACAGTACTGACTGCGATCCCTGTATCTTTTAAAAACTTCCTGGCAAGCTTTATATGGCTTGGCTTTACACAAACAGTCGCCACCTTATACTTAGCTGCAACTTCGCATTCCTTCTGTAAATCACTATCTGTAGCCTCGGGCTTTAATATCGCATGATCAATCATAGACGCAATAAAACTCTTGTCCATTTACATTCTCCTTCCAAACAAACTATAGGTTAATACTGGAATGACATTATTCTTTAAAAAGCTGCTTAATCATTTCAGTGATCTCTTCGTCTACTACGCTATAGCAAATCTCCAACCCATTTCTCTGCCCCTCAATAATCCCAGCCGATTTAAGTTTTGCTAAGTGCTGAGATATCGTTGACTGGGGTAAATTGAGACATTCCTGTATTTTTGTAACGTTGCAGCTATTATCAATCAATCCCCTTACTATGCAAAGTCTGTGAGGATGTGACAGTGCCTTCAACTTTTCAGCTTTCTCCTCATATTTTTTGAAGTCCTCTTTCACTCTATTTCCTCCTAATGTATACTATGCTTAAATTACAGTGCACTACTGAAGCAATTCGGAGACGTAAGGCATTATATCCAATCTTTAAACTGAAAAATTGGGGTACAGTAGTCAATAACACATCTGATGGCAGCATTACCGCCCAAAAAAATTTCGCTCCCATATCGATCTATGGAAAGGGTAAATTCAAGCCCTTGGCCTCACAAGTCCAGGGGCTTCCTTCAAATCAAGCTCTTGTTTACTTTTACCTTATCAGTTTTTCGCAGTATGTTCAAGCCCGAGAAGGTAAAAACACGAAAACTTTCTTCACATGTTTACAGCACCATTAGTACTACTTTGTTATCTATATTAAACAATGCGCAACTCCGGTGGTATCATTCTACCACCTACCGTAATGCTCTTCCATGGTACCATAAAGGTCGTTTATTTCTATCCATTCACCTTCTACGAATACGCGCCCGCTAACTTTAACAAAAAACTCATAATGAACTAAATTAATAAAAATCGGCAGTATCGATGGGATCTTTGTCATCTTACAGGCATGTCCGAGCTGAGTCACTACTAACTCCATGTCTTTCGAGGTAACCTTCCAGTCTGAGTCAAACTTTCTTTGCGGGTCATATTCGAAAGATACCTCTTGTTCCAATCGTATCCACTTATTTAGTCCTATACCTTTATTATTATTCTTTGAGAATATTTGTGTGTATCTCTGAGGATATGCTCCATAATTCACAAGAGTTGCTAGTGCAGTATCCTTGTTTTGTACAGCGATCCAGTGCCAGCCGGTTCTTCCGGGCACGGTACCAAAACAGTGGTCATAGTATCCTAATCCCTGTTTTATATGATATGTACCCTGTTTAGTTTCAATTATCCCGGTTACATCGTTATGAAAGAAATGCAGTAGATTATATTTATATTTAAAGTTATTATCAAACTTTGTGAAATATGGGATAGTAGGCTTTATGTCCAAGTTAACGCTAAAGTCTTTAGATCTGAATTTAAACTTCCATCCGTTTTTTTCATCCCCATTATACTCTATATCTAAATTCTTTGAATGGTAGTTTAAACACAACCTATCCTTCTCCTGGTAGGAGTCTAAAAACAGATTTTTTTCAAAACTTACGGTGTTGGATTTATTGCCGTCAAACAACACTATACTAAAGTGGTCTGTAACATTTACCCGGGCAAAGCTAAAACCCAGGTATATATTTAAATCAGAGTCATATACACCTGTATACCACCATTCTTTGTCGTTCCACTGCTGTAGGAGATTTCTCCTTGGAATTAGCATTTTCTTTTCTTCCAAGTACATAACAAAGCCCCCCTATTTAATTCCTTCCCCACATTCTAAGTAAACTCAAAGTTAATGTTTATAGCTTAAACAGTAATATTCTCCACAAACAACTTGTTATATGTAATTATATACATATATATCCACAAAAGGACATACCTAAACAATAATTTTATAAAATTTTGTCTTAACTGGCAATTTAATTGTAAAATAGGCAACAAAAAATCCCTGCAGAAAAGTCTACAGAGATTTTAGTCTAAGTCTACTATAAGTTTAATAAAACTATAACTCCTTAAATAAGGCTGTCAATTTTAGCTTTATCAAATCCAACTACTATATTACCGTTAATATCTAAAACCGGAACACCCCTCTGTCCCGACTTAGTAATCATTTCATTGGCCGCATTTCTATCTGCTGAAACATCAATATAATCAAACTGTACATTTTTTGACTCCAAATACTCCTTAGCCATGGTGCAGTATGGACACGTAGGTGTTGAATAAACCTTAACTGACATATTAGTATCCTCCTCAAAATTATAAACTTCTTACATATTCTATGATTCTTTTGCCTGCCAGAGCTCCCTGCCCCACAGCTGTAGAAATTTGCTTGAATCCACCGGTACAATCCCCTGCAGCAAATAAACCCTCAAGATTGGTTTGCTGATTTTTATCCACAACAACAGCATTTCCTTCGGTTATTATCCCCAGTTTTCTCGCAAAATCCACACTGGATGCGCTTTCAAATGCAACAAACAGTCCATCTAACTCTTCGCTTGTTCCGTCTGTGAAGTATATTCTCTGAAGAAATTCCGACCCATCAATCTTTTCAATAGGCTTTACATTTATCGAAAAGCGTTGGCATTCTTCATGAGATTTTTCTGTAAGCTCCAGCTCCTTGCCATTTGTATAAATAGTTATATTACTTGTATAGGACTCAAGTTCTATAGCCTCGTGTACTGCAAAATCCTTAAAGCCCAGAACTCCGACCTTGAGGTTGTTATAAAAGAACCCATCGCAGGTTGTGCAATAACTTACCCCTCTTCCCTCAAAGCTTTCCAGGTTTTCAACTCTAACCTTTTTTTGGGGCTGGCCTGTTGCCACCAGAACCGCTTTAGCTATAAAACGCTCCTCTGAAGTAACCACTTCGAAGAAATCTTTCTTTTCAATAGTGACCACTTCATCATCAACAATCTGTGCCCCAACTCTTAGAGCCTGTTGCTCACCTTCCCGCAGAAGGAACTCACCGCTAATTACATCGGAAAAGCCATAGTAATTCTCAATTTTTTCAGCCTTTCTCAGCACACTGTCATCCCTACCTATTATCAAGGTTTTTAAGTTTGCTCTTGCAGTATATAGAGCCGCAGATATTCCTGCGGGTCCTTTACCTATTATTATTACATCATGCATATTAAATATACCCCTCGTTTTTTTATTCTTTACCCCTTTGTTTTTCATAAAGATTACTATTTGCCATTAATGTACCTTTCAGCCATTATGCCAGCTATTACTCCATCGGAGGTAGCAGTAGCTATCTGTCTGATTTTTTTCACGCGAACATCCCCAGCCACAAAAATCCCGTCAACATTCGTCTTCATGTCCTCATCACCCACTATATACCCATATTCATCAAGGGCTATTTTATCCTTGAACACATCGGTTTTAGGCTGCATACCTATGTAGACAAATACTCCATCTGTCTCGAGTTCTTTTTGCTCCCTTGTCTTCAGATTTTCTATAGTAATACTCGTTACAAAATTTTCTCCGTTAATCTTCCTTATTTCAGAATCCCATATAACACTGATATTTGGGTTTTTAAGAGCCTCCTCCTGAGCAGCCTTAGAAGCCTGAAAATGATCAAATTGATGTATAATGGTGACATGCTTTGCATAGCGGGTAAGAAAAACTGCTTCCTCAACAGCAGAGTTGCCTCCCCCTACCACTACTACATTGGTATCCTGGTATAACGCTCCATCACAAGTAGCACAATAATGTACTCCCCTTCCTCTAAACTCCCTTTCTCCTTCAGCAGGCAGTTTTCTAGGCTGAGCTCCTGTTGCAATTATAACACATTTTGCGTAATAATCGGTATCTTGTGTCTTAATATGCTTTTCTTCCCCATCAAAGTTTACTTCATGGATCTCCTTCATTTCGTCAAGCTGAGTTCCAAAATCTACTGCCTGGCGCTTCATATTTTCCATCAGATCTAATCCACGGATAACGCCATTGGTGCCGGGATAGTTAGCAACATGAAAGGTAGTGGACACCTGCCCTCCCGGGAGTCCCTCATCTATAACAACTGTAAAAAGTTTTGCTCTTGCTGCATAAATAGCAGCAGACAGTCCTGCCGGACCTCCTCCAAGTATCAATACATCACAGTGTACCTGCTGACGCTCTCTTCTTATGCATGTACCGCCAAGTATACCCTCAATAACAGCCCTCAACTCCGGACTGCTGATATAACCGTTTAGTCTTGAGCAAACCTCTTCCCCATCCTTAAAAAACAATAGCGCCGGGCTGCTTTTTACATTATAACTTTCAGCCAATTGCCTATTCTGCTGCCTGAACACCTTGACAAACTTCATTTGTTCGCCGTATGCTTCAGCCATTTTATCGAATAGAGGGCTTAAAGTAATACAGGGAGGACAGTCTTCGGAATAAAAATATACTGCTACAGGCAGATTACTCTTCAAAACTTCTTTTTCAAAACTCTGATTGTCTATAACAGATGGCTTACTGCTCATAAATTACCTCCACATTTCACAACCGACAACCTGAAAAGCAATTCGATTTGTAACGATAGTTTATAGCAAACTATCGTTAGCGTATATATTAATCTTTTTAAGTAAAATTTATTGTAATAAAATTATGTGAAATTTGCACTTAACAGGCTGCTTCATTATACTTTATACATATAAAATGCTCTACTAACAGAAAATTTATTTAACTTTTCAACAGTTTCAACAACTATATCCTTAGCAATCTTCCCGTTCCTATTATATACAAAACATATCCCCATAATCACTAAAGTCATCTTATCGCTATAATTTACATTGAGCCTATGTCTATACTTATACTATTTAAGCCTTTCAGCAACATTCAGTATAGTCTGTTTGCTTATAGGGCCGACTCTATAGCCGTACAGGGTGCCATCCTTATTTATTACAAATGTTGTAGGTATACTTTCTACCCCGTATAATTCTGCTATCCTAGTCTCATGATCCAGTAATACGTTAAAGGAAAGCTTGTTGTCCTGCACAAAATTTTTGACTACATTTTCAGTCTCCCTTACCCCATCGGTAAGGTTAATAGCTAAAAATACAGCACTATCACCCTTTTCGAGTTCTTTGGATGCTTCGTCGAGGTCGGGTATTTCCGACCTGCAAGGGCCGCACCATGTTGCCCAGAAGTTTAAAAATACCACCTTGCCTTTATAATCTGAAAGACTTACTGTCTCCCCATTTAAATTTGCCAGAGTAAAATCAGGTGCTGCTATATTTTGTGTTATAGGTATAGGCTCATCAGCGGCAGTAAACCCCTGAGAAGGAGCCTGATTTGATTTATCTCCGGTGCCATTACTTTGCTGCGGTGGATTTTGGACTACACCGTTTTTAGTATTTTTATTATAGACAGTGTAAGCTGCAGCAATCACAAACCCCATTACCACCAGCCAAAATACCACATTAAGATATTTCTTCATACTATTAACACCCCATATTTGTTATTGTTCTATATAAATTGCAAAAAAGAATCTACAACGAAGTTCTCCCTAAATCTTTTTTACAATTTGTTACCTTAAGTTATATTGCGATAATCAAATTTTTCCTTGTAATGTCATTATCGCAATTTATATAGTCAGCATTTATCTCATTTAGCATTACATATCTACCACTTAGGTACGATAATTGCGAGATAGTTTAGTTTATTGAAAAAAAAGAGTATCCCAACTGCTATTAATACAATTCCCGAAATAATACCGATTATTCTGTTGTATCTTTGAATCTGCTTGAAAACATTCCTTAGTTTATCAAAAAAGATAGCAGACAGTAAAAATGGTACTCCCAACCCCATTGCATAAAGCAGGAGCAGCAACATCCCCTGAAAAATCGAACTGGAGTTACTTGCCATGGCCAGAGCTGAAGCAAGATATGCCCCTGAACACGGAGTCCATCCTAGTACGAATATCATGCCGAAAACAATTGAATTCACTAGTTTTAATTCTGTGAAATTATAATTTATTCTCTTTTCAAAATTTAAAAAATTAAGTTTTAGTATCCCTAAAAAATTCAAACCGAAAACTACCATTATTATACCACCCAATTTCCTCAGGATATCCTTACGTCCTTCAAGAAATTGCCCGATGGATGAGGCTGTAGCCCCAAGCAACACAAGTACGATACTAAACCCTATAATAAAACCTATAGAGTTTACTATCAGCCTGCTTCTGTCCAGTGAACTTTCTCCACCCTTGTCCGTAGAAACTCCTGCAAGGTAAATAAAATAAACCGGTAGCAAAGGCAGTATACAAGGGGATATAAAGGCTAATATACCCTCTAAAAAAGTTAGTAAATATACCGAGTTGCCCATGGCTAGCCACCTTTCCTCAAATAAATAATTTTAAAGGATTACTACTTTATTTTATACCACATTCAGCGTTTACTAACCTGAATTCGATTCACATCATACCCCTATAGGGTATTTTATAATAAAAATATATTTGTGTCAATTAGTACTAAATCTACTAGTGCAATGTGCTGATTTAACCAGACATTTTCCAGGACCATCAAGTATCGGAAGTATAATGCCAACTATTGTAATACCGATATATATACCTGAATATTGTATTAATAGTATATATACTTGGAGGTTTTTGATGTCTGAGTATCGTAAATACCCTAACGATTCAAAGCTCCTTTTTTTTATCATTATATTTCTTTTACTCTTTTACGACGATAGCTTTTTAAAATCACGCTGGGAGTTAAATACAATCCAATCTTCGGAGCAAAATGAGCCTATCCTGTTTTTTATACTGGTATTCCTTCTATTATTTTATCGAGAAAGCCCAGCAAAATACTATAGCAATAAATAAAGCTTATAAAAATTTTTTATAAGTGTAACACACTGCACCTACTTACCATAGTATATATCGTGATTATTTTTTGGAGGTACTATCTATGAGTATTTTCGGTAATTTCTTTAACGGAGACAATGACGAAATACTTTTCTTCATCCTCGTATTCTTACTTATATTTAATGGCTCGCTGTTCGGTAAAGGCTGCGATGGGGGATTCTTAGATGATAATAGTGCGATACTCTTCTTCATAATCGTATTCCTCCTTCTGTTCTTCAATTCCGATTACGGCTATGGCTATAATGCTAAATAATAATAAAGTACATATCTAACTTTATCCGGAAGGATTTTAACCCTCCGGATAAAGTTGCACTATTTTATTAGAAATAGTACAACCAAAGAATTTCTATATACAGGATTGTATATAGAAATTCTGTTTGATGGGGTTATAAATATATCATAACCTTGCATAAATCACATAGACTGTAGTAATTGTAGTAAGCATAAAGTAAAAATCGTATGAACTCCGGTTGCTTTCCTACAACTGCAGTCTTATTTTTCGTATTTAATAATAAAGATAAGGAGCTGGTATTATGAATGATGCATTTAGCAAAAAGATAGCGGAATTAATGGGCAAAATGGATGAAAAAGTACTCCAGGCAAGGTTAAATGCCGCACTGGATATGCTAAAGAAAGGTAATACCGATGAACTTGCTAAAAAGCTAAACAAAATTGATAAAGAAGAACTTATGGGTAAAATAAATGAATTTGATGAAACTAAACTCAAAGATATGAAAATAAATAAGGATGAAATAAGGCAAAAGGTCAGTGACGCTGAGCTAGAAAAGCTATCAAAGCTCATAGGCGAACATGGTGATGAAATAATAAAAAGAATTAAAGACATTATTAAATAGACTGCGAATATATTTTATATTAAGGATTATTTGATATTAAAAACCAGAAACATATTGGGGCCGGGAAACAATTTGACACCCGGCTTTAGTCCCAAAAGCTTTTTGGAGGAATAATAAATGAGTGATGATCTTAACAAAAAAATAAAGCAAATTACAGATTTATTAGGCCAGGATTCTATGCCGGATAACTTCAAAAATTTGCTTGGAGTTCTCGCAAATTCCATGGGTAAAGAAGACTCTTCCCCAAAAGCAAATGAGGCTTTGCCTATAAGAGAAGAGAAACCGAACAAGAGTGAGTTGGAAGAAAATATAGAAATGGTACGGAAAATTTCTAAAATAATGGATAGAGTGAACAATTCCAACGATCCAAGAATGAGCTTATTAAATGCAATAAGGCCATTTTTAAATACCAGTAGACAGAAAAAAATAGGGAATTGTATAAAACTATTGCAGGTATCAAGCTTGGTTAAGTTCATGGATGATCATGAAAAAAGCGGCTTTTAGCCATATATTTAAAAATCAGAATTCTTAATAAATTACATATGGATTATCCGGTAAGGGACGTCATAATGCAATATCAAATCTTAAAGGTATACGCCGTTAAGTTTGAGTAAAAACCAGTAGAGCTCCCTTATTCCAAGTACTTTAAATTCGTGGCTGTAAAAGTAAAACTTTGGTTTGCATAAGCATTACAAATTGTATTAGTAGTTGGCAAATCAAGTTTTACTGTTTTTACAGTCATGGTTCTATAAATAACCTTTCTTTGCCAAGATGCCACTCAAGGGGGGATTATAATGCTTTATAAAAGACATCCGCTAAGACATAGAAAGTATATACATATGGGCACAGACTTAGAGGAGACTCCTAATACCTACCAGAATAAACACACAAAATCTGTTGCTCCAGACTACAATACTTCAAGCACTCCGCCAGCAACTGATGATACAGTCTTTGGAAGTCAAATGACTTCACTTAGAATATTTAATAAGCAGCTATATATGGATGAAATATTAATTGTGGGGTTGATATTTCTGATGTTTGATGAAGGAATACACGACGAACTCCTAGTACTTGTTCTTGCCTATCTTTTACTTGCGGGAAGAGAATAAAAAACAGAGGTCACCACAATGGCCTCCATTTTTTTATGTAAAGTTAAGTTGGGCAAAGGCTTCACCTAATTACAAAACCCTTTGCCCTATATACATTTCACAATAATATATTATTCATCTTTATTTTCTTTTGTTACATCCTATTAAAGATTTTTCACTCAGTATTTCAAAAACCACTTCTACTTTTACAAATTTTCCACATACCTTCCCGAATATATAGAGTTTGTCCACAACCATAGATAATTTACCCTTATCTATACCATTTGTGAATATTTTATGTTTCGCTGCAAAAAATATATTTAAAATTTATATATTAGTGCAGTTATTCATCGTTGAAAAACTATACAAAGGGGAATCATTTTGCGAAAGAAAAAGATATTATTAGTTATTGTTGCAACAGCACTAGCTTTATTATTAAATACTTCATACTACTTTAGAAACGAAATTTCCAGTATATACGGGTATGCCAGGGCCACTATATCATACTACGGGTCATCGGGCCAGGAGGTAATAGATATACAGGCTAAGCTGTACAAATGGGGATATTATAAAGGTATAGTTGACGGTAAATACGGCTATAAAACCTACCAGGCTGTCAGGTCCTTCCAAGCAAAGAACGGTTTAAAAGTCGACGGAGTAGCAGGTCCACAAACCTTAGCCGCTCTGGGTCTCCCCACACGCAATACATCCCCATCTACAGCTGCAACCACTTCAGCCAGCGGGGATGTAAGGCTGCTTGCACATTTAATCCATGGTGAAGCCCGCGGTGAGCCTTATACCGGTCAGGTTGCTGTAGGAGCGGTTATAATGAATCGAATAAGAGACGGAAGGTTTCCCAAAACTATCGCCGGTGTTATATATCAACCTGGTGCTTTTGATGCAGTTAAGGATGGGCAAATCAATCTTGCGCCTACCACGACTTCCTATAAAGCCGCAAGGGACGCGCTTAACGGCTGGGACCCCTCAGGCGGCGCAGTGTATTATTTCAATCCCTCGACAGCTACAAGCAAGTGGATATGGACAAGAACAATCATACGAGTTATAGGAAAACACTACTTTGCAAAATAAAGGAACAGGTAGGATAAATCGTTTGCTTTACCCTACCTGTTTCTTTATTTTATTTACTCTTTTAGTATAGATAGTTTATGTTAAGCTACCTTTACTTCCGCTAAACATTTTAAATGCAGAAAATATATATGTAACCAATGTTGAAATGAAAGCAGTCTTAAATAGCCAGTTAACTGTATATAGACCTGCAATTAGAAAAACGCTGCCCTGCCCTATAGTAAGCCTATAACTTGCATACATGAATAACGACTGGAAAACAACAAATGCCAGGTCAAATAAAACAAACCGGGAAACTATCTTCCAAAAGTAGTTATCCACTGTCCGCTTACCGACCAGAAAAGCATTCTTATCAAAACTCAGTGCAGCGGGATACCAAAAAAACACATACAATCGGAAAAACATAACCCCAAAAAATAATACTCCCGCCGTCAGTATATCAATAAAGATTGCTACTGCTGTAAATTCAGGCCTTCCCATACTGGCTGCCCTGGTTATAACCAATGCCGGAATAGTTGCGACCATCATAAATATCATAAAAACTAAACCCAGCAATATAACTCTAAAAGATATAGTTGATAATTTATAAATATATTTTTTAAGTCCAAATCGAAATTCCCCATTTATTTTCGGCTTACCCTCAAGGGTATTATTTACTACATTCAGATACCCCGATAACACAAAGCCTACTAGAATCGAGCCGCTGATAAGCGCCAATAAAAAGTATAACAGTCCTTTTAAAGCTACCCAAGGGTTAGATACAAAACTCAACATCATTTGCAGTGCATAAACTATACTCTCAGAGATATTTCCAGTTCCAATTGCAGTGACATTAAACAGCACCGTCAGAAGAAAATATTCAGCTAAACAAAAAATCGGCATTATCAACCCGACAAATAAAATAATAAAAGGCCGCTTCATAGTAAAATAAACGGCATTTCCAAAAGCCCCCATATACTCCTTACCTTTCTTCATGTTTTTACATATTAAGGCTTTGCTAATTATATCATAACACCTCTGATTGCGCTAGTGCCCTATAAGGTATTTAACTTATGGATATCTATAATAAGGGCACTAGCGGCAAATAAGTGCATTTTATTAATGTGTCACGCCCTTCATGCTCAGGCTTATCCTTTTCCTCTGGACATCTACATCAAGTACTTTTACCTTTACTATATCTCCTACAGCGACTACCTCCATAGCATTTCGTATAAACTTATCACTCAGCTCGGATATATGTACAAGTCCGTCCTGATGAACCCCTATATCTACAAACGCCCCAAAATCAGCTACATTCCTTACAGTACCAGTCAGCACCATTCCCGGCCTGAGATCCTCAATATGAAGTACATCTGTTAAAAGTATAGGCTTTGGAAGCTCATCCCTTGGGTCACGCCCTGGCTTTAAAAGCTCATTTATTATATCCCGGAGGGTTGGAATACCTACCCCTACCTCTTTTGCAACATCACCTATTCCTTTATTCTCCACTTCCTGTTTTAAATTTCCGAGTTTTTTTAGTTTTATATCCTCTAAAGTGTAGCCCATTATCTTTAGCAGCTTTTGGACAGCCTCATATGACTCTGGGTGAACGGATGTATTATCAAGTATGTTTTCGCCTTCACCTATCCTCAAAAATCCTGCACACTGTTCAAAAGCTTTTTCTCCAAGCTTTTTAACCTTCTTTAGCTCCGCTCTTTTCTTAAACTTCCCGTTGGTCTCTCTGTACTCTACTATGTTTTTTGCAATAGACGAGTTCACGCCGGATATATAGGAAAGAAGCGATGATGACGCGGTATTTAAGTCTACTCCTACACTATTTACACAGTCTTCTACTACAGCGCCCAAAGATTCCCCAAGCTTTTTCTGGTTCATATCATGTTGATATTGGCCTACACCAACAGCTTTAGGGTCTATCTTAACCAGTTCGGCAAGAGGGTCTTGAAGCCTTCTGGCAATGGAAACTGCACTTCTTAAGGCTACATCAAAGTCGGGAAACTCCTCTGCCCCGAGCTTCGACGCCGAATAAACCGACGCGCCGGATTCACTTACCACCATATAATATACTTCTCTGTCCAGTTCCTTGAGTAGTTCGGCTACAAATATTTCCGATTCTTTAGAAGCTGTACCATTTCCAATTGAAATAATATCTACCTTGTGCTTTTCTATTAAATTCTTGAGAACCTTCTTAGCCTCTTCCACCTTATTTTGTGGAGGTGTTGGATAAATTACCGTTGTCTCGAATACCTTTCCTGTATCATCCACTACAGCTATTTTACATCCTGTTCTATATGCGGGGTCCAGTCCCAATACTACTCTCCCCTTAACTGGAGGCTGAAGTAAAAGGTTTCTCAGGTTCTCTGCAAAGACCTTCATAGCTTGCTCTTCTGCAAGCTCCGTAAGCTCATTTCTTACCTCACGCTCCACAGAGGGAAATATCAACCTGTCGTAGGAATCCTCTACTGCATTTTCTACATATTGGGTGGTAATTGAACGCGGCTTACTTACAACATTGGCTTTTAGATAGCTGACTACCTGCTCGGCAGGAACATCTATCTTGACCTGAAGGAATTCCTCTTTCTCACCCCTGTTGATGGCAAGTACCCTGTGTTTGGCTATCTTAGCTACAGGCTCCTTGAAGTCATAATACATCCTGTAGACAGAATCTTCCTCTTTCTTTGCCTGCGAGACTATCATCCCGTACCTGAAGAACATTCCTCTTATTCCCTTGCGAAGTACGGCATTGTCGGAAATATCCTCGGCTATTATATCCATTGCCCCATTCAAAGCTTCTTCTACTGTATTGACTCCCTTTTCCGGGTTAATAAACGGCTGTACTATATCTTCAATATTTCCTTTCATAAGCTGTTGATCAAAAATAATTTTGGCCAAAGGCTCCAGGCCTTTTTCTTTCGCTATGGTCGCCCTGGTCCTGCGCTTTGGCTTAAATGGCCTGTATATATCCTCTATCTCCTGCAGGGTCACAGCTTTGCTTAAAGCAGCAGATATATCGTCGGTAAGTTTACCCTGCTCCTCTATCAGCCTTCTTACATCCTCTCTTCTTGTCTCCAGATTTCTCAAATACACCAGCCTCTCATGCAGTTCACGAAGTACCTGGTCATTTAATTCTCCTGTCATTTCTTTTCTATATCGAGCTATAAACGGAATTGTATTACCGTCATCTATCAACTTTACTGTATTCTGTACCTGAAAAGGCTTCAAATTGAACTCCTGTATCAGTTGCGCAATAATATCCGCCATCTTTACCCTCCAAAAACAATAAGATTTACAATTGTTAATAACCAATAAATATTATACATGATATTTCTTACATGCAAAGGGGATTTGAAACAAATATCACCATTTCTTTCTTATCGCTCTACGTCAAAAACCTCCTTACCTTTGTCTGTAAGGAGGTTTTACTGTAATTATCCCCTGATTTTTTCAATTCTAATTTCATTTTTGTATTCATCCAGCAGCTTAGCCTCTATATACCCTACTTCTCTAAACAGAGTGTTGACCACACCACATGCCATCCCAAGCCTCAAAATCTCTTCTAGGTCATACCCCCTGTAAAGTCCTTTAGCGAACCCTGCAACCATTGCATCGCCTGAGCCTATAGTATTTACTACGTCAATTCTAGGAGCTTTTGAATATAAGGTAACGTCTTTTGAAACCAACAGAGCCCCGTCTTTTCCCATAGACGCTACTACAATCTCCACACCCTCTTCGACTATTCTCTCACACGCTTCTATAACCTCGTTTATACCGTTTAAATTCTTGTTTGCGTACTTGCATAGCTCTCTTAAATTTGGCTTTACCATATATGGCTTTGCCTTGATTCCCTCTTCAAGCACCTCATTGCTTGAATCCAGTATTACCTTTATACCATGAGGCTTTGCCCTTTCTATAAGTACCTTGTAGAAGTCTTCGGGTACTCCCTCGGGAAGCCCTCCCGAACATACAAGTACATTTATATTGCCTAGTAGGTTTTTATATAAATCCAGAAAGGAGTTCACAGCTTCATAAGTAACATAAGGTCCAATCTCCAACAGTTCCGTTTCTGTACCGTTTTTCCTATCTATGATACTGTTGCTGGTTCTTGTCTCTCCCTCTACCGAGATAAAGTTGGTTTCAACACCCTGTTCCTTAAGTTTTGCTTCCAGCCAGTCTCCGGCTTCCCCGGCTTTGAATCCCAGGGTAGTTACCTTCTCTCCCAGTATCGAAGCAACCCTTGCAACATTTACGCCCTTTCCCCCGGCAGATTTGACAACATCCTTCACCCTGTAAAACTTTCCTGCCTCAAAATCATTTACAAAATATATTTTATCTATTGCGGGACTTAAAGCTAATGTAGTAATCATAACGTCCTCCTGCAAATGTTGATATATTTATTATAGCATAAGGATGGTGGAATCATATAGGGAATTAGTTTTTTACATTAAAGCTTGTCAAAAATACACCTGATTTTTGCCTACACTTCCCTTAGTTTTCTGCTATAATATCCTTTGGAGGATATTGAACATGAAAAACACAGAAATCATAAAAAAATTCACCTTTTTCTCTGACTTGCAGGAATCCGACCTTGAGGAGATAGATAAGATATCTATAGAGCGAAACTACAAAAAGAACATGATTATTTTTATGGAAGGTGAGCCTGGTGAGGCCTTCTATTACATAAAATCAGGTAAAATAAAGGTTTTCAGAACCTATGAGGACGGCAAGGAACACATAATACATATCTTTGGTGAAGGCGATGTATTTGGAGAAGCCACTCTCTTTAGCAATATTCCCTATCCAGCTTCAGCTTCTGTGTACGAAGATGCTGTAGTAGGCATGATTAAAAACTCAGAGCTTGAAAACCTGGTAAAGAATAATTCTGAGCTTGCACTGAAAATCATAAAGGTACTTGCCCGAAGGCTGGTATTTGCCCAAAATAAAATACGCGATCTTGCCTTCAATGATGTCTTCGCCCGTACTGCAGCACAAATAATGAAGCTTGCAAAGGACTACGGCAGAAAAACGGACAAAGGCATAACAATTGAAATCGAACTGTCTCGCCAGGAGTTGGCCGATATGGTAGGTACCACCCGTGAGACTGTATCAAGAGCCATAAGTAAATTTAAAAAAGAAAAATCCATAACAGAGGAAAAGGACAAAATAGTCATCCTTAGTGAAGCAAAGCTAAACGATTGGATGTAATTACGGCAGGATGACTTCATCCTGCCATAGCTATACTCCCAAATTTTAATATCTATTTCTTCTTATCGCTTTTTGCTTTAGAAGCGTTTGCATACAATTCGTTTGAATATTCTTCCGAAGCGTTTTCGCCTATCTGGTCATTGCTGGGCTTCGGCAATTTTGCTCTTTCAACCTGTTGCTTATCCTGTTTACCCTTAGCCATAGATTCTCACCTCCTTTCTGAACTTAATTGCATAGCTGCTATTAATGCTTAAGTGCCAGCCTACTCCTTGTTGCATCATCTACAATTTCGATGTCACCTTTCAATATCCTGAATATAAATTCCTTCTCGAGGCCTGTAGCTTTAGCATATTCGTCAAAATTCATATTGGTACTTGCCTTGCGTATTACTTCTATCAACTCATCCGAGTGATTTATCTTTGGTCTTTGACTTCCCTCAATCATTTACAGCCACTCCTCAAATATTAGTACTACTTTGTTATTTACCTTAATCGTGGCAAATTCCAAGCTTAATTATAAATTCCAAAATAACAAAGTAGTATCAGCTTGGATCGTTTTCATCAAGGAAAACCCTAGTCACCCTAGTAAAATCCCCATTTTTAATGTCTTCCTCAGTAGCATCTACTCCAAACTTTGCGTCCTGCGCCCCCGGTGCTACTCTAGGTGCTTTTTCTCTTTTTTTATTTTTCTTATTATCGTCCATATTTATTCTCCTTTGAAGCGAATATTTTATCCTTCTGTTATTTCAAACTCAGCCTGGTTAATTTCGTTAACCCACTCTACTTCCCTTAGCTCCTCCGATAATTTAAGCAGCGCAGAATCCTTGTTTTTTGCCTCAAGCATAGTGTCAAAGTCTCTCCCTACTTTTCTGGCAACTTTAAGGAATTCTTCAAACTCGCCAAATTCTATAGAGTCTGCATGACTCCTAAAATCCTTTTCACTCTTGGGGCTGGAAAAATGTATCTTGGGGACGAACTCCTGATTATTCCATGTATCAAACACCTCTGGAAGAAGGTCTTCCAGCTTTTCTCCATTGTTGACACAATTATGGTGATGAATATCAATAACCATAGGTATATTCAATTCTTTACATATGCCAAGTACATCTAGTGCACTGTAGGATTTGTCATCATTTTCAAGTATTATTCTGTTTCTGATTCTCTCGGGAAGCTTTACGAAGTTTTCTTTAAACCTCTCTATTGAGGCTTTTTTTTGCTTATAAAGCCCGCCTACATGCATTACCAGCTTATACTTATAATCTTCCAGCCCCATCGCCTCGTATATTTTCACGTGATAATCCAAATCCTTTATTGAGTCTTCAATGACCTTTGCGTCAGGTGAATTGATTAAAGTATAGTGGTCGGGGTGTGCACTGACTCTAAAGTTATTTTCCTTCACGAAATCCCCAATTTCCCTGAATTCATCCTTAAAATCGCTTACGTAATCCCAATGTTCAATAGATGGATGGGTCGCAAGCGGTATTAATTTTGATGTAAATCTATAAACCTTGATGTTTAATGCCTGGTTATAGCGCAGTATCCTCAGAGTATTTTCCAGATTACTTCTTGTAATCTTTCTAAGCCTGTACATCCTAGCTTCTTCACTCGGAAGCTTATTGAAGACTGTAACAGTTACCGTCCCTGAAGGCGAACATTTTTCCAGATTAAGCGTCATTGCCACATAGCCCAGCCTGAAAATCATAATTACTCCCATTAAAATTTATTTTATAAATTTTATTATGTCCACAGCGACTTAAATTATAGAGATAAAAAAAAGAGCTATTTAGCCCTTTATTTTACAGCTTTAACTACCAGCATGTATGAATTTTCATTGTAAGGTGTATAATTGAAATCACCATAGAGTTCAAGTTCTTTAAAACCTGCTCTTTCCAGCACTTGCACCATATCACTTTTTAATACAGGCAAAAGCTCTATTGCATTTTCAAATCTCTTTTCCCCATTTTCTTCATTCACAGTCAATACGGTATGAAAAACAATCAATTGCTTTTCCCTTATGTATTGGTAATTACGAATAAACTCCAGACCTACTTCATCATTCTTGATTGTAGGAAGTCCTGTAATTCCTTGGTTAATAATCCTATCATAATTTATAATCTGAAGTATTAACTTCGCCTCTTTTTGAAGCAAATTGTACATCCGTTCTAATGCCCTGTATATATCCTCAAGGCTTCCAAGATGTACGATAGAGTTCCCTATGCAGAAAATACAGTCAAACTTATCCCCATCCATATCCTGAAGCTCTCTCATATCACTTCTGAACACATGCATGTCCAAGTTCTGCTTACCGGCTTTCTCTCTTGCCATCTCTACCATCTTTTCGTCTACGTCGGTAGCCTTTACATTATAGCCTCCCTTAGAAAGTTCCACCGAGTATCCTCCCGAGCCGCAAGCAACGTCAAGTACTGTTTTAGGCGGAGTGCCCACCGATTGCTTTATGAAATTTAACTGCTGCTCTCCAATCGGGAATATATAATCGTAATACCTGCTTATCTCCTCGTAAAATCCCATAATCCTTCACCTGCCAATAATATAATACTTTATATTTTCCAACCTGCATAACTTTTAAACAACTACAAATAATGTACTGCATAAAAAAACCGCACTATACCTAAAAAGTATACCACGGCTTATAAACCTCCGGTTAAGTTACTCTCAATACTCATTCACTTTTTTATATAAACTGCGTTCCTTTGCCATTTCAGCCTTGATTTTAGTTCCTTTTACCTGAGAATCGTAAGTCGTGTCTACTACTATCCACTTACCCAAGCTTTTAATATATACCTCATTCCACGCGTGGTAACCCTTTGCATTGGTAGTATAGCCTTTAACCAGCTTAGACGGTATACCTATACTCCTGAGCATTCCTGCAAATAGTGCTGAATAATCATAGCATATTCCCTTTTTACTCTCTAAGGTTGATTCGGTATCGGGAGTATAATCGCTAGGGACCTTGTCCAATTTGTCAAAGTCATATTTTATACTGCTTACAATATAATTATATATACGTCTGACTTTCTCCTCCTCGTTTTGCGCCCCTATAGTAAGTTCCCTTGCCTTATTTGTAACATTTGTTGAATTTGCCCAATTTACTGTCTGGATTGAATTTAGAAATACATCCCTATCATTTTTTAACTCGACCTTTATAGTTTTGGTTGATACAACACTATATTTGCTTCCTTCTATGTTTTCAAGGATACTTATTTTGTATTCTCCACTGCCCATTTGAAGCGGGAAACTATCAAAAGAACTTCCATTCTTAAGGTTGTATACGTACTTATTCTTGCCCTTTTCAATAGTAAGTTTTACACGCTTATCGGCAGAACTTGTATACTTGACCTTTATAAGACCTAATGATGTAGACCTGGTATCTATAGAAGCCGCACTGCTTGTCCCTTGTCCAAATACAGCTGAGGTATATAAAAGCATGCATAGACATACTAATATACATAATAATGCTGATTTAATTTTTCGCATAAAGAAACTCTCCCTTCGGTAGCACGGCTGCCATTCTTGCGAAAGGCCCTATGGCTTTGTGTCGCCACCTTTCGGTGGTTTTACTATTATCGGAGGAAAGCTTATTAAAAAATATCAAACTATACTTTCCCTAATTAAATTTTAACACATTTTTCTACATTACTCAACATAGCATTGATACATATGTCATATTAATTCTATAAATACTCCCAAATCGGAGTATTATTTGTTACTATTTTTACACCTCATTCCATAACTCTTGCATGTATTATTAATCTGTGTGACGCTATGTACATTGGGTGGCATGTAATAAGGGTAAGTACTTTATCCTTATTATTTCTATTTAATACAGAGGTATCGGTCGGCTCTACTATGAGTTTCTTATACACTATATATTTATAAGTACCCTTTTTTGTTGACACTTCAATCTTATCACCAATCTGCAATTCATCTAACCGATTGAAGAAACTGCCGAAGGTATAGTTTCTGTGTGCTGCAACTACCGCATTTCCAACGCCACCTAATTCCGATGTTCCCGGTATATGACCGGCTGCAATTTTTAAGTCTTCTTTTTTTACCCCTTCAACCACAGGGAGTTTAACCCCTATCTTATCAATCAGTAAGATCCCCAGAACTTTTTGCAGGTCACTTTTTTTGTTATCCACAGCTTTACTATCCCTAATTTCGTTATCTTTCAAGAAACCCGTCACTGAAGAGTTCTCTACGCTGTTTGGCGCTTTTTCCCGGTTATTTTGCTTCAGACTTTCTTTAACCTTACTTTTATCCTCAAATATGCTTTGCAGTTCAGCATAGTCATTAGCAACGTCCTCCCACCTGTCTAACAATGACTTCTGCTTATATCTAGTATAAAGTGCACCACCAATAGGCACTATACTTATAATTACCCCAACTATTATTAAGAATAACGATATTCTTTTCACACTCATCACATCACTTTTATTGTAAACCCAAGGCTGAGAAGCTTTGTAGACTTCTACAGCCTTGGATTGTATTACATAAATACATTCTATCTCAATTTCCTAATTGCAAACCCAGTTCCTGTGACTGCTGCACCTAGAACATATAGTACAACTGCGGGAATACCGCCTGTTCTAGGTAAGTTTGCCGGTCCATAAGGAACCTCCTCGTCAAGTACTACCTCAACTGTCGGACTATCTTCCATTCCAACCGGTAATCCCCTAGTTTGAGCTTCTTTACCAGCCTCCGAGTCTACACTTCCTGTATCGGTTGATCTTACATCCGACGGTAACTCTATAGGTCCTGCCGGAATATCCTCGTCAGGTAAATCTACTATTTGTGGTGTCGGAGTCGGTGTTGCCTCCGGCGTAGGAGTCGACGTTGCCTCTGGTGTCGGAGTTGGTGTTACCTCCGGTGTCGGGGTCGGCGTTGCCTCTCGTGTCAATGTTGGCGTTACCTCCGGTGTCGGTGTTGGCGTTACCTCCGGTGTCGGAGTTGGTGTTACCTCCGGTGTCGGAGTTGGTGTTACCTCCGGTGTCGGAGTTGGTGTTACCTCCGGTGTCGGCGTTGGTATTACCTCCGGTGTCGGTGTTGGTGTTACCTCCGGTGTCGGCGTTGGTGTTACCTCCGGTGTCGGCGTTGGTGTTACCTCCGGCGTAGGAGTTGGCGTTACCTCCGGCGACGGGGTCGGTGTTACCTCCGGCGTTGGCGTCGGTGTTACCTCCGGCGACGGGGTCGGTGTTACCTCCGGTGTCGGCGTTGGTGTTACCTCCGGCGTTGGCGTCGGTGTTACCTCCGGCGTTGGCGTTGGTGTTACCTCCGGTGTCGGGGTCGGTGTTACCTCCGGCGTTGGCGTTGGCGTTACCTCCGGCGTAGGAGTTGGCGTTACCTCCGGTGTCGGCGTTGGTGTTACCTCCGGCGTTGGGGTTGGTGTTACCTCCGGCTCTGGTGTTTCCTCGGGCTCATACTCCTCTTCATATGTATAGTAAAACGTAATATGGCTTATTTGAGGCTGCCTACCTCCATCATTATCCGGTGCTCTGAGTTGTGTATCCCCAAGCACATCTCCGATATAGCTGTACAGGTATCCTCCGTTTCCACCCTTTACAAATACGTAGCTTACAGTTAAATCCGATGTCCAGCTTACAAACTTGCAATCGTCGCTAATACTAACCTCAATATTGATTCTACCATCACTATAACTTCCGCTTTTCGGCGGATCAACTTTGAGAGTGTAGTAGCCTGCTATTGATGGATCGTTACCTGTGAGTTCTACCGGTGATACCGACGCTGCAAATGCCAGCCAATTCGTCCCTAGTGCAAGTACCGGCACTAAAATAAGTACTATAAGCTTCCTTAGTTTTTTCTTCATCTAATTCACCCCTTTACAAGCAATATATAAAGCTCTCTGTTTTTAATTGATATTTTCATCAAGTTTATTATTATTTTTATCCATATTAAAAACAATTGTAGGACAATCTTTTGATAACGATAATCATTATCGCTATTTACATATATTTACCTAGTTTTTTTGTACTTAAACACATTTTTTACGATTTATACTATTTTTAACTATAGATAGTTTAGCCTTAGAAAAGTATATAAAAAAACCCACACCCTTAAAAAATGTGAGTTATGAATCCTTATCGATATTGTATATTCTGTTATCATATTTAACAGTATTTCTAAATCAACATATTTATGTTTTATTATAAGAGGTGCTGGGTACTTTACCGTCTCCAATATAACTCATTACTTAGGGAGAGTAAAACCTTTTTCCAGCATATTATGCTTGAAGGGTGATACATCAATACTCTTACGCATTAGTGCACCTATAAGGTTTGCTGAGGAAGTATCTCCTATCATTATCATACCTTTCACAATATTATCTTTTAACACTACCTTTTTGTAAACTCCTTTTTCCGTATCACAATCCACAAGTGCTTCAAAGTCAGTCCCCTTAGGGTTTATCATACCCGCTGAAACAAAGGGTATATCCCGTAACTGCACAGAGTTCTGCATAGCAGCAGCATAGGAAAACTCTTGGAACTGTCCTGCCATGTTAAAAGCGGCACATTTCCCTTGCGCCATGGCATTCGGCCATATATAGCTTGAAACATACTCAGTTGAAAGCTTATTAGTCATTTCAGCTACATCCCCGGCTGCATAAACATCCTTTACCGAGGTGCACATATACTCATCCACCAGTACACCCCTGCCATACTTTATATCTGTATTCTTTAAGAGTTCTATGTTAGGCCTTGTTCCAATGGTTAGGACGAGTAAATCAAAGTGCAAGGTCAGTCCACTGGATAAGTTTACGGAGTTGTTGTCATCTTTTGCTATTTTATAGTCAGCAGCTCCAAGCAAGAGTGAAATCCCTTCATTTTGCATTTTCTCTACCAACATACATGAAGATTGCTCATCCAACTGAAGGGGAAGAATTCTCTTCTCTCTTTCGATAATCGCTACTTCCATTCCCAGTCTTTTTAGTGCAAAACCAACTTCAATACCAGTGAGCCCGGCACCTATAATGATAGCTCTGCCCCCTTTAGCAGCTTTCTGTTTAATGGCATCCGCATCTTTTATTGAGTTTAATGTGAAATATCCGACATCAGCAAGCCCTTCTATATACGGAATAAAAGGAGTTCCCCCCATAGCCAGGAGAAGCTTGTCATATTCCTTTATACCTCCGCTTGACAGTATTACTTTTTTATTGTTGAGATCAAAGCCCGCTATTTTTTCATCCAGCACAAGGTTGATATTATTTTTATTGTATGACTCAAGATTTCTTATAAGAAGTTTCTCCCTGGGCAGCTTCTCCCCTATATAATCAGGAAGCATACATTTTGTATAAACAGGTGTATCCTCATTGCTAATAATTGTTATCTCATCCTCTAGACTCAGTTCCCTTAGTTTTTCAGCTGCCGTTATACCGGCAGCCCCATTGCCTACTATTAGATATCTCATTATAGCTCACCCCGGATAAATATTTTTCTTTTGTTACTTTGCCGCTTCCAAGATTATTTATAAAACCTGTAGGGCTTTTACTCCATCTTGAGATTTTGTATAAAACACATAGCAACTATTATTTATGCAAGCAACAAAGCAACTCAAAGTTCTAAATTAAGTTATGGATAATTAGTGTTAAACCTAGTGATTTACAGGTAATGCCTTGTAACAGAATTTGTTTCTAGAGGCACGGCACAACAACTAATGAAGTGCATTTTTAACATTTGATTGACTAGAAATTTGTAATGTTAAAAAGTACTAGCCAATGAGTTGTGGCAAGTACTATTTGCCTAACTGGATAAATCACTTTCGACCTAGACTATCTATATATTTATCACGTTATGGCCTATAAGAAACATAAATGTTAAAACTACATAAAAAGAGATAGAGATTTTACAGTCTGGAGTAAAGTAAAATCTCTATCTCTTTTTATATGCATATATAGGTCACTATCTATACTTTTTTCTACGGCACTATTGCAACAGCCTCTATCTCCACACCTACATCTCTTGGCAGCCTTGCTACTTCTACAGTTGATCTGGCAGGATACGGCGCGGTAAAGTATTCTGCATACACCTTATTTATAACTGCAAAATCATTCATATCTTTTATAAACACAGTAGCTTTTACTACATGTTTCAGACTGCTTCCCGCAGCTTCTAAAACTGCCTTGAGGTTTTCCAATACTTGTTTTGTCTGTGCTTCAATACTTCCTGTAACCAGTTCCCCATTTGCAGGATTAATAGGTATCTGTCCTGATGTAAAAACCATATTACCTGTTTTAACAGCTTGTGAATACGGCCCTATTGCCGCAGGTGCATTGTTTGTTGAAACTACTTCTAGTGGCATAATATCTACTCCTTTTCCAAATTATACTACCACATAAGATGAAGCTAATTTTGTAACAAGATTTCGCTCAATAAGACGGCTGCGAAACAGCAAATATATGTAATTTCATCATCTTATGAATTAAGGTATATATGTTGTGTTGAATTCTAAAAACTTAATTCAACATATATAGTATATAATATAATTTCATTTTTACAACAATCTCCTTCATATTTGAAGCACAATTAGGATAAATATTATAGCTGGTGCCTTGTAACATAATTTGCTTCTAGCAGCAAGGCACAACAATCAAGGAAGTACATTTTTAACATTAGAATCAATAGAAATTAGTAATGTTAAAAAGCACTAGGCAAATATCTATATAAAAAGGACTGCCTCAAAATTTAGAGACAGTCCCTCTATACCAGGTAGTTTATCTAGTATTTAGTTTGCAGTATTCTTATAGTATACGCAGAATGCATGTCCTCCGCTGTAATACCTTGTAAATGTCTGTGTTAATCCTAAACTTGAAGTAGGAGTCCAGCTTTCATAGTTAGACCAGCCCTGATTACCTATCTTGATAGCTACCTGCTCAGCATTGGCAGTACCTATGTAAGCAGCATACAATCCGTTTTCAGCATTTACTACTCTTACATCGCTCCATCTTGTTACGTTGTTGCTTCTTCTAATCTTGATGAGAGTTTCGATAACTGTTGTCAGGTCAGTTCCACGGTCTCTCCAGTCAGCCCAGTATACATTTGGAATACCGGGGTGAGTAAGGATGAATGCATAAGCAGCTTTTGTGCTTATAAGGTCACCATTGCATGGATTTGGAAGATTCCAATGGTTCTGACCGCCACCTGGTGACCAACCGGTGTCATGGTTGTCTACGAAGGTTACTGCCACCTGTGACCACCAACCGAGTAAGCCGTTTACTGTGTTTGTTCCTACTGAACCAAGGGAACCTCCACTGAATGTAGTGCTTCCAAAAGCATTATTGAGAGATCTCTTAAGGTCAAAGTCAAATACCATTGTCTTATTGCCCGAAGCGTTTACATAGTCAGCTAATGCCTGTCTAGCTGAAGATGGTAGCCCTTCATTTTCAAACTTCCAGAATTCACCTACTGAGAGGTAAGGTGAGGAATTTGTATTGTAGTTGCCAATATGCTCTGGTGAAAATCCTCTTATGAAGTCATATCTCCAGCCATCAAAGCCTGCATTGTTAACATCCTTTAACCAAGTTTGCCAGCTCTTAATCTGATTTTGTGTGTCTGTAGCCCAGTGGGTAAGGTCAGGAGCAGCATTATAGTCATCATTGTAATAAGTTCTTCCACCGTAGCTCCAAGTTCCTTCACCGTGGTTATTATTTGCGCATATTGAACAGGTTTTCTGTGTACCGCTATAAACAGTATCCCAATCACCGTCTATTAAGTTTGTTCCTGGAGTCATTGTAGGATTGCTGTAGTTGATATATCTTCCATGTGGACACGCTGTCATACCATTTCTGTGGTTTACCACTATATCAGCAAGTACTTTTACACTCCTCCCCTTGAGAGTAGCTATAGCAGTTTTTAACTGTGCCTGTGTACCATAACTGTTGTTTAGGTTATACCAGGCTTCAGGCAGATAACCTTGGGTTGAATAGGATTGGCTTGGCGGTGGCATCCATACCACTGTGAAGTACGAGCCTATAGTGCTCGCCATATTATTGATTGTTGTATACCAAGTACCATTAGCACTGGTCCAATGAAATCCTTGAAGCATTATATCCTTACCGGTAGTATCATTACCATTGTAAGAGATATCGTTTCCTGAAGCCATAGCAAGCCCAGGTGCTGATAAAGCAAAAACAGCAGACAATAAAAATGCACCGATTCTTTTTCTCATAAATTAAACTCCTTTCAGTTTTAAAGGTTATTTTTAGCCTGCGTATAATAAGACTATGTAAATACTTAAATCCCCCCTTCATTCTGAAATTCACCATGTCAATTAAGCCCATCGTGGTATATAGTCCTATTATCACAAGCAGGATAAGCAATGTAAGCTTAAATAAAACTTTATTCAGTTAAATGTGGAATAGAATTAACTACGAACTCCCTCTATATCTCTATATTGAATATTTCAATGAATTGAGTCGTTTAATTTGTTTTTTGATATGTGTGACACTTAATAAGCACGATGATGGTTTGTATTAATATTCTAAGTATAATTTGTATTTCTATAACGACTACCTTTGTTTTTATTTTATATACAAATACTACCATATTTTTAGACGGCTATCAATACTTCACTTGTAATTTTGGACATTTTTGTATATTTATCTCACAATCCGATTTTTTATGACAGCTTTTTTAGCCATATATCTATAGATAGGTTCTATGCTAAAATTACCCTTTAATCACAAAAAAATAGACTGTCGTTTCAGACAGTCTATTCTTAAGCTTTTTGCTATACCTTAATTTGCTGCATTCTTATAGTATACGCAGAATGCGTGTCCACCGCTGTAGTATCTTGTAAATGTCTGGGTTAATCCTAATGATGAAGTAGGCGTCCAGCCCTCATAGTTTGCCCAGCCTGCGTTACCTATCTTAATAGCTAATTGCTCGGCATTGGCTGTTCCTACGTAAGCAGCGTATAATCCGTTTTCAGCTTTTACTACTCTTACATCGCTCCATCTTGTTACGTTGTTGCTTCTTCTAATTTTGATGAGAGTTTCGATAACAGTTGTCATGTCAGTTCCGCGGTCTCTCCAGTCAGCCCAGTATACTGTAGGGATACCTGGGTGAGTGAGGATATATGCATAAGCAGCTTTTGTGCTTATAAGATCACCGTTACAAGGGTTTGGTAAAGGCCAGTGGTTTTGAGCTACTCCTGGTGACCAACCGGTATCATGGTTATCTACAAAGGTTACTGCTGCCTGTGACCACCAACCGATTAAGCCGTTTACTGTGTTTGTTCCCACTGAACCAAGGGAGCTGCCACTGAATGTAGTACTTGCGAAGGCATTGTTAAGAGATCTCTTAAGGTCAAAGTCAAATATCATTGTCTTATTGCCTGAAGCATTTACATAGTCAGCTAACGCCTGTCTAGCTGAAGATGGTAGCCCTTCATTTTCAAACTTCCAGAACTCACCTACTGAGAGGTAAGGTGCAGAAGCTGTATTGTATGTACCGATGTGTTGAGGTGCAAAACCTCTTATGAAGTCATATCTCCAACCGTCAAAGCCTGCATTGGTAGCATTTTTCAACCAGGTTTGCCAGCTCTTGATCTGATTTTGTGTATCTGCAGCCCAATGGGAAAGGTCAGGAGCAGCATTATAGTCATCATTATAATAAGTTCTTCCCCCGTAGCTCCAAGTTCCTTCGCCATTGTTATTATTTGCGCATATTGAACAGGTTTTCTGTGAACCGCTATAAACAGTATCCCAATCACCGTCTATTAGGTTTGTTCCGGGAGTCATTGTAGGATTGCTGTAGTTGATATATCTACCATGCGGACAAGCTGTCATACCGTTTCTATGGTTTACAACTATATCAGCAAGTACTTTTACATTCTTACTCTTTAAAGTAGCGATAGCAGTTTTTAACTGAGCCTGTGTACCATAACTATTATTCAGATTATACCAAGCTTCGGGCAGATACCCTTGGGTTGAATAGGATTGGCTTGGTGGCGGCATCCATACTACTGAAAAATAAGAGCTTATAGTAGTTGCCATGTTGTTGATATTGGTATACCACGTGCCGTTGGCACTGTTCCAATGGAATCCCTGAAGGATTATATCCTTTCCTGTTGTGTCGTTACCATTGTACGCAATATCCGTTCCCGAGGCAAAGGCAACCCCTGATAAAGATAAGGTAAGTACTCCTGACATAATAAGTGCACTGATTCTTTTTAACATACTTTTGCGCCCCCTTCTCTTTTTCTGTATGCATTAATACTTGACTAAATAAAGCTGTTTTAGTCTATAGTCTAACCCACTTTCCCCCTTCCTAAATAAAAGTAATTAAAGATTAGGTTTTCTTTTTAGTAACGACATACACCCTATTACTACAAAATATAATAAGTTCGATGTTTGTCCATATAAAATATAGTTACATATAGTGAAGTTGAAATAGATTAATAAAATATCAGGATAAGTAAAACTTTGCATTAAGTTATTACATGATGAAATGAACTAGTATAAATTATAAAATTTCTTAATAGCTGTTTAAAGAATAGAACTCTTTCTTGATTACGGATAACAAATTAATTATTTAGTCCAGTTGTTTGACCTATGGAATAATTGTATTACATATTGCACAAATTTGCAATATAGCCTAAAGTTTTCTTTGTCAAATATCACTAAATTATTTCATATTTTTTCAAAATCCCTCTGCAATAATATTGTTTTCGCTATCATGTTTCGTTCAAACAAATTCGGTAAAATACGTCATATATAACTGTCGGTGGGGTTAATCATTCTCTCTTGTATTATTTGCCTTATCTTTACTCCCCTAAATACCCGACTGGCAGTCCGCAAAAAATTATTTATTTCAACCACTTGGCCATAAATTATGCTATTATAATACCGTATTAACAATAGCTATATTTATAGTTTACGGTAAACTATCTTTAAACAAAGGAGATATCATTATGGTAAGCAAACTACTTTCCATCGGATGGATAAAGCAATTTTTCAAATTTGGTATAGTGGGGGTTATTAATACCGGCATTACTCTATTGGCCGTATACATATTGATGAACTTATTTTCGGTTTCATACAAAATTGCTAATCCTATAGGCTATATTTTAGGATTTGTAAACAGCTTTTTCTTTAATAAGCACTGGACCTTTAAAAGTACAGGCTCAATAAAGAAAGAATCATTTATGTTTGTTGTCATTGCAGGGGTTTCCTACCTATTACAATACGGCCTGGTAATATTCCTGGTGGAAAGCCTTAGGGTTGAGCAAAACCTTGCACAGCTCATAGGTATGCCGTTCTATACAGCTTTAGGGTTTGTAGGAAACAAATTGTTCAACTTTAAAAATAAGTAGAGTAAGACCAAAGGTTTCTATAGGTCGTTTAGGAGTACTTTGTTAGGTTACGTATATCCCCTTTGCCAGCATTTATGTCAGAAATCAATATACATGCATAAAAAATGCCCCCCACACTGGAGAGGCATTTTTTATTATTTATGCACCTTGAAGAGTTCCCGTACCTTCTTCAATCTCTGTTAAGCTCTTTAACCTTTCTTTTCTGACCCTCCACTGTAATCCCAACCAGAAAGCTGCTGTAGGGACAAAAAATGTGCATAACCAGCCATAGGGCAGCATAAACCCTTGATACACCTCGCCTATAAGCCTTGCAAACGGAGTAAATGGAGTATTAAATCCGAAACATAGAGCACGAATGACTTTATAGTGTAAGGTTTCCACAGTATAGTTATATTTATTTATTACCTCATACTGGTAAGTAATGCAGCATATCACCGAAAGTACGGCCCCTACGATAGAAGCAGCCGAAACCGAAAATAGATTTTTTATCGGTGTCCCCTGATTGGAAAAAGCTATACCTCCCATAATAAAATACAATGCAAAGGCTATAGTCGCTAAAACCAACTGGACTGTAAAACTGAACCCTAACCCACTCATATACATCAGTACAAGACAAATACCCCCATGAGCCAGAAGTGATGTCTTATTATTTGCAATCATGTGTACTCCTCCTTATACCACCTATATGTAAGTATTAACTTTTGCTTCATGTAAGTATACCACACTGTAAATATTTTTATAATTTTTTCGTTGCTCATATCCCTTTATTTCGCATAAATACCTTTAACTGTCTCCCAAATTTAGCCTATAGCAAAAAATATCTCCTCTTGGATATGAAATAGTACTTGAATATATGAGTATATTTAAGATTGCATAGCAAAAGTTATGAACTCAAATAATCCGGGCTCTTATGCAATATGGCCTTTATACCCATATTAACAGCCAGTTTGTAAACTTATTTATGTATAGCTACATATACTGAATTAAGATAATCAAAGTTAAATTAGTGGTTTCCTCTCTAGAAAAATCACTTTTTAAGTTTGTTATCTATAAATATTTTTTTGTGGAGTTGAGAAGATCATGTCATATATACACTATACCAGCCCATACAGCGCTGATTTACGGGCAAAGCCGATAACCTCCTACGTCAGATTTCTTCACGCCTATCCCGGGGCTCTTTCTGCAGACATATATGTAAACGGTACTCTAATTTATAGGAATATTGGCTACGGGAGTTTTACGCCTTATTTGCCTGTTTCCCCAGGAAGCTTAAATATAACTGTTTTCCCTCAAGGACAGTTCCAAAGACCGCTGTCCAGCACAACCGTCATACTTCCTGCACAATCTATATTTACTCTTGCTATAACAGGAAGCCCTGGCAATGCCAGTATCCTTACCATTTCTGACCCTATTGCGCCTATACCTCCAGGTACGGTAATGGTAAGGACTGTACACCTATCTCCCGATAGCCCCCGCTTGGATATGACCTTACCCTGCGGAAAAAGCCAATTTCCTAATATGGGCTTTAAGAATGTATCAAACTATATACCCTTTAACCCCGGCACATATATATTTGAGGCCGACGTCGCGGGAAGCGGTGAGTTGGCATTGTTTGCTCCTCATATAAATCTGAAGCCAAATAGGTTCTATACCTTTTATGTAGTGGGAATGTCGGCCGTAACACCGCCCTTGCAGGTACTTATACCCCTTGACGGAAATTCATATATAAAATTCTAACGCTTGGCTTCCTTCACTGCTATACACAAACCAATTCTCGAAGTGAAGTATAATAACCAAGGATGTGGTATTTTTAATATTTCACTATATAAGTATTTGTTAGCTAAAAAGAACTGCTTAACACAAAAAAGAAGTCAGCAGGTCATCACATTCCTGTAACTTCTTTTTTGTTAATATGTTTTACTATAATTAGCATATCGGCCAACCGCTTTATTTTCCGTCGATCGAGAAAACATAGGCGTCACACTGCTTGTAAGCACTTTTTAACATTATAAATTTTAATCATTTTAAAATTTATAATGTTAAAATTGAGCTTCTTTGGTTGTTGTGCCTTGCTGCTGCAAACGAATTCTGTTACAAGACACCAGCCTGGTTTTAGATAGTGAGTATACTACAAGCCCTGCCCATATAAGCCCAAAGCTGATAAGGTGTATTTTTGAAAAATGCTCTTTATAGACAAATACTCCCAACATCAGGCTTATGGTAGGAGAAATGTACTGTAGAAAGCCTATGGTAGCCAGCTCTACCCTATTTGCACCTTTGGCGAACAATAAAAGAGGTGTAGCAGTAGCTATGCCGGATAATAGCAGCAGTAGTATGGTTGGTACCGAAACACTGCTTAAAGCACCGGTACCCTGCACCTGCTTAAATACCAGGAAAATAACAGCTGCTGGCATGATAACTGCTGTCTCCAAAGCCAACCCTACCGTAGAATTTACCTTTAGCAGTTTTTTTACCAGCCCGTAAAGAGCGAAGCTGACTGCCAGTATAAGGGAAACCCAGGGTATTCTGCCATACTGCACCGTTATTATTAAAACGCCTGCGGCTGCAAGTAACAGGGCCGCATATTGGTATATATTTAACTTCTCCTTCAAAACCGACATACCTAATAAAACCGACATCAAAGGGTTTATATAGTATCCCATGCTGCACTCTACAATATGGTTTGAGTTTACTGCCCATATATATGCAAACCAGTTTATAGCAATAAATATTGAACACAGTATCACAAGCCCCATACTTTTCCTGTCCCGCAAAATGCCTATCAGATTGCTCCACCCTCCGGTAAATGCCAGTATCGCAACAACGAATATAAAAGACCAGAATACTCTGTGGGCTAATATCTCGTCTGGAGGTATTTCCTTTAGAAGCTTCCAATATAAGGGTAGAAAACCCCAGATAGTAAATGCCAGTGCGCCATACAAAACACCTGCTAATTTAATATTTGACCCGTCTGAATTTGGACTCACCCGTAACACACTCCCATTTTACTTTGTAAACATAATTCCTTTTTATAATAGCACCCTATGGTTGCTAATTCAATCTGTATAGATAACAAATAGAATTTGTCATACCTTATCGAAAAACAACTATTCTCAAGGAATACTGTTTCTAAAATGCTGTATACCTCTAAATGCTGAAATTTGAAGTTTATCACTCAAATACGCCTTAAAAAACTATATATATTCATTGGAATACTAATTAATTTAATGATATAATCTAGTAGGATACAATTATCCCTTTTCTTTTTTGCGTAAAGCAAAGTCTTAACTATGAGTTATGAACTAACGAAATGTTATTCCATGATTTAAGTTATCACAATATGCTTTTATAGAGAACTTTCGGCTAGTGCCTTGTAACAGAATTCGTTTCTATATAAATTGCAAAAAAGAATCTACAACGAAGTTCCCCATAAAATTTTTTTGCAGTTTGTTACCTTAAGTTATATTGCGATAATCAAATTTTTCCTTGTAATATCATTATCGCAATTTATATAGCAGCAAGGCACAACAATCAAGGAAGTGCATTTTTAACATTAGAATCAATAGAAATTTGTAATGTTAAAAAGCACTGGACAAGCAATTCCTGTTTGTTTATTAAAATATGCGGAAAACCGGTTTATAAATGCAGTAAGTGATTAAAACAAAGCGAGGAATTTACAGTGAGACAATATTTGCGTCTGATAGGCGGCCTGCCCTTTGCTATCAAGTGGCTGCTGATAACTGAATTATTATATGGCTTTGCAATGGGTATTTGGGGTGTAAGCTTAAATTTCCATCTAGCAGATAAAGGGTTTAATGATATAGGTATAGGAAATATTCTTGCAATAGGCTCAATAATTACGGCTGCTGCCTCGCTTATAGCAGGAAGCCTATGCGGACGGGTCGGTTTTAATAAAGGAATGTTCTTTGGGAGTATTATCAGGTCATGCGGTATAGTAATCATGGCTACTGCCCCCAGTTATCACTATATATTCTTAGGTCAGGTTCTGTTCAGTATTGGTGGAGCATTTATAGAATCATCGGAGTTTCCGCTTCTGCTAAGCTTATTAAAGGGCAAAAACGTACAGGTAGCATATAACCTTCTATTTTGTGTATATCAGCTTTCAATGCTTTTCGGTAATTTGTGCGGTGGTTTTATGCCCGGAGTGGCTAGAGGGTCCTTCGGTAAATACGGTATGGCTATTTTACTGTGCGGTATATCATTTGCATTAATGGGTATAAGCCGTTACCTCTTGATAAAGGATGAAAGTAAAAAAGAGCCCACAAAAATGTCATATAATATTATAAAGCACCCAATGGTTTTGTGGTTTCTTTTATACGGGCTGATAGGCGGTATAATAGCTAACCTTATACTTCCTTTATCCCTCGTTAATACTATCTTCAGAGATAGCTTCAGTCTGTCTGACAATAGAATCGGGATTGTATATTCACTTTCAACCCTTGTATCCAGTATCGCGTTTTTTATCGCACCAATTGTACTTAGCTACTGGAGAAACACAAGGATAGCCTTTACCATACTTGTGCTGAATATGCTGATTTTTATATTTATATCCCGAACTGGCATTGTTTTATTTATTATATTATGGCTTGCCTTCTCCTTCTTTGACTCCATCCTTCCTGGGGCGGTTGAAAGCCATATGCTTCAAGCCATTCCGCAGAAAGATCAGGGTACATACAGTGGGCTAGGTATATGCGGTAACTATATAGGTATGGGAATAGGTGCAAATCTATCCGGTCTGTTTCTTACTCATATAGATTATTCCTGGCTAATGATTTTGGGAGCGGTGTTTGTCTTCTTGCAGCTTCTGGTGTACTTCTTCGGTTGTAGGAAGCATGTTGCCGATGAAACGGAATTTCACTGGCAGGAACCTTCACAAGGTCTACAGCAGCTCAAACTTAATGTAAAATAAAATTAGTGGCTAAGGGGATATTGATATGCTCCCTTTAGCCACTAATTATTTATTAAAACTAAAACTTCTAAAGCACTGGAATTACATTCTTAATCTATTAAATAACATTGCAGCCTCATACTTGACCTTTTTGAAGTTCTTCCATTCATCGGACAACTGGCTCTTTTGGGTAGACAGAAACATTAACAACTCTTTAAGTAGGTTACTGTTTGTGGCATCAATGTTTTCTATCTTGAATGCATAACTATAGAGGCCCTTCAAACTATGGCTCCTTACCGTTCTCCCTGTAAAGTGTATGGAATTTTCAGGAAAAGCGGAAATTTCCATGTCTACACTTTCTCCCTCATCAATTTCTGACTCCAGGGATATTAACACCCCTTCAGTGTTAATATCTACAAGGCTTCCTTTTGTTAGCTTTCCATTTTTGTCTTTTACTACTGTCTCGCAAGTGAAGTTAAACCGTTCCAGTTTCCGTAGATTGGGGAATTTTTGGGTTTCATCTATCTTTATGATAATAGCCTGTTCAAAAGTTGATATTACCTTATCACTTACAATTCCATTGAATACAAATTGGTTATTGTCTTTTAAAATCTTAATCTTTACCCTATCTTTTTCTTTAAAACTACTTTCCATATGTTCTTTAAAAATAAACACCTTGATAAGATTTTCTCTTAAGTCTATATGAGAAACCATCCCATGAATCCACTGCAGACCTTCCTCGTATGATATTTCACAGAAAACCTGATCAACTCTTTTTTTAAACAGCTTACTAAAAAACATATGACCACCCCCATATCCATATCCTCTAGCAGGGTATTGCCTAAAACCGGTAATATGATATTCCTTAGCACACATGCAAACCGTTACAAGTAGTTAAATTGTAATATATAATCTCACCGATAGCAATGGAATTTTAGCTCTTCCACTTTGCCAAAGCCTCTGCAAGGGCAGAGTTTATCGGCTCACCTTCATCCTGCTGCTTTAAAAATTTAGTTACATCCTTTTTACTTACCTGTTCACTCTTGCGCTTGTTAAAGGCAGAAAGTTTCTCACGATAGCCGCAGGCACAGAAGAAAGATTTATCCTCTCCCTCACCTCTAAGCTCTAGTTTTTTATGACACTCAGGACACCTTGCATTTGTAGTCTGAGATAGCATTTTCCTATATCTACATTCCCTATCCTGGCACACCAGCATTTTACCCTTCTTACCATTGACCTCAAGCAGGTATTTTCCGCATTCGGGACACTTCTCCCTGGTAAGGTTGTCATGCTTAAATACCTCTGTACTTGCAATTACATTTGATACCAGTTTGGAGGCGTAGCTCTTCATTTCGCCTATAAATTTACCCGCATTAGTTTTACCTTTACTTACAAGTGACAACTGCTGTTCCCATTTCGCAGTAAGCTCGGGAGACTTAAGGTCGGACGGTACCAGATCAATTAGCTGTATTCCTTTGGAGGTAGGAAAAATTTCTTTTCCTCTTCTCTCCATATAAAATGAATCAAACAGTTTCTCAATTATGTCCGCTCTGGTAGCAGGTGTACCAAGTCCGCTGGTGTTTTCCATAGCCTCTCTCATGGCTTCGTTTTCTATAAATTTACCTGGGTGCTCCATGGCAGAGAGCAACGTAGCCTCATTATAACGTGCAGGGGGCTTTGTTTTACCGTTAACAGCCTTTACAGACAAGAGTTTTAACGCCTGCCCTTTTTTTATATCGGGGAGTGACTGGTCCCGGTCTTCATCATCTTCCTCTTCGTCCGCATCCGACTGCCCCTCATAAACTGATTTCCAACCTTTTGCTTTTACAATCTTACCCTTTGCGTAAAATACTTCCCCTTTTACATCCACCTTTACGGTAGTTTGCTCATACTCAAAGGGAGGATTCAGCACAGCAATAAATCTTTTAACTATTAAGTCGTATACATTTCGCTCCTCGGAATTAAGCTCCCCAAGGTTCACGTATTGCTCGGTAGGGATTATGGCATGGTGGTCAGTTACTTTAGTGTTATCCACAAACCTTTTGCTTACGTTAATCTTGTTTCTCAACACATTACGGGCGGCTTCCGCATAAGGACCGATGGATATGCTTTTTAGGCGCTCCGGCAGTGTAGGCACCATATCCTCGGTAATATACCTTGAATCGGTCCTGGGGTATGTGACAAGCTTGTGAGTTTCATATAATCTTTGCATAATGGACAGTGTCTTTTTAGCGGAATAACCGTACCTGCGGTTTGCTTCTCTCTGAAGCTCTGTAAGGTCGTAAGCAAGGGGCGGCAGCTCTTTTTTGCCCTCTTTTTTCACTTCGATTATTTCTCCTGTCTGACCGTTTACACGGGAAACAACCTCATCCGCCTTTGGTTTGTTAAATATGCGGGTCTGCCCGCTACCCTTCTCCTGCCACTGTATTGTAAATCCATTCACCTTTGCACTAATTGTCCAATAATCTTTGGGAACAAACTTTTTGATTTCATTTTCCCTTTGCACAATCATAGCCAAGGTAGGAGTTTGCACTCTTCCTGCTGAAAGCTGGGCATTATATTTACAGGTCAATGCTCTGGTTACATTCAATCCAATAAGCCAGTCAGCTTCTGCCCTACATTGTGCTGCCATGTAAAGGTTTTCATATTCCCTTCCCGGCTTAAGATTGGCAAATCCCTCTTTAATCGCCCTATCGGTTTGAGATGAGATCCAAAGGCGTTTTATTGGCTTTTTAAATCCTGCCTTTACTATAATCCATCTTGCCACAAGCTCGCCCTCACGACCTGAGTCGGTAGCTATGACAAGTTCATCCACATCATCACGCTTCATCAGGTCTCTAACAGCATTAAACTGCTTTGAAGTTTCCTTTATGACTACCAGCTGCATTTTGTCGGGCAGCATTGGAAGGGTCTCCAGATTCCACGTCTTATATTTATCGCCGTAAGCCTCAGGATCAGCCAAGGTCACCAGGTGCCCAAGCGCCCAGGTAACAATGTATTTCGGGCCTATCAGGCAGCCGTTTCCCTTTTGGCTGCAGTTCATAACCTTCGCAATATCCCTCGCTACAGATGGTTTTTCAGCTATTATTAGAGTTTTTCCCATTTACTACTCTCCTTGTATAAATTGAACTTAATATTAAGTATCTTTCCTATTAAAGTTACACTATTATACTAACCTATTATATACCTGGAAGTCAAAAATTCATTTGTATTAAAGTATTTTGATAAAATCTACAAAAAAGCAGCACTCAGACTTTTATTCTTCTGAGTGCTGCTTTTAATAATAATCATATATCATAGATAGTTAACCATAAAACAAAAAATATCTTGCCCCTACCCCTGCCCCTTCCCGGGGAAGGGAAGCTTTATTTTGCGGCAAAGCCGCAAGCAGGAGAGCTACGCGCCCTGCACCCCCAATTTAATGTCTTACGTAAACTATTTATATAGTTCCGGCTAATCGGTATACTTATTTTTTATCTCCACGAAATCGTCCAGGTTATGAAAAAAGATATCTATTAATTTAGGGTCAAAGTGTTCCCCTCTTTCTTTCTCAAACAGTTCTAAAATCTTATCCAGCTCCCACGCCTTTTTATATACACGTTCACTGGCTAAAGCATCGAACACATCAGCTACAGCAGTTATCCTACCGTAAAGATGTATCTCCTCCCCCTTTAGCCCTTGAGGATAACCCTTGCCGTTATACTTTTCATGGTGCTGGAGGGTAATAATTGCTGCTGCTTTAATAATAGGCCTGTTTGAATGCTTTAACATTTCATAACCGATTGCGGAGTGGGTTTTCATTATTTCAAATTCCTCCGGCGTCAACTTTCCCGGCTTGTTCAATATAGTATCGGATATAGCGACCTTTCCTATATCATGCATAGGTGCAGCAAGCTTTATCAGCTCCGCTTCATCTGCAGACAAGCCGTATTTCAGCGCAAGAAGCTTTGAGTATTCCGCCACCCTCTTGACGTGGTTGCCCGTTTCTTTTGACCGTGTCTCGGCAATTTCGCCAAGGGTAAAGATAACCTCCTTTTGTGTCTGTACAATCTCAACAGATAGCTCCTCCACCGCATTAAAGGCATTTGAATACTTTTTTGACAGTACAAAAGACTGACTTAAAAGGAAAGTAAATATTCCATAAGCAGTAATATCTCCTGTGTGAATTATACTACTGTTGTATAACATATCGTTAATTGTCGTCAAAACAACTATCGTTCCCCCGGAGCAAGCAATTACAGCTCCATCCCTTTTCCTCTTCATAGCCAGAACAAATACAATCATCACATAAATTGCGTCCGCTACCATTAGTGCTTGAAAAAAATCGAAAGCTTTATTATGGATTAAAGCCGGCGTAGCTATTACCACCACACCAAAAGCCAAACTCACCAATTCATTTATACGTATCACATATCTGCTAAACTCATCAGGAAAAAGAGAGTGTACAAACTTCAAAAAAGCTACCAGGCTTATTAAAACACCTATGTAATTCATTTTAATAAACCATTCCCAGTTCAGTGCCGGAAATACTTGAATCAGATATATTTCGCCATACAGAAAGCTCACAAATCCCATAGACGTACATAGTATCCCGAAAAATAATGCCGATTGCTCTTTTTTACGCAAAAAGTATATGCCCAAGTAGTAGAACCCCATAATAATCAGACTACCGGCAACAAATAGGTCCAGTGCAATCCGATTGCGGCTTTTGGCACTAATCCGGTCATAATCCCCAAGACTGATTTCCCGCCAAATCCCCCCTGCTTTTTGGTAAAAATTTGATACCTGCATTATTATTTGAATTTCATTACTTTCCACTTTGAACACTACGATTTTAGGCAGATTCTGGGCTACCATTTCCTTCCTGTTTTTGCCCACAGTTCCGCTTGTAGCAAGCAGGTCCCCGTTAATCCAAAGCTTATAAGCACTCCGCACTTCAGGTATATAGACAGCTTTATAAGTACCTCTCTCGCTTTCATCAATTTTTATATTGAGTTTATAGGTTCCATATCCGGTAGATGTTAGATTCTTTTCATTTACCTTAGTATTTGCCCATGGTGCGGGAACTTTTATATAGTAAGCTCCCGGAAGACTGTTATTACTATGGAAGTCTTTCGGCTCCAGCAAATGGCTCCAGTAAAACTCCCATTCACCGTTAAGCGTCAGTGTTCCGCCTCTATTAAAATCCCAGCTCCTCAAGTCAATTACACCGTTCTTTACAGCCGTGACGCTGCTCTTAGTTTCACAACCAGACAGGCCCATGAGTACAGCTAAGGTAATCAACAAACAGAACCATACTTTTCGCATCTTCATAATTTTTATTTCTCCACATTTATAATTATACTATGAGTACGGATAGTTTAGGTTGAACTTAGTGATTGACCGTCAGGCAATGAGCTGTGGTAAGTGCGACTTGCCTGGCTGGATAAAATCACTTTCAACCTAAACTATCCATAGTTTTCTTGCCATAGGAAGACTTCTGCTTGTGATTGCTAAACTGCAATCTTCTCAAACAATAAATACCGAAACTTATTATGTTTAAGTTGTTATTTAGTGATCTTAATAAAAAGGATTGTACATATCTCATGAATGAACTGTGTATAGTATATATTAATTAATTGCGATACCCTTCGAAAAATAATGAAAAATGTCAAATTTCTATTTCTTATTATACTTTAATGTCGGCAAAAATTCAAGTTTGGATAAATAAAAATTGGAAATATTTTCTTGGACTTTTAATACTACAAAGAACTTAACAAAGTACTACTAATCTATGAATAATATAATGAGCTCTACAAAAAATAAATATGCTACATTTAATTTTAACCTGCATTTCACTACACACAGTAATTAATTCGTAAACCAATCCGCATTTCACTGACCATAAGGAGGTAATCCAATGCGCAAGATCAGTGTCGGTTTTGATAATATGCTGGAAGCAACCAAGGCAGTAGAAGCCTTAAAAAATATGGGTTATAAGCAGGCATACCTGGATATAACCGAATCCTTTTATGATGAATTTTCTGAGGAAATAAATTTTGCCGGCTCTACAAATGCACCAAGCTTATCGGCGCTTGTGCTAAAATCAAACGGTCATATTTACAACATCGGTAAGGCCTCGCTGATTGCCGCCGACCCAATGGTAAGCGGTATGGGATCATATAAGGAAATTCAAGACGATGCGCATACACGGCTTTTTGTGAACGTGGATGATGAAAAAGTTGATGATGTAAAAGGTATACTTAGAAGTTTTGGCGGAAATATCTAAATGAAATCAGTTTTTCATTGTTTCTTCCAAAAAGACTTTACATCCGTGTTTTTAAATTCATTATGCAGTTGAAATAATACTTCAACTGCATAATCCCCCAAACCATTCTATTAAATTCATTTGCAGCTTTCTTATACAACGTAAAACACTTTATGTCAAGTATAACTTTTTTCAAATTTCTAAAGGATTTTTTAAACTTTTATTGAATATTAATTATATTACAAGTATGCTAAAAATATAGGGTTTTGAGAGTATTGGAATTAGTATTTTGATTATTAGTCGAGTCGATAACATCTTTGTTGAATCTATAATAGTGATTTATTAAGAATACATCATATACTCACAGAATTAACATGTTATATTCTGCATTCTTAATAAATTAGTATGCGTTATATAGGGTAAGCTCGGGGCTTAAACCCAATTATGTAGCTTTCAAAACATTAAAAGTATGACAGGTATTTCTAAACATAAAGAAAGGGTGAGCCGAATGAAAGCTATTATTATGGCTGGTGGAGAAGGTTCCAGGCTGCGTCCTCTTACATGCGATCTTCCCAAACCGATGGTGCCGGTAATGAATAAGCCTATAATGGAGCACATTATCAACTTACTTAAGTCTTATGGGATTACCGAAATAGGTGTAACCCTTATGTATCTTCCCCAGAAGATTAAAGATTATTTCGGAAACGGGTCAAGCTTTGGGGTAAATCTTCATTATTTTACCGAAGATACTCCACTGGGAACTGCAGGAAGTGTTAAAAATGCAGAAGCCTTTCTGGATCAGACTTTTATTGTCATCAGCGGTGACTCCCTTACCGACATAAATCTGGCTAACGCTATAGAATATCATAGGCAGAAGCAATCAAAGGCTACGCTTGTGCTGACCAAAGTAGATGTTCCATTGGAATATGGAGTTGTGATCACCAATAAGGATGGATCGATAACCGGATTTCTTGAAAAGCCAAGCTGGGGTGAAGTGTTCAGCGATACTGTCAATACGGGTACATATATTCTTGAGCCTGAAGTCTTAAAATACTTTGATAAAGGAAAGAAATTTGACTTCAGTGAGAATTTGTTCCCTATGCTGCTTGCAAACAAAGATCCTATGTACGGATATGTAACCTCCGATTACTGGTGCGACATAGGTGATCTAAGCGCCTACCTTCAAGCCCATTATGATGTATTGGAAGAAAAGCTGAATATTTCTATCAACGCAACTGAAATAAGCAAGGGCGTATGGGTAGGAAACGGTACTGTGATAGATCCCAGTGCTAAAATTAAAGGGCCGTGTATAATAGGCCATAACTGCCGTATCGGAGCCGTTGCTGAAATTGATAGTTTTTCTATCATAGGCAACAACAACATTATAGAAGATAAAGTTTCTATCAAAAGAAGTGTTATCTGGCAAAACAATTTCATAGAATATGGGGCTGAAATCAGGGCAAGTATACTCTGTGATAAAATAAAACTTAAGCGCTTTGTATCGATATTTGAAAATGCTGTAATAGGTGATAACTGCCTTATTAATGAAAGGGTAATAATAAAGCCAAATATTAAAATCTGGCCGCAAAAATCGGTAGATCCTCTCGCGATAGTGGATAGGAATATTATATGGGGCTCGAAGCACGCAAAGACGGTTTTTGGGGAAAACGGACTCTCAGGTATTATAAACGTAGACATATCTCCTGAATTTGCTACTAGGCTTGGAGCTGCCTATGGGTCAACGATGAAAAAAGGCTCTAAGGTCGTGGTAAGCTCCACCACCTCAAACTCCGCCAGGATGTTCAAGCATGCCTTTGTATCAGGCATACTTTCGGTAGGAGTGGAAGTGTTTAATATGAGCAGCCTTCTAACGCCCATATGCCGACACGCTATAAACTTCCTCTCAGTGGAAGGCGGCATCCATATAAAGCTCAGTAATGATGACCCCAACAAGCTCCATGTTGACTTTATGGATTCAAAGGGAGCAAGTATAAGCCGTGTCATGGAAAGAAAGATTGAAAATGCTTTCTTCAGAGAAGACTTTAAGCGCTGCTCCGGTGACGAAATAAGCAGACTGAATAATATTACCGACTTCAACAGCTATTATATGCGCTCGATACTAAATGAGATAGATGTCACTCAAATAAGGGAAAGAAGCCCGAAGATATGTGTTACCTCTCCTTCGGACTTTGTTATTTCTCTTGTTATACCAATGTTGACCGATATAGGCTGTAAAGTAGTGAGCTTTTCATCAACCAAGCTAAATGCAAAAGACACCATAGTAGAGGAACTTAACAATACCAATGCCGATTTCGCTGCTTTTATTGACAGTAATGGTGAAACCCTTGTATTGATTGATAAAAACGGCAACCTGGTAAAGGATGATTTATTCCTCTCGCTGACATCATTAGTAATGTTTAAAAGTATGCCTAATGCCAAGGTGTTCGTTCCGGTAACTGCACCCTCAATTATTGAAAGCATGGCACAAAAGTACAATTGCAGCAAGGTCATTAGAACAAAGACTTCCCAAAGGGCTGTAATGGAGCAAATGTTAACCCATAACCTTTATAAAAACCGTGATAACATGAATCAATTCCTGTTAAACTTCGATGCCCTTGCAGGATTGGTAAAAATAATAGAGTACCTTTGCTCGCACGATACTTCTCTAACTTCAACGTTAGAAGAAATACCAAGTTTTTATGTAAGTAAGAAAACTATATTCTGTCCTTGGGAATTAAAAGGCAAGGTTATGAGAACACTAATAACTGAAAATGAGGATAAAATAGAGCTTCTGGACGGAGTGAGATTTGTATTTAAAAACGGATGGGCCCTTGTCATTCCCGATGCAGAAATGCCAATGTGCAGGGTATACTCTGAAGGAGAATCGCCGGAGATAGCTGAGGAGCTATCCATTAAATACCTTGAGAAAATAAAATCCATAATTAACTCATAGCAACTAAAAAACATTGGCCTCCCCCTAAGCGGTGAGGCCTTTTAAGTGTAAGGAGAATTCACCACATGCGGACAATAGTAATTAAGCAGGAGCAGGCAAACAAACGCATTGACAGAGTACTCAAAGAGATCTTCCCCCATGTACCTATGAGTGCTGTATATAAGGCACTTAGGAAAAAGGATATAAAGGCGAACGGCGTGAGAATCAAAGAGGATTATACAGTAATGCCCGGTGATAAGCTGGACATATATATAGTAGACGAAATACTCGACGGAAGCCCTCAAGATAGCGGTGAATTTACGCTAAACAAAGGCTTTACCGTAGTCTATGAGGATAAGCACATACTTGTAGTCAATAAGGAGCAGGGTATCCCGGTACACCCCGATCGTGAGCAGTCGTCAAATACCCTAATTGATTTGGTACAAAGCTACCTCAAGGAAAAGGGCGAATACAACCCTACTTCCCGGTCGTCCTTTCCTCCATCACTGTGTCACAGGCTCGACAGGAATACCGGTGGTTTGGTTATGATAGCGAAAGATGATGATACTTTGAAGATTATATTGGATAAAATGAAGACCAGAGAAATTAAGAAGTATTATCAGTGCCTTGTAAAAGGTGTTCCTGAAAAGGAATCGGCAGAACTGAAAGCTTACCTTGAAAAAGATGAAAAGAAAAGCAGGGTATTCGTAAGTGACAAGAAAACCCGTGATTCGGTAGAGATAATTACACGATACATGGTCCTGTCCCATCAGGACGATATAGCGAGGCTGGAGGTTGAACTGGTAACCGGACGTACCCACCAGATCAGGGCCCACCTTGCACACATAGGTCATCCTATCATAGGTGACGGCAAATACGGCACTAATGCTGTAAATCGCTCTGCTGGTGCCAAATACCAGGCTTTATGGGCATACAAGCTTGTATTTGACTTTAAAAACGCAGGTATCCTAAACTATCTTAAAGGGAAAGTACTTGAAGTGGAGCCGGAATTTAAAACTAAGAATAAATAGCAAGGAGGGGCGGAAATTCCACCCCTCCTCATTAATTTTGATGTACTTATCTTCCTATGAACATCTGCACCAGCATTTTTCCGTAAGTAGGGCTTTCTACTATACCGAATCCTACATAATTGAAGTTGCCGTTCAGAATGTTTTTCTTATGGCCTTCTGAATTCATCCAAGCTTTGAATGCTCCTTCTACAGTCTGGTTACCGGCTATATTTTCACCGGCAGTCCTGAAGCTTACTCCAAACTGTCTCATCATATCAAAGGGTGAGCCGTATGTTGGTGACTGGTGTGAGAAGTAGTTATTATCTACCATATCTTTTGCTTTTATCTTTGCCACCTTCATTAAGTTCATATCAAAAGATAACGCTCCAGCTCCGGCATCTCTTCTCGCCTTATTTACCAAGTCGAGCAGAACCTGTTCATCTTTTGTTATACCTGAAGGTGCTGCCGTAGGCACCACTGTTTTTGGTGGAGTTTTGGCAGCAAGCTTTGGAGCTGCCGGAGCTTGCCCTGTAGCTCCCAAAGGCTTCACATATGCGCCGGATACAGCTCCAACGCAGCCTTTCTTAGGCTCGTATACCGCATACCATTCACCAAGTTTACCAATTACCCTTACTGTTTGACCTTTCTTAAGTACACATACTACAGGAAATTTTGTAGAAGCCCCTTCTCTAACATTTACTGCATCCCCTGTAACTACAGCACTTGTGAAGTTGACCTTTTGTATGGCGTCAGCTGCGATAACGTTTTTGGAATCAAAGCCAACCAATCCCAGCACTGTTGAGAATACAATTGTCAGGGCAACTAATAAGACCACTTTCCTCTTCATAAAATCCCTCCAATTTAGCTGTTTTATAAAAGTAAATATTAAGTAAGTAAATTCAATAAATAGTATTGACAGATTTGCTTGAATTATTTACATAAAGGTTCTAGAATTTTAAAAACTTTCGAAAAAATCCTCTAGAGGTGATTTTATAAAATAGGTGAATAATTTGTAACTATCTAAGTTGCGATAATGATATTACAAGGAAAAATTTGATTATCGTAATATAACTTAAGGTAACAAATTGCAAAAAAAGATTTATGGAGAACTTCGCTGTAGATTCTTTTTTGCAATTTATATATCTATTTATTGCTTAAAAATAAATCTTTTTATTTCCTATATAAAAAGCAGGGTGTTTATCACCCTGCCCTAAATCCAATACTATTTTAGTATGCTTTACCCCAATAAACCATATGCTTTGCTTCTTTTCCGCAGCACACACAGGTATCCGATATTTTCTCCTGCTCAAAAGGTATGCAGCGTGCAGTAGCCGCAGTTTTTTCCTTAACGGTGTCCTCACATGCCCTATCACCGCACCACATAGCTTTTATAAAGCCTGGAGTCTCATTGATGGTCTTCTCAAACTCATCCAGAGTTTTAGCTATATAGGTCTTTTTATCCCTCATTTGTCTTGCTTTTTCCAGCAGACCGTTCTGTACATCGGCTAATAACTCAGTTACCTTTGTCTCAAGTTCATCAAGGGACACAAATACCTTTTCCCTATTGTCTCTTCTTACCAGTACTGCCTGATTCTTTTCTATATCCTTAGGCCCTATCTCCAGACGGAGCGGCACACCCTTCATCTCATGTTCACTGAATTTCCAGCCCGGCATTTTGTCACTGTCGTCTATCTTTACTCTGGCCACTTTGGATAACCTATCCTTCAGTTCGTTAGCTTTTTCTAGTACACCTTCCTTATGCTGCTGCACAGGTATGATTACAAGCTGTGTAGGTGCAACCGCCGGTGGCAGTACCAGACCGCTGTCGTCACCGTGTACCATTATGATAGCACCAATCAGCCTTGTAGTCACCCCCCATGAAGTCTGGTGCACATGCTGAAGCTGATTGTTCTTATCGGTATACTGAATTTCGAAGGCCTTAGCAAAACCATCGCCAAAGTTATGGCTGGTACCCGATTGCAGAGCCTTACCATCATGCATTAAGCTCTCGATAGTATATGTAGCATGGGCTCCCGCAAACTTCTCCTTCTCGGTTTTCTTACCCTTAACTACAGGTATAGCTAGTATTTTTTCGCAGAAATCTGCATAAACATTAAGCATTTTGATTGTCTCTTCCTGAGCTTCCTCTGCAGTAGCATGAGCTGTATGACCCTCCTGCCACAAAAACTCCAGAGTCCTTAGGAATGGACGGGTAGTTTTTTCCCAACGAACAACGGAACACCATTGGTTGTAAAGCTTAGGCAAATCTCTGTAGGAGTGGATAATATTTGCGTAGTGCTCACAGAACAAAGTCTCGGATGTAGGACGTACGCACAGCTTCTCAGTCAACTTCTCACTTCCACCATGGGTTACCCATGCAACCTCCGGTGCAAAGCCTTCTACGTGATCCTTCTCCTTATTTAAAAGGCTTTCGGGAATAAACATCGGCATGTATACATTTTCATGTCCTGTTTCCTTAAACCTGGTATCCAGATTCTTCTGGATGTGTTCCCATATGGCATAACCATAGGGGCGGATAATCATACATCCCCTGATACTTGAATAGTCAACAAGGTCTGCCTTCTTTATAACATCGGTATACCACTGAGCAAAATCTTCATTCATAGACGTAATAGCTTCAACAAGCTTCTTTTCCTGTGCCATACTTTCTTTCACTCCTTGTATAGTTATATATTTTTACAAACAAAAAACCGCCCCTAACAAAGGGACGGAATTACTTTCCGCGGTACCACCCAAATTGGTATAAAAACCCGACTCATTCAGCTTATATCGGAGCTTATCCGGCAATCCTCATCGGCTGCTTCTCGGGGCTGGGAAAAAAAAGTTTGAGTTCAGAAGCCTCCCACCAAATGGCTCCACTCTCTTTGAACATCACTTTTTTCATGTCCCGTCATCGAATAATATATAATATTAACACTAATATAATACACCTAATTTGATGTGTCAATACGCAGAGAAATCATTTTTCTATCTTTGATTTCAATCTATATAAATTGCGATAATGATATTACAAGGAAAATTTTGATTATCGCAATATAACTTAAGGTAACAAATTGCAAAAAAGATTTAGGGAGAACTTCGTTGTAGATTCTTTTTTGCAATTTATATATATAAAAAGAGGTAAACACTTTACTCCTATGGGTAAAATCTTTATTGCAACATACGTTAAATATTATATTGCCTGTCGATGTTAAATTATATATAATCACTTTGTATATTATTACAAGAAGGTTGGTATTTATATGAAGGTAGGCATAGGACAGGATAGCCACAGGTTTGATTTTGAAGATAAAACAAAAAAACTTATTCTTGGAGGAGTAGTATTTGAGGATTGTCCCCCCCTTGACGGAAACAGTGACGCTGATGTAATACTGCATTCTATTACAAATGCCATATCAGGGGTTACATGTGTTAATATACTGGGTAAAGTAAGTGATGATTTGTGCCTCAAGCAAGGCATAACCGATAGCAGGGTATACCTGAAGGAGGCTATGAAGTACCTCGATGGAAGTAAGATAGTACATGTATCCATTTCAATTGAGTGCTCTACACCCAAGATATCGCCCAAAATTCCCGAATTGAGGAAGAGCCTGGCTGAACTTCTGGATATCCCCGAGAACTGCGTAGGTATAACAGCTACTACCGGAGAAGGACTTACCCAGTTTGGTCAGGGTAAGGGTATACAGGTATTTAGTTGTGTGACGGTTATATAGTCTTCGTTAGCTATATGTATGAAAAAGAGGATTGTCTAGAATCCTCTTTTTTTAAGTACTGCATTATTCACAAGCACAATCACAATCGCATTGGAAGTCGTCACAACAGCTTTTCGGGTCTACGCATTCATTTTTCTTTGTACACAACATAGCGTTTTCTTCTTTCTCCTCACAGTGGCAGCAGTTTTCACAGCAATCGGACATCATCATTTGGTGATTCCCCTTTCAAATTTATCTTTATATTATTCCTGTAAGAATTTGAATCATTCTTATAGGAACAGTATAGTATATTCATGAGTTTAAGGATTATTAATAAATTTTAAAATCTGATGAGGGGCTTTTGATTTTGTTTCAATAAGCCTTTTTTGCCGCTTAAAAGCTGCCTTGGGAGGCTTTTCGATAACACGAGGAGGACTATGCCCCATTGTTATTATTATTGTCCGCATGGATTTAGGGCTGCATATTCTATATAAGTTTCGTTTTCTTCAATTATAGGTTGATAAATATCTAACTCACAGTAGTTGTCATTTGATAGCCCTATATCAGCATATTCAAATCTAAATTTATCTGCAGACTTAAAGCCGGAGTTGGTAATCCATTTACGATATAAATGCACTATCAGCCGCCCCACCTGCCTTCCTTTTATTTCTTCGGGCCGGAAGAAGCCCACAAAACGAAATACAACATACTTGTGCGCGGGTATGGAAATCCCCACCATTCCTTCGGGTACGTGATTGAGGTCACTAACCTGTATGGAAGGAATGTAATATATATATCCTTTATCATATCCACTCCAGTCGGTATATCCAAAATATACCTCAGGATTTACCGCATTAGTAATTTTATCTTTGTGATTATAAAAGAAGTCCCTTCCGCAATTATTTGCAATATTATCACCGGACCTACTTAATATCTTATATTTATTCCCTATAAGATTAAATTTCTGCTTAAAAACATAGAAAGGCTTATAGGTTACCGAGTTATTGATGGATAGAATATCATTTATGTTGATTCTCTCGGTAATATTTATTGAAATCTGATCCGACCTGACTTTTAACGGCGTATAACCGAATTTCTTCCTAAACGCTCTGATATAGGATTGTTCATGGTCAAAGCCGTATTCCAACGCTATATCTATAACCCTCATGTTGGTATTTATAAGTTCATTTATACTTGACGACAGCTTGCGTGATTGAACATAGTCTATAATGGATTGCCCTGTGAGGGACTTAAATATTCTGTGCAAATAGTATTTTGAAATGCCTGTGTGATACGCAATATCATCCAGGGAAATTTTGTTGTTTATATTGCTTTCAATGTAGCCTATACACGATTTTATAGCACTTTTGGTATCCAGCATATTTTTTGCCCCTTTCACTATAAGAAAGCAATAACGGTTCATTTCTTTATGATTATATATGTTATTTTTATTTAAGTAAATATTTCCCGTGCTTATTACAGTAATCAGGAGGTTTTTTAAAATGAAACGACGAGTAGTCATTACAGGTATGGGTGCGGTAACATCCCTGGGTTTGGGCGCTGATATGCTCTGGCAGGGTATAAAAAGCGGGACCAGCGGCATTAGTAAAATTGAGAGAGTGGATGTATCGGATTTACCCACCAAGGTTGGAGCAGAAATTAAGGATTTTAAACCGGATGATTTTATTGATAAGAAAGAACTAAGACGAATGGATAGATTCTCCCAGTATGCTATGGCAGCAGCAAAGATGTCTATAGAAGACTCAATGCTGGATGTTGACAATATAAACAGGGAGCGTATGGGTGTAATCGTGGGCTCGGGCATAGGAGGCATAGAAACACTAGAAACCCAGCACAACGTACTGCTTGAAAAGGGAGCAGGAAGGGTCAGTCCTTTTTTTGTTCCGATGCTGATACCAAACATGGCTTCTGGCCTTATAGCTATTAAATATGGGGCTAAAGGCTACAATGAATGTACTGTAACTGCTTGCGCATCGTCCTCAAATGCAATCGGAGAGGCTTTTAAAGTAATTCAAAGAAATGACGCCGATATTATGATTGCAGGAGGTGCTGAGGCGCCCATAACAAAACTGGGGCTTGCAGGCTTTTGTTCCAGTAAGACTATGACCACGAAAGAGGACCCTGCTGATGCCTGCAAACCCTTTGACCTTGAAAGGGATGGGTTTATCATGGGTGAAGGCTCGGGTATTGTAATACTTGAAGAGCTTGAGCATGCTTTAAGCAGAGGCGCCAATATTGTCGCTGAAATTGTAGGATACGGCTGTACCAACGACGCCTTTCACATAACTGCTCCTGCAGAAGGAGGAGAAGGCGGTGCCAGGTGCATGAAGATGGCAATAGGAGATGCGGGAATATCCCCTACAGATATTGGGTACATAAACGCCCACGGTACCTCTACAGACTTAAACGACAAGAATGAAACTGCGGCTATAAAAACGGTATTTGGTGAATACGCATATAAGCTTCCTATAAGCTCAACAAAGTCGATGACCGGTCATTTGCTGGGAGCTGCCGGGGCGGTAGAAGTTATTATAACTGCATATGCACTAAAGGAAAGCTTTTTACCGCCAACAATTAATTATAAAACCCCTGACCCTGAGTGTGATCTGAATTATATCCCTAATGTTGGGATTAATAAGGACATTACTTATGCGTTGAGCAATTCCTTCGGCTTTGGAGGGCATAATGCAACTTTGGTTTTAAAAGCGATGAAATAGTAATATGCTAGTAAAATAATATAGTGATAAGGTACGCCAAGCCCTCCTGAAAGACTCGGAGGACTTGGCGTATTATGTTTTCCAGGTATATCTAAAGCTTTTTATATACTAAATATAATAAGCCGCTTATATTTTTGTATACAGGTTTATAGTAACGTCCGGATGATTATACCTCTCCTTACCTTTGCTTCCTTTTTTGTATTCCATAGCTTTTTTTGGGCAGTAATTTATACATGCAAGGCAAAACTGACAGTTATGCTGCCACTTTGGCTTTCCTTCAACCATTTTGATATTGTTAAAATGGCATACTTTTTCACACATACCGCATGAGTTGCACTTTTCTGTGACATGGAATCCCTTATCAATTTGGCTGACCCTTTTTATAAAGGGTTTATACAGTAGCGGTGCTGCGAAGGCTGTATATTCTTTTTCCATAATAGCCTCTTTTTTGCTAATCAACTCAGATATTTTTTCTACTTTTTTAGCGGCTTCTTTAAACATTATTTTCTGTTGTTCCTTTGGCGGAACCTTTAGCAGCGGAATGTAGTTATCGGGCATTCGGATGTAAAAGCCTGAGGAAAGTTTTTTTCCTTTTTTCATCAGCACTTCACGGGTTTGTTTTAGTGCACCTCCTTGATAGCCCTTCCCTCCTCTGGTTACTACAGTAAAGATATACTTTGCATTGTTTAGGTCTATTTTTCTTATAAAGTCCAGTACCACCTTAGGCATACCCATGCAATATAGTGGAAATATAAAGCCGATGTTTTCAGCCATAGCGGCGATGTTGTCCAGGTTCCATATGCTGGTTATAGCTGTCAGCTCGCAGTTGCCCAACCTTTTTTGAATTTCTTTTGCTATGATGTAAGAATTGCCCGTTCCGGAAAAGTAATATAGTGTTGTGGACAAGAGTATCCCTCCTATTATTCGACATTTTTACAACCATCAAAACGTTGTTTAAAAAATTATATTTTAGGAAATAGGTTGTTTAGCTCGCTTATTATTTCTTTGTTTACCCTAGCTACTAGAAACTTGCCTCTTTTTTCGGTTGTTATGAGTCCTGCGTTTGATAGTTCCTTTAAGTGGTGCGATATGGTTGGAGCACCTATTTTAAAGCATTTTACTATGTCGGATATTACGCAGCCTCCCGCTTCATAGTCTTTTTCCTGGCATTTTACTATTTCAAGGAATAGCTCCAGGCGGTTTGGGTGGGAGAGTGCTTTTAGTATGTTTGAGTATTTTTTAGTGTCCATTGGTAACACAACCTTTTCACGTTTTGATAAGTGTCGAATTAATTATGGCAGATTTTGTGGGGTTTGTCAATGGGGGGTGTTATTTTGGAGTGGCTTTGGAGTTGTCTAAAGCAGTTTCCGAGAGGGGAACCCATTGCGCTGGGTTCCCCTCTCGGACGCTCCCCTCCACTCGCTGTTCGGGGTGGTAGGCTTCAAAGGGCATCCTGCCCTATGAAGCCTAAAACGCCCGTCCTTGGGCGTTTTCCCCTTGAATCTTAAGCTGCTTTGCAGTAGGATTCAATATTCCTTATAGTTACAACTGCCTCTGTCTGATTATCGGACATTCTGGGTCAGGCGCATTAAAATCTCCGGTAATGAATTCAGAAAAAAGTGGGCACCCTCCCCTGCAAAGCTTAAAGTAGTTGCATTTGATACAAGTTTCATCAGTTATATGCCTTTCCCTGAACTGCTTGAAATGCTCGTGTTCATTCCACATATGTGGAAGCTTGTGTATATTTTCATAATAGCTTGGGTAGTGGCTACATGCATTTATTAATCCGTCATGACGCACACCTAATAATACATTACCACCTTCACAGCCTTCTATTCCAAGCAGTTTCATAACTTTCTCAGGGGGATTATGATAACAGATGTGAGGAATAAATGAGCAGTCAACCTGTAAATTTATTTTATATTTCCTTGCCATCCTCATTAAAGAGCGATAAAATAATTTATTTTGCTCTTGTGTAAGCTTATACTTATCATATATGGCTTTTGCCCTTCCCGAAGGCTTGAGCCTCAGAAATAAAACTTCTTTCATACCGATATCGGCTGCATAGGCTACTACCTCTTCCAGGTCATCGAAGTTTGCATTTGTAACCATACAGTTAATACCTGTATTTACACCCGCTTCAACAAGCAGCTTTGCTGCCCTGTCAGCATATTCAAATGAGTCCACTCCCCTGATAACACCGTATTTACTGCCTATTCCGTCTATGCTTATGTTAATCTGCCCAAACACCTTACATTTTTCTGCCAATGGAGTGGTTATATAATAGCCATTTGTGGTAGCGTTGGGTACTATACCCTTTGAACTTGCATACTCTGCAATATCTATGGCGTCGGTCCTTTCAAAAAGCTCTCCCCCACCAAATGCAATGTGAAATACTTTCATTTCACTTAATACGTCAATGGCCTTTTTGATGTCCTCATTTGATAAATCACCGCTGCTTCTGCTGCCGGAGTCGGAGGTACAATGCCTGCAGCTCATTGGACAAGCATTTGTTATGTTAAAATGTACTTCAGTAGGTGCAGAAAGATAGTTTCTTTGTTGTTGCCAAAGCTCTGAGCTTTCATAACCCATCTCCTTCATAAATTCCCTGTCAACAAATACTAAGGTCGGTGGGTTATTTAACCCGACAATTCCTCCAAACGACTCATATCTTACTACTTTTTTATCATCAATTACATTCTTGCGCATTCTTCCTCCACTCCGGCTTTCTCCTTATCTGTTTTTATAAAAAGTGCAGCTGAGATCATATTTATAACCAGAGCCACTGCAGCAGAACCCCAGATAAACACCGAAACAATCGTTGCTATGGAACTAGAGTTTGCATTATATCCCAGCCTTACCTTCAGTATCTTGCCCTTTCTCCTGGAGTGCATAAACATCAATCCTTTCTTCATAATTTTAGCCCTTCAGGCTCTGAACTAAATTCCAAACAATTGATACACTATCAGTAACATAAAGTGAAATGTAAGTCCCTGAAATCATTAGTAAAAAGCTCACAGCAAAATATACAGGCTTTTTAATCTTGTAAGCTACATATGAAAGCATTCTAATAATAACCAAAACAGCAATTGCTGCAACCAATATCGCAGGAAACACCGGAAGAAGCCCATGATTCAGATAGTTAACATAAACCATCGACCCAATTGTAACAGCTGTCATCAGGAATAACTGTTTCCAACAATTACTCAGGCTTAGGTCGAAATTTTTTTCTCGCCATGGTCTGAATATAAAAATCAGCACTGCTAGCAGGAAAACGAAAACACCGGAAATAATATATGCCATCCACAAACTTTTTTCCTTTATGATGTACCTTACCTTCTCATCATAGTCCAAATAACTGTTGGGGTTACCCATTTGCATGACTTTATCCAATGCATTTTGCGCCTCAGAATACCTATGATTTTTTATCGATGCATCGGAATACAGCATGTATGCTAAAGACTTTTCAGCATCAGGTTTTCCATTGTCGGGAAAGGTCTCTATAAATTTCTCAATGTTGTTTAGTGACCTGCCGTACCTTCCGTTTTGAAAATACTCCTTTGCCAGCCAGTTATGCATATCAGGCCTTATTGATGAAGCTGTATGTTTTACAAGCAGTTCCTCCATCATTTCTATATTTTCCGATGAAGCTCGTGCTTCGGAAGTAAATACTATATGCCTGTATTCCTTTAGTACACTCCAGTCCTTCCTGTTCTTCTCGAGATAGCTTAGATTTGCGCTAAAAATATCACGGAAGCGCCCGGATGGAAAAAGAGTAAGATACTTTTTGTATACCTCAATTGCTTTTTCAAAGTCAAAGATATAGTTATCATACAAATCACCCAGCTTATAATATATGCTCTCATTTTTTGTATCAGGATTGTTATCCAAAAACTGTGCAAGCATATTAGCGGCACTGGAAAAATCTTTTTTTGAAAAGCTTTCGTCTGACTTGCTTATGACTTCCATCTCATCAGGCTTCAGCCCTTCTGCATAAATACCTGTATAAGCTGCAAGGGTTATCAAAATAACCATCCCAAGACAAACTGCTATTTTTTTGATCATAGTTTATCTATCCCCCCATCTCTTGGACTTATATAAAATCTTAATCATTCTATACATGTAATATAAAAACCATATTACCTTTTTGTTAATTTTTGTATTATATTGACTTATACATACTTAGCTACCAAATATTTAACAAAAACTTAAAAGTATTTTATCAAATGAGCTGTATACTAACAGCCAAGTAAATAAGTCTAAATAAATTTCTACGGGAGGTAAAAAAATGCTACTAAGAGGTTTAATAAACATGAAAAATGTGGCTTCCTTTATTTTATTAATTTCAATGGCTCTAACAACATTTTCAGGCTGCGGCGGCAGCGAGGAGGTATCGGAGATTAATAAGCAAACTGCCCAGTATCTTAAAATAGTTGAGCTTAAAAAAGCGCCAAATCCCGATATTCAGGAAATAAAGAACATCTATTCAAATGTACTGTCTAAGGTGGTTGAAGAAGCGGATAAGACTTCTCCAGGCTTGAAATCCGATATCAATGAATACCTGTCTCTTGCTGAAAAAGATAATGTAAAGGCTCCTCATTTGCAGGGTTTTGAAAAAAGCATGCAAATGGCCTTTGTTAATCTTATAAGGGGAAATCTTGATTCAATTTCGAGAGACTATAACGATACAGGCAAGGCTCTTCACTACGCAAATAAAATCAAGGCTTTATATGAGGCTATAAAGCCCACAGCCAAGCGCAGGGAAGAATATATTGATTCAAAGGAGGAATTCAATACGAAAATTACCACATTAATAAATAACCTCGAGAAAGAAATAACCTCGAAGAACCAAGAAAAGGTAGCTCAGTATATAAAGGAAATAGAGAATATTATAAATAAGGTATACTTCCTCTCTGTTGTATATGAGCTCGAGGGAATAGCTTCAAACTTAGAAAAAAATATAAACATTGCTTTTGAAAAGCAGGTAGAAGGTAGAGTTTTCTTTAAAATCATCAAAGATTCCGCAGGGAATGAAAAACTTGCAACTCTTATTGAAAACGAGTTCCAGAAAAGTGCCTCCGAAATTAATATTGCAGCTTTAAGGGATAATATAAAAAGAGCTTACCCTGATTTATCATCGGAATATAATGTAAAACTTAACACTAAGTAACATAGCTTTAACAAGTAGTTAAGGACTTACTAATATTTTAAGTATAATATGTTTTTGAATTCAAATAAAAAGGAGGGTTTATCCTATGTTCAAAACAAGCAAGCAACTGCTAGCCCTGGGGCTGGCTGTATTTCTCATCACTGCAGCGGTATTTTCCCTTTCAACGTCAGCCTCAACCGTAATGACCCCATACCTCCAGGCTGTTACCGCAAACAGCATATATGTGCTTGTAGAATGCGACTCCACTTCTACTGCATATGTTGATTTCGGTACAACTACTGCATACGGCAGTACTGCTTCAACCGAAAGTTACGAAGCAACTACCGCCTCACCTGTTACTTATGTTCATAACATCAAGCTTACAGGCCTTACAGCTAATACTCTTTACCACTACAGGGTCAGACATGGAAGCAACACAAGCACAGATTATACATTCACAACGGCTGTGAATCCCGGTACAAACTTCCGTTTTGCCTATATGGCAGATTGCCGTACAGGAACAAGCATTCATGACACAATTGCCACCAGAATCAAGAACGCAAACCCGAAATTCTCACTATATGGTGGAGACCTTTGTTACGACAGTACATACTCTAAGTTCAAAAGCGAATTTTTCCGCACGAATGAATTATCACTTATAGCTAACGTACCCTTCTTTAACGCAGTAGGCAACCATGAAACATGGGGTACAAATACCAAGGCATTTACACACGCACCAGCTTCCGCTTCCGGTACACAAGACTATTATTCCTTTGATTACGGAGATATGCATGTCTTAGTTTTGAATACTCAAATTTCATATACTTCAGGAAGTGCTCAGTACAACTTTGCGCAAAGCGATCTTGCAAACTCAACAAAACCCTGGAAAATAGTAATAGCGCACAAGCCTGCATATTGTTCCGGCGGTCATGGCGAAGACTCGGGAATGAAAGCAATGACGACCAATATCTTCGAGCCTTATGGAGTTGATATGGTAATAGCCGGTCATTCACACTTCTACCAGCACAACTTGGTGAATGGTATACACCATATGATATTAGGTGGTGGAGGAGCATCCCTTGTTGCACCAAGCAATGCTTCTTATACTTTAAAATCAGTACAAGATTATAATTATTCAATAATTGATATGACTCCTACTTCAATGCATATGGTGGTATACGAAGACGGAGGTACGGTAATTGATACAATTGACTTGTCTACGGGCGGCAGTGTAAGCGGTTCTACTGTAGAAAAAAGAGTATCCACCGGTATGGATGATGTTGAGGAAAACACCTCTGACGGAAGCATGTATACTAATAGCACCGATCTGGAGCTTATTACCGATGGTACTACAAACCAAGTCGTAGGTATGCGTTTTAACGGCATTAGCATACCTAGGGGTGCTGTAATAACAAATGCATACCTACAATTCACATGCGATGAGGTAAGCAGCGGAACTGCAAACCTTACAATCAAGGGAGAAGCTTCGGATAATGCTGGCGCCTTCACAACAACAGCTTATAACGTTTCATCCCGTGCTAAAACGTCGGCAACTGTCACCTGGGCACCGCCTGCGTGGAATACGATAGGTGCAGCAGGAACAAACGAGCGTACACCTGATATCAAGAATATAATTCAAGAAATTGTAAATAGAAGCGGTTGGTCAAGCGGCAATTCTATTGTTATGCAAATAACTGGCACCAGTGGAAGCTGGAGATGTGCAGAAGCCTATGAGGGCAGTAGTACACAGGCGCCGCTGCTGCATATAGAGTATACAAATTAGACAGATTCATTTAGAGTGACTTTGAAGCCGTCTAAAGCAGTTTCCGAGAGGGGAACCCATTACACTGGGTTCCCCTCTCGCTATTCGAGGTAGTCGGCTTCAAAGGGCCTCCTGCCCTATGAAGCCTAAAACGCCCATCCTTGGGCGTTTCCCCTTGAATCTTAAGGGGCTTTGTAGGCGGCTTTGTAGGCGACTTTGCAGCTGGCTTGTGGTAGGTTATACTAAAATTACCTATTTCTGTAATATTTAGATTTTATCCTTTCATATTTCGTAAGAGCTTCACATTAAAGTATAGTGCAAACAAAGCTAGTGTAACAAAGCTTGCTACCTTTGTCACAAGGACTGGAACTGGGAGTTCAATTCCTGCTGATATCTGGAATACCGATTGAATAGGTAGCATAACTCCAATAATGATACAGAGCGTTAATAAGATTTCTAATAAAATATATCCAATTCCATTTCTCTTTTTTAGTTGAAATAGGCAAATCAAAGCTGTTGGTCCAACCACACCCATATCCAAAACATTTGTAATCGATGTTGTGTATACTTCTATCATTGCTAAAGAACGGCCTGCGGCTAGTGAACTGATGATATCGGGAAGCCATGCAGCAATTAGCGCAACCCCTGTAAAGGATAGGAATATATAAAATCCTCTGTATGACAGTTTGCTCCCTATGCTATCCACCAGCTCTTTTCTATCTATACTGCCTATTGCAATGATTAACCCGAAAAGGCTGGCTGAAAAGAGGGCAATATATAGTAAATGTAATACATTATAGGTTACACCTAAGGATATACTTGCCGAGTAGTAAGTAAATACTGAAATGACTGATGTTAGGAAAAATCGGGTTTTTAATGATTTCCTCTTGATATCCAGTACCAATGCTATAATTAGTAGTGGGATGGCTAAACATAAAATTGTAAAATCCGTTCCTCGGAATATTGGCGCCACGAAATGGGAGTCATGTGCATATAGCCCATCTCCATACATTTTTACTTTGTCGCCGTACTGATTTACGAAATCATAAGCTTTTCCGCCGGTTGTATACAGAAGCCCTATGGATGACACTACAATACCCAAAATAATAATTATAAAAGTGATGATATGCAGTGCCCTAGCATTATTATTTTTCATAATTTGCAACCCCCTGTTAATTTATCTATATATAATCATATCCTATGATACAGGAAATTTGTACTATAAATCTAAAGCAAGATGCTAACAATTAGGTTTTTAACATTATAATCAAAACTTATTAGTACGCTTTATTAAATAAAATCAAATTGACCCACGTCGGCCATTCTATGCCAATATGGGTCAATATATTTAATAACTATCATCCTGGTGCTGCTCACCACAACATAGGCTATTTATGCTCCCAATGTTGTCAATAAGCAACTCGGCTATTTTAGCTTGAATCTGCTCATTTGCTCCTCAAGCTGCTTTGAAAGTTCTGCCAGATTCTCGGCATTTTCTGCAATTTGAGTTACTATGGAAGATTGTTCTTCTGCAGTTGCAGACACCTCCTCAGTTGAGGCTGCGGATTCTTCAGTTACATCTTCAATTTCTCTGATAGCACCTAATACATCTTTAGCGTATCCATTAATATGCTCCAAGATAACCTGTATTTTCTTTGAATTATCCTCTGTTTTTTCAACCTTATCAACAATTGTAACCAGAGAGTCTTTTCCTTTCTCGATAGTACTAAACTGCAAACCTATAGATTCTATATTTTGCTCTGCACTTTTGATAGCTGTAGAGGTCACAGACTGTATATCTTTAATCAATCCGGTAATTTGCACCGTCTGGTTCCTGGATTGCTCTGCCAGCTTTCGTACCTCATCTGCAACTACCGCAAACCCTTTACCCTGCTCCCCGGCTCTTGCTGCTTCAATCGAAGCATTCAGCGCCAATAAATTCGTTTGATTCGATATGTCTGATATCGCAGTTATTATACTCTCAATATCCTTGGAATGGCTTCCTAACTGCTCAATTGATTTGGCTAATACCGATATCGTCTCGGTTATTATTTTAGACTGTTCACTTGCTTGTTCAAAAGCCTCCTTACCTGAACGGGCAGCTTTTGTAGACTCAAACGCCTCTATAACCGATGTCCTGATCCCTTCATTTCCTTCATTAACCCGTTGGAACAAATCTTCTATCGTGTGCAAAATTGCATTTGCTTTATCATGCTGCCTATTAATGCCGCCTGCTATCTCATTAATAGAATCAGCAACCTGCTCCGAAGATTCTTTTGTAGCGGCCGCGGTATTTGATAGCCCTTCTGACATATTTGCTATAAGTAATGAAGCCTTTAGAATATCATCGATCATCACTCTGAATTTGCCTTTCATTGTTTGAAAAGCATAAATGACCTGTCCTATTTCGTCTTTTGAGTATGGCCTATTCCTTTGCCTAATTTCCCCGGTTAAATCCCCCATGGAAATTTTTTCGGCTTCTTTTACTATAAATTTTAAAGGGTTCAAGCTAAAGCCGATGTAAATACAAATTATTCCCACAGAAATTATTAAAATAAATGCAACAAAAAGTGAACTGACCGTAACAGTATTTAAAGCGCTTATGCCCGATTCGCTTCCAGTTTTGATATACAAAACCCCTATCGCTCTATTACTACTATCATAAAAAGCCTGTTCAGCCTCAGCCACTATCTTACCATTTAGTACATTCACCTTAGTTTTTATTTCTCCTGTTTTAAAACTCTTTGAACTTAGCCCGCCCAAATTTAATCCATCGAAAGTAGATAATTTACTCCCACTGTCAAGTGCGATAGCTATATCTATTCCCATAATGTCCTTACCTTCATTTAAAAGATCTGCATCAAGCTTCCTTCCGTATAAGGTATATCCGTTTAAATTCTTAAAATCAGTATCACTGCTTTGGACTAATTTAACTAGTGTAGCAAGGTAAATTGTACCTTTACTCTCAACAATACCGCTAACATAGGGCTTATCACCCAACTTTTTAAACAGAGGAAAGTCCTTTAAGCTAATAGTCTTCCATTCTTCAGGACAGCCTGACTCAGCTATTAACCTGCCGCTGTCGCTTAGTGTGAGTATAGACTCGGTATTCGTATCCTCACCGGCGTAGGCTAATACATTTTCAGTAATCCATTTAGCATCATTACTTGCAACAGCATTAAAATAATCGTCCCATGAAGTAACCGAAAGATATGATGACGAGTTAGACCTTGTCAGGAGCTCCAAATACTTCTGTGCGCTAGATATGTACTGCTTTGACTTATCAACTTCTATATTCTGTATACTCCTCTTTATGCTGGTATAGGTATAAGCCATGACAGTTGAAAATGGAATTAATATTACAATTACTAAAAGAACCATAATTCTCGTTCGAAGTTTCACTTTTAATCCTCCTTATAAATAACTACAAATTATAGTATTGAACTGGGGACTCTAAAGATAAGAAAAAACAGACATAGTGTTTACATAAGCCTATTATATCATTAATAGACAAACCGTAAAGAGCAGAATTTACATTTTAGTTTAAAGTATCGCTATCTCATATAATAAATTTAGGATACCCAACGAGTGGCTATCTGCTCACTGATTATCCTAAATTCGTTATTTTTTGCATTCACACGCTATTCTAAATGCCTAATGGGGCAAAGAAAACGGCAGCATACGAAATCTACATCAAGTATGCTGCCGTTATTATTATCTGATCACTGTCATGCCGCCCATATAAGGTTGTAATGCTTCAGGAATATTTACAGAACCATCTGCATTCAAATTGTTTTCTAAAAATGCTATAAGCATTCTTGGAGGTGCTACTACAGTATTGTTTAATGTATGTGCAAAATATTTACCCTCAGCTCCGTCTACGCGAATCTTTAAACGGCGTGCCTGGGCATCTCCTAAGTTTGAACAGCTTCCAACCTCAAAATATTTTTTTTGCCTAGGGGACCAAGCTTCAATGTCTACTGATTTTACCTTTAAATCTGCCAGGTCACCGGAACAGCACTCTAAAGTTCTAACGGGAATATCCAAGGAACGGAATAAATCTACGGTGTTTTGCCACATCCTATCATACCACATCATACTGTCTTCCGGCTTACACACAACAATCATTTCCTGCTTTTCAAACTGATGAATTCGATATACGCCTCTTTCTTCCAGGCCGTGCGCTCCCTTTTCCTTTCTGAAGCATGGAGAATAACTAGTTAATGTTTGCGGTAGAGCACTTTCCGGTAATTCAGTTCATCACCGACAGCTCCAAAAGTGGAAATACTTAACCTTTCACCGATTCACACCAACCATCGGCTCTCTGTAGAAATTTATAAGTCGTAGCTTTTATAATCGCTGTAATTTCTATATATTATTTCTATATATTATATATATACTTAAAGCAATTTTCAATTCATTTTATATTTTATATCCGCTTACTTTGGGCTGTAATACGATTTCAAATCCTTATCGTTCATACATTTTCACATAAAAAACCGTTTGTTAACAATAGAAACATCTATTGTCAATATATATTCATTGGGATAACGAGCAAGACTCTCGTTATTAATTTTATTATACCCTACTTAATCTCTCCACAGCTTCACTGACTGTAGATACAAAGAAAAAATCTTTTCCGTTATTACTTTCATAAATAAAATCTTTCAACGGCTTACTCGTATAAACTGAATAACCACCAACTATAGCAAGCTTTATATTATAATTAGTGTATTTTTGTAGTATTTCGCCTGCTAGACGAGTACTCAATTTAAAAAAATCTTCAACAATAGCTGTTTTGTCAATAATTATTCGACTACACCCTGCCTCATATTTCACAGTTGCCATTAAATCCAATGCCGATTGAGGATTAGTAATAATAAGACTTTCACTTTGCACATATGCAATATTTTTATTTATTCCCTCAATAGTAATATTCATTTTCTTTTCACCTCATACAAACAATACTAACCACATCATACCAATCTTATACATATAGATAGCCAGACTAAGCCAAGTAGCCACTTTATTAAGCCCCGGTTCAACTTGATAGAGGGCTTAAGCCTCACTACCCCACAATAGCCTCAGCAATCACAAGGTCTTCCTGCGTGGTAATCTTGATATTGTCATAGCTTCCCATCACTAGCTTCATCCTGTACCCAATCCGCTCAACCAGTACAGCGTCATCCGTACCCAAAAAGCCGTCCTCCATAGCCTTCCTGTGCGCCTCCATCACCAAGTCATACCTAAACGTCTGAGGGGTCTGTATAGCCCACAAAATGCTCCTATCAAGGGTCTCCCCGACAAAGCCCTCCTTATCCCCTGTCTTTATGGTATCCTTTACCGGTACAGCTACACAGGACGCTCCGTATTCACGGGCTGCATTTATGCTGTCACTAAGGCTCTTTTCCTTTACAAACGGTCTTGCTCCGTCGTGTATAAGCACTACATCACAGCCGCTGCTCACTTCCGAGAGTCCGTTGTAAACCGAGTACTGCCTTTCACTCCCACCTGCCACGAGTGCCTTAACCTTGGTAAACCCGTATGCGTCAACTACACTCTGCTTGCAGTACACAATATCGTGGCTATTCACTACCAGTACTACCTCATCAATAAGGTCGCAATCCTGAAACACCTGTAAAGTCCTTGCCAGAACAGGCTTCCCTACCACCTCTATGTACTGCTTATTAATATCCATATTCATGCGCGTGCCTCTACCCGCAGCTACAATAACAGCACTAATAAATAACTCTTTGTCCTTCTCCATTTCGAACCTCCGCATTAAAAAAGCCGCTATGATAAGCAGCTTTAGAATTCAACCTATTGCACTCTGTTTTACATGGCCTTTTCCATCTGACACTTAGGCTTGGCAAATATCATTCTGCCTGCGGCAGTCTGCAAAACGCTGGTTACCATTACGCTTACAGTCTCCCCGATATGGCGCCTTCCGCCTTCCACCACTATCATAGTTCCATCATCCAGGTATCCTACACCTTGTCCGTTTTCCTTGCCATCCTTTATGACCTGTATCACCATTTCCTCTCCAGGCAAAGCAATAGGCTTCATAGCATTGGCAAGCTCATTTATATTTAAAACCTGTACTCCCTGTACACTGGCTACTTTACTTAGGTTGTAATCAATGGTCATAATTTTGTACCCAAACTTTTTAGCAGCCTTCAACAGCTTATCGTCTACCTCTCCTCCATCGGGAACATCGATACTTTCCACCCTTATAGGGTATTCCAGCTCCTTCTGAAGTATATTTAACACGTCAAGTCCGCGCCTTCCCCTGTTACGTTTGAGTGAATCGTGAGAATCCGCTATATGCCTGAGCTCCTCAAGTACAAAACCGGGAATGACTAGTTCTCCTTCTACAAATCCCGACCGGCATATATCTACTATCCTCCCATCTATGATGATACTGGTATCCAACAGCTTGATTTCACACGCAGCCTTATTATTTGACACGCCCCCTTTTTTATTTCTAAGGGAGTCAAACAAAGGCTCGTTTCTTTTGCCCATCGCTATAGCCACACCGACACACCCAAATAGAATATTAGCTATGACCGACAATGGCATACCGATTATTTCAACATTATTTATAGGGATAGTAAATAGATTTGCAACTATAAGACCCGCTATCAACCCCACAGCGCTAACCGTAAGCTCATAAAGCGTCATGCTCTGAATAAACTGCTCCAGCTTATCTAAGCCCTCCATGAGATGCTCAATAATCTTATTACCGGTTAAGTAAAAAACACTGCCGACTGCCACAGAAGCAGTCAGGAAAATAGCTGCTTTTAGATTAAAAGGCATGTTGATGTTGTTGACTGAGAATACGGTTCTAGTCAAAGTAAACCCCGTAATAACACCAACAACGGCAAAAGAGGCCCTTATCACATTATTCAACACTGCACATAACTCCCCTGGATAAAATTCTGTCCTTTTAGTGTCTCATAGCACTAAAATATTTAACCCGAAATCAAAGCTTTAGATTTCCCATGATAATTTTCTCTATTTCATCGTGTCCCATTTCTTTAGCCAAAATCAACTCACTCATAAGAATTTGCTTCGCACTATTCAGCATTTTTCTCTCGCCGGTAGATAGACCCTTTTCTCTTTCTCTCACCATAAGAGATCTTACCACCTCTGCTACATCATAGATATTACCGCTTTTTATTTTAACCATATTTTCTCGGTAACGCTTGTTCCAATTATTAGTCAAATCCAGTTCGTATATACCTAATATTGATAATACCCTATCCGCTTCTTCTACGTCAATAACTTCCCTAATACCTATATCGCTTACGTTGTGTGTAGGTATCATAACCTTCATATCACCCAGTGGCATTTTCATTACATAGTAGTTTTGTTTTTGTCCCAGGATTTCTCTTTCTTCAATAGACTCTATTATACCTGCTCCATGCATTGGGTATACTATCTTGTCCCCAATATTAAACATAAAATCCCCCCATCAAAAAACCAGTAATATCTTTAGTAATCATTGAAACCAGTATTGCACTCAACAGAGTCCCCCCTGTTTGCTGCTTACTTAAAATTATATAAAATAGAAAACCAGAAAAAGTAGTATCTGTAATACTGATAAGAATGCCGCAACTACATAAAGAGAATTACTGGGTATGAGGACTATTTGACTGCTACCGTGATATGTTTAACTTACGCTGAGACAACCTCCCAGAACTTCTTTATACTTCTCCTTTGTTCGCATATGCGAAGGTATAACCATCACATTACAATACATCCGCCGATAAATAAAACTTCCTTATCATAAATTCGATGGAAGTTTTATGGAAATATATTTTCTTTCTCTATTTAATTAGTATACTACAAAGACTATTTAATGTCAAAACGTTTTATTTTAACACTAGTGAGTGTTTGCGTCAACTATTTTTTATACTAAAATGTCTATATCTGAGTCAGCAAAAGGCGAGAAATATTTTCCCCGCCTTTTGCAATATACAGCTCTATTTGTTAAACCCATCAGGGTTATTTTTATGCCAGTTCCATGCTGTCTCAATAATTGTACTGAGCTCGGTATACTTAGGCTTCCAGCCCAATATCTCCATTGCCTTTTTTGACGACGCAACTAAAACAGCTGGGTCTCCCGGCCTTCTTGGAGCGTCCACCGCTTTTATTTCCCTACCGGTTACTTGCCTTGCAATTTCTACAACCTGCTTATTTGAGAACCCTCTACCATTTCCCAAATTAAACACATTGCTCTCGGAATTCTTTCTAAGATACTCTAAAGCCAGAATATGGGCTTGGGCCAGGTCCGTTACATGTATATAGTCCCTTACACAGCTTCCGTCCGGTGTATCATAGTCATTACCAAAAAGCTTTATTTCATCCCTTTTCCCCGACGCTACCTGGAGTACAATAGGTATAAGGTGTGTTTCAGGAGAATGGCCTTCACCTATTTTCCCACTAACATGAGCCCCCGCCGCATTAAAATACCTAAGTGCTACATGTTTTATCCCATAGGCATTGTCTGCCCATTTTAGAGCCTTTTCCACCGCTAGCTTGGTCTCTCCATAGGGGTTTATGGGAAGCGTTCTGTCATCTTCACAAATAGGGATATTTTGGGGCTCACCATAGGTTGCAGCCGTTGACGAAAAGACGATCTTTTTTACCCCTGCCTCCTTCATAGCAGTAAGAAGGTTTAGAGTGGAAATAACATTGTTATTATAGTGCTTCAGGGGGTCAACAACACTTTCTCCTGCCTCTATATATGCGGCAAAATGTATTACGGCTTCAATATTGTTTTCCTTAAAAAAATTCTTTAAAAACTCGGTATCCCTAAGGTCACCAACTACAAGCTTACCACCAAAAACAGCCTCTTTATGTCCCTTTTCCAGGCTATCGATGATAACAACATCCTCACCCTTTTCAATCAATTCAGCAACAGTATGACTTCCTATATATCCAGCTCCACCCGTTACTAAAACAGCCATTCGCAAACACGCTCCCTTCAAATCTTCTCCTACCTGCAGATAGTTATCCATTAAACTATCCATATAAATGTAGAAGTTCATAACAAACTTATATTATACGCATTATAATCGCCTTCAAAAGACCCTTATAAAAAATACTTTCATTCACACTTTTTATAAACAGCCCTGCATATAATCTATGAAGCACTGGCAATAAATGCCTCCCTAATTATACCATTCTTTATATCACTTTTGAATACCGTAATTTATTTACTGAGCATTCCGAGACTTCCCCCTATCTATGTTAAGTATATCCAAAGCTTTTTTAATTGACAAAGAGTTCTTAAAACAATTATAATAAAATTACAAAGCAATGCTTATTGTCTCCGCTGGTTGGTTACGAAGCAGGCTGTATATATGATTAAGTATTATAAATTAATTTATATCATTTAACTCTCAGTTTGACCTGTCGCAAATTCATATATTAATTTTTTTCACAGCTAAGGAGTGATTTTGTTGAAAGACGCAGTTGTTGATCAATTCCAGTTTACAGTTAATGATTTACTTGTTAGGAATAAGAGTATCATTGATCTAATTACAAAGTTTCAGGATTCAAACGCAAGGGTTAATCGTGCAATTGTCAAGTCGGTAACACAGTGCGGATGTATAAAGGTTCATGCAAAAAAGCAAGTTTTCCCTGAAGATGGCGATTTTGAAGAAATAAAAAATGCTATGAAGACGCATATCGATGGCAAACTGTGTGAAAACTGCAGGGATTTGATAGAAAAAGATATCGGAAGAAACATATTCTACTTAACATCTATATGCAATACTCTCGACTTAAATCTTTACGACATAATAATAAAAGAACATGATAGGATAAAAATGCTTGGTAAATATAACTTGAGATAAAAAAATCAGCGGTTGATGCCGCTGATTTTTATTTATTATATTCTTCTGTTATCCATGAGCAGCTGGTCACGCACTCTCCTAAGCCCCTCTTTTATCATCCTTGCCCTGACCTCACCAATTCCCTCCACGCTATCCAAAGCCTCTATAGAAGCTTTCAACACTCCCTGCAAATTAGAAAATGAGCTTACCAGATTCTTCATTATTCCCATCGGAATACGCGGAATCTTACTCATTATCCTGTAACCCCTAGGGGATACGCTTACATCTAAGCAGCTTACTCCTCCATAGTATCCCAGAGCACGACATATAGCCGTCAAGTCCATTAGTTCATCATAGGAAAAAAATCTGACTTGTCTTTGCACATCCTCGGCAGTTTTATTTTCGTAAGGGATGAAATAATCATCAATTACGAGTAATCCATCCTCTTCGATATTGGAAAGGAGCTCCTCAAGCTGCATACTTATCAGCCTGCCTTCATTTCCCAGTTCGCATATATACCTGTCAATTTCCGAAACAATCCTCATGACCATTTCGGTCCTTTGTATTACAAAAGCCACATCATCCAGGGTAACTATATCTTCAAATTCCAACACGCTCAGGTTATTCATGGCACTATCCAAAACTGCCTTGTATTTCTCAAGGGTCTGCAAAGCCTGGTTTGCTCTAGTCAATATGGTAGATGTTTCTCTTAATATATATTTCCTGGACCCCTTGTAAAGCGTAATAATATTTCTTCTCTGGGAAATGCTTATTACTATTTCTCCCGTCTCCTTTGCAAACCTCTGTGCAGACTTATGCCTGGTCCCGGTTTCATCGGTAGGAATAGATGAGTCAGGAATCAGCAGTGCATTAGCATAAAGAATAGTTTTAAGGTCTTTACTTATTATGATTGCCCCGTCCATCTTAGCCAACTCATAAAGATGTGCAGGTGAATATACCTTGTTTATAAAAAATCCGCCATCTACGTTATTCATTACTTCTTGAGAATCTCCGATAACAATAAGAGCTCCTGTCCTTGCTTTCAGAATATTCTCAAGGCCTTCCCTTAGAGGTGTCCCAGGTGACATTATCCTCAATATATCCAGCAACTCATCATCTTTTAATCTTTCCTGCCTCATTATCCATCCTCCGGCTACAATAAAATATCAAGCACTTGTTGCACATTTTCTACAGCCTTAATATTTATACCCTGAATATCCTTCATTTGTTTAATTAATTTCATATTTCCTGCAGGGACTATACAGCTTTCAAATCCCATTCTCATTGCTTCGGTCACTCTTTTATCTATCTGGCTTACCGCCCTGACCTCTCCTGTCAACCCAACTTCGCCTATCATTACTGCCGCGTTTCCTACAGGCATATTCCTAAAGCTGGAAGCTATTGCAGTAATAATCCCCAAATCACAGGCAGGCTCATCAACCTTAATTCCCCCTACAATATTTACATATGCATCGTGGTTATGGAGCTGCATTCCTACTCTTTTTTCAAGAACAGCCATCAAGAGGGTTATACGATTATAATCAACTCCTGTTGCCATCCTTCTGGGTACCCCGAAGTTTGTAGGGCATACCAGCGCCTGCACCTCAATCAGCATAGGCCTCGTCCCTTCCACATTGGAAATTACCACCGAGCCCGGCACATTCTCAGGTCTGCCGGAAATTAGAGCTGCTGAAGGATTATCTACCTCCACAAGGCCTACATCTCTCATTTCAAAAATTCCTATTTCATTTGTTGACCCAAATCTATTCTTAACAGCTCTGAGTACCCTATAGCTCAGGTGCCTTTCTCCCTCGAAGTAAAGCACAGTATCAACCATATGCTCCAATACTCTTGGACCGGCTAACGAGCCTTCCTTTGTAACATGACCTACAATAATTATCGTGATACCCGACCCCTTGGCTATACTCATAAGCCCTGATGTTACTTCCCTGACCTGGCTCACACTCCCCGGAGCTGAGGTCAGTTCATCATTGAACATAGTCTGTATTGAATCTATAATAACAAGCGCCGGTTTCTCCTTACCTATAAGCCTTTCTATGGCTCTGAAATTTGTTTCTGATACCATCAAAAGATTTGAATTCTTTATGCCTAATCTATCTGCCCTTATCTTTATTTGCTTAATTGACTCCTCACCTGATATATAGAGAATCTTGGAATTATACTTTACACCTTCACATACCTGCAGGAGCAATGTAGACTTTCCAATCCCCGGGTCACCGCCCACCAGTATCAACGAACCGTTAACAATGCCTCCGCCCAACACCCTGTCAAGTTCCTTCATGTTGGTTGAGTACCGTTCTTCATTATCTACACTTATATCATTTATATTAATAGGCTCAATATCTTTGATCTTACCGTTATTGGCTTTTACACTATTCTCGTCCGCCTCTTCGACGAAAGTATTCCACTGATTACATGCAGGGCATTTACCAAGCCAGCCCATGGATTCATAACCGCACTCCTGGCATACAAAAATTGTTTTGGTTTTTGCCATCTCTAATAGTTACTCCAATCTAAGATAATAGTATTTGACATCTATTGAATATATTAACAATAATCAAACTGAAACCTTCTTATGTTCACACTTCCCTTAATTATAACATACTTTAATATTATAGGGGGTTATATTATGTTGTTTTCTATTAAAAAAGTTCTGTTATATCTTAATTTGATGGTAAACCACGGAATAAGCTTATCTACGATATTAAGTATTAAGCCGCCCATCCTGGATAAGCACTGCAAAGAGAAAAATCGCAATAGCACATAAAAATCTATACATCTACATACCCTTTAGAAAATACCACATTTACTTATTAGTATATCCTAAAAAGAAAAATTTCCTAAATATAGACGAAAAAATAATCTGCTAATTTTGATTGACTATATCATACCATAATTTAAATCAGTGCATATAAAAATTCTCTTTTATATGTAGAGTTAGCTGGTGTAATGGTTAGTACCAATTTTGCCCATATACTTAGCTTTAGTCTGCTGAAACCATTATAAGCAGCAAGCTGTATCCACAACTCTCTGAATATAAAAATTCTTCTAATCCCCTGTTTTCAAGTTACAATAAATATTTTTCCTTATAGGGTACAAACTAATAGAAGATTTAAATATTGCTTCTAATACGTACCGTAAATAAAACATAATGGCAGTTCTATTTTGTTACTCATATGGAGGAATAAAATGCAATATTACCTAAACCATGTAATATATATATCCACTCAAATTATACAAATTGCAATATTCATTGCTGGCTGCTACTTTTTTAGTATTTCAATTTTCGGCTGGATAAAGAGGAGGGATAAAGGCACTGAAAGCTTTCCTCCCAGCAAAAGATTCGCCCTTATAATTGCGGCCCATAATGAGGAATTAGTCATCGCCCATATAGTGGACAGCCTCAAAAGGCAAAGCTATCCCAAGCACCTCTATGATATATTTGTCATAGCGGATAATTGCACCGATAGAACAGCTGAAATATCACAAAAGCATGGCGCAATAGTATATAAGAGATTTAACACCGAGGAGCGGGGTAAGGGTTATGCCTTGGAGTGGATGTTTAATAAGATTTATGCCATGGGCGACAAATATGATGTTGTAAGTGTTTTCGACGCGGACAACCTTGTCTCATCCAATTACCTTTTAGAAATGAATAAGCAGCTGTGCAGAGGTCATAAGGTAGTTCAGGGATATATAGACAGCAAAAATCCCTATGACTCCTGGATTACCTGCTCCTATTCCATTGCGTTTTGGATGTCAAATCGTATTTTTCAGCTGCCCCGTTACTACCTTGGATTAAGCTGCGGCTTATGTGGAACCGGATTCTGTATAGACTTGGATGTTCTCAAGCAAATTAAATGGGGCGCTACATGTCTGACTGAAGACCTGGAATTCACCATGAAGCTTGCTCTCAATGACATGAAGGTGGCATGGGCACACAATGCTATTGTATATGATGAAAAACCGCTGACACTGAAGCAGTCGTGGAATCAGCGTAAAAGATGGATGCAAGGACACGCCGATTGTGCAAGCCGCTTTCTTGTACCACTTTTCAAAAAAGCTTTTAGAGAGGGCAGCCTCACTGCATTTGACTGTGCTGTCTACCTTTTTCAGCCCATAAGATTCATATTCCTGGGTCTGATTACAATTATGATGTGGATACAGACAGTGGCTCCCCAATCACCCTTTTTCAGCCTGAAGTATGTTTTCCCAGTGCAAGTTTGGTACGTTTTTGTAGCATTGCAGTTTTTCTATGGGCCGATCATTATTCTTGCTGAAAAAAAATTCAATATTAATACTCTAATTGGTTTTTTAATATACCCTTTTTATTGTCTAACATGGGTACCTATAACCATTCAAGGCTTCCTGAGTAAAAACAATAAAGACTGGAGCCACACAGCTCACACCAGGGAGATAAGCATAAACGATTTAGAAAATGCATAGCAGAAAGCGGTAGCAGTTCAAAAATAAACTGGCTACCGCTTTCTCTATAATCTTACCTTGAAGTTGTGTTTTGGACTCTACTTCTAAACCTTTGTCCCCATACCAGTATTTTATCAAAGGAAAAAGCCGCTGCTATAGCCATAAAGGGCATGATTGGCAGCCTGTACCTCGATGAGATGTAAAACACCGAAGTAGTAGCAAAATAGTAGAGAATTAACACTATAAATACTATCGCCTTTTTATTTCGCATAAAATTCAAAAGTCCAAATACAGCAAGGATAAAGAACGCTATATTGCTGTAGTAAATCAGCGGTTGCCAAGGTATGTGTTGGAATAATCGGTTTTGGGCCATATAAGTTACCAAAATCCAATCAACGCCCCTGAAATCATCAATTACAAAAAGGGCAGCCCTCTTTAGTGTCAGTTTCACAAACCGCTCAGGGTGGGTTACTATATAGCTTACAGCCGCCTTTTTAAGTATCTCATCACGGATTGCAGCCTTCTCAAGTCTATTCTCGTTGTTAATATATTTATCGATATTGAATAGAGGGTCCTTTGAAACGTTTACAAAATACCCGTTCGACCTCCCATTATTCCCTATATATAGATTTAATCCTCCTAAAGAATCTACAGGTATGAATTTGCCAAACATAGCATAGTTCCTTATCGGCCATGGGCTCATAGTAATGCAAAACACTAAAGCAAATGCAGCTATATTCTTCAACACTGCCTTGTAATTTCTATAGCCGATAAATAGATACACAGCCGGGATGATGATAAGCGCCATAAGATTTATTGACCTTACCAAAGCTGACAACGCCAGTAAACCCCCACATAATAAAAAGTATAAAGTCTTATGAGAACTGATCCCCTTAATAAACGTGTAAACACCAGCCAATAAAAGAAATAAAAACAACGTTTCCGACAGTAGTATACCCGAGTATAGTGTAAGGGGCCAGTACAACAGGCTAACCAGTGCACTAATCTTTCCTATACGCTTATCAAACACATTGGCAGCTATAAGGTAAATTAAAAGTGTACTTAATGTACCTAGTATTGATTGGGCAATATATACATTGAAATAGCTGTATCCAAATACACTATATACGGCAGCAATAAAGAAAGGGTACCCCGGTGCGTGATATGTCCCCACTGAAAATATTCCTGTCTTTAAAATTGTGGTAGCAGTTCCCTCATACGCTGTAATATCTATAAAGAGAGCTTTTACATTGTCTATGGAAAACAGTACTCTTAGGATAAACGATACGAGTAATACAGCTATAATCAGTTTATTTTCCTTCAAATATTCTCTCAAACAAGCAGCTTTCACTTAAATAAACCTCTCCTACAAGTAAAAATGCACTTCATACGTCAAGTTTGATGTTAAAAAACTAAAACTCTAGGCTTTCTTAACATCTCCTTCGGTTTAAAGTGCATTTCCTTATTATAAATTTCTAATTTGCTAAATTATCCGGCTTTCTCCAGACTTTCCACATCATTTATATCCAATGCCCTTGTGTGTAGGGTATGAACCCATTCCCTCTTATTTCTGTCGATGAATCCGTGTATTATTATCGGTACCCATGTCAGACTATATAATGGGAAGGATAGGAAGTATGTTGCAATTTTCTTTGTTAGCTTCCCCTCTACAAATACAAATATAATATTTACATAGGTTAAAACCACAATCAAAAGTGCAAATAGAAGCGTAGCAGGGGTAAACAACTGACCGAAATTAGTTATTGCAGCCTTTATAAACTGTGCTATCCCCGCAATCATACCTATACCGTTAGCTACTATTACAAATGGCTGTATCAGGTACATACAACTGTCAAAAGCAACCTTATCCCGCTCTTTAAATGCCTTAACCAATAAATCCTTCAGGAACCTTCTCGCGCAGTCACAGTGCCCTTGCATCCAGCGTTTCCTTTGCTTCCACGACTGTTTCATTCTTAAAGGCTTTTCATCATATACTACAGCCTCGTGAGACCAGGATACGCGCATACCTTTCATGACCAGCTTAAGTGAAAATTCTAAATCCTCAGTAAGGCAGGTAGCGCCCCAACCTATATCCTTCAAAACTTCTGCGGACATTACAAATCCGGTGCCTCCAAGCGCACAGCTAAGACCTAGATAGTGCCTTGGAAGTTGGAACAGCCTGTTGCTTATCCAATAAGAAATCGAGTAATTACCGGAAATCCAAGAATCCGATGGGTTCTTGCTATCCAGGTAACCCTGTATAACCTTATGACCCATGCATAGCTGCTTATTCATCTCCAGTAAGAAGTTGGTAGACGCAAGATTATCAGCATCGAATATGCATACAGCATCGTACTTCTTATCCATTTTGAAAAGCTTTTCAAACATCCACTCGAGTGAATAGCCTTTTCCCTTTTTCTCGGAATCAAATCTTTCGCAAACATTAGCACCGTTTTCTCTTGCAACGGCAGCTGTATTGTCAGTACAGTTATCCGCTATAACGTATATATCGTACATATGGCTGGGGTAATTCTGCTGCTTCAGACTTCTTACAATCCCACCTATAACCATTTCCTCGTTATGAGCTGCTACAATAACTGCAAACTTATTTTTGATAGGATAATTGCTTGCGGGAACTTCTTTCCTTTTAAACCAACCAAACATTGAAATAACCAGATAGTAGAAGAATATTCCCCATAAGGCTATCTGGAACCCAAGCACTACTGTATCTATTACAGTTCTCAGGGTTTCCCAATTGCTACTTGTAACCATACTACAAACTCCTTAGTTTATAAATTAACATACTAATCTAAATTACCTTATATTCTAATAATTATCAAGTTTAATATAGGACAAAAAACTATTGTTTTAAGCCCAATACATTTGTCTAGAGGAAAAATTATCTAATATCCGTTGTTTACAGCATTTTTTCTCGCTTATCTCATGCTTTGGAAATATTTATTTTAATAAAAGGCAATTACCAATCTATTACTGCGGTAATTGCCCCCTTATATTATTACTGAATATATTATTTCTTATTCACAACTATATTTTCACCATTGAATTCTATCAAAACCTTATCACCGGATTTGACCTTTCCTTCAAGCATTTCTTCCGCCAACCTATCTTCCACCATACTTTGGATCGCTCTTCTTAAAGGCCTTGCTCCATAAACCTGATCAAATCCCTTATCCGCCAGATATTCCTTAGCACTGTCAGCAACCTCAAGAGAAATATCGGTTTGTTTCAATCTCTTGGCAAGACTATCAATCATAAGACCTACAATCTGCTTAATGTGTTCCTTATCAAGCGGATGGAATACAATTATTTCATCGATCCTGTTAAGGAATTCCGGCCTGAAGGTCCTCTTTAACTCGCCCATTACGTTGCTCTTCATATCTTCATATGTTTTTGCCTTTTCGTCAGCCGCTGCCGCAAATCCCAGTCTCTTAGCAGGCTCTGTAATCAATCGGGCACCTACATTTGATGTCATGATAATCACCGTGTTCCTGAAGTCTACTGCTCTTCCCTGGGCATCGGTCAATCTTCCGTCGTCCAGAATCTGCAATAGAATGTTAAAAACATCAGGATGGGCCTTTTCTATTTCATCAAACAGTAAAACCGAATACGGCTTTCTTCTCACTTTTTCAGTTAACTGTCCACCTTCTTCATAACCTACATATCCCGGAGGAGAACCTACAAGACGTGAAACACTATGCTTTTCCATGTATTCCGACATGTCTATCCTTATCATTGCGTTCTCGTCTCCAAACAGTGACTCTGCCACCGCCTTACTCAGCTCGGTTTTACCCACACCTGTCGGCCCCATGAAAATAAACGAACCAACCGGACGTTTGGGGTCCTTAAGTCCAACCCTACCTCTCCTTATGGCTCTGGATATAGCTTTTACAGCTTCATCCTGTCCTATGACTCTCATATGAAGGACCTCTTCCATCTTCATGAGTCTTTCGGACTCTTCTTCCGCAAGCCTTTTTACAGGAATACCCGTCCAGCTTGCAACAATATCTGCTATCTCATCCTCCCCGACTGTATCGGTTTTGGTTTGATTTCGCTGATTCCATTCATTTTTAGCTTTGTCCAGTTCATTCTTAAATTTTTGCTCTTCGTCCCTTATTTTAGCAGCCTTTTCAAACTCCTGGCATCGGATTGCATCCTCTTTATCCTTTCTTAAGCTCTCAACCTGCTCTTCTAATTTTTTCAAATCCGGTGGAGCGGTAAAGGTCTTAAGTCTGACTCTGGATGCAGCTTCATCTATAAGGTCTATGGCTTTATCGGGCAGAAACCTGTCTGAAATATACCTATCGGATAGTCTAACCGCAGATTCCAGGGCTTCATCGGTGATTTTAACCCTATGGTGGGCCTCGTATTTATCCCTTACACCCTTAAGTATCTCGATAGCTTCCTCTATTGTCGGCTCTCCGACAGTAATAGGTTGGAACCTTCTCTCAAGAGCAGCATCCTTCTCCACATGCTTCCTGTATTCTTCCCGGGTGGTAGCACCAATAACCTGTATTTCCCCTCTTGCCAGAGAAGGCTTAAGGATGTTTGAAGCGTCAATTGCTCCCTCGGCAGCTCCAGCCCCTATAATTGTATGCATTTCGTCTATAAATAGAATAATATTCCCGGCTTTTCTTATTTCGTCCATCGCCTTTTTGAGTCTCTCTTCAAACTCTCCTCTATATTTTGCTCCAGCAATCATAGATGATAGGTCAAGAGTTACAACTCTTTTATCATTTAGTATTTCGGGGATATTTCCTTCAACAATCTTCTGTGCAAGCCCTTCTGCTATAGCAGTCTTACCTACTCCCGGCTCCCCTATTAAGCATGGATTATTTTTAGTTCTCCTGCTCAGTATCTGTATAACACGCTCAATTTCCTTATCACGGCCTATAACAGGGTCAAATTTCCCCTCTCTGGCCATCTCCGTCAGGTCTCTACCAAATTGATTCAGAGTTGGGGTACTTGAATAACTTGGGTTACTCTTAGGAGCCCCTGTTGCTCCAGGCGCTTCTTCATTAAGCATCCTCACGATTTCACCAAACAACTTCTGAGGATCAACTCCGAGGTCCATCAAAATCCTAACTGCTACACTTTCCCCTTCCTTCATTATACCAAGCAGCAAATGTTCAGTGCCTATATAGTTCTGTCCGAGCCTTCTTGCTTCCCTGAAAGCTAATTCTAAAACCCTTTTCGTTCTTGGTGTAAATCCAAGGGGCTGTTCCCCGGTTTCTTCCCCTTTTCCGATTAAATCCTCTATCTCCTTTAAAATCTTGTCCTCGGTAACACCCTGGCTCTGTAGTACTCTGGCTGCAACTCCACTTCCTTCTTTCACCAGGCCAAGTAAAAGATGTTCTGTTCCAACATAATTATGGCCTAAACGCATGGCACTTTCCTGAGAAAAAGCAATTGCTTTTTCCGCTTTTTCCGTAAAACGACCGTACATAAAAAACTCACTCCTTTGCACTCCCTAGTTTTTGTCTAATCAATTCCGCCCTCTTGATATCCCTTTCTTCAGGACTGAGCGGCCTTCCAGCAAATTTCTGCAGGCTTGCCGGCTGAATCAAAAGCGCTATTTCGTTTACAGTTTCCATTTTAATATCTTTTATTATTCCCATATTTATACCAAGTCTAACATCCGAAAGAAGCTTTAAGCTTTCATCGGCAGACATTATTCTTGCATTTGAAAATATTCCAAAGGAACGGTATATCCTATCTTCAAACCTAAAGGGATTCCTTTTATTCAGCTCATTTCTCAGCGTCCGTTCCTGTTCAATAATCTGGAACGTAATATTTGTTATATTAGCTACAATTTCGTCCTCACTTTGCCCCAGGGTTATCTGATTTGATATTTGAAACATATTACCTGTAGCTTCACTATTTTCGCCATAAATTCCTCTTACAGCTATCCCGAGCTTGCCACAGGCCTCAAGTATTCCTTTTATATATCCTGTCATGACCAAGGCCGGTAAATGCAGCATTGTAGACACTCTGATTCCCGTACCTATATTGGTGGGACAGCATGTCAAGTACCCGTACTTATTATCAAATGCAAAACTAACCCTGTCCTCTATTTCACTGTCTATACTATTGCAAAGATCCCAGGCGCTATCTAACTGCATCCCCGAAAACATGCATTGTATCCTCAAATGATCTTCCTCATTAATCATAATGCTGATTTTCTCGTCTCTGCTGATTAATGCACCACATATCCTCTGGCTCTCGGCTAAATCCTTGCTTATAAGATGTTTCTCTACCAGAGCCAGTCTATCAATAGGGTTGAGACTTTGCATATCAACAAACAGGGTGTTTTGGATAGTATCGCTTTTACTACCCGAAACGACGTCCCTGACCTTGACCAGTATGTCCTGCTCCTGGTCTTTATTCATTTTGAAGGGAAAAGGGAACTCTTCCAAATTCCTTGCAAGCCTGACCCTACTGCTAATAACCACATCAGACTCAGGGCCCCTCTGTATATACCAGCCTGTCATCTTTCCACCTCCAGGCTTTTGATTTTATCCCTCAGCTCTGCTGCTTTTTCGTATTCTTCGTTCTGAATTGCTATATTTAAAAGCTGCTTAAGCTGCCCAATCTCTTTTGTTACCTTAACATCCTCTAGTACTTTTTTTGGTACTTTACCATGATGTTCTGCACTGCCGTGCAGTCTCTTAAGCAAAGGCTGCAGCTTATCTCCATATATTCCATAACAATTGTTGCACCCAAGTTTTCCGGATTTTTGGAATCCTTCATAACTCATTCCGCACTTTTCACAAACTTGCTGCTTTGGGACAGCAGTTACGTACGAATCAGAAACCGTATCTCCAAAACCCATAAGACCTGAAAAGAAGTCACTTATGCTTAGAGGCGTTCCAAAGTTTAATTGGCCTTTTTCCTTAGCACAGTGTTCACATATATAGGCCTCAACCTTTTTGTTGTTGACTACTTGAGTAAAATGAACATTGGCAATCCTTTTTTGACAATGCTGGCACAGCATATAACTCACTCCTTTTGCACTTAGAGTTAGCAGCCTTTAGCTGTTTAGAACACACCCTTTCAGCCTTTTAGTAACTTTACTTCTAATCAGGTATATGTTCCCAGAAACACCACTCTATTTTATTTATGCTTTCATAGGGTTATATAGACCTTAGCCACCAACCACAAACTCTAATAAATTTATACTACTAAACTCATTAGCATATTTTTCAGAATATTTGCCCTTAACATATCTCTATCAGGAAGTGGAATCCTTCCCAATGACCTGTCACTCGTAGCTGCTTTAAGGATAAATCCTTCCCTCCCGGATATTACATCATAATCAACAAAGTTATTTATAAAAATCTCCGCAGACTGCTGCGAAATACTATCTCCCATTGATGTAATTATATGCATTAGATAATTGCCCGAACGGGATATGTTTACCCTTCTAATACGTATATGTCCTCCGCCTCCCCTGCGGCTTTCTACATAATAGCCCCTGTCCCTCGTAAATCTTGTATCTATAACATAATTTATCTGAGACGGAACACAATTAAACTGGCTGGCAAGCTCATTTCTTTGTATTTCAATACTACCATTGGTATCATTGATCATCTGCTTTATAAAAGCCTCAATCAGATCGCTTAACCTTGCCACAATATCACCTCTTGCATATAATCATGCCTTCCCTTTTCCTGGTTAAAGATAATCGGTTATGCATAACTGATTTTGACTATCTTTGACTTTAGTTTATATTATAAATTATTTCAGCAAACTATTCAAGCGCCCAACTCCTAAAAAATGTTCAAAATATAAAAAATTTAGGTGTTTGCTTAGAATAACACCTAGATACCTTTCGGGAAATAAATTTTATTTAGTTTTTCTTTAATTACTTCTCTTTTTATCGTTTTTATCTTGTGTATCTGAAGGTTCTTCGGTAACCTCCTCCAAATGGTGTGAAATATTCTTTTGTCTGTCCAGTGTCATCCATTGATTAAAAGAAGATATAAACTCCCCATACCTGGTTACATCCTCTATGCGTTCGTCCTTTATATTGTTTTTATCATTTATATTTGCCATTTGACAATTCTCCTTTATATAGTTATGTTCCTCATATACACAAACCTACACGAATCACTTCCAGATTCGTTGAGCGTAGCTTATCAAGTAAAATCCTTCATTAATTTGTAACTATAATTTATTGTAAACTATCTTTAGCTTTTGCTCTTTAAAAGTGTTATATTCAAGGAAATTCTGTTTGTGTTTCTTAAGTCATTTTTTAAACATACTTCTACTTTTTTTCACATGAAAATATGCTCCTACTTGCAGTAAACAGTTTTATTATTTTAACCGTCTACTACAAGGGGAGCATATCAAAATCACCTTTCAGCAGCCTTTCTTACTTAGCAATTGCTTTACTCTTCGTTTATTTCTTATAAACCCGTATCCTTGTCGTTATTCTTATTTATATTGTTCAAAGCTTTTTTGAAAAATTTTCTATATACCAATAAAGCAGCACCTGATAATATCACCAGCAAAGCCAGCACCGGCAATGCTTGAGCGAGTAATATAATAAGTTCGCCACAGAAATTGAGTACACCTTTAAAGCTATCTACAAAACCACCAAACAGCCTTTCCCAGTAGCTCTTTTCCTTAGCAGGCTCAATACTTGTAGCAGCGCTTTTTTCAACCAAATTTACTGTTATAGTGGATAACTCCACCAGGTCATTCATCTTTTTAAGATTTCCGGTCAGAGCCTCTATTTCGTGCCTTATATCGGTTAGCCTGCTTTCCGTTTTAAATATAACATCAGGGTCATTTAATTTATTAAGATATTGCTCCAGCCTGTTTTCCTCAAACTTAAGCAGCCTAAGTCTTGATTCGGTATCAAAAAACTTATCTGTAACATCATCGGTCTTTATACTTTCGTCAATCAATAGCCCCAGACCGCCTAAACCAGCTATAACACTGTCAAATTTATCTTTATCTACCCTTAAAACTATAACACCTTTTGTTATAAGCTTTTCTTTTGAGTCTACAAATATTTTTTCTTTTTTAATATTTGATTCCTGTACTATACCTATGTTTGAAATGATGGACTTGATTTTACCATAAGCAATATCAAAATCATCCACCTCAACAGTAACATTCGCATTCCGTATCATTTTTCTCTGTGAAAGAATTGCATTTGATGTTGTTTGGATTGTAGTATTTCCCCCAGCTATAGCGTTTCCCTTCACCTCATCCTTAGATGTTGTGGTAACTACCGCCCCGTAGTCTTTAGCCTCACTCGTACTACCCTGATTCGCCTTATCGTACTGTACACCTGCACCATCGCTAACTTCAGCTATTTGTTGATTTGCAGTATAGCTATCCGCTTTTTCCGTTGCTCCCCCACAGCCAACCAAGAGTGAAATTGCCAAAATTACAGCCATCATCAAGACTATACTCTTTTTCTTCATTTCCATTCCCCCTCTATATGTTATATGCTTAAGACGGATATTTATAGAAGTTGGTTCCATATTAGTCCTGCAAATCTAAATAATTCCTCAATTATAGCTTTACTTTACTAATTTATTCTCTGAAATTCCTAAGTATAGATAGTTTATTGAACTGCCTATAAACTGAAAAGAGACAGTTCCAACATATATGAAACTATCTCTCCTCCCCTAAAACCATATACAATTTCTGCATTATTTATCTATATTTTGAGTCAAACTATACTCCTCTAAATCACTAATTATAATTCAACGTACTCTTCAAAGTTGAGCCCGTTAATTTTACAAAACTTTATTACCGCTCCTACTATCTTTGTCCCACCCCCAATTCCTGTATTAAGATAACGGTGTAAGTGCGAGGTGTCAACTCCTAGCTCCCTGGCAAATCTTGTGCAATTACCGGCACAATAGTAGTTCATTAATTTGATTAAGTTATCTCTGTTAATCTTCATTTTTGCGTCCTCCCCTTTAAATTAATGTGCTTTCCCAAGTCCTCTATATGTAATTTTACTTATTTAAAACAGTATAAGCTGCTTAATCTGATAGTAAGTCTCATATTCAACTTTTATCCCTGCCAGTTTATAATACGTTGCCGATAATTTATGATTTAAAACCAATGAACCTCGCTTATATATATATTAACTTTTTACATTTATCCATTAAAGTAGGCATTTTTCGGATATACGGTGTTTTTTCTTTGGTATAGGAATTCTGTTGATTTACCATACGTCTCTATCTACTATTGTATGGCATTTTGCTAAACCTTTGCCTCCATTAATATCTAATATATCAAATATAATAAACTGTACAAGGACTATAATTTTTAGTACCCTAAGCTATAAAATTGTTTAGAAATCACCTATCTTATATCCTAGTATAAGCCTGTTTCTTTGAAAAATTTCTTATTAATATAATGATACACATCTTTTAGTCATATGCGAAGCTACCGATAGTCATAATCTCATATACTTTAGTCACGTTTTAGAAACCTTAAGTCACTTTTTTTGAAACTTTAAGTCACTTTTTTACAAATATATGTACTTAGTACTATATATAGTTTATGAGAAGATTATTTAAGCCAAACTGCTATAATGTATATTGGCTTTGTTCTATAATTATTATAGTGTTACGACAGGTTAAATGTCAGTGAAAAAAGTCATTATTTAGTATTACAAAAGTCATTTTTAAAAGTAATTATAGTACCCATACTCTTTCTTTAGCATATATATATTGATACAGAATACCATTCACTACTTGTGTATCTCCAAATACAAAAGCCAATAGCCCTGGCTGCCAGGATTATTGGCTTTTATAGTGTTTACTACTATTCATTTTCTTCAGCCATTGTTTTCTTTGCTTCCTCTATGACTTTTTGGCTAACTACCGGAGGTGCTTCCTCATATCTTTCAAACCAAAGTTTAAAAGATCCTCTTCCATGGGTCATAGATCTTAAATCCGTAGCATATTTAAACATTTCAGCCTGTGGTACCTCTGCAACTATCTGCTGCAGACCATCCTCCTCCGGGTTCATACCAAGTATCCTACCTCTCCTCTTATTTAAATCGCCAATTATATCTCCCATATAGTGTTCAGGCACATATACCTCTACATGAGCTATAGGCTCAAGCAGCACTGGTGACGCTTGGGCCATCCCCTTCTTGAATGCTAAATGTGCCGCGATCTTAAAGGCCATTTCGGAGGAATCAACATCATGATAAGATCCGTCTACCAGCGTAGCCTTAAGGTTAACTACAGGATACCCGGCTAATACCCCCTTCTGTATACTTTCTAACAAACCCTTTTCAACCGCCGGAAAGTATTGTCTGGGGACTGCCCCTCCAAATATATTTTCTTCAAATGTAAGAGCTTCCTTATCACCCGGCTCGAATTCTATCCATACGTGACCATACTGCCCATGCCCGCCCGACTGTTTCTTATGCTTTCCTTCCACCTTTACCTTCTTCTTTATAGCCTCCCTATACGGTACCCTGGGTATTGAAAGATTTACCGAAACACCAAATTTGGACTTAAGCTTACTTACGATAACATCCAGGTGCTGCTCCCCTACCCCCGAAATTAGTGTTTGATGTGTTTCGGGGTTTATAGCTACTTTGAAAGTAGGATCTTCGTCCTGGAGCCTGTGCAGGCCTGAGCTAATCTTTTCTTCATCACCTTTTGCCTTAGGCTCAACCGCCAAAGATATGGCAGGTTCAGGAAACTCAATTTTATCAAGCGATATTGGATTGCTTTGGTCACATAAGGTATCATTTGTGTTGGTATTCTGCAGCTTGGCTACTGCTCCAATATCTCCCGCAATCAGCTTATCCACAGGTATTTGTTTCTTACCCTTCATCAAATATAACTGAGCTACTTTTTCAATCTTTTCGGTGCTAGAATTAAATACAGCGGTATCGGATTTAATTGTACCTGAGTAGACTCTAAACATTGAAATCTTGCCTACAAAAGGGTCGGCAATTGTTTTAAATACGAGGGCTGAAAGAGACGCTTCTGAGGAGGATTTGAGTTCAACATCATCCCCGGTTGCAGTTTTTTTGCCTTTTATGACAGGTTTATCTTCCGGTGACGGCATATACTCAACAATTGCATCCATAAGAGATTGTACCCCCGCATTATTCATTGCAGAGCCACAAAACACCGGAACTATCGAACCATCGGCAATGCCAACGCGCATCCCGTTATGAAATTCATCATGGCTAAACTCCTCTCCTGCAAAATACTTCTCCATAAGTTGTTCGTCTGTCTCAGCTATAACCTCATTTAATGAATCTCTTATAGCAGAAATCCTATCCATTAAATCAGCAGGAATAGGTATATCAACAAGCTTATCCTTTTCAATCTTCTTTGCTTGTAAATCTATAACATCAACAAAGCCTATAAACTTATCCTTCTCGATAATAGGTATCTCAAAAGCCACTACACCCTTACCAAAGGTTTCTATAAGCTGATCCAACACTGCAAAAAAGTTAGCATTCTCTTCATCCATTTTACTTACAAAAAACATTTTGGGTATTTTTTGTTCTTTGGTGTAGGCCCAGGATTTTTCAGTACCAACGGCAACCCCACCTTTGGCAGGAACCAGTATCAAAGCTCCATCAGCTACTCTAATGCCTTGTTTGACTTCACCTACAAAATCAAAATATCCAGGGGTATCGATTATATTTATCTTGTGTTCCTTCCACTCACAGGCTGCAACTGCTGTACTAATAGAGATTTTTCTTTTAATCTCTTCAGGGTCATAGTCCATCGTTGTTGTACCATCCACTATCTTGCCAAACCTATCTAGTACACCGGTATTGAACAACATCGCCTCTGCAAGGGTAGTTTTACCTGCTCCACCATGAGCCAGCAAGCATATGTTCCGTATTTTTCCTACGGTATAATCCTTCATACAAATTCCCCCTTAATTTATTGCTATTGGTACTACTCCGAATCCCTCTAAGCCTATATGTAATAGGCTCTAAATTTCTATTACCATACCTGAGAGATAATTAAAGCTTTAGTTTATTATTTCTTTAGTATAGGTTCCAAAATAACAAAGTAGTATTAGTCTAAAATCAGGTTCTGCAACGAAGGGCGTGATACAATTCAGCATATAGTTAGGCTATTATTGATATGCATAGTAATATAGTTATAAATTATTACCATATTACTATATAATTCGATTTTCTTTATATTTTTCCTCTTTTTGAAGCAATTTTAAGTAAAATTTATTGTTTCAAAAAATACCTTTGGAGTAATATTATACTCATGAAAGTAAGTAAGAATTCATTTCCAAGAAAATTTGGGCATTTGAAGAAGCCCTGCAGTTAAATGCATTGTGCATTCCTTAAAGTGCAACCTATTTTTCTTGACATTTCAACTATGGCATTGTAAATTTTAAGTAACCAGTAGTATCGTCTTATACTATATTTAGGCAACTTATAAATATGTATATAAGACAAATTTCAGTTTATACCGAAGAAGTTTATTAAAATATTTTTCGGTAGTAATACGGTAGAATGGTAAACAATAATTGTAGGTAGGCAAGTAGGGTAAAAATTGTAGAAAGGAAGGATTTATTATGATTATTGTAATGAAACCTGGTACTCACGAAAGTGATATCCATGAAGTATCAAAAGTTCTGGAATCGTTAGGCTTGGGCATACACATTTCCAAGGGAACTGAAAGGACAATTATAGGTGTTATAGGAGATAAAAGGGTATTAAATGATGTACCTCTTGAACTTATGCCCGGAGTTGAAAAGCTTGTACCTATTGTAGAATCTTACAAGTTGGCAGGTAAGACTTTTAAGCCCGAACCGAGCGTTGTTGATGTAAAAGGTGTAAAGATAGGTGGCAAGGAACTAGTTATGATGGCCGGTCCTTGTGCAGTTGAAAGCCGTGAGCAAATTCTGGAGGCTGCAGCGGCGGTTAAAAAATCCGGTGCACAGTTTCTGCGAGGTGGAGCTTTCAAACCCAGAACATCTCCTTATGCTTTTCAAGGCCTAGAGGAAGAAGGGTTGAAGCTGCTTAAAGAAGCTCAGGAAGCCACAGGATTACTTTTAATCACCGAGGTTACCAGCGAAAAAGCTGTTGAAATAGCCGATAGATATGTAGACATGTTCCAGATTGGAGCACGTAATGTACAAAACTTCCAGCTTCTCAGGGAAATTGGCCGTTCGAAAAAGCCTGCTTTACTGAAACGTGGTCCTTCAACTACCATAGATGAATGGCTCAATGCTGCTGAATATATAATGAGTGAAGGTAATTATGATGTTGTCTTGTGTGAAAGAGGCATAAGGACATTTGAAACCGCTACAAGGAACACCCTTGATCTTAGTGCAGTCCCTGTAGTGAAGAACAACAGCCACCTTCCTATAATAGTGGATCCAAGCCATGCTGCCGGAAAAACCCAGTATATATCGTCGCTATCTAAAGCTGCTATTGCCGCAGGCGCTGACGGCCTTATAATAGAAGTCCACCCCAATCCTAGGTGTGCATTATCCGATGCAGCCCAACAGTTGACTCCTGAAAGCTTTGATAACTTATGCAGCGATATAAGTAAGATGGCAGATATCCTTGGAAGAGAGTTTAGGTATGCAAGATAAAAAAATTACTATAATTGGATTGGGATTGATAGGTGGTTCTCTTGCAAGGGCACTTGGTGAGCGCCTCCATATAAGGGATATAACTGCGGTAAACAGAACCCAGGAGGCTATAGATGCGGCCTTGAAGGATGGCTGTATATCCCGTGGATTTACTGAACTTGATGAATCTATATGGGACTCGGATATCATCTTTATTTGTACACCTGTAAGACGTGCAGTCGAACTTTTAGAGCTGGTGGCACAAAAAGCAAAGCCTGGCTGTATAATAACCGATGTGGGCAGTACCAAGGCTGAAATAATAGATTACATTAGCAAAATGCCTAATGCTCCTCTATTCATAGGAGGACATCCTATGGCAGGTGCGGAGAAAACGGGTTATACGGCTAGCTTCGCTCACCTTTTTGAAAATGCTTACTATATATTATCCCCAAGCAAAACGTCGGACCAGTACTCTATGGATCTAATGACTGAGCTTGTCAAGGAAATAGGCGCAATCCCCATTACACTGGATGCCTACGAGCATGACCGAATAACAGGATGTATAAGTCATGTACCCCACATAATCGCATCCTCAATCGTTAATTTAGTAAGAAGTTCCGATACACCGGATGCTAAAATGCAAATGCTTGCTGCCGGGGGTTTTAAGGATATTACAAGGATTGCATCATCCAGCCCTGAAATGTGGGAAAATATTGTTATTAGTAATAAACAACAAATTGAAGGAATTTTAGAAAACTACGTAGAAATTATAAATAATTTCAAAGAATATATACAGACTAATGATATTAAAAATATTTATAGTTTTTTTGAAACCGCTAAAAACTACCGTGACTCGATTCCTACAAGTAAAAGGGGATTAATATGTCCGTTATACGAGATAGTGGTCGACGTAGTAGATAAGCCGGGTATTATTGGTGAAATTGCAACAATTTTAGGTGCTGGCGGAATAAATATTAAAAATATAAATGTTTCAAACAGCAGGGAATACGAACAAGGTTGTCTAAGGATAACCCTTCATGATTCCGAAAGTGTAAATAATGCTTTTGAACTGCTTACCGGCAAAGGTTATAAGGTTTATAAACGCTAACAATTGTCCACAAAAAGATTGGGGGAATTTATTGTGTTAATTGAACAGAGAAGCTCATTAAGGGGTGAAATTTCAGTTCCTGGGGATAAATCCATATCGCATAGGGCTATTATGTTTGCTTCACTTGCGAAAGGAACTACAGAGATTAGCGGTTCTTCAATGAGTGATGACTGTCTAAGTACCATCGAATGCTTTAGAAAAATGCAGGTAGGAATAGAAATACTTCCCGCTAACAGAGTAAGAGTACACGGTAAGGGGTTGTATGGACTTAAGCCTCCAACTGGCCCTCTTAATGCAGGAAGACCGGGCACCACCTTCAGGCTTCTTCTTGGAGTATTAGCAGGGCAACCGTTTAATTCCATTCTGACCAGGGATGAGCATGTTATTAAAAAGCCTATAGGCAAGATTGTATCTCCCCTTGTACAGATGGGTGCAGCTATAAAAGGCAGAGACAATGGCAATTTGTGCCCTCTTGCTATTACACCGTCTAAGCTGAAAGGTTCTGCATTTGAACTTTCCATTCTGGATACTTACATAAAGTCTCCTATTCTTATCGCAGGACTATTTGCTGATGGTGAAACAACCGTTACCGAAGCAGTGAAATCTAGAGACCATTCGGAACAAATGCTTAACCACTTCGGCGCGGATATAAAAATCAATGGTTTAAAAGTAACCAGCCATAAAATCGAAAACCTTTATGCTCAACCGGTAGAGGTTCCTGGAGATATTTCTCTGGCTGCCTACTTTATAACAGCAGCCCTTATAGTACCAAATTCCGATGTTACTATAAAAAATGTAGGTATTAACCCAACAAGAGCGGGAATGCTGGATGTTTACAAATCTATGGGAGCAAACATTGAGATATTGAATGAGCGTATAATAAGCAATGAAAAAGTGGCGGATATAAGAGTTACTTCTTCATCTTTACTGCCGGCAACAATTGATGCTGACATTGTACCGCGCCTTATCGATGAGATACCTATAATCGCTGTTGCCGCAACTACAGCTAAGGGAACCACAGAAATCAAAGGCTTAAAAGGCTTTAGAATCAAGGAACTCAACAGGGTTAAAGCTCTGGTAGCAGAATTATCAAAAATGGGTGCCAACGTTCGTGAAACTGAGGACGGAATGGTGATTGAAGGTGGTAAACCTTTGAGAGGAACTGTTGTAGAAGGTTATAACGATCATACCATATCAATGTCTCTTTCGATCGCGGGTCTGGCAGCTGATGGAGAAACTACTGTAAGAAAGACCCAGGCAGTAGACGTGGCTTACCCTGACTTCTTCAGTGTGTTAAATAGCCTTTAAATAAACTAGTATAAAGTCAAAATAAAAAAATAAGGAACGGTTATTGTTCCTTATTTTTTATTTTTGCCATTCTTTAATTTTTGGTTTATCTTATAACCGAGCACCATCAAGCTGTCACTTAGATGTACATTTTCAATTATTACATCATAGGGCAGTTCCAGGTCCATAGGAGAAAAGTTCCATAATCCCTTTACTCCCAACCGTGCTACTCGATCGGCAATAATAGGGGTTTGCTCGTATGGTACGCAAAGCATAGCCACATCAACTTTATTATCCTTAATATAACTATCAATTGTTTCTAGATCTCTAATTCCTATATTATTTATACTTTTACCTATTAATTCGGGGTCCACATCAAATATCGCAGTGAGCTTAAATCCCCTTTTTTCAAAATTCGTATAGTTTGCCAGCGCTTGGCCCATATTACCGGCGCCGATTATTATTGCCTGATATTTATTATTTAATCCTAATATATTTCCTATCTCATTATAAAGTGATTCGACATTATAACCATACCCCTGCTGACCAAAGCCTCCAAAGCAGTTAAGATCCTGTCGAATCTGTGAGGCTGTAATCCCCATTCTTGCGCTTAGTTCCTTGGAAGATACTCTTGTGATATCCATTTTCAACAAATCTGCAAGGTATCGGTAGTATCTTGGCAACCGCCTGACAACTGCAATTGAAACCTTTTTATCTAAATCCATTAATTCCACCTCTAAGAATAATATGGTATTTTTATACATCAGCTACTGTATTATATCATCTTTGTTATTTTATTGTCAATATTGCTTGAAAGTCGGTTTTTTGTTACAATTGACAGTAAAGAGGTAGTAGGTTTATTTTATTTACCTACTATCTTTTTTACCGATTTGATATTAACTCTATACAAACAAATCTTATTATCAATAAGGCAAGGTTATTTTCGCATTAGATTGCTTATAAAATACAAATATGATACCAGGTGGTTATAATGATAGTTTTAAATTGTAATAATATCTCCCTATCTTTTGGAACTAATACAATATTAGAAAACATAACCTTTAATTTGCAGGAATCGGAGAAGGTAGGTCTGGTGGGAGTTAATGGAGCCGGCAAATCCACCCTATTTAAAATAATCTCCGGCATACTGCAGCCCGACTGTGGTGAAATTTATTTAGCTAAGGGATATAAACTAGCCTTTCTCGAACAAAATACCGGTCTTGATTCTTCCAACACTATATGGGATGAAATGCTCTCCACTTACGCTCATCTCATAGAAATCGAAGAGCGTATCAAGAATTTGGAGGAGAAAATCGGTGTTGAAAAGAATGAAGATCGCTTGTCTTCCTTAGTGAAAGAATACTCTAACCTAACCGATAAATACTCTATGTCAGGCGGATATGAATACACTAGCAAAGTTAGAGGTGTACTACGGGGGTTAGGGTTTACCGATAATCAGTTCGCTCTTAAAATTGAAACGTTAAGTGGAGGCCAAAAGACACGACTTGCTCTTGCAAAGCTTCTGTTGTCCGAACCTGATATTCTTCTTATGGATGAGCCTACCAATCACCTTGATATTAGTGCTATTGAATGGCTTGAGGAATTTCTAAGGAATTATAAAAAATGTGTATTTATCATATCCCATGACAGATATTTTCTTGACGCAGTTACGAGCAAAACCATAGAGCTTGAAAACTGCGGATGTAAGGTATATAACGGGAACTATACTGCATTTATTAATCAAAAAGCTGTTGATCGCGAAATACAACAAAAACACTATGACCTCCAGCAAAAAGAAATATCAAGAATGGAGGCCTTCATAGAGCAGCAAAAAAGATGGAATAGAGAAAAGAACATAATAGCTGCGGAAAGCAGGCAAAAAGCCATTGATAGGATGGAAAAGATAGATAAACCAAAAAATTTGCCCGGTAAAATCAAGATAAAATTTAGAACGGATATTATTAGCGGCAACGACGTATTATTTGTTGAAAACCTCTCTATGGAGTATCCAGGCAAACCGCTCTTTAAAAACATAAACTTTAAGCTTAAAAAAAGTGAAAGGGTCTTTTTATTAGGACCTAATGGCTGTGGAAAGTCAACCCTATTGAAAATTCTTACAGGGAAAGTTGCACACACATCCGGCGTTTTTGAATACGGTCATAAAGTACAATCCGGCTACTATGATCAGGAGCACGACGATCTTGATGACAGCAATACAATTATAGATGAAGTATGGAATTCCAACGAAAAATTGACACAAACAGAACTCCGTACAGCCCTCGCCTCCTTCCTTTTTAAGGGAGAAGATGTATTTAAGCCTATATCCATACTTAGCGGCGGCGAAAAAGGTCGTGTAGCTTTAGTAAAATTAATGCTGTCCGACTCCAACCTGCTCATATTGGATGAGCCTACAAACCATCTTGATATAAATTCAAGAGAAGTATTGGAAGAATCGCTTAAAAACTTTGATGGAACTATCCTTGCAGTATCTCACGATAGGTATTTTATAAATAAACTGGCGTCCCGAATACTGGAACTGGATAATAATTCCCTATTTGACTACTCCGGTAACTATCAAGACTATACCGAATACAAAAACAAAATGAAGAAGACTCCTTCAGATAGTAACGCTGAATCTAAAATATCTGCCTCAAAATTAGAACGCCTTGCCACTAAGGAAGAAAAGACAAAACAAAGAAGATTAGAAAAGCAAATAAGTGAAACTGAACGTGAAATAGGTGAAATCGAAGAACGACTTGTGGTACTTGAGTCGGAAATGCAGGCATTACTTAGCGACCATATTAAACTTACCGAGCTCCATAATGAGCAAAATTTCCTTAAAAGTAAGCTTGAAGAGCTTTATACTTTGTGGGAAACACTGTCAAGTGAAAAAGAAAGCATGGCTTAGTTCTGAACCAATTTATTTATAAAATTGTACTGACTTATAGATAACCAAAGTTGATATATACCATAGGGGGAGAGTAAAAAATACTCTCCCCCTATTCACTTAATTAAAAATTGTTTTAAAGACCATTGTTATACTACAAACCCTTTAGTATTTTAAAGTTGGACTCTTCTAAAACCTGTTGTCCAATAAGACTTGCAAACTCCTCTGCCCTAACCGGCCGGCTAAAGAGATAACCTTGTATTTCGGCACATTCTAAAGAACTCAACCTTTGATCCCACTTAAGCGTCCGTAAAAACTCAAGCTGCTGTTCTGTCTCTATCCCCTCCACAATTACCTTTAAGTTCAATGAATTGGCCATAGCTATCATAGTCATAACAATAGCAGCATTTCCAGGGTCATTAGTCATATCTTTTATAAAGTATTTGTCAATCTTAATAGCGTATATAGGAAAATTCCTTAAATAACTCAAAGAAGAATACCCCGTACCAAAATCATCTATAGCGATCAATATTCCCAAATCATGGAGTTTATTAAGTTTATGCACAGTACTTTTCACATCATTCATGGCCATACTCTCGGTGATTTCAAGCATAAGGCACTTTGGGTCTATTCCAGTGTCCTCCAATATATGGGTAATCTTTTCTACTATATCAGGGTGCTGGAATTGCCTTGGCGAAAGGTTAACCGATATTTTTAACTTTGGCAGGCCTTCCTTATGCCATTCCTTATTTTGCTGACAGGCTCTCCGTAAGGCCCATTCTCCAATCTGTAAAATCAAACCGCTATCCTCAGCTACCGGTATAAATTTTGCAGGAGGTATAATTCCCAACTCAGGGTGATGCCATCTGACCAGGGCCTCCATGCCCGCTACTTTACCTGAAACCACATCAACAATAGGCTGGTAGTATAGTACAAACTCTTTTCGCTCAAGCGCCTTACGCAAATTATTCTCAAGCTCCATCCTCTCGGATATAACATTACTCATGTCAGCAGTAAACAATCTATATCCATTTCTTCCCTGGCTTTTAACACAGTACATCGCCAAGTCTGCATTTTTAATGAGTATCTCTATACTGTTTCCATCTTGAGGATATAGGCTTATTCCAATGCTGCATGTAACATACAGCTTATGCACTCCTACTATAAAGGGTTCCTTGAAGGCTTCAAGAATCCTTTTCGCCACTTTCTTAATTTCATCCTGAGAATTCATCTCATTAACTATGATGATAAATTCATCCCCGCCCAGACGTGCAATCGTATCTGTCTCTAGTACAACTGTCCTTAATCTTACAGCTACTTCCTTCAAAAGAATATCTCCACTATCATGCCCAAGCACATCATTCACTTCCTTAAAGCGGTCCAAGTCCAAAAGTACAACAGCAGATATATATCCGTGGTGATTTGCCCAAACCATCGCCTGTTTGAGACGGTCATGGAATAATATACGATTTGGAAGGTTGGTTAAAAAATCATGGTTGGCCAGATGTGTTAATTGTTCCTCAGAACTCTTAAGTTCGGTTATATCCCTTGAAATTGCTACAACACCGATTAAATTGCCGTCATCATCCCTTGTTTCGGAAGCAGAAAACACAACAGGTATATTTCTCCCGTCTTTAGTAGTATACAAGGTTTCATAATTGCGTATAGGCTCTTTTTCCAACTGTTTGATATAGCTATTTTCTTTAAATAAATTATCATCTTTGAAAAGAGTGTCCAGTGTAGCACCAGCTAATTCATTTTCCCTGTAGCCAAGCATTTTTTCGGTTTCTAAATTTACCGAAAGGATTTTCCCTTCAGGGCTCACAAGTATAACTGAATCAACCATTGTTTTTAAGATATTGTCAACCGCTAATGATGGTGTAAGCACCATTAATCTATACTTTACAATTGCATACCACATTCCGAAAGTCCATGCCAATGCAGTAATCGGTGACATCAAATTTGGAAAATCGAATTTAAAAAACGGTAGAATAATATCGGTCAGCGATCCTGAACCAAGAGCTACTGCAGCAGATACTAAAATAATTACGGCCTGTTTCTTTTCTCTAGGTATATTTGTTCTATTTTTCCATCTATAACATAATACAAGGCCAATCACAGCATAAACAAAGTAATACGCCACATATAATCCTAGCCATAAGTAGTTTGTAACCTGGACTTTAGCCCAACCGTAGCTCTTCCTTATAAAATCTTCGTCTACAAGAATACCTGTCTGAGCCTTATATATGAAAATAGCTGCCGGTAGATAGATAAGCACATATATCCACCACTTGCTTAAAATCTTATCCTTCTTTGTTAAGGCCATAAAGAAATGGAGTGTACATGAAGGTACTGAACAGAAGCCAAGCGCTGCAATTTTATACCAGAACCAGCAAATTTCTTTAGTAGCGGCAGGTATTGCAAACACAAAGGAAAAACCCCAAATGGCAAAACATAAATAAAGCGCGAAAAACGTCCTATTTAGCCGGGATTTATAATCCATTGAAATAATATATATACCAAGATATAAAAACATAATAGACGATAAAAAGGCCAAAAGGGAAAGTATATTCATTGAGCCATCCTCAATCTATAAAAATATTGGGGCTAAACTGAATTCAAAACTTGTACTGTCAATTTGTAAAATCTATTTAATATAGATTTATACGTAATTATACGCTAAAAGTGTAAAAAAGTAAATAAGTGTTATATAGGGTACAAAAGCCTGCGTAAAGCGGTCAGGGAGCAGTCCATTGGGCTTTAAGCCTCTGAATCTGCTCCCGGATTATTATACTGGTATTATTTTTACTCCAGACCACTCGATACCATAACATTATACTGGTGTACCGAATCCATTTTGTTATCCTTATGCCTTAAAGAGTTAAGGAAGTAAACATCGAAATGTCCGTCCATACCATTTCCTGATATTCTATCATAGTTAGGCCCATACCCCCAATTGTCACTCCTATTGCTTACATTTTGAAGGTAAGGTAAACCGTCAATTCCTGCATGTGGCATCCCTGCTACCGATACAGCCAAGCGCCTACCATCTGTCTCTAAAATAAATGACCTTCTATTCCACGTCCAACTACCCCCAAAGATTTCCTTCATTATCTGTGTGTCAGCAGCAGTAAGCGTCTCAGTATCGGAATGGTTTCCTCCCATTGTCCTCTTCACCATAAAGCTTCTTCCTGTTTCTAAGTCAATAAGCTTTGCTTCTTTACCTATTGGAAAAACATACTGCGCTTGTTTAAACCAATCAAGCAGTTCTCCAAACTGAGGTGCAAGCTTAGCCTTTACAGGGATATTATGCACTGGAACTCTTAATACCTGCCCAATATATAGTACTGAAGTTGATGTTAAATTGTTTGCTGCTCTGAGTTCATATTCCGGCAAACCCACCTTCTCTGAAATAGACCAAAGCGTGTCCCCTTTCTGCACTGTATAGGAAGTATAAGTTATAAAGTCAGCTGATGTATCTACGGGTATGCTGTTGCTAAAATACATGCTATTTGCAGCTGTATCGTTTATATCCTGCTTTACACCTACAATGCTATAATGCATGTACCCGTTTCCTTTAGGGGTTGTAACCTTATACCAGTCACCAGCCTTTCCTACCACACTTATATTCGTCCATGCCTGAACATAAGCTAAGGGACTGAATCCAAAGCCTGCCCCACTTCTTAAGGTAGCATTATTGGTAGTTTGTGCAGCTATAACCTCAACAAAAGGTGTGAAATCCTTTATTATAAGCTTTTGGCCTATATATAAGACGTCACTGGTCAGACGGTTTAACTCTTTTAGAGTGCTTATTGATGTTCCAAAAAGCTGTGAAATTGTCCAAAATGAGTCCCCACCCATAACCTGGTAGATAATCTTTCCTTCAATAGATTGGAATACCATTAATAGATTTTTACTTAAGCTAGTATAAACTTCTGCACCCAATTTCCCTGCAACAAATTCTGCCGGAAGCATAAATCTGTAATTGATTATCTGCATTGGCGCAGGGGCTTGTATGTATTTACCGTTGAACTTAGCCAAACTGTTGTCAAGTCTAAAGGACAATTCATTCTCCCCTTGTCTTATTACTCCCGTCATTGAAGCACTATCATAAGTAAAGCTTCCTCCAAGCAAGCTAGCGAATTCTTTCGCCGGTATCATAACAACCCCGTTTGAGTATGCTGTAGGTACATTGCTAACAACTCTCTGGTTATTCACCATAACATTCATACCGCTGACCGTACTCGCTTTTGCTGGCACCATAAGTGAAATAAGCATTGTTACTGCCATTATCATAGCCAGAAGTACTTTTCTCTTCAACATATTGACTTCTCCCCTTCTTAAGTTTACATAATACGATTATACGATAATATATACGTTAAAATCAGCATGTAATTAGTGCCAATACCTACAGTAATCATTTAATTCAACAATAATTCTGAGTTCGTTTAATAGCTATCTTCTTAAAAAGATACAAAAAAATAAGCCCCTATAATATCCAGACCTTGTTTAACCGGAAGCATAACTAAAGCCGGTTCACATTGTATTGGATAATATAAGGACCTCACAGGAGGATCGGGAGCATTCTATGTTTAATTTGAACTTATTAACCCATTAAAAGTGCACTACTTTTATAAGCTACTTCTATATAGCTGCATTGTTGGCTATATTACTATTTTTTCTCAAAATACTGTTTGATACCATCCTTTATTGCAATAGCAACCTTCTCTTGATATTCCTTTGTAACCAGCTTCTTCTCTTCATCAGGATTGGATAAAAATCCGCACTCCACTATAGCAGTAGTAGTCTTACAATCCTTTAAAATAATTATTGGTTCCTTCTTCAAGTTAGCCTCCCTTTTATTTTCCGGATCTACTGATTGCCTTATAGCCTTCTGAATACTCATAGCCAATTTCTGACTTTCAGGAGAATTGGGAGGAAAAAAGGTTTGAGCTCCGAAATACTGTGTCTGGGGGAATTTATTGAGGTGTACACTCACCACAATGTTTGCACCTGCTTCATCCATCAGCTTCTTTCTCTTTAGCAGATCTTGCTTCCTTTTTTGTATAATTCCCCTTGTATCGGGTTCATATTGGAGTACATCTTCTTCTCTTGTCATAATAACTTTGTAATTTTCGCTTTCAAGCATACCCTTTACCAGTAGGGCAATATTCAGGTTTACATCCTTCTCTTTCAGTCCGCTATAATCACTTACTGCTCCTGGGTCTTCTCCACCGTGGCCGGGGTCAAGAATTACTGTTTTTTGACCGTCCTGGGTATTTGTAACTGCAGCAGCCTCATCCCTCCCGATATTAAGGTTATACAGTATTATTGAAAGCAAAAAAATCATTAGTATTAGAGCTATATTTCTCTTCCTTACCACAACTATCATATTACCCCGTCCTTAATCGAAAACTTATGAACTCTTATTTACCTGCATTAGAAGGTTGCCAACTACTTTAGCTGATATCACAATTTTGCCAGTAATACTCTAACATCCATCCATGCAGCACTTTAAGTTCGCTTATAATAATCATATTCAATATAAGGTTGGATATATGCAAGAAATTGTTAGACCAAAATTAAAAAATCCCCTTGCAAGAGTGCAAAGAGGATTTTACCAATACTATTTTAATATAGATATACATAGTTTATTTACTTCGTCCTTTAAAATTCAAATCGCTTATATCACCCCCAAGCTTTTGAATGGTTGCTTTGATCTCAGCAAAGGTCTCATAATCAATGTGCCGGATATTTTTCTCTATGTATCCCCTCAGGGCAGGTATAGCCTTTCCATCTCCATATTCTCCAAGGTATACAGCGCCTAATACCTTGTTGTCCATACCTAAGAATGCACTTTTTAAACACTTGAACAGTTTGTCAGATTTATATTTCTTACCTAATATTGATAGGGCATTTAGCAGATATTCCTCAACATATCCTATATTGCCTGCATTTTCAACCTTATGCAGTATAGGTTCTATTGAAGCTTCTCCTATACTAACAAAGGCGTCCACAATCTCTTCCATAATTAGCTCACTATCTTCTTCGCAGTTATAAAGCGTTTTAATAAGCTTACCGACAGAGTTCTCCACTTTCCATTTCCCCAATATTCTGACAGCCATCACCGGTATATAAACTGTATCTTCATTTGATATCATAGAATTATCGGTAGCAAATTCCACAAGCTTTTCTATCGCTTTATCACCATAGCTTCTAAGCTTCTCCAAAAAGATTTCGGGCAAATCCCTATCGGTTAGCTTCGCACCAAGCAAAAACAACTCTACCACGGCTTCATAACCTTCTATACTCTCTATAAAAGCTCTTGGCGACATACCATTGAGGTCGGAGATAGGCACATCCTCCCAGATATCTATATCCTTTTTCAGATGCTCTACTATGCTCTCATCCTTAATCTTCAAAATATCTTCTTCCTTGCTGCAGCTTTCAAAGATCTTATTATAACTCTCTTCTACAACCATATTATAGCTTTCGAACAATATATCCGCATTTCTCAAAACCAATTACCTCCATAAATTTAAAATCGTGATAAATAGAATAATTCTATAAATACCACGATTTTTTAACTATATCAAATATTTTTTTGAATTAACTTATCCTCTTCTTCTATCCTTTACATAAACACTCCCAGATAGGGATTTAGCCTTCTTTTTCAGTTCAGCTGCAATTTCTGCAACCTGTATATGACTGATTATAGTCCTAAATTCGTTTGAAACTACAGCTATTGATATAGACATTATAGGATATTGCATTGCTTCCCCCTGCCTGTTTGCTGTATGTATAAAACCTTTTTCTCTATCTTCACTAGAATATAACGCAAGAATTTTACGGTCAAAATCTCCAATAATACCCTCACATATAGCATCTGCACGATCAGGAACGGTAACTACAACAAAATCATCTCCACCTACATGTCCCACAAAATCACTGGAATCCCCAAATTGATGGACGTTATCAGTGATAATATCTGCTGTAAGTTTAATAGCTGTATCCCCACTTGCAAAGCCATATACATCATTATAAGCTTTGAAATTATCCAGATCGGCGTAAAGAACTGAAAAAAGCTCTTTCTTCGCTATTCTCTGGTTAAGTTCAGCCTGTATTTCTATATTTCCCTGTAGTCCGGTTAGTGGATTGGCCCACCTATTCCTATCTATACGCTTTAGAGTATTTCTAACCCTGCTTAAAAGCTCTCTATGGTTAAAAGGCTTAATTATGTAGTCATCAGCCCCGAGCTCAAGTCCTGTCAGCTTATCATCTTCCTCATCCTGAGCCGTAAGCATAATAATTGGCATTAGGTTATTACCATCGTCATTCCTTAACAATTTACATACCTCAAACCCATCTAACCCGGGCATAACAACATCAAGTAAAACCAAATCAGGTTTTTCCTCCTTGACCTTTTGCATCCCCTCAAAACCATCTGAAGCAGTAATTACATTATAACCTGCTGTTTCAAGTATATCAGTGATAAGTTTGACCATAAGTTCGGTATCATCAATAACTAATATCTTTTTTTTAAACATCACTTATACCTCTGATAAGGAATTTTTAAGGCAAAAACTACTATTACTGCTTTTTAAATCATACTCTGAAAGTATACCAGAAACACTAATAATACTAACAATTTAATTATATATTAAAAATCTGCTTTTGAAAAGCAAAAGCCACGTAAATAAAATATAGCAAAAAAGGGCATTTTGAAAATACCCTTTTTGGTGCCGGAGACCGGAATCGAACCGGTACGGTCGGTAAGGACCGCAGGATTTTAAGTCCTGTGCGTCTGCCAGTTCCGCCACTCCGGCAAATGTATATTTTATAATTTTAATCCCGGAGAATATAATAACATGATAATTTTTTAAAGTCAATGAATAGATTTACTGCTTATAGAATTACTTGGGTTATTGTCATCCATATAGCTATATAAATTAATCTAATTTCATATAAAAGATGTTTAACTTTATACAAATATTGGTATCTAAATTCTGAGTAAAAATATTTACCGTTATCAGTTATTAAAACTACCTTAAATATGCAATACTATATATAAAGCTGACTCTACATAGCTGGTCCGATTTTTTATGTATCAAGCTATACAACATATTGTAGATAGTTTACTGTAGGCTTAGTGATTTCCAGTTTAGCAATAAGCTATGACAAGTGCCATTTGCCGTACTGGATAAAAGCACTTTTACAGTAAACACTCTATAAACTTTTACATTTTCACTACACTATATAGGCTGATAAAAATTCAGCTTTTGGGAAATATAAAAGTTTTACGTTATGTGAGTGCTGTCAAAAGTCCGTACTTATGATATAATAGAATTAAGGGAGTGTGATTTTAATTGGCACAATTTTGCGTTTGCGGGTCTATAGTTATCAATGAACAATGTACCAACAAAAACTGTAGCACCAGAACTACTACTAAACCGTCTACGTCAAAATCAGCTGCAGGAAGAGCAAGCAGTGCAGCAAAAAAAGAATCTACAAAGAAGCCGAACTCAAAAAAAGCTTCAAAGTGTATTACCTACAATCTATATGATATAAAAAGAGAAGAGAATATCGAATGATATTCTCTTCTCTTTTTATATCGAGGCATTATGTCGGATTTGAACTGGTGGTAAGGTTTTTAGATACTTGAGCTACAAAGCTCTGAAATGCGCTATCTTTAACGGCTTTACACTATGTACACTCACTTAGTTCCATCATTACTACAATAAAAATTACGTCTTATAAGGAAGGTTTATGCCGTTTTTGAGACAACATCAAGAAAGAGCTTCCCGACTATTGAAGCATCCTTATTTATACAAAAGATGGCCTAAACTCTAGAAATAGAAGTTCACGCCATCTTTTGATTCCTGCGAGTAATCAACTATGGGTTATCCCCTAGGGTTGCCCGTTAATTAAGGAATCTATAAACTGCTCCAAATCACTAACCATGTCCTTAAGAAAATCATTTACAACTTTATCTTCGATATCTGAGGTGTAGTAGTTAACAATAAGATTTAAGACTTGGTTGTAGGTACATGCGCAGAGCAAAAGTCCCGGTGCGTATATGGCCGGAGGTATTACATAACCTTCTACAGCTGCAAGATAACCGAAGTTAACAAAATCAATATTTCCTATATTCCCCAAAAAAGGCGCAGATTGATTTGTCAGAATAGCCTGTTTGCGTGTAGTTTCAAACTTTTCTTTTGCCTCCGTAAAATCCATAAATGCACTCAGTTCCTGAACAACTACCATGTGAATTTCGCTGTTATTTTGCATAGACTCTGACGTAAGTCGAGCTACCCGTTTAAGTGTACCTAAAAAGGATTCCCCCTCAATATTAGAGAGCAGCAGTGGAAATGAAGCTGAATAGTTGGCCACTTTTATTTTATTGCCCTCAGGTATTTTACGACGCAGATCTACAGTTACCATTATTGTTCCAGGCTCATTGCCGGGGACTCCAGCAGCCTTGAAAATGGCCCTAAAGTAGGCTGTAAGTAGCAAATCGTTAATAGACACCTTATGATTTCTTGCATAGACCTTCAACGCCAATAGTTTATCTTCTTTCATCTGGTACCGGGCAAAGACAGGCTGACGGTTTTGGTGATTAATGGACGGGAACGGCCACTGAGGCGGTAGTACTGTCTTCGAAGGATCCCACGCCTTTTTGGGATCGTCAATGCCAAATAACTTCAGATACCCACCGCAGTCACGGGGTATGGTATCGGGTATTATTTTGCACGTCTGGTTAAAACACAAATCATTATAGACTTCAGAAAGTATATAAGCATATTCTTTTAGTCCACCGCCGTCTGTACAAGCATGATCCATTTTTATACATAAAATATCCCTGTCCGGAGTACGAAAAATTTTCACCATTACGACCAGATCCTTTTGGGAATCGGTCGATAGGGCAATAAATTCCTTCAGTTTCTCATCAGCCCGCTCTGTTTCACAAACCGGACATAAGTTTAGAGTATCAAGGTCTGTACGACGTTCCCAATAGGCTGTTTTTGGGTGTTCTACAAAACGGCAGCCCAGCACCGGTACAATGTCCATAGTGGCACGGACAGCTTTGGCAAGTATATCTTGGCGCAAATGGCCATTAAAGGCAAAGACTATGTGCATTGTATGATTTGATGAGAAACTACCTGCCAGGTAGTTAAAAATATCCTGTCCCGTTGCCATCAAAGTACCGGGAACAGTATTGGGCTTTTGAACAAGCTCCGTACCCGTACTATCAGCATGTATATGTTTTAGTGAATTAGCTATTTTATTATTTGTATCACTTTCTATAAGGGGTAATGCGGTTTGCAGCAGATCATCCAACCTGGTGTCGGGGTTTGCCGTGAATTTTTCCAGTAGAGTGCTTAAATACTTTAACATACATGCAATTTCTACTGAACGAAATTTCTTCTGATAGAAGTTTATGTTTACAATCAAATTCCTGTCTGTAAAAATTACTTCAACTCTAAGGGGATGTTCAGTCTGTGCAAGGCCTCCGGCGATATTACCTCCCATACGGCTGAATTCTTTCAACACAGACAGCATATTCGGAAGTTGTTCACTTACAAGATAACTTTCAAACAAAAGCTGCTCACGGGGTATATCACACCACTCGTGTATTTTCTTTAACGGCGTATGCTCATAGTCACTGGTTTCAACGGTTTTAGCATGCAGTTCATGCAACCACGGCAACAAATTCATACTTGGATTGACTTGTATACGAATCGGAAGTATATTAAAGAAAAGTCCGATACTATCTTCAATCCCTGTCAAAGCATTGCTGCGCCCGGAAAATATAGATCCGAACACAATATCATCTTTTCCGCTAAGCTTGTTCAGTAGCAATACCCAGGCTCCCTGCAACAATGTATAGGGTGTTATGAAATTCCTCTTAGCCATTGTTATTAGTGCAGATGTTATTTCTTCTGGCAGCATGATACTTTCTTGGGAATATTCCTCTCCTCCGTCGGTTATGTGATCATGTGCAGGTTTTAAAAGTGCCAAGGACGGTATTGAAATGCCTTCAAGATTTCTTTTCCAAAACACCTCCGCCTTTGACATGTCCTGATTTCTTTGCCATGCAATATAATTCCGGTACGAATATGCCGGCAGCAGTTCTATCTCCCTGCCTTCGGAAAAAGCTTTATAGCAATCAAATACTGCCTTTATTATTATGGGATAACTCCAACCGTCCTGCAACATAAGGTTAAAGGCATAGATAAAGTAGTAAGTGTCTTCTGCTGCTTTCATCAAGGCTATATATTGATGAGGAGGACGCTCAAGATTAAATCCACGCTTTCGGATTCCTCGGATATATGCCTTCAATCTATTATCAAGCATAGTTTGAGGAGTGTCCGACCAGTCTTCCCTGTCAATATTAATCAGCACATTCTTATGCACAATCTGTCTGGGCTCATTCATACCTTTCCAGACAAAAGATGTTCTCAAAACCGGGAAATGTTCTATTACACATTGCCATGCCCTCTCAAAAGCCGTCACGTTAAAGTTATCTCCCTTTATGGTAAAGACATGATGAACTACATAAAGGCCCGGTTCCGGAATATTAAGGCACCTGAAAATCATATTCTCCTGCATTGTAGTAAGGGGATAAATATCCTCAACATCGGGGATCTCGGATTGTATTTTTTTGAATTCATTCTGTTCAAGTCCGGCAAAAGCAAAATCAGGGTAATCACTGTTAGAAAGCAGGTTGTTTTCTATCGAACCCGTTTCAAGGGTATCTTCAGCCTGTGCCTGACTTATGGCTTCCGCCAGTTCTGATATTGTCTGGTGGCGGAAAATATGCTGTGTTGTGATTTGAATACCTCTTTGTTTAGCCCGGGCAACAGCCTGTATACTATGTATAGAATCCCCACCCAATTCAAAGAAGTTGTTATTTATTCCAACCTGCTCAAGTCCCAATACCTCCTCCCATACTTCTGTCAGAATTTTTTCTGTTTGAGTAGTAGGAGCAACAAACCCTTCTTCGTCAGTAATTTCCGGTATAGGCTCAGGAAGTGCCTTGCGGTCCAACTTACCGTTAGAATTTACCGGCATATCATTAAGGATCGTAAAAGATGACGGTATCATATGATTGGGCAGCTTTTCTTTTAAATAACTGCGTAATTCCGGAATCAGTTCACGGGTGATTCTATGTAAGATGGGGTTGCTTGCATAACAATCCAGCGGACGATATTTCTTTACCAGGTTACTGCATATTGTCAATGTACCCCTCTTTCCCTCTGTATTTCGCTTAAATATTGCTTGGTAGCTTCCGTCAGCCATATTGTTATCCCAGGCTATATCAACAGTATATTGAAGTTGTTGGCCCAAATCCCAAAAAGTTTCCGGATCTATACCCGTACTTTGATTGCATGTCAGTTTCAATTCCCCAACCGTCTCAGGGCAATTATTTATGTCTCCAAGCAGCGATAAGCACCTATTAATTGTTCCAAGCCTTATATTGGGGATCTGTGTTATTTGTAAGACTTCAGGTAGGTATTCCTTCAATATCTCACGTAGCCTAGCGACATTAAGCTTATCCTTTTGCCAGTTCATGCATGAGCTTTCCTTGGAAAACTGCACTTCTTTACCGATATGAAGAACAACATCATAGCGGTACCTAGTCAGCTCATTTTGATGCTTGCCTCTCTTTAGCTGGATTTCAACATGGCAAATGTCCGGAAGCTCATCCTTAAGAGCCCAGAAAAATTCAGGGTCAATAACTAGTTCCTGTTCCTGCCTCAGCCGTTTCTGTATACGACGTTTCAACTGCTCTATTGTCAGTGTATCGGGAGCCTTCTCCAGCTCAACCTCGGTATGAAAGGTTTCCAATAAAGGAAGATTACGAATGTCACCCAAAAATACAGCACCTTTTCCATTGCGGGCTACCAATGACACAGCCTTTTTCAGCACGCTCAAAAGATAGTTTACATTTGGAAAGTACTGTGCTACCGAATTGAGTACTATAACATCGAAGTCCTGTACTTCAAAATCGCTAAAATCATCGGCATTTCTTCTGAATAATTTTACGTTTGATAATTCCTGTCTCTTCGCTACCAGCTTTTGTGCAACAAAATCTAATGCTGTTGATGAAATGTCCGTACCCCAGTATTTTTCACAGGAAGGAGCTACCCTGGATAGTAAAAGCCCTGTACCACAACCGATTTCCAGGACTTTATCGGGCTGTAAGGCAATAATACGTTCGATAGTAGAATTCACCCATATACGCATTTCTTCATCGGGGAGCGGCAATCCGGTATAACTGCTGTTCCAGCTTGAAATATTAAAATCTTCTTCTTGGTTATCATCTGTATTATATGCCTTATCAAAAACATTTTCCCATTCTTCAACTTGAACATTAGGCAAGACTTCACTGGATATGCTTTTCTCAACTTTTCCATCCTGCATTTCAGGTATGACATAAGCCACAAGCTGCTTATGTTCGGGCATGTTCTTAAACTCATGCGCCAGAACTGCAGCTTTCTGCACCATAGGATGCTCCTCTATAACCGCTTCTATTTCCCCAAGTTCAATTCGCATTCCTCTTATTTTTACCTGGAAATCTATTCTTCCCAGGAACTCTATATTTCCATCGGGCATGTAGCGGGCCAAATCTCCCGTCTTATAAAGCCTGGCGCCCTTCTCATTGCTAAAAGGATCGGGAATGAATTTTTCTTCGGTTAATTCAGGACGGTTATAGTATCCGCGAGCCAGTTGTACCCCACCGATATGGAGTTCACCGGCAACGCCTACAGGTACAGGATGCAGGTACTTATCCAGCAAGTAAATCTGCGTATTGGCAACCGGCTTACCTATAGGAACAATCCTTAATTCATCATCTTTACGGCAAGCCCAGTATGTAACATCAACTGCTGCCTCCGTGGGTCCGTAGAGGTTGTGTAATTCACAATTTATACGCGCAAAAAAGCGTTCTTGGGTCGAGTAGGGCAATGCTTCTCCACTGCAAATCACCCTGCGTAATGTATCAATACCCTCAATTTCCTTTTCTTCAAGGAATACCTGAAGCATGGAAGGTACAAAGTGCATGGTGGTTATCTTTTCTTTTTTTATGGTACGAGCCAGATAATTCGGATCCTTATGTCCCTCAGGGATGGCTACAACCATGCAGGCACCTGTTATTAACGGCCAGAAAAATTCCCATACCGATACGTCAAAGCTAAATGGAGTCTTTTGTAAAACACGATCAGTCTCATTAAGTTTATACTGTTGCTGCATCCACAAAAGACGGTTTACTATACCATAATGCGTATTCATCGCTCCCTTCGGCTTTCCTGTAGAACCCGAAGTATAAATCATATAGGCCAGATTGTCCTTCGCCACCCTGCTTGCTTTCGATTGATTACTTTCATTTCCAATTATTTCCCAATCGGAGTCCACACAAATTACTTTTGAAGAGTGTTTAGGGAGGCTGTTTAAGAGTCTTTGTTGAGTTAACAGGATCGGTGGATTTGCATCTTCCATCATAAAGGCTAACCGTTCCGGCGGATATGCTGGATCAAGAGGCACATACGCCCCACCTGATTTTAGGATACCTAACAGCCCAACTACCAGCTCCGGCGAACGTTCCATACAAATACCTATCAATGAATCGGGCCCTACACCCATTTTTACCAGATAGTTTGCCAGCTGGTTGGCCTGTTGATTGAGTTGCTCATAGGTTAGTTTCTCATTTTCATAAATTACTGCCTCAGCATTTGGGGTTCGCATAACCTGAGCTTCAATCAGCTCATGGAGGCACACATTTTTTTGCGGGTAGTCAACTCCGGTATTATTCCACTCTATCAGCAGCTTATGCCTCTCCGCGGGTGATAAAACCGCAAGTTCGGATATCTGCCTCTTAGGATGCGATACAATATCCTCTAACAAAACTTCATAGCTTTCCAGAAATCTGACGATAGTAGACTCATTAAATATGTCGGCATTATACTCCACATCACCATAAAGCATGTCTTCACGATCAGTTATGGATATCCAAAAATCAAATTTAGCTGTATCATTGGATACTTTTTCGAGTAAAATATCCATATAATCTCTATCAACTGGTACATTTTGCAAGACAAAACATACCTGAAACAGCGGATTCTGACTCATATTCCGTTCAAGTTGGAGTTCATCCACCAGCAGTTCAAAAGGCATATCCTGGTGCATATAAGCACCATTGGCCACTTCACGTACACGACTCAATACTTCCTCGAAACTTGGGTTATCCGATAGATCTGTTTTCAATACCAATGTGTTGGCAAAAAATCCGATTAAATTCTCAAGCTCGGATCTGTTACGGTTGGCAATGGGTGTTCCCACCGAAATATTGGTTTCCCCTGTATAGCGGTGCATTAATATTTTTAATGCAGCAATAAGAACCATAAATAGAGTAGCGTCCTTCTCATTGCAAAGTGCCCTGATTGATTTTGTAAGCATCGGAGATAATGTAAATTTGAGGCTGGCACCCTTAAAAGTCTGCAGTGGCGGACGTACACGGTCGGCAGGCAACTCTATTACTGTCTTTTCTGCACCTAGTTTATCTTTCCAGTAAGCAAGCTGTGACTTAAATACACCTCCCTGCAGCCACTCCCGCTGCCACAAAGAAAAATCGGCATACTGGATAGGAAGCTCGGGAAGCGGCGAAGCTTTTCCACTTAAAAAAGATGAGTAAATAGCTATCAGCTCTTTGAAAAAAACTCCTAAAGACCAGCTATCCGTTACTATATGGTGAATATTCAAGAGGAAAATGTATTTTTCACTTCCTATGAGAAACAAAGTAGCCCGCACTAATGGTCCTTGAGCCAAATCGAAGACATACTGAGCTTCTTCCTTTGCCATACGCTGATATTGAGTTTCCCTTTCCGATTCATCATATTTTGTAAGGTCCACAACCGGCAGTTTCAATTTCAATGAAGGTGCAATAACCTGAAAGGGCTGACCGTTAACACTTTGGAAAGTGGTACGCAGCGCTTCATGCCGTCGAATAATTTCATTAATACTACTCTCCAGTACTTCCACTTCCAGTTTGTTTGATGAGCGTAAGGCCATTACAACATTGTATGCAGGGGTATTTGATACCAATTGATCTAAAAACAGCAGTCGTTGTTGTGCAAATGAGAGAGGGGCAAATTCCCTCTCCCGGCGGCTCTGAATAGCCGTTGGGCCGCCTGTCGTTCCTTTATTGGTCAATCTTTCCAATAGCGCTAGCTTATTTGCTGAGAGCTTGGACTTTCGTTTTTCGAGAATATCATTTATAGACATTTATAGCCTCCCCTTTAATGTTTTACTTGTTAATAATTCAACTGTTCAATGGTTTCATCAGGTAGTTCTTCTATTTTATCAATAAGTTCCTTTTCAAGTAGCTCGGCCATTTGAGACACATTGGAAGCTGTGAAAAGTTCCTTAAGACTCAATTCAAATGGAAAACAGGACTTTAATTTTGAAATAATCTGTGTAGTTTTTATAGAATCTGCACCTAAATTTGTAAAATGGTCAAAGACTCCGATTTTATCAAAGCCAAGCGCTTCTTCCCACAAGGCAGATACTCTAAGTTCTAACCCATTACGCGGAGCAACATAATCGCTTTTAGGATCATCCATTTTAACCGAATTATTTATGTCTTCTTGGGTATTAATAATGGTTGTGTCTTCCTTCTCCTCTTTTGCCGCATATCGGAGAACCTCTTTCTCTTCCCGTCCGGTATTTGCTATGTATTCTTTCGGAATTTCCTTAACCCAGTGTCTTTGCTTTACAAATGGGTATGTCGGTAAGCTGATTCGATAGGGTTTGCAGTCTCCATACATTTTATTCCAGCCAAAATTAAGGCCCTTGACCCAGAGACTCAAAATCTTTTTATATTTTCCTTTGCATATCCAGGCATCAACCAATTTTTCCATATCTTCATCGGCTGCGAAAACATCCAGGGTTTCTTTATTGCGTTTGACTCTATCCCGGTATAGGCCCTCAATATTATCCCGACCCTCAACAAAAAGGCTAAGTTTCTCTTCTAGCTCTTTAGCGGATTCAAATATAATGCCCATTCGTTCTTCCATAGCCTCCCGTCCTACTTGAAGAGTGTAGGCCAAAGAGTCCAAATCCAAATCCGTACTGCCTTGAGAATCCCTTGCTAAGCTTACTTCATTGTACTTCTCCTCTTTTGATATTTCCGGTTGTAATGACAGAATATAGTCTACTAAATAATCTATAGACTCTTTGATACTCGACACATTTATATCGGTATCAAGATTGAATTTATCCCGAATCTTCTCAATAAGCTTCATTAAATGAATAGGATCCACACCATACTCACTTAATTTATCCCCGGTATTTATTTCTTCTACCGGGACATTAATTATATTCGAGAGCTGCTCCAACACAAATTTTTTTAATTCTTGTTCCAGTTCTTTTGAAGGAAGGTTTTTTGCAGCCTCAGATGAAGATACTGTTTGTTTTTTACTTAAAAACAATACATATTCTCTTGCATAATTCATCAACTGTTCTTCTGTTTTAGCAGATAGTGCAAAAATAAATTGCTTGTTTTTTTGAGACATTACTCTTTTGTTTTTAGTTATTTTTTCATCGGGATACTCTTCAACAACTACATGGGCATTTATTCCCGATACTCCAAAGGAATTTACCGCTGCACAACGTACACCCCCGGGTTCTACATCCCAATCCCGAATTTTTGTATTGATAAAAAACGGGCTCTGCTGGAATTGATTATACTCATTACCATTCTCGTAGTTTATAGATGGTGGGATTTGCTTGTTTTTGATTGACAATAAAACCTTAATCAAGCCCGTTACGCCAGCCGCTGCGAAGGCATGGCCCACATTGGCTTTTACCGAGCCTAATGCGCAGTAGCCTTTTTTATCCGTATATCCTCCAAACGCCTCGCATAAAGCCTGAAACTCTATAGAATCCCCCAACTTTGTTCCGGTTCCATGGGCTTCTACAAGGGTGATTTTTGACGGGTCAATTGAATACCTTGAATATACGTTTCTATAGAGTTTTGTTTGTGAAGAAGCACTGGGAGCAGTAATGCCGTTTGTTTTTCCGTCATAATTAGTTCCCCAGCCCTTAATCACTCCATAAATATGATCATTATCGGCAATAGCTCTTGCCATAGGTTTCAGGATTAAAACTCCCACGCCTTCCCCCAGTGCCGTACCATTTGCACGCTGATCAAAGGCGAAGCATTTACCGTCCGGAGAGAGTATCATGCTTTGACTGGAGGTAACCAAAATTTTTGGTGTGGAATAAATTGCGGCCCCTCCAGCAATTGCAGTCTCACAATTGCCAAGAATCAAGCTGTCACATGCATAGGCAATGGCCGACAATGATGATGAACATGCTGTATCTATGCTAACAGCTGGCCCAGTTAAGTTTAGAAAGTAAGAAATTCTAGAGGGCAAGAAAGAGCTGCTTGCCTGAATATAAGTATCGTCGGCATAGTTTTGGTTAATCAATGTATCATAATCTCCTGCTGCCACTCCTGCATAAACTCCCCAATTCTTGCCGGACAGGTCGTTTCCTGCATAGCCTGCATCCTCAATCGCCTTCCATGCCTGCTGCAGGAAAATACGTTCTGTAGGATCCATGAGTTCTGCTTCTTTAGGCGAAATCATAAAAAACTCAGGGTCAAACTTATCAATATCTCTTAAAAACGCTCCCTTAGTAACATAGGTTTTCTTAGGCTGCTGACGGGAATCATAATACCTCTCAATGTTCCATTTTCTTTCGGCTGGAACTTCGCTCACACTTTCTCTTCCCTCGCACAGATTGTTCCAGAATTCTTCAACGGTTCCGGCATCGGGAAATATGCCGGACATTCCGATTATAGCAATATCCGTATTGCTATAGGCCTTGTTATTATTCTCCTTTTTATTCTCACTGACTTCTATAGTAGCCTTTTTATCTTGGCGGTATATACTTGCACAATGCTCAATTAGTTGCAGGAGCCCTTCTTCACGCAGCAAATCAAAGTGGTTTTCCCCTTCAAGGATTATTGTGTTCATATGGGGCACAAGCCTTTTCCATCTTTTAAGGAAAGGATGAAGAGAGCCATAAGAATCTTGTACTTTCTCCAGGTAATCAGGATTCCACAGTTTACTTGAAGTTGCCTTAGCACTCTCTGTCTGAACCATATAACATTTCACTTCCAGAGGTAAAGGCAATTTTTGGGGTCTATACTCCCTGAAAGATTTTAAATTAGATAAATGCACCTGAGCCATGGAAAGGATTTTGCTTTTAACAAGCTCTATGGGTTGATAAACACCCTTTTCCACGCAAAACTTTGCCAGAAAATCAGCCAGTTCACTATCTTCGATAGATTCTATCATTTCTTTTCTAACATGATAATCCGCCCAGTCAACAGCTCCTCTATTAACCATTTCTTGAAATGAGCTGTCTATTCCTAGCAGGGTTAACAACAAAAAGTTTGCATTCATCACCAGATTTTCACGGTAGCTGGTTTGAAAATAGTGCTGTTCTCCATCCTCTATCAGCATTGACTCTACCATCATAAGGCTTGCTACCTGCTTACCCCTGTTCTGAAGCTGCCGTGCCATTTCGTAAGCAATAACCCCTCCAAAAGAAAATCCCGCAAAATGATAAGGTCCAACAGGATCAATGGCAGTAACAATTCTATTATAGTATTCCGCCTTTTCCTCAAGAGACTCATGGGGTCTGGCTTCTGTAAGAAATCCTTTTGATTTGATGCCGATTATACGGAATTTATCATTTACTCCTTCGGCTAACTTGGCATAAATCCCGACATCCCCAGACATGGGGTGAATCCAAAAAGTCAAACAACCGTTTCCGCCGGTTTGTAGCGGAACGGCTTCGGGATAATTTTCAAGAATTCCGGATAGCTTAATTTTAAAATCATCTTGCTCCCTGTTTGCACCATCTGAACTTGTTTTTGCCTCATTTTGTTTGAAAACCTGCTGCTCGCAAAAAACACAAAACTGCTCAAGGTTGCTATTGCTGAGCTTGCTTAAATTGATATCAATACAGAACTCCTTCCTCAACCTTGTAATAAGATCCATCAGATCCAAGGAGTCTATACCCAGGGCGTTCATAGATTTATTAAAATCAATATGGGCAGCTTGAACCCGCTGCTTTATAAATTGAAGAATGCTGCTTCTTATTGATTTTCCCTCTTTTGAATCAGGTCGGCTGAATGGAATTGCAGAACTCAACCCGCCCCAAGGCCGTGTTTTCATATCATACCGGATGAGGATTCCCAAACCTTCGTTATCATGGTCAAAGGGTCGGTAGTTTTCTATTATACCAAGAATGTCAGCCCCATGAATTTGATGAAACCTCAAAATAGGATCCTGTACCAATCCTTCGGTAGTTTTCCTTTGAAGATACTCAATAATTGAGTTATCACCGGATTTATAAAAATCACGGCATCGGGTTACCGCAATAACATGTTCAATTTCTAATAAGGAAAAGTACTGAAGCACAAATTCAAGTAATTCATGCCCCATGCCTTGATCCTGATACTCGGGTAAAACATTTAAAGCAATCAATTGTATGCAGTTTCCTATATCTGACCGAATGGTCGGTATCTGTGTACAGTCGACATTATAAATTGCTTCTTGATTTGTTATTCTTTGAGTGTAGTTCACACCTACTACTTTATTTCCTTTTACAAGAACAAACTGATACGCAGCATTATTCTTAATTCTCTCTTCAATTTCCCGTGCGGAGCAGCGTAATTTTTCAGGCCAGCATAGTTCTTCCAGTTCCATTAAATACGGCATATCTTCCGGCTGTGCAAAACGGATGGCATACTCCCGCTTTTCAATATTTTCTTCCCTGAACCCATTTGAAATATCAATAGCATGAGATGTATACGGAATTTTTGGAAACCAGCCTTTTGCTGCAAAATCAATTAATTGCTCATAGAGCTTTCTTGTATCTTTGGTTGCATTGTCGTTTTTGGAAACCTCTGCCATTTTTCTATCACCCCTTGAATTAATTAGTTTTCCTTAAAGCTGCTTATTGCGCACATTAATCACTATATTTTTACATTGAATTTAGGTTTTCATAAATAAATTTTGACAGTTCATTAATATCCGGATAATCAAAAACTACTGTTGGGTGCAATTCTAAAGAAAACTTCTGGTTTAGTACCTTAATAAAGCGAACCACATTAATAGAATCTATACCCATCTCCGAGAAGGTTCTTGTCTCAAAGAAATCATGGTCCGCATCCAAATAAAGAATGGAGTTTAGAAGTTCCCGCAGTTCCTTTAAAATATATTCCCGGGTCATTTTAAAGGAAGGTGCCTCTTTTGGATAATAATTTTCCCCGGTGTTATTCTCACCTTCTTCTCCATTAACTTTCTCACTGTCCTGTTCTCTTAAAGATTCAGCCACTAAAGGTACAAATTTTGTTGTGCTTTGTTTGGGCTGTATAGCTTTATTAACGGTATCCGGTACAGTCAGGCCTGTTACCTTTAAGGATTCGATACTTAAAGGTATGAAGTTTGTTGCCCTTTGCTTTGACTGTACAGCCTGGTTACTGGTGTCCGTTACAGTCAGGGTTGATCCCTTGAAGGATTCACTCTCCAGGGGTATGAATTTTGCTGTTTTGGGTTCGGGCTGCACAACTTGATTATCGGTATCCGGTATGGTAAATCTCGATTCCTTATAAGCATTAGTACTTAAAGGTATGAATTTTGTTGTGATTGGTTTTGGCTGTGCTGCTATTTTAGCGTCATCCTTCACAGTCGGGCCTTGTACCCCTTTGATTTCCCCGCTTTCCATATCCGGCAGTCTTACCCCTTCCAGCCAAAATGGCCTGTGATTAAACGGATAAGTAGGTAAGGACATTTTTTGCACCACTTTTTCAGAATACAAAGCATTCCAGTCAATTTTAACACCCATTGTCCATAATCTGGCGATAGTTTCAGTATCCTCAGCCTTTATTGCCTCCAGGACTTTTTGCTCAAGATTGTTTTTTTCCAAACCCTTTTGGTCTTCCTTCTTTAGCTTTACTGTTCCCTTGTGAATCATAACATTGCTCTCATCTTTTATATAAGCCTGCAGCAAGTCATTTAGCTGATCAGCATTATGCGCTGTCAGCAAAACCCGATATTCCATAGGCTCCCTGCCTACTTTGAGTGTATATGCTAAAGATTCCATATCAATGTTGTCGATATTTTCTACTACATACTTCAGCAAACGCTCCGCATATATTTTTAACTCTTTCTCTGTTTTGGCAGAAAGGGGAATTACTCTACTAAGAACTGAAGGCTTTTCCAATTTCTTGTTTGCGGTTTGCAGTGTGTAGGATTCCACAATAAGTGCCGCATATACTCCACCGGCACCGGCGGAAGATATCAGTGCACGTAATTCCGAAGTATTGGAAAAATTTTGTTCCTGTTTGACTTCTGTTATCCATTCTCCTCCTGATTGTAAAACTACAAATGGGCTGTTTCCATTGGAAAGCCTCGGGTCGACTGCTGCATTATCCAATTGAACCGGTGCTATCCTATTATGTTTCATTTGATACAAGACTTTTGTAATTTGAGCTATCCCCGATGCAGCCTCCGAATGACCATAATTGGGCTTCAATGTTCCTATCCGGCAGAACTGTTTATCATTCGTTTTCTGTTCAAATGCACTGATAAGGGCATTCAATTCAATGGCATCGCTAATATCCGATCCATTGGCTGCCGCTTCTACATAACTGATGGAACGGGGATGTATTCCCGATTCTTCAAACAGTCTTACAAATAGTTCTTTCTGAGCTGCCGCATTTGGGGTACTATACCCATTTGCTTTCCCTCCATGTTTGACTCTTGATGCTTTAATCACACCGTAAATATGATCTCCATCCTGTACCGCCTTTTTAAACGGTTTAATTAATATGGCTCCAACTCCTTCGCCTGGTATCCATCCTTTGCCTTCCGGACTGAAACACCTCACTGCTCCGTCCTTGGAAAGCATTTTTGCCTGGCACAACTCCTTATAGTTTGTCGGATGCAGGTATAAATTAACTCCTCCGGCTAAGGCAAGTTCACACTCCCCACGCCTTATGTGTTCACAAGCCTCATGTATTGCAACAACGGCTGAAGAACACATGGTATCAATGGCCAGGCTGGGGCCTGTAAGGTTTAAACAGTAGGAAACCCTATTGGCTATAGAGCTAAAAGAGGTTCTGGGATAATAAGGTATACCTTTGTCACTGCTGTTTATTTTATAAAGGTTGAACCCTGACTTGGTAACTCCTACAAAAACTCCTACCTCTCCCTGATATTTTTCCTGTATAAACTGCGGACAATATCCCGCATCTTCGACGGCTTCCCAGCAAGTTTCCAGGAATAACCGCTCATGTGGATCAATTGAAAAAGCATCTGCAGGTGAAATATTAAAAAACAAGGGATCAAATTTCGAAAAATCGTCCAGGAATGCGCCACGATTGCAATAGCTTTTACCATTTTCCACAGCCAGCTCCGGATCCGTTTCATAGTTTTCCTTCCAATCCCAACGTTCCCCAGGTATTTCTCTAATGCATTTTTTACTTTCTATCAGATTCCCCCAAAACTCTTGCGGGTTTTTCGCCAACGGATAATGCCCACTCACGCCGATAATAGCCATAGGTTCCTGATTTTCATTGTTTCCGGATATGACGGTATAACTATTTTCCGGTTTCTTTTCTGCTTTCAACGATGCCGTCACAGGATATTCATCCTGGCGGCGCTCAGCTGCTGCGTACACCTCCGACTTTGCCGGCAGCTGAGGATTTCCGAACCCGGTCCACTTAATACACTCTTTTGGATATAATTCGATTAAATATTCTGTTAATGCGCTGAGGCTCTTGTATTCAAAGAATATGGTTTTGGGCAGCTCCCCAAAGACATCCTCCAGTTTTTGGTTTAGCTGAGCAATCATGACCGAATCAATTCCATAGCTCTCCAAATATTCGTCGCCATCAATCTTATCGACATCTACTTTGGTAATCTCTCCAAATTGCACTTTAAGCTGATGTAAGACCTTCTCTTTAAGTAAGCCGGGCTCTGACTGTAAAGTAGACAGGTTGGTTTTTTCCACCTGACTCACCGGTACCTTTGACTTGGCTTCAGTAAAATATTCCCTCAGTCTAGGCAAATCCCCTTTTATTACCGCGATCTGCTCGCCACCCACTGCAAATCCCTGATACATAGCCCGGATACCCGACGCATTATCCATTGCAATCATGCCTATGGCTTGCAGCATTTTCTCTTCGGTTTGTTCATCAACGTGCATTCCGCCTTCTTTCCATAGCGGCCAGTTAATGGATAGAGTCTGGCCATAGCGTTGTTTTGTAGCGACCAGACTGCTTCGATATTGAGAATAGGCATCCATAAAAGCATTGGCAGTTGCATAGTCGGACTGACCGATATTGCCAAGTACTCCTGCCATTGATGAAAAGAGTATGAAAAAGTCAAGGGGTAGCTCCCTACTTGCTTCATCAAGGTTCACCAGTCCTTCCACTTTTGGTGTAAGAACTTCCAGCAGTTCATCTTTTGTCTTTTTAAGTATGAAGTTGTCCCTGGTTACACCCGCACAGTGAATGATGCCGTCAAGGCTACCGAATTCCTCCCGGATGCTTTGAATCAGGTGGTTTACCTCCTCCCTACGGGTGACATCAACTTGCCTGTAGTCAACCCTGGCACCCAGAGCTTCCAGTTCTTTTAATCGGGCTTTCTTATCCTTGTTGAGAGAAGATCTTCCTGTGAGAATCACTGCTGTATCCCGAGCTTTATCCGCAATTTCTTTGGCAAAAATGAGTCCCAGTCCTCCAGCTCCTCCAGTAATCAAATAAATGCCCCGATCCTTCCACGGAATGTCTGAAGCTTCCTGTGAAGCTTCAATTTGGCTCCAGCCGACCACATACCTTTTGCCTTCCCTGTACCTGACGTGATTACCCATAGGGCTCCGGCTGTTCTCCTTAAGTATTTCCCATATTCTTTCCGGTTCATCCCCCGGTTCTATTTCTATCAACTGTCCGATGAGTTTGGGATTCTCCAGTTGTGCTGTTTTCAAAATTCCTGAAAGTCCTGTGAAGAGCCTTTGCTCCCCTTGTCCGCAAACTACAACCTGGATCAACACCTTACCCCGAGACTTGTCCATTAAGACGCCGCGTATCTCTTCAAAGGCTTGTACGGTATAGTCCCTGAACTGTTTCTCCACGCCTTTCTCTTCTGACCTGAGAACCTTAAGACGAATTCGGTTCATTTGTTTTTCCATGCTTTCCGGTATAGTCCCGATATTTGGGCAGAGCATTACCAGATGTTGAGCATAGTCAGGAGCTTCAGCCTCCATGGAGATAACTTCCTCTTTCCAGTAAGGGCAGAGCATTAATGTGCCGATACTATCAGGAGTTTCGACTGAAGAAGCCTGGCTTATTTTTACGCTACTGTTTTGGACCCCCATATTAGGCAACCAACAGCGCTCTCTGGCAAAAGGATATGTGGGCATACTTATACGCTTAGCTTTGGTACCCCTATAAAGACTATCCCAATCAAAATTAAGGCCATTGACCCACAGTTCTATAAGTTTCGAATATTTACTTTTGCTTATCCAATCCTCTACAATTTTTTCCATACTTTCATCATCGGCTAAAGCACCCAGCGATTCTTTTTTACGCTTAGCCTGCCCCCGGAACAAATCCTCAATAGGGTCTTGCCCCTCTACAAAACTCTTCAGTTTTTTCTCAAGTCCGTCTATAGAGTCAGCCAAAACAGCCAGTCGTTCCCCCATAGCTTCGCGCCCTACCTGCAGCGTGTAAGCCATATTGGCCAGATCTGCATCAGTGAACTGCCCTTCCGTGATTCCGTCCAGTAACCTTTGTACCTGATCTTTCAAGCGTTCCTCATCCTTTGCCGACAACACCATAATGGCCGGGCTCTGAGCATTGACTGTAGTTTGGGAGCTCCATGTTTTTTCGGGAATATACTCCTCAATCAGGATATGAGCATTGGAACCTCCTGCACCGAAGGATGAAATCCCGGCCCTTCTCGGATATTCCCTGGTTTCACCGTTTATCTCAACCACCGGCCGTTTCCATTCCGCAAGTTCCTGCTGGACTACAAACGGGGTATTTATAAAATCAATGTGTGGATTTAATATCTCCGAATGCAGTGAAGGCACAAGCTGTCTATGTTTTAGCTGGAGCAACACTTTAGTCACCCCTGCAATACCCGCAGCACTTTCACAATGTCCTATATTAGACTTAGCAGAACCTATGGCACAGAACTGCTTGTCTTTGGTGTATTCACCGAAGGCTTTGGTCAAGCCCGCAATTTCAATAGGATCCCCCAGGGAAGTCCCGGTCCCATGGGCTTCTATATAGCTGACTGTCCTCGGGTCAATACCTGCTTTCTTAAAAGCTTGTACAATTACATTTGCCTGGGCATTGGGGTTTGGAACCGAATATCCGTTTGTTTTTCCGCCATGGTTGATGGCAGTCCCTTTGATTACTCCATAAATGTTATCCCCATCGGCAATAGCCTTGGCTAAAGGTTTTAGTAAAACTGCCCCTACACCTTCTCCCGGCACGTAGCCGTCGCCCCCTTCTCCGAAGCTTTCGCAGTGCCCCTTGCTTGATATAAACTTGCCCTGTCCCAGCATCAAGTATTTGTTGGGGTGAATTGAAACATTGACTCCTCCAGCAACAGCAAGCTCGCATCCTCCTTGCTGCAAGCTCTGGCAGGCTAGATAAATGGCCGTTAGGGACGAAGAACACATGGTATCCACAGCCATACTGGGGCCGTGGAAGTTGCAAAAATATGATACCCTGTTGGCAATGGATGACGGATTCCCTGCAAGAGCAACCGGCCTGCCCATAATCTGTTCCTGAGCCCCGTAGAGCTGGTATTCCTCATACATCACCCCTACATAAACTCCCACATTGCCTTCGATGCCGGAGCTCCGGTACCGTCCTAGAGTTTCTCTTGTATATCCCGCATCTTCCAATGTTTCGTAGACACACTGTAAAAATAAACGTTCCTGAGGATCCAAAATTTCCGCTTCACGAGGTGATATATTGAAAAACAGCGGGTCGAATTGATCCACACCATCTATAAAGCCTCCCCACTTGCTATAGGTTTTCCCGGGCTTTGTCCTGTCTTCATCGAAGTATAGTCTGTAGTCCCAACGGCTTTTGGGGATTTCCGTAATACAATCCTTCCCTTCCTTCAGATTACGCCAGTATTCCTGTATATTCCCCGCCTTAGGATAGCGTCCCGAGATGCCAATGATAGCTATATCAACCGCCTCTTTTTCTTCCCGGGATTCTGTACTCCGGAAGGCAAAACGCCTCTGCCTTCGGTTACCTAAAAGCGCTTTTACAGGTTCAGTTCCTGTTACAGCAGCAGTATGTCCGGTATTGCCGGCGTCTGCCGCTTTTTCGCCTATTCCCAGCAGGCCTTTCAGTCTATCCGTATACCTTTCAATAAAGTATCCGGTTAAATCCCTAATGTTTTGGTATTCAAAGAATAGTGTTTTGGGCAGCGAACCGAATATTTTTTCTAATTGGCTCGTCAATTGTATGACCATAAAGGAATCTATGCCATATTTCTCCATAGGAGCATCAGCTTCGATGCGGTTTACCGGCAGCTTGATAGCCGATGATAACAGCTTTTTGAAGTAGTTTTCGGCTTTTTCCCGGATCAAATCTCTTGCAATGGCCATCGGCGCCTGGCCCTCTGCTCCGGTAGCGGGAATACCCACTGCTTCTTGAGAAGCTTCAGCCTGGCTGCAGTCGGCTGCATATCGTTCGCCGTCCCGGTACCCGTCATGCTTGCCTGTAGAAGCCACGCTATCTTCTTTCAGTTTCTCCCGTATCCCTATTCCCTTAGAATCGGCTTCTCCCTCCAGCACTCTAGATGAAAGTCCCTTCAGTCTCACACAAACCTTACCTTGTTCATCACACAAATCAATATCAAGCTTTTGTATCTTGTCCCCGGCTTTACTGCCGCCACTAAACCGGACCAAGGCCCACATGGCAGGATTGCAACCATCAAAAAACTCAAGCTCTTGCAGGGCAAAAGGCACAGTTGGATTAAGATAAGCTTTTTCAAGAGTATCTCCGGCGGCTATCACCAATCCGATTGAAGCCTGCAAGGCAGCATCCATTATACCCGGATGCAGCGTGTACCGTTTTTCAGTACCCCAAATATAGTCAGGCAATGTCAGCTTCGCCAGCACTTGTCCGGAACCCACGTTTACTTTCTCAATTCCGCGGAATCCCGGGCCATATTCGAGCCCCATAGTCTGAAAAGCCTCGTAGCACTGGTTGGCTGAAAGGGTACTCCGGCTGCAAAGCTCTTGTAAGGCGGATAAATCCAAATATGGCGCTTCCGACGCTGGACTCATCACTGCACTGCCTCGACCGTGCACTACCGTCTCCACACCGGTATTTTCCGACTGGCTGTAAATTTCATATGCAATCTCCCCATTGTCTTCCGGGAAAAGTCCGATATGCATCTGTACCGGATTTTTTTCTACAACAGCGGGTTGAGTCCATACTACATTTTTGAGCCTTACCCTTCCGGAGCCTTTTTGTGCCCCCGCTGCCCGTTCCACTGCCTCTCGGGCCATTTCGAGATAAGCCACCCCCGGCAAAACCCTTTGCCCCTTTACAACATGATTCTCCAGAAAAAACTCTGTTCCGGTAAATGTGGATGTAAACCGCTGCTCCAAAAGGTCTGATGTGTTTTGATTCAGCAAAGGATGAATTGAGTGCGGGATATCTGCAGGCTTAACACTCTTTTCAGGTATCCAATATCGATCCCTTCCGAAAGGATATGTGGGAAGACTGATTCTGCGAGGTTTAATACTTCCATAAAGCTTATTCCAGTCAAAAAACAGCCCCTTAACCCAAAGCTCGATAAGTTTGGCAAATTTCCTACCTTGAATCCATTTATTAATAACTTCCCGTAATTCTTCGTCGGCTGTAAAAATAGCCAGTGTCCCTTTATCACGTTTTACCTGTCCTCTATACAGATTCTCGATACCACTTTGGCCATCTAGAAAAGCCTTAAGTTTTTCCTGAAGCTGTTCTATGGATTCTACAACCACAGCCAATCGTTCTTCCATAGCATCACGTCCTACCTGGAGGGTATAGGCTATTTGAGTCAGGCTTAAGTCGGAAAACTGCTGCTCTTTTATAGCAGACAGTAACTGCTCTACCTGCCCCTTGAGTTGTGCTTCATCCCTGGCCGAAAGCACGATAATAGCAGGGTCCTGAGTATTGACTGCTACTGGTACCGTTATTTGCTCCCCGGCAACATACTCTTCAATGACCACATGGGCGTTAACGCCCCCGAACCCGAAGGAACTCACGCCGGCCCGACGGGGAATGTTTTTTCCTTGATCATCTTTTAAGCTGCTCCATTCCTTTGTTTTCTGAACTATATAAAACGGACTGTCTTTAAGCTGGATATATGGATTTACAGTATCGCAGTGAAGGCTTTTGACCAGAGTTTTGTGTTTGAGCTGCAATAAGACCTTGATCACTCCTGCGATTCCCGCAGCAAGTTCCAAATGGCCGATATTGCTCTTCACTGAGCCCAATCCACAATGCACGCTTGTGATCTGCGGATTTCCGGTAGTCTGGTACAGCTCTTTGAAAGCTGTCTTCAGAGCGTTGATTTCAATGGGATCACCAAGCTCGGTGCCTGTGCCGTGGGCCTCAATATAACTGACAGTCCTTGGATCTATACCGGCTTTGGTATAAGCAGTTTTCAACAATTCAGCCTGTGCCTTTGGGTTTGGCGCCGTCAGAGAGTTAGCACGGCCTCCGTGGTTTTCGCTTGTGCTCCGGATTACTCCATAAATATGATCTCCTGCTTTTTCTGCATCCTTAAGCTTTTTCAGGAAGAGCATTCCTACACCTTCGCCTCGAACATAACCATTGGCCTGATTCGAAAAGGTTTTACACCGCCCGTCCTCGCACAGCATACTGGCTTTACTGAAGCTGATATGAGCGTCCGGAGTCACTATCGTATTAACTCCACCAATGATGGCCATATCACAGCTTCCGTCTTCAATGGCACCCACTGCCCGGTGAATGGCGACCAACGAACTGGAACATGCAGTTTCAATAGGCTCACTGGGTCCGTGGATATTTAGGAAATAACTCATGCGGTTTGGTCCTACCGAAGGAACCATCCCGGTGGAAGAATAACCTTCAATTGCTATATTGGCCCTGGAAACCAGTCCGCTATAACCGCTACCCGCAGTCCCTACGAAAATTCCCGTTTTTGTTCCGGAGAGACTTTGTGGAGAATAACCTGCATCTTCAATTGCTTTCCAGGCATAAACCATCAATAGGCGCTGCTGAGGGTCCATAAGTTCGGCTTCCCTTGGGGAAATACCGAAGAACATCGGGTCAAACTCATCAACTCCGTCAATAAATCCGCCCCATTTAATATTTGTTTTATTTGCTTCTTTTGAAGGATCGCCGTAATATGCTCTCCAATCCCAACGGTTTTTAGGAATTTCGGTAATACAATCCTTCTCTCCCAGTAGTTGCTGCCAAAATTGGTTTATATCTTCAGCCATTGGGAATCTACCGCTCATTCCGATAATTGCAATTGGTTCAGGACCAGTTGTCCGGGTTTCGGACCTGTTTAGAACCATTGACTGACGGAAACGGGAGCTGCTTTTTATGGAGGGCAGGCTCACTTCTGCCGGTTCTTGCCCATTGCCTTCCACCGCTGACACCCGAACCTCAGTCCTTTGAGGCTCATCAAATTTCAATGCAAACGCAGACCGGTATTCTTCTACTAAATGCTTCACAAGACTGTGGAGGGTTGTATATTCAAAAAATATTGTGGGGGTTAAATCGAGTTTGTATTGGTCATTAAGTTTATTGGCAAATTCGGTAAACGTGATGGAATCAAATCCGTACTCATTAAGTTCGGTATCCGGCTCAATATCATTGAGTTTAACCTTGAGAGCTTTAGATACCATTTGCATTAAATCTGCCTGTACTTTGTCCATCAGGCTTTCTGTACCACTCCCTGCTACCATATTGGAATCCTTTGAAGCTTTCTCGGAATGTAAAACATCGTATGCAGCCTCCGAAGTCAAATTTTTCCCCATTTGAACAACATTACCTTCCATTACCATGACTTGTTCTTTTTCACTGGCCAGTCCCCGGTACAACGCCCTGATACCTGTTACTGTCTGCATTGCAGTCATACCTGTCTTTTGCCTCATTATCTTTTCATTTTCTTCGCTAATGTGCATGCCTCCCTCTTTCCAAAGAGGCCAATTGATCGATAACGTCTGACCTTGCCGTTTTTTCAATGCCACCATGGTGCTGCGATACTTTGCGTATACGTCCATAAAGGCGTTGGCGGCTGCATAGTCTGCCTGGCCTACATTGCCCAGGCTTCCTGACATTGAGGAAAAGAGAATGAAAAAGTCAAGGGGTAGGTCCTTACTTGCCTTATCCATATTTACCAGTCCAGTGACCTTTGGTGCCAGGACTTCCAGCAGCTCTTCTCTTGTCTTTTTAATAATGAAGTTGTCCCGGGTTATTCCGGCACTATGAATGATACCGTCAAGGCCGCCGTATTCCTCCAGTATGCTTTGAACCAAGAGGTCTACCGCCGTACTATGAGTGACATCCACTTGCTTGTACTCAACCTTAGCGCATAAGGCTTCCAGTTCCTTCAACACGGCTTCTTTATCCTCATTAAGTAAAGATCTTCCCGTGAGAACAAGGGTTGCGTTCTTGACCTTATCCGCAATTTCTTTCGCAAAAATGAGTCCCAGCCCTCCGGCTCCTCCAGTGATTAAATAGATACCCCGGTCTTTCCAAGGAATATGCTCCGCTTCCTGTGAAGCTTCAACTTCGCTCCAACCGGCCACATACCGTTTGCCATCCCTGTACCTGACATGGCTGCTGGTAGGACTTTGGCTGTTCTCTTTCAGTATCTGCCTTATCCTTTGCCAATCTGCATCTGTTTCTATTTCGATCAGCTGTCCCATAAGTTTGGGATTCTCCAATTGTGCTGTTTTCAATAATGCAGAGAGTCCTGAGAAGAGCTGGCGTTCCTCCCGTGCGGATACTACCATCTGGATCAATACATTGCCTGAAGGCCTGTCCTTAAGTATGCCCTGAAGTTCTTCAAATGCTTGCACAGCATAATCACTGAACTGCTTCTCTATGTCTCTCTGTTCCGACTCAAGAGTGATAAAGTGCACATGGTTCATGAGGGGTTCCATACTGTCCACCGAAATCCCAACGTTTTCGCAGAGCATGACAATATGCTGAACATATTCGGGGGCGGTGGCTTTAGATATAATAACTTCTTCCTTCCAGCAAGGATGAAGCATTAATGTTCCTGTACTTTCCGTCGTTCCTACCGAATCGGCTTTATCTTCCAGAATCCGCAATGAAAGTCCCTTCAACCGTACACGGACCTTGCCTTCCTCATCAAGCAAATCGATATCAAGCTTCTGTATTTGATCCCCGGCTTTGTTTCCGGGGCAAGGTCTCACCAGTGACCACATGGAGGAGGTGCACCCTCCCAAAATCTCCAGCTCTTCCAGGGCAAAAGGCAGAGCCGGTTTTACAGCAGCTTTACTGCCGTTATCTACATGGGTCATCATTAAACCGATTGACGCCTGAATGGCTGCATCCATCAAACTTGGATGAAGAACAAACCGGCTTTGGGTATTGGAAACCGAAGATGGCAGGGAAAGCTTTGCCAACACTTGATCTGTTCCGATATGTACTTTTTCAATACCCCTGTATCCTAGACCATATTCGAGACCGGCGGACTTAAAAAACTCATAGCATTGACCGGATGATAGGGTTCCCCTACTGCATCGGGTTTGCAAGTCGGATAAATCCAAAACCGGTGCTTCTGCCTCCGGAATCAGCACCGCACTTCCCCGGCTGTGCACCACAGGCTCGGTACCAGCATTATCTGTCTCGATGTATATTTCACAAGTAATCTCTCTACCATCTCCTGGTAAGAGTCCCACATGTACCTTGATCGGTTGATCTCCTACGGTGATGGGGCGTACCCATACCACATTTTTGAGGAGCATCCCTGTCTGATTTGCCTCAAAACCATCTATTGATTTATCTACTGCAGCCCGGATCATTTCAAGATAAGCCACCCCAGGTAATATCAGGTGTCCCTTCACAATGTGATCCGACAGGAAAAACTCCTGCCCGGTAAATATGGATGTAAACCGCTGCTCTGAAAAGTTGGAGGTGTTTTGGTGCAGCAGCGGGTGAATTTCGTTTATAACGGTTGCAGTGCCGACTGCTGATTGCACCTTGTTTTCAGGCATCCAGTAGCGTTCTCTGGCAAAAGAATATGTGGGCAGACTAATTCGGAGGGGTTTAGTTTCCCCGTACAGCCTGTTCCAATCAAAAATCACACCATTGACCCAAAGTTCAATAAGTTTGGCATATTTCCCCTTTGCTATCCATGCATTAACCGCCTTTTGCAGGTCTTCATCCGCATTAAAAACAGACAAAGTATCCTTATTTCGTTTTACCTGTCCACGGTACAATCCTTCCATGCTTTTACCGCCACAGATATAATTCTCTAATTTTTCCTCCAGCTCCTTGATAGAATCTGCGGTTACAGCAAGACGCTCTTCCATGGCTTCGCGTCCCACCTGAAGCGTGTAAGCCATATGCGGCAGATCTGCATCAGTAAACTGCCCCCCCCTGATTGCAGTAACCAACCTTTGTACCTGCTCTTCTAACCGTTCTTCATTCTTTGCCGACAACACGACAATAGCCGTGTTCTGAGTATGGGTGGCAATTGGGGTTTTCTCCAAATCTTTGGAAGTATATTCCTCAATCAGTATATGAGCATTGGACCCCCCTGCACCGAAGGATGATATACCGGCCCTTCTCGGATATTCCCTGACTTTGCCGTCAATCTCAACCACAGGCCGTTTCCATTCTACAAGCTCCCTCTGTACTGCAAACGGTGTATTGCTAAAATCAATATTGGGATTCAATATCTCGGAATGCAGTGAAGGCACCAGCTGTCGGTGTTTGAGCTGAAGCAGCACTTTAGTCACCCCCGCAATACCTGCTGCGCTTTCGCAATGGCCAATATTGGACTTTGCAGAACCTATTGCACAGAATTGCTTGTCTTTGGTGTACTCCTGAAAGGCTTTGGTCAAGCCCGCAATTTCAATGGGATCCCCCAGAGAAGTCCCGGTACCATGAGCTTCTATATAGCTTATGGTTCTGGGGTCAATTCCCGCCTCTTTTAATGCTTCCCCTATGACACCAGCCTGAGCATTCAGGTTGGGAACCGAGTACCCGTTTGTTTTTCCGCCGTGATTTATGGCAGTCCCCTTGATTATTCCATAAATGTTGTCCCCGTCGGAAATGGCCATTGACATGGGTTTGAGTAAAATGGCACCTACGCCTTCTCCGGGAACATAGCCGTCGCCCCCTTCTCCGAAGCTTTCACAGCGCCCCTTGCTCGATACAAACTTGCCCTGCCCCAGCATCAGATATTTGTTGGGGTGAATTGAAACGTTGACTCCTCCTGCAATAGCAAGCTTACATCTTCCTTGCTGCAAGCTTTGGCAAGCCAAATGAATGGCAGTCAGGGATGAGGAGCACATGGTATCCACAGCCATGCTGGGTCCATGAAAGTTGCAGAAATATGACACCCTGTTGGCTATAGACGCCGGACTTCCGCCAAGAGCAACCGGCCTGCCCATAATCTGCTCCTGGGCTCCGTAGAGCTGATACTCCTCATACATCACTCCTACATAAACCCCTACATTTCCTTCCATACCGGAGCCCCGGTACCGACTGAGGGTTTCCCTGGTATATCCCGCATCTTCCAAGGTTTCGAAAACACATTCTAAAAACAAACGCTCTTGAGGATCCATAATTTCCGCTTCACGAGGTGAAATATTGAAAAACAGCGGGTCAAATTCATCTACACCTTCTATAAAACC
>JAOAEJ010000095.1 GCA_026416815.1 Clostridia bacterium | reverse complement strand
GGTCACACCCGTTCCCATACCGAACACGGCAGTTAAGCTTCTCAGTGCCGATGATACTTGGACGGTCGCGTCCCGGGAAAGTAGGTCTCTGCCAGATTTATACCAAGGCTCTATGGTACAAACCATAGGGCTTTGTTTTATGTGTGCCCAGCATGGGCGCAATCTAACAGGTGAAAGTCCCGAGCGCAGGTTGATAGTGCCAAGTGCATAGCTGAAAGCAAGGGTGTCCATTGCGAGGTGGAATCTGAAGGAAGCTTAAGGCAAACTTCCGGTCTGACGAACAGAAATCACATTAGGCATATGTATGCTGGGTAAGGTTGCATAACAAACTAAAGCCCAAAACTATCCGGAAGCATTGTCAACTCTTCTCTTCACAGAAATATTTATAAGTAGCTATATATAAGCCAAATTACAAGTTTTGTTATTCATTTAGGAATAGATAAAAGGTAAATTGTATAAAATTGAATATACTATACGTGCCTTCTATTGTTAGATGTAAAATAGAGTTATCAAGGGATATGATAAGAATTTAAGAAATATTCCGAGTATTCTTTGGAAGATAGCAATATGCTTAGTATGTGTTCCTTTGACAGTAAATGTTTTCTATAGTATAGTTTTACTTAAATTCAATGCAGAAAGGAAGTGAATTTAATTTAATGGATGATCATCATAGTAGTAGTAACAGTGACCAACCGATTTATTACTCTATTCTTATCAAGCATTTTCGCAAGTGCTCTCGAACTACAAACTTTATGCTCTTTCTTCATTTAAGACCTTAATAGTTGCTGTCTATTTGCTTATCGAAATATGCGTTTATATATTTGAAAGGAGAAAATAAATGGACAGTAGTCTGATATTTCAGATAATATTTTTGTTTGTACTAGTTGGGGTCAATGCATTCTTTGCTTCTTCCGAGATTGCAATAATTTCATTAAATGATAATAAAATTAAAAGAATGGCTGAGAAAGGCCATAAAAAGGCCAAAATTCTACAAAACCTTATCAATGAGCCAACCAGATTTTTATCGACTATTCAAGTGGGTATAACTCTTTCCGGCCTTTTGGCAAGTGCTTTTGCTGCTGAAAGTTTTGCCGATAAATTAACGCTCTTGGTAAAGTCAGCAGGCTTACCTGTAGATGAGTCAGTAATAAAGTTGGTTTCAGTTGCATTAATTACTATCGTCCTCGCTTATTTCCAATTAGTATTAGGTGAGCTTGTACCCAAAAGGCTTGCTATGCAAAATCCGGAAGCAATTTCTATGTTTACTGTAAAACCAATTGACTTTTTAGCACGTATCACAAGCCCGTTTGTACGACTATTAACCTTGTCAACTAACTGTATCATCCGGCTTTTTGGTGGAAACCCTGACGCTGATGAAGAAAAAATTACCGAAGAAGAAATTCGCATGATGGTGGATGTTGGACAGGAAAAAGGTGTTATACAAGGTACAGAGAAAGAAATGATAAACAATATATTTGAATTCGATAATACTTTAGTATCAGAAATCATGACACATAGAACGGATATTATAGCCGTATCACTTAATACTACGCTAGATGAAGTAATGAAGTTGGCGCTATCTGAAAAATTCACACGTATGCCCGTATTTGACGAAGCGATTGATAATATAGTAGGTATTCTCCATATAAAAGATTTACTTCATTATGTAAGTGGAAAATCTTCTGAATCTTTTAGCTTAAAGGAGATAATCCGTCAGCCTTACTATGTGCCACAATCTAAGAAGACCGATGAACTATTTAAAGATTTGCAGAAAAGCAAAATCCATATGGCTATTGTAATTGATGAATACGGAGGCACTGCTGGAATTGTTACCTTAGAAGATTTGATGGAGGAGATCGTAGGGAATATTTTTGATGAGTATGATGAAGAAGAAAGGGAAGTTGAAAAAATCGATGACAATACGTTTATTATAGATGGAACAGTTAACCTAGATAAAGTAATTGATATTTTGGATGCCGACTTACCTAATCAAGACTATGAAACTTTGAGCGGCTTTGTTGTTGGACAGTTAGGTAGGATACCAAAGGAAGAAGAAAAACCAGTAGTTGAGTTTAATAATATTGTTTTTAAAGTAGAAGGCATAGATGATAAGAGAATAACAAAAGTTAAAGTATGTAAAGCATAATATAGATAATCATTGAAAGGGACTGTTACACTACGGAAAAATAGCTCAATATAGTGTGCTATTTTTCCGTAGTGTAACAGTCCCTTTTTTATTTGATTTAACATATGCGCAAAGAAGTCCGCCACGTAGTAAACTACAATGGTCAAAATACTAATAAAGTAACATTGTTTACATGATAACTATACTTGATATACAGTGCATTTATAGACCACTCTAAAAAGAAAGTTTTTATATACCTCCACCAATATATAGAATTATTTGACATATAGGTAAAATTAGATTATAATTCAGTGTACTAGTTCGTATAATACACTTAGGGCGCATAGTGAGGGGGTGTAATATTGATACAAATTGACGGCCGCAGCAGCAAACCTATTTATGAGCAAATTGTTGAAGGGTTCAAAGAAATGATTATCAAGGGTATTTTAAAGCCAGGAGATAAAATTCCTTCGGTAAGAGAACTATCATCTATTATCATGGCTAATCCCAATACTGTGAGTAAAGCCTATCAGGAATTGGAGCGGCAAAAAGCAATAGAGACAATACGGGGGAGGGGGACATTTGTGGCGGTAAACTATAAGCCCAGAGTTGATGACGAAAAGCTGGAATCTCTTAAGGGACAAATAAAAAAGATTGCTATTGAAGCTCACTACATGGGCATGGGAAAGCAGGATGTTGTTAAAATGCTTGATGATATATACAAAGAATTAGGATAGAGGTGAAATAACGATGATTGAAGTCAATTGTTTAAGCAAAACCCTTGGAGAAAAACAGGTACTTAAGGATATTGATCTTAAGATAAGTAAGAAGGGAATATTCGGACTGGTAGGAGAAAATGGTGCGGGGAAAACAAGCCTTATAAAGTGTCTTACCGGAATATACAAACCTGAAAAAGGGAGTGTATTATTTGATGGGAAAGAGGTTTTTGAGAACCCCTTGGTAAAACAGAAAATAGGATATGTTGCCGACCAGAACCAGTATTTTACGTTCTATAAAATCAAAGATATGGTGAGCCTATATAAGATGGCCTATCCGTCCTTTTCGGAAGAACGGTTTGAGCAACTCAATAAGGTATTTACTATCCCGAAAGACAGGAGAATAAAACAACTGTCAAAGGGAATGAAAATGAGGCTTTCACTTATGCTCAATTTAAGCTTCTGTCCCGAATACTTGATTTTGGATGAACCTACATCAGGCTTGGACCCGCTGGCAAAAAGAGAAGTTTTCAGGCTTTTACTGGAGGAAGTGGAGGAGCGTAGTACCACCGTAATCATTTCTTCACACCATTTAAGCGATCTTGAAAGATTTTGTGATGAAATCGCTATAATAAAACAAGGCCATATCCAGTATGTGAATTCAGTTGACGGTATCAAGACAAGTATGAAAAAGCTCCAGGTGGTTTTTAAAAGTAATATCCCAGCAGAGATTTCCACTTGGGATGATGTTATGACAGTAGAATCCATAGGACGGGTGCATTATATAATTACAAAGCGCCATTCAGAGGAATTGGTAAAAAGGCTTATGTCAAAGGGTGCGATGTTTGTGGAGGAGATAGACCTAAGTCTGGAGGATATGCTGATTTATTCTATTAAGGAGGGAAATGAAAATGGTCGGTTTGTTTCAGAAGCCTCTGCTGTATAAGGAATGGAGAAGCGCTCGATGGGTAGGCCTTCTTATGGTTTTGGGTATAGTGTTTTCCAAGATCATTGGTATTATGGACAATATGGATTATCTGAAAATTTCTCAGAAACAAAACCATGAGCATTTTGTAAGTGCCTCAAAAAATTGGCTCAGTCAACACCTTTTAGGCGGCAGGGCTAGAGATGATTTTTATATGTTTATGATTATACTTGTAGCCTTCCTTGCGGTAGTAATATTTTACCATGATAGAAAAGGTTCAACAAGCAGCCTTGTATTTTCGCTTCCATATACGCGTATACAGATATTTGCTGCAAAATGGATAGTCGGCATGGGGATTATCTGTGGGACTTTCATAATTGCCTTGGGTATTCTTACGATGTTTTACTTTAATAATATTAATTTTATAGATGAACCTTACTACATAGTAATTCAGTGGGTCGCTATAAATATGTTTTTATTTATGGCATACTACAGCGGATTAATGCTTACACAGGCATTGATGGGTAACAGTATAGTTGCCGGTGTGGTAGGTCCTATAGTTTTTGCAGTGCCTTTTGTGGTGTTGGATATGCTTAGAGAGTTTATAAGTGCTAACTTTGGTTTGAAGTACAATCACTGGTTTATTGAGAATATGTATAGAGTGGGAAGAGTACTAACCATCTATTTCCTACCCGACCCTGAGTATGTGCAGCCACAAACTCAAAGTGACTACGGCAGTTATGTTTATAATGATTTTATGTTAAAGATATTTATATTGGCAATCCTTGCTTTAGTATTTTGCCTTATAGGAAGCAGGGCTTTTATAAATAACAGAGTAGAAAATACAGGCAATGTCCTTATGTTCAAACAGCTTTTACCTGTCCTGAAATGGGGCGTTGCTATATGTCTTGGTCTTCTTTTAGGGGTATTGTTCAGAGGGAATTATGAGGAACCTAATGTAGTACTTATGGATTGTTTGTTGATAGGTGGGATTTTAGTAGGATATTTGGGGACAAAAAAAATCAATGAGCAGCTTAGTATGCATAATTAATTTGTTTAAAAATTCCTCTAATATTTAAACCTATTGCGGACACAATAATAGCACAAGGGTTCATGGTGGTCGAGCAAAGATTATTGCAGGGTCTCCTACAGCGTCATAACCTTGCTGGTTGTGTTTGGTTGTTCAGCGGTTTTGTTTTTTGAATTGCTGCAAGGCTCTGTAATAGTCGACCAAAGGTTGGTATCGGGTCCGACTTAGGCTTGGTATTAGCCGGCGGGAAGAGTATTATATGTCTTGTAAGGCTGTACTGCAGTACTAAATATTGCAGTATGGTCAAAAGGGATGTATAGTATTCGAGCTAAGATTATCAAGGGTTCCGCAGGCGAACTAGAAAGGAATTTATGTTTGGGGTTTTTCAACCTCTCACCTCTAATTTCTCGCTTCTAATTAGCTGGAGGTTTGTTGCAGTCAAGAGATTGCAGCAGGCTTCTAAGGTATCTTTGATAGTCGAGCAAAGGTTGGTGTAGGTCCCGTAATGCTTGTAGGCAGTCGAAAGATTGTTTGCAGGTATGTAGGAATCTGCATTAGCTGTAGCGTAGATCATTATGGGCTCTTTTTCTGATTCTATTTCATCTAGGGAAGTCTTGTCTATAATACTTTCGGTTTAGACAGATATAATGCTATAATATATACATTATTGCATAAATCAATTCGAGCCGGGAGCTATGTATGAATATCAAAATAAACATCCTTAATCAAAATCTGAAAATTCCTCAGGAAATTGTGCAAGCCGCTGATGGTGATGAACTGATTGCAAAGATTTTCTATAACAGAGGATATACAAGTGCTGATACTATCAGGCAAATGTTGCATGAAGAGTTTTATATACCCACGGAAACATCTGAATTTCCATATATGGATGAGGCCATACAAAGAATTGTAGAGGCTATCGAGTCAAAGCAATTGATTGCGGTATACGGTGATTATGACGTTGATGGAGTAACCAGTACCGCTACATTGGTTCAATGCCTGAATTTTTTCACAAGCAGCGTGATTTACCATGTCCCTGATCGGTTCACCGAGGGGTACGGAATGAATGAAGAAGTAATACGAGGTATGGCAGGAAGGGGAGTTTCTCTAGTAATCACTTGTGACTGTGGTATATCCAACAGTAATGAAATAGCTCTTGCAAAAGACTTGGGGATGGATGTCATTATCACAGACCATCATAATATTCCCGATAACCTTCCACCTACAGAGATTATCTTAAACCCTAAGCTACTGGCAGAAGGACATAGAGCGAGGAATATCTCCGGCTGTGCAATGGCGTATTTTTTGTGCCTTGCTTTACTCCAGCACTACAATCAGCAAGAAAAATCCAAGGAGTTTTTAGACCTGCTTGCGTTATCACTGGTAGCTGATGTAGTTAGTTTGAACGGCGAAAACAGATATCTTCTGAAGAAAGCTCTGCCCAGACTGTTTAATACCGAAAGGGTAGGTTTGAAGGAGCTTTTTGCAGTAATTGAACAAAACAGTAAACTGACTAATGAGGAGGATATAGCCTTTCAGATTGCCCCAAGAATAAATGCAGCGGGCAGGATGGATACTGCGAAGCTTCCTGTAGAGCTATTTTTATGTAATATCAGCCATTACGCAAGAAGCATGGCTGAAAGAATAGACATTCTCAATAGAGAGCGCAAAAGAGTGCAGCAGGAGATTATAGAACAGGCTGTAGACATGGTTGAAAACAGGAAAAAGAATAAAACGGTTCTGGTACTGTTCAATGAATTCTGGCACCACGGTATAATCGGTATAGCAGCAGGTAAAATATGCGAGACATACAAAAAGCCGGCAATACTACTGTCTATGAAAGAGGATGGCAGTACGGTAGTAGGATCTGCACGTTCTATAGATGAAATAAATGTTTACGAGCTGATTAAAGAATGTAGCAGTAAGCTGTTGAAGTTTGGCGGTCACTCAGCGGCCGCGGGACTTTCACTAAGACGTGAAGATCTTGAAGCTTTCGCTGAAGAGATAGAACGAGCAGCGGAGAAGAGGTATTCCATAAGCTCAACTGTTACTGTGGATGTGGATAGGGAGCTGGATGTTGGCGGTGTGAATGAGGAGTTGTACGAAAGGCTATGCAGTGCAGGACCTTATGGAGAAGGTTTTGAGGCCCCAGTATTTACTGCAAGGAATGTTTCGGTTGTAAGTGATAGAAAAACCGAAAAAAACCATCACATTATGGTGTTGGCGGGGGAAAATAACATTAGAATTCCTGCGGTCAAGTGGTTTGGAGGGGATACAAACCTTCAGGGTAAGGTTTTTGATATTACTTATAAAATAGGCAGAAACACATACAGGGGGAATTCTCAGCTTCAGCTTACGCTGGACTATATCATAGAATCAAGCGGAAAGATGGTCAAAGCCTTTGAAGGGGGTTTTACTGACTGCAGAGGAAAGAGTATAATGAATATTATATCTCAGTATAAAGGTGCGGTTGTTTTCTATGAAGGGCTTAATTCAGCGTGTCCTATAGAAGGAACTGTCGATAGATATGGTCTGAAACAGGCGGACAATCTGTTGCTGCTTTCAACCCCGACAAACACTGCTATCTTTCGAGAGTTGGTTTCACTGGTTAATCCGCAAAATATAGTACTGAATTTTTCGGTACTGCCCGACTATTCTTTTAAGGGGTTTGTAATGAACCTAATGAGCACTTTAAAGTACATTATAAACAACGATGATGGGAGAGTTCAGTTAGAGACACTTGCATCAAGACTATGCGTGGAAGAGACCATCATAAAAGCCGGGCTTAAATACCTGAGGGCTGCAGGAAAGATTAAGTATTCATGGAACATAGACGATAATAGGGTGTATATAGATATAAGCAATAATTCACCTGATAGGAATATACATATGGCAGAAAAAAACCTCAAGAACGCGCTAATGGAAAAGAGTGCATACCAGCAATTTTTGCTTAAGCTGGAAGCTGAAAGGTTTAAGGAGTACTTAAAATAGCTGTTTTGTCCGACAAACGGACAAAACAGCTATTTATATAGTGATAAAGATTTTATTTACTTTTGGGAACAGCTATTCCTTTGGCATTTATATCTACATCAAAGGAAATTGATTCAACCTTCTCAAGGATCGCCTCTCTGCGTTGTGTATCCTTTACTAGATAGGGCTTGCAGTTGTTAATTTGACATGGAATAAGCTTTACCTCATTTATTTTACCCTTTTCAGCCTCAATATTCAAAATCATTGTGTCCTTTTTATAGTTGGTGAAAACGAAGTTACCAAGACTATATGCAATAATTTTTCCCTTATAAAATTCAAGCCCCTGCAGCACATGGGGGTGTGAGCCTATCACTATATCCGCGCCTTCATCGATGTACAGTTTAGCTAGATTTTTTTGGTAATTAACCGGCTTTTCCTTCATTTCTATTCCCCAATGGACATATACTGCGACTACATTTGCTTGGGATTTGGCTTTAGCAATTTCTTCTTTGATTCTTGATGGGTTGTAGGTAGTTGCGACTCCGGGCTTTTTTGCCCCTGCTGCCCAGGTTGAAAAGGGTATGACGTGGCTGGAGGCAATAATAGCGACCTTGGTGTCATTCTTAGTGATAAATACCGGCTCGCTTGCCCTCATAATATCCCGTCCTGCCCCGGCATATAAAATGCCGTGTTTATCAAGATTTTGGAAAGTGTCGAGTAAAGCGTCTATGCCAAAGTCAAGAACATGATTGTTGGCAAGGGTTACTATATCTATGCCCGCAGAAGTCAATTCAGAGGTATGTTCAGGTCTGGCCCTAAAGGTATATTGTTTATCTTTTTCTCGTACTCCTCTTGTACTTATGGGGGATTCAAAGTTGACCATTGCAATGTCAGCACTCTGAAGGACTGGCTTTACATCTGAGAGAATATAACCGTCGCCATGCTGTTTTATTAGATTGCCTACACGGTCAGCAAGCAACACATCCCCTCCAAAAGAGAAAGTAACCGTCTTTTTTGGTGGAGAGCTAGCAACTATTTGGTTAACCTTTTCTTCGTTTGGCTGCTTTTGAGGGATGGAGGACAAATCATTTTCCGAAAGCACCTTGTCCCAGAAAAGCGTGGAGGTAATGGAAATTAGTATTGTTAATACAATTGCTCCTAGAGAAATTAATAGCTTTTTCATTATTACACCACCATATTTAAAAAGTTTGGTGCAGTATACTTATTATATGTACTGATTATGCCTATTAATCAATATTAGCATTTAAATATAATTTTTAACATAATAAATTTTGATATATATTAGTACTACTTTGTTATTTACCTTAATTACGGCAATTACAAGTTTAATCCGATGTTGAAGAAATAATCAACAACGTTTTTATGTTGCTATTTCTTTATTATAAATTCAAAAATAACAAAGTAGTATTAGACTACTTTTCTACAATATGTTATAATATGCGAGTTATTTAATAGAGAAAGAAGGTAAGCAAAATGATAAGTACTAATGGTGTAACTTTAAGATTTGGCGGACGTACATTATTTGAAGACGTTAATATAAAATTCACCCCGGGAAATTGCTATGGATTAATTGGAGCCAATGGTGCAGGAAAGTCTACTTTCCTGAAGATACTCTCAGGAGATATAGAGCCAAGTAAGGGCGATGTAATAATTGAACCGGGTAAAAGAATGACGGTGTTAAAACAGAACCACTTTGAATATGATGAGCATGAGGTGCTCAAGACGGTAATGATGGGACACAGCAAACTGTTTACCATCATGGAGGAAAAAGAAAAGCTTTATGCAAAGCCTGATTTTTCTGAAGAAGACGGTATCAGACTGTCAGAGTTGGAAGGCGAATTTGCCGAGATGAACGGATGGGAAGCAGAGTCCGATGCTGCTACACTTTTAAATGGTCTTGGGATTAAAGAAGAGATTCACAATAAGAAGATGGGAGAGCTTGAGGGTAATGAAAAAGTAAAGGTACTGCTTGCACAGGCATTGTTCGGAAATCCGGACATTTTGCTGTTGGACGAGCCTACCAACCACTTGGATATTGCGTCTGTAACATGGCTTGAAAACTTCCTTGCAAACTTTGAAAATACTGTCATTGTAGTTTCCCATGACAGGCACTTTTTAAATAAGGTGTGTACTCATATAGCCGATATTGATTTTGGAAAAATCCAATTGTTTGTCGGTAACTATGATTTCTGGTATGAGTCCAGTCAGCTGATTTTAAGGCAGATGAAGGAAGCCAATAAAAAGGTTGAGGCGAGAAGAAAGGAACTCCAAGAGTTCATACAGAGGTTTAGTGCTAATGCGTCTAAGTCCAAGCAGGCGACATCAAGGAAGAAGCTTCTTGAAAACCTCACTCTTGAGGACATTAAGCCTTCATCAAGGAAGTATCCGTTTATTGACTTCAAGCCTGATAGAGAAGTTGGAAACGATTTACTGTTTGTTAAAAGTATAAGTAAAACCATAGAGGGACAGAAGGTTCTTAACGATGTGAGCTTTGTAGTAAATAAAGGGGATAAAATAGCCTTTGTAGGAACCGATGGTATAGCAAAAAGTACACTGTTTAAAATACTTGCAGGTGAGCTTGAGGCCGATAGCGGTGAATACAACTGGGGTATAACTACTTCAAGAGCATATTATCCTAAGGACAACACCCCTTACTTTGAAGGTGTGGATTTAGCACTGGTAGATTGGCTTCGTCAATTCTCAAAAGACCAGACAGAGACGTTTATCAGGGGATGGCTTGGCAGAATGCTTTTCTCAGGGGAAGAAGCCCTTAAAAAAGCCAGTGTTCTTTCGGGAGGCGAAAAAGCACGCTGTATGTTCTCAAGAATGATGTTGTCAGGTGCGAACGTTCTCATATTTGATGAGCCTACAAACCACCTTGATTTGGAATCTATAACTGCTCTTAACAACGGTATGACAAATTTTAAAGGGACTATCCTGTTTACATCTCATGACCACCAGCTTGTTGAAACGGTAGCCAACAGGATAATTGAAATTACTCCAAAGGGAGTAATTGACAGACAAATGTCCTATGATGAATATATTGAAAATCAAGATATTGCAAAGCTTCGTGAGGAAATGTACAGCTAAGTATATAATATTGACAAATTATATACGGAAGTCAGGTAGATCTTTAACGGTTTACCTGATTTCTTATTTTAAAAGACAGTAGTTAGAGCCTAGAAGCTAAATAAAGGAAAGGGATTATAAGCTGTCGGTTGAGCTATTATTAAGCATACAGCTATCATCCCCGCATAGAGAGCAGTTTTTACTGCAGCAATATCCGTTATACTGTTTATTTATATTGTTAGTAATTATTGCATGGACCATAAAGATTAATATAAGCAAGCAAGTTGTGACAGAAATAAGTATAAACATAAGCTTCTCTCCAGGTATCTAAAATTGATGAATCTGGGAAATTAACAAACTGCATTGAATGTGCTATATAAATTGCGATAATGATATTACAAGGAAACATTTGATTATGGCAATATAACTTAAGGTAACAAATTGCAAAAAAGATTTAGGGAGAACTTCGTTGTAGATTCTTTTTTGCAATTTATATATACACTGCTGAATTATCAAAAGTATTACGGAATATTCCTAATTGCCCCTCGCTATAAGGTTTATGGTATCTCATATATATATTATATTATTTTCTGAGTATTATATATATGATTAGGAAATAAACTATTTAATTATTATAGCTGTTACATAGTGAAAGTATACTCTTAAAAATACAATAGGTATTGAATTAAGAGGAGTTTTGTGATAATTTGTATAAATATTCCATAGTGCTATATAAAGGAGGGATGAAATGTCTATATTGGTTGTTATAATTCTAGCTGTGATTTTTGTTAGTATAATAGCTAATTTTTCAGGAGAAGGAAAGGGTACCTACGGTCAATACGGCACATCTCAAGATAACGGATTTGACGAGAATAACGGCTCTATTGATCAAAATGGGTTTATATATCATAGTGCAATAGACAATGATATACTACATAACACCGACTATAATGACAACTATAGTGATGAATCGAGATATAGTGACAGTGGATATGAGAGCAGCAGCTTTAGTGATTCCGGTTCCAATGACAGCAGCTTCGGTGGTGGCGGTTGGGATTCCGGTGGAAGTACTGATAGTAATAACAGTAGCTTTTAACAGTAATGAAAGAGGTATATTATTACTTTAATAAAGAATTCAAAACGGTTAATGATGTGAAACTTTATAATTTGAGCCCTTATAAGGCTCTTTTTTGTTGGGTATATTACCTCCTAAGCAAATGTGAATGACCAAATAAAGTTGTTATGGAGAGTAATATGTATAGAATTTGTGCCTTAATGCTATGGATATGGGTAAGACACAGAAACAAATAAGCCTAGGAAAACGTTTTCGTGCTAGAAATATAACTGCTTAGCGTATAAGGTGAAAAAATATATTGCAATACTAATATTATGTTTAAGTTTGATTAATAATGGACTAAACCTTGCAAAACAGCCCTGGAAAGCTATATTTGGCGCAAATAACGAATTTGTATGGTAGCCAAAATACACAAAAAAAGTATAAAATATTCAATTGTTTTTATTGGGAAAACGGTTTACAAAGAAAAAGATTTGCTATATAATTACAAACATAGAAAATAAATTAGGGGGTCACCAAATGAAAAACAAAAAAATCTTTTCACGTATCGCAGCTATTGCGATGGCAATCACTATGTCTTTGGCAGCAGGCTTTACGGCACCTACACAAAAGGCTGAAGCGGCAGGAGAGCCGGTAAAACTCTATTATGCAACTCTTAAAGCTGAAGGAACAAACACACCACCCTATGTAACTTATTACACAAAAGGGCATATCTCAATACAAAACCTTGGTACCAATAAGAAGGTAACTGTAAGCTGCAACTATGGCACTGGTTGGACAACTGTACCTGCGACTTATGTAAGGACAGCCTCCGACGGATATGAGGCCTGGTATTTTGAAACACCAAAGAGTGCAAGCTATGCAACTTGCAGTTTTGCTATCAAGTACGAAGTAAACGGAGCAACTTACTGGGACAACAACGGTGGCAGCAATTATAACCTTAGCAATGCGAACAATCAGAAGTATGTAATGCAAAAGAGCAATGTTGTTTTAGACAATTCACAAAAGTACATTAACTCAACAGGTGCAACAGTATTTGAGGGAAGTGTAGCAGTTAAAAACCTTGCATATACCAAAGTAGTGAAAGTTCGCTATACAACTGATAATTGGGTTACATATAAAGAAGTGAGTGCAAGCTACGGCAGCAGTGTACAGTACAATACTGAACTGTGGAGGTTCTCTACAACCGTACCTGCAGGTACAACCATCAAGTATGCAATCTCCTATACTGTAAATGGAGTTACTTACTGGGATAACAACTTCGGCGCAGATTACTCATTATAATATATAGTGATCAACAAACAGCCTGGTGAATGCCAGGCTGTTTTAGCAAAAAAAATTTTTTTATTTTTAGTTAACCGGTTTACAAAATGGAATATTAATGATATTATAGTAAAAAAAGTAAGGAGGAGTTCAAAAATGAACAACCAAAAATCAATTTCTCGCATAGTAGCTGTTATGATAGTTTTATGCATATCACTCATGTCAGGAGCGGGAGCATTTACCCAAACAGCGCAGGCAGCAACAAATCCGGTGAAGCTGTATTATGCCAAGTTTAAGGATGCATCCTCTACCAAGTTTAGTATTTACGGGTACATACAGGTAGAAAACCTGGCTTACAACAAGAGTGTGGTTGTCTGCTACACAAATGGTGACGGTGTGTGGAAAGAAGTTGCTGCAAAATATACTGCACCAGCTAGCGGTAATTATGAGAGATGGTATTTTGAGACAAGCGCTGCTGCTGCGTCAACCTTTCAATTTGCTGTCAAATATGTGGTGAATGGACAAACCTATTGGGATAACAACAATGGAAGCAACTATTCCTTATCATATTATTCCGCAAACAGGGCAGCTCTTGGAGAAAGTAATGTTGTATTAGGCAATGCCAATAAAGACAACTATGGTCTCCATGGAAATATATACTTAAAGAACATCGCTAGCACTAAGGTAGTAAAAGTACGTTATACTACAGATAACTGGGTGACATGGAACGAGGTTAATGCTTCCTATCTCAGTACTGCAGAAGGCGGTATAGAAGTCTGGAACTTTGATGTTTACAAGCCAACATCTACTACACAGGCTACTTTTAAATTTGCCATATCCTATACTGTAAATGGTGTGACCTATTGGGACAATAATTTTGGACTGAATTATACTGTATAAGGAAAACAACATAACTGTTTAAATAGGTTTGACGAAAAGATTCATCAGCTGCTTACTGCCGCTATGAATCTTTTTTATATTCCTGAAACAGAGTACGGCAAAAAAATAAAGTATAATTGTATATAAAAACTATATATGTTAGTATGGAGATTATAATTTTATAGGGGTGGGCTTATGCCGGTTGCAATATTCAAAAGGTATTGGTTTGGGATTGTTATAGCCGCTATTGTAATAGCATTGGTGGGTGTGCTTTTTTTGAAGGACTATGGGAAGCTGGCTATAAGCTTCAGTATTGAAAGAGTAATAGTTGATAAACTTGGCAGGGAAACCGGCTCGGGGATAAAAAGAATTGAAAAAATTCGTGTACAGGACAGGGATATCTTTATATATCTATACAACGATATAATACAGGATAAACAAACTGCCGCTAAAAGCTTAATGCTAAACTGCAAGAAAGTTTTAAAGGAAATGCAATTGCGAAACGATTTCAATACAGTTACAGTAGAGCAAAGCTTTGCAAACAAAACTGCTGACGGACGTATTATACCTCTGAGCATGGGACTTAGCATAACAATAAGCAAAGAAAACCTTGACAAAATTGACTTTAGTGAAGCAGGTATGAAAAAAAATGATTTAATAAATTTTGCTTTATGTGCGTACCCACCGGAGTATGATATTTTCTATGGCAATCAAGAATGGGAGAGAGTGGACCCATAAACAACTAGTTTCTTTAAAGACAGCATTAAGAGAATAGAGATAGAAGTAACTTTGAATTTGCAAGCGTTAATACCATAAAAAGTTGGCCTGGAAATACATCCAGGCTATTTACTCATGCAAAGGGTCAAAACTAGGTTGAAAAACCGGTTCTTCTCTTCTTGAATATGTATATGTAATTTGGGCGAGACCGTCTCCTTGGAGCCTTTCTTCTTTTTTTCAGCACACCATACAGCGTAAGGGTTGCCGATATTATTCCAAGTGCGTTTTTTAGGATATCAAGAAAGTAAACCATTTCAAACCTCTCCTCTCATAGCTCATGGCTGTTTGACCTCACAAAGCATTTTGACATTCATAAACTATGATGTAGAGTACCAGGTGTAACCTTTACCCAAATTAGGAAATAAGATAATATATTTTATGGTATAATATTTTTAATAAAATATATGAGTATAAAAGTACAAATAGAACTCATTACCATTAAAGATAGTTTGCAATAACTATCTTTAACACACGCTAGTGCCTTGTAAGAGAATTCGTTTCTAGCAGCAAGGCACATCAAACAAGGAAGTGCATTTTTAACATTAGAATTAATAGAAATTTGTAATGTTAAAAAGCACTAGCCAAAGAGGTTTATAATAAACAAACAGGGGGATTTTACAAGATGATATTTAAAAATAAGAACAATAAGATAAGGGCAGGGTGGAGAATAGCAATGGTACTAGTGTTTTTCATCCTTCTTTTCATAGCATCAACGGTAATTATAAGTATTGCTTTCGGAATTGCGGCTGCAGCTGACGTACACCAAAGGAACGGCGGGTTTACTGATAATTTGTGGAGTCAAATGGGGAAACTTATGGAAAACCCCTACTATGGATATCTTTTAAACATTGCACAGACATTATGTATGGTTTTAGCGGTTATAATAGTTCTAAAGATTGTGGATCACAGGCGAATGAGTGATATAGGTGTAAACAGTATATCCAGCGGCTTTAAAGATTTAGCTTATGGAATGTTCTTGGGCGCAGCTTCTATGATAGCTGTTTTTGCTGTTTTACTGATTTCAGGGTCAATATCCCTTATAAATGAATTTTCCACACCTAACATTTCAGTTTCTATTATCACAGGATTTTTAATGTTCATATTTGTCGGCTTCAATGAAGAGTTATTTGCAAGAGCCTACTGCATTTCAGTACTCCAAAGTAACGGCAGCCGATGGATTCCTGCTATTATATCCTCTGTCATATTTTCATTAATGCACGGTATGAACCCAAACTTAAGTGTACTAGGGCTAATTAATATATTTCTCGTAGGACTTTTATTTGCTTATATGTTTCTAAAAACAAACAGCTTATGGCTGCCTGTGGGGTACCATATAACATGGAACTTTTTCCAGGGAAATGTCTTTGGCTTTTCTGTCAGTGGAATGCCCCTGGATAGTATATATAGTGTCAAGTTGAATGGAAACAGTATTTTAAACGGCGGAGCGTTCGGTCCTGAGGGAGGGCTGATGGCAACTTTAGTTGTTGTGCTAGGATTTGTATTTGTTAGTATGTACACAAGGAAAAGCTTTGTTGGATTACCTTTAGGAAATAGAGTGAAGTAAACGGAATTTACCTTTCTTATATATACCTATTGATTTCGTCTGGGAACGTATAGGAAAGATAACTGTAAACATTGGTAACTTGGTAGGATATGTACTTTCGTGGCTTGAGAAGGATTGCATTCCGGCATTTGTAAGTTTGTCAAGGGAGCATTTATAGGCTAATAGGCAATTCTTTACAAAGGCTTTATGGCTAGTTGAATAAATGCTTAAGTAAAAGGGGTGCCGTATATAATGCACCCCTTTTACTTAACTCTATTTGATTATTAAATTTGCAATTGCGAGTGCAGAAACTACTGATCCTACAACTGCTTTATATATAAATTTACTTCTCATAAGAATCCCACCTTAAAGACATTGGTATATATTCTTCTAATGGTTATATACCAACATTTCTAAGGATATAAACAGGAATTTAATATCAATTAAGGCTCTTTCTAAACTTCAGGGTAGCAAGCGAGAGTATGGTGGGCGATTTGTTTAAATTCCTTTTAAAATACTGATCGCCAACCTCTTGAAGTTATATTTTTTCACTTTCTGGGCCTTTTTGCTAATAACTTATCCAACCCATGGGGGTCTTCTGAATTAGCATGTACCGAAAGGAGTTCTCCGGTTTCAGCGTCACGTAGAGCTGTAGTAATAGCCTTTTCAACCGGCACATCATCAATGTAATGAGTCTTATCATATTTAATTATAACAACCCAAACCATACGGTCAGGGTCAATATCATGTCTTATCCCACCATTTGGGTCTATAAAATCAACATAATCCCTATATGTCATTAATTCCTTCTTAATGTACTTACCACCCTCTTTAGCGAGTTCTTCATCCGATACAGAACCACTATACTCGTTTTCTTTCTTGAAAAAGCTACGAGGTTTATCCTTATTAGCTTTATATTTTACTTCCGCATAGCTAAGTACTTTTCCATCTGGGTCAGTACTTTCCTTTTTATTCTGAGTCTCCGACTTTATGGAATCGTACTTGGAAAGCATTTTTGTATACCCTGTTGCACCAAAAGCCAAGAGAGCTACTAGAGATATAGAAATTATTACACCTTTTTTAGTCATATAAAACACACCTTTCCTTAATGTTTATAATAATCATATCCATTTAAAAGCATAGTAGGTATATATTGGCATGGTATTATTATACCACAATTGATAATTTATCTAAAGTTTATTTTGTTAGCGCTAGAATCAAAGGATGATGTTACTCCTGAATGTGAGTTATTGTACGACACCCCACCTATGCTTGACCATGTAATCCACTTATTAAATTTGTAAAGGTTTAAATCACTTATCCAACTTGGTAAAGATATAGACTGGGATGCACCATCGGAAACCCCCCATTCTAATCCTGCATCAATAGTGCCTCTAGAAGCAGGTCCTGCATTTAAATATGTAGTTAGGACAGTACCATCACTTGACATTTTAGTATTCCATCTCCATGCTGAAGTAGAAAACTCTTGTATAGCTCCCAGTGTATGCGTTTGTCCAGGTGCCCAATTTAAGCCAGGAAAAATATCTACCTTCCAACCGTACGTTGAACTGCTTATACATGTAAAACAGCCACTATAAGAAGAAGTTGGCTCAGGATAGCCGTTGTCTTTCCATGCATATCCATTGTGGTAACCCATTTCAACCCATCCAGTATCATTTATATTATACCAAAACTCATAATTAATTTTATTTTCAGCTCCAGATTTCCAGTTTGGATTCAACGTAGGGAGCGTACCTCTCATCCAGAATCCTTCATATGAAGATGTTTGAGTTATGGACGCGGTATTATATGTTTTATACTGCGTAGAAGCTGCGAAAGCGGTATTGCTAAGAACTGATACTATCAATAACGAGCAGGATGCTAAAAAAAATACTTTGATAGACTTTGGTAGAAATATTTTACTTATCATAATAAATTTGCTCCTTTTATATACTATTCTTTTTCCACGTCAAACTTGGTACTTCTTAATTGTAAATCAGTACTAATCCAGCTTCGACCACAATTTAACTAATATAATGTATATTCACAATATAATTCCACCTCCTCTAGAAAAATTAAAACGACATAGCCCCGCACCCCCTTAATCTAAACTCAGGGAAAAGGGCAATCCCGGTAGTTGGGAATGCCCGATACCGGCGTTTCCTCCCCAAAGCGGTCGTATCCCTGAAATGACCGCTTAACGCCGACGTTAAAATGCTGCCATATATCTAAAGTACCAATGTACCAACAGCCTGTAAGGCTTACCCTGCTTCATTTAGGAAAAGAAAGTATTCTTCAATTACTCTTGCAAATCTCCTGCTGGAGTACTCTTTGACTTCCTCTATAAACTCTTCTATCTGAAACCTCATTTTAAGCCTTAAAACATTTTTTAATTCGGTTCTATCCACAGGGACCAGCAGCATTTCTTCCATCAAATCCTTTAGGCGTGATTTATTCTTTTGGTCTATGCATTCCTTGATTTGCTCTATGGTGATATTTTGGCCCCTGCCTATGGATTTCAGATAGCTCTGGAATTCAAATAGGGAATACTCCAAATCCGATGTATCAAGGTATCTGTCGATAAATGTAGTGTAGTATTCTTCGGTGCTGCAAAGAAGCTTCATCCACTTTTTTAAGTACCTGCTGTTTGCCGTCAATATAATTTGAAAGGTTCTTTCCTTAGTATTAAACATATTTCCCTCCAACCTAGCCTTAGTTATAAGTCTATATACTCATTAAAATCCAATCCCTTGCCTTGACAGAACTTAATAATACCGCCTACCATTTTTTTACCTCCTCCAACCCCGTTATTTATAAAACGATGCAGATGAGAGGTATCCACTCCCAATTCACGGGCGAAATACGCATAGTTGCCATTGCAATACTTATCCATGAGTTGGACTAGTTTTGTGATATTTAATTTCATTTTAACACCTACTTTAACTGTATATATTTTCTGAGTATCCGTTTTGTATACCTTATTATAATATCCATATCGTACTATGTCAATATCATCCAAAACATTTTTTTACATAAACTACTTTTATGCATACATACTCCTTTGATTGGTGCAAATAAAGATATTGCCCGAACGATACAAATATCATATAATATATAGCGTTGGGGGAGATTTTTATGTCGATTTTCAGTAGGCGATTGAGAGAATTAAGAGATAAAACCGGGGAAACCCAGGATGATATTGGTAAATTACTGGGTAAAACTAAGGCAGCAGTGTCGAAATACGAGCTTGGGGACAGACAGCCTGATTTGGAGGATGTCAAAAATTTAGCATTACACTTCAACACAACAGCGGACTTTATGCTGGGACTGTCTGATGTAAAAATCAGTGCTGAACATATTCCATCCAATATAAAAATCATAATGGACAATCTATCTTTAAATGAATTTGTATGCAATATAGAAGCAAAAACCGGTATCAGAATAGATATATCTGAAATGGACAGCTATATAAACGGTAGGGTTATCCCGGCAAACCAGATTATTGAGGCATTGGCAAGCTACGCAAATGTAGAACCTAAATTCTTTTATAAGCGTCCCGACAGTTCGGTAAATAGTAAACTTCCATATCCTGAGATGGAAGAGCTTATACCGTTTATAGAGGTGAAGGGATTTAAGAGGGTAGTACGTATTGCTTCAAAAATATTGGTGAATGATTTGGATATAGGAGCGATAGAAAAGATAGTAGATGGTATGGTGGATTTTAAAAATACCGTACTATCCGATGATAAAAAGAAAAAACACCCTAAATAAAGCATAAAAGGGTGTTTTTGGTGTATTACAGGTAACAACTCAGTAGTTAAGAAGCATTATTTGGTTAGACATTTAGGCGTTTTAGGCTGATAAAGCCATCCCAAACTAGCACTTGATGTAATACCCGCTGCTAATAATGTTAAGATAGCGGCTGCGACTGAAAGTAACTTTAAGCTTTTGACCTTCATAAAAATACACCTCCTAATCTACCCTTTAATTCCTCTATTTTTTGCTTTTTCAAGGAGCCTTTTAGCTCCATTGATATCATTATTTTGTAGTAGGCGATATACTTCCTCCTGTATATGTTCCGAATTCCTTTCCAAGTTCTGATACTGTGTAGTAGCGCTGCCTACAGTCCACTTTGTATTTTCATACACAAGCTTTAGAATTAAAAAATTGATAATTCCTAATGCATACAACCCAATAGAAGAAAAAATCTGATGTACAAACGATAGGCTATTAAAATACAAAACAAACATGTAAGAGGCTGAATAATCTATACAAAAAACAAATAGCATTATAGCCGTTAGCCATGTATAAATTCTTTTGTTTAACTTTGTAGCTATAAAAACAATATAGTATTTACGTAAAAACATAATTGTAGCCAACTGTAAAATACGCGTTGGAATAGACACTAGTAATAATACTAATTTATTACTGTAAAATTCTCTAATACCTTTACTAATATACGTTATTACAAACGGTATATAGCCATTCTCAACTGTTGCGAAAAAAGATAAAAGCAAAACCACCGCAAATACTGTTCTATAAATATCCATGCGGTATACTATTCCTATTATAATTATATAAGCCACACAATGTAATAGAGTATTTACAGCTACATTAGGAGCCAAAGGGCGAAGGGTATAGGAGGCAGTAAGCATAAGAGCCAGTGTAGCCGCAAAACGTAATACATTTTTTCTATTAAGCAAATATAAATATTTTTTCTCTCCTGCAAATAGTAAAATCATGTATAAACCCAAAATTGCCTCTGGGAAAGAAATAAAAAACAAAATAAATAAATTCATTGCCATGTGCTAAAAGCACCCCCTCTCGGAAACTCCCCTATCAGGTATATTTTAGCCTATAACCCATGCTTTGTAAATCATACTTTATTATGTAATGACAAAATTTGATATTTCAGCACTATTCGACATATTTTGCATATAAAAAAGAAGTTGTCTTATGAAAATAAAGGACAACTCCATTTTTATACATGCTTATTGTAAACATAATACTACTATGCCCCAATATTACTATAGGTAAAAGACATTTAAAAACTAATTCCTTGATGAGGCAAACACCAACATTTCACAGGAATTAATATCAATCAAGGCTCTTTCTAAACCTCAGGGTAGCGACCGAGAGTATGGCTATAGTAAAGACCGACAGAGCAATTACATCATGCCAGAGGAAGTCTATACCCACACCCTTTAGCATAATGCCCCTGACTATATCGAGGAAGTAGGTCAAAGGAATAAGGTATCCGATAAGGTTGATTGCCAACGGCATTGACTCCCTTGGGAATATAAAGCCCGACAGCAGTATGCTGGGGAGCAGTACCAGCACCATAACCATCATTGCCTGCATTTGATTCCTGGCAAAGGTGGATATCAGCATACCCATAGAAAGTGAACAGAACACAAAGAGGAAACCCAAAAGCAGCAGCAGGGGAAGACTGCCGACGGGGTAGACCCCAAACCAAAACATGCAAAGTGAAAGGGCGAACAAGAAACCCATGTAGCCTATAATAACGTAGGGTATCAGCTTACCCAGTATTAGCTCTGCTGGCCTGATGGGAGTAACAATGAGCTGCTCAATGGTGCTGCGCTCTTTTTCACGGACAAGGGCAAAAGCTGTCAACATTAAGGTCACATTTTGCAGTATAAGGCCTACAAGACCGGGTATGGTAAATACTTTACTTTTAAGGTTAGGGTTATACCAGACCTTTGAATTCAGAGCTATCCCCGGAAGGGTTGAAGCGGAAGCACCAGCTTTTTTTATTGCAGCTTCCTTGAAGGTTCTTGAGTATACCTCGGATATAAGCAGCCCGCTGTTAAGTGCAGTTCTTGCTGTAGTAGGATCTGTACCGTCAATTATCAGCTGTGTCTGTGCGGATTGGTTCCTTCTCAATTCAATAGCATAATTGGCCGGTATTATTAAGCCAGCTTTGGCTTTACCGCCGTCTATTAAATCCGACATTTCCTTCTCGCTCGCCACGTTATACTTGACGTCAAAGTAATTCGAAGCTATGAATTTATCTATATATTCGCGGCTTTGCTGGGTTTTGCTCTGGTCAAATACTGCCGTAGGTATGCTATCCACCTCGGTGTTTACCGCATAGCCGAAAAGGAGCATCATTATTATGGGCATAGCAAAGGGGAGCCTTAAACTAATAGGGTCGCGCTTCATTTGTAAAAACTCTTTTTTAATTATTGCTGCAAGTCTTTTAAAGCTAAATAGTTTTCTTTCCATAAAAATTCACCCGCCTTATCTGAGTTGAAAACTATAACATACTTAAGATTCTTCTTTTTGTAGAAATTTCATTTCACTAAATGTAGAGCTTACTTTTTTATTCGTAATCCGTTCAACATAAGTAATGAAAATATCTTCAAGGTTCTTAGCATTTTCCTGCTGAATAAGTTCCTGGGGGGGAGCGATATTGATAATTTTACCGTTGAATATAAAACCTACTACATCGCAGCTTTCTGCTTCATCCATATAATGAGTTGTAACGAGTATTGTTATGCCTTGTCTGGCAAGGGCATGAATTATCTCCCAAAAAACCCTTCTGGATACCGGGTCAACCCCTGCTGTGGGTTCATCCAGAACCAACAGTTTGGGCTTATGAATCAAGGCACAGCCTAGAGCGAGACGCTGCTTCCAGCCGCCGGACAGTGTGCCTGCGAGGCTTTTCTCTTTGCCTGCAAGATTTGCCATCGTTATTAGCTCTTTCTTCCTCGAATCCCTTATATCCTTACTCAAGCCGTAAATTCCCGCATAGAAATCCAAGTTTTCTTCTACGGTGAGGTCTTCATACAAGCTGAACTTCTGAGACATATACCCAAGGTTTTGTCTCACTGCCTCGGTATCCTTCACAACATCCTTTCCCATGACAAGTGCCTGACCTGATGTAGGGTGGAGCACACCGCACAGCATCCTTATGGTGGTGGATTTTCCTGATCCGTTGGGGCCAAGGAATCCAAATATGGTACCTTTAGGAATTCTAAAGCTTATACTATCAACCGCAGTGAAGCTGCCGAATTTTTTTGTCAGATTATTCACTTCTATCGCATAATCCATATTACTTCCCTCCAGTCGGGATAGCGGTTTCGACAGTCATTCCCGGTTTTAACGCATCCAGGTTATTAAGGACTTTAACCTTTACCTTGAATACTGTGTTTTCTTTAGCCTCATTAGTTTCTGTGTTTTTTGGTGTAAATTCAGCTTGGTTGGAAATATATATGATCCGGCCTTTTATCGTTTTTTCGGGTAGAGCAGCAGACTTTAAATCAATTTCCTCATTAAGCTCTATTAGATTGATGTGACGCTGGGGTATATAGAATTTTACCCAGAGGTCTTTAAGGTCGGATATTGTACCAATACTTGTTCCGGTATTTATGATATCCCCGATATTGATGTTTTTCTGTAAAAATGTACCGTCGGCGGGAGATTTGATATTATATCGGGAAAGCTGCAATTTGGCTATATCTAAAGCAGCTTTTGAATGTTCAAGCTCTGCTTCGGCAGCTTGTATTGATTGGGTAAACACACCTTTTTTCAATAAATCAAGCTGGGACTGTTTCGCTTTGTATAAGGCTTCCTGCTGTTTTACCACAAGCTGCTGGGTAGACGAATCAACTACGGCAATTACATCCCCAGCTTTTACGGGAGAGCTTTCCTCTTTTTCTACCTTGATTATTTTCCCTGTGACTTCTGAAGTAGCATTTATTTCGGTCGATTCGATAGAGCCGCTCAGAGTCAAGGTATCCGACTTACCGCAGCCTGCAAGTATTATGACTGCTGAAATTAAAAAAGCCAACACTTTCAATACTGCCCCGAAATATTTCTTTGGTTTAATAACTGAATTAATCATAAGACTACCTCCTTAAAATTCCTTAATAAGTAGATATAAACTACTATATATGTTGCGATAAAGATTTTACATATTGGAGTAAAGTAATTGCTTCCATAAACCTTCAATAGCATCGGAAAGTGCATTTGATGAAAACGTCTCTAGGGTATTCGCATAAATACACTTTCCTCAGATGTCGTTTCTCACGGGTCAATGAAGGTTTATTCCAGCAATTACTTTCTCTATGTTAAATCCTTATCGCTTTTTATATAGTCTGGGTTCTTTACAGCTATACCGTACATAATTACATCTATCAATTTGTCAAGCTCTTTATCCATGTCCTCCATTAGAAATTTGTCGGAAAAAAGCTTACGTTGTGCTATGAATACTGCAGCATTTCCCATAATACTTCTTAGCACTATCTCGGGATCAATATCGTCTCTAATCATTCCACGCTCTATCGCTTTGGCAAGGAATACCTTAAACATCTCCACAGCAGGGGATATAATGTTTTGATAAATAGCTTCCCTGACATCGTCATGGAATAGCGATTCGGTTAAAATAACCCTTGCCATAGGGAATACAGAATCAACCAACTTCAGCCTGTCATATAAGACTTCCTTCAGAATTGTGCGGACATCTTTTCCATCGGATGCCGCTAGTATTTTCTCAATTGATGACAGTACCAGTTTTCCGCTGATAATATTTATTGTGTGTACCAGTATACCCCGTAGGATATCCTTTTTTGTCTTAAAATATCTGAATATAGTGCCTTCAGCTATACCGGCATTTTTAGCAATTTCACTGGTGGTTGCCGCACTGAAGCCTTTTTCGGAGAATACCTTGATTGCTGCTTCAAGTATCTTATGTTCTTTTTCCGGAAGATCCAAACCGGAAAGGTTTTGTGTATCCATTAATTTTGCCTCCTTAAGGAAGGGGTAGTTATTTTAAAAAAATGAGTGAGTACTCACTACAATTATATTCTTGCTATTAGCAATTTGCAATACCTAAAAAATTTTTTGAATATTCTATAGATATTTTATAAGAATAAGGAGTAGTCATACTTAAATTACGCGTGTTTTTCAACCTAAACTATCTATGCTCCATTGTAAGATAGGCCTGCTGTGGTGTCATAAAGTGAAAAGGAGACTTGGATTTGAAAAAGTGTCTGGACTTTTTGAAAAAATATGCAAAATATATACTTATAGGCCTTGTTACGGGTATGGCAAACGGACTCTTTGGTTCGGGGGGAGGTACTATAGCGGTTCCGGCTATGGTGCTGCTTCTTGGCGCAGGGGAACATAAGGCCCATGCCACTGCTATATCCATTATTTTACCCCTAACGATGGTAAGTGCTTTCTTTTATGCAACCAACAACTATGTAGATTGGCCGTTGACCTTTAAGGTAATTTTGGGAGGAGTTGTGGGGGGATACATAGGGGCCAAGCTGCTCAATATCTGCCCTCCTAACATGTTAAGGAAGGTTTTTGCAGTATTTATGATACTGGCAGCCTTTCGTATGATTCTTTAAGAAGGGGGAAGGTATGATACTTTTTCTTATCGGGCTTGCAGCCGGAATTATCAGTGGTATGGGAATCGGTGGAGGGGCGGTAATGATACCTGCTCTTGTCATATTTGTGAAGCCGGAGCAGCATATAGCCCAGAGTGTAAACCTGATTTATTTTATACCCACTGCTATAATTGCACTTATTGTTCATGTCAGAAACAAAAGAATAGACTTTAAAATGGCCTTACCAATAATAATTGCGGGTTTTATAGGAGCATATATGGGTTCAAGGCTTGCAATAAACCTTCCCGGGCTGGTTTTACGCAAGTGGTTTGGTGTATTTCTGCTGGCTATGGGCTGCTATGAAATGGTGAGAAAAAGCAGAGAGAAAGAGGAAAAAAAGTGAAGTGCTGCTTGTAAATTGATGACAGCACTTCACTTTTGGTTTGCTGTTACTTTTTATTTACCCAAGCTTGCAATATAATCAAGGTTCTTTTGTATACTCTGAATTTGCTCCTTAGTAGGGTTAAGTTTTAAGGCAGTATTGAAGCATTGCTTGGCTTTTTCATACTCTTGAACGCTAAAATGTATATATACAGTACCAAGATTAATCCAGGAAGAAGGCATATCAGGCTTCTTCTCTGTGACTTTTTTAAATACTGCCGCGGCATTTGAGAAGTCTTTGAGGTTATAGTAAGCCCATCCTAATTGACCTAGCACTGATATGTCGTCGGGATTGAGGGATACATACTTTGCTAAGTGTTGTGCAGCTTTGGAATAGTCTTTTTGCTTATTGTATATCTGCGCAAGCTGGAGATGGCTGTCACCATGCTGCGGCTCCAATGCCAGGACAGAAAGGTAAAAGCTTGCTGCTTTTTCTATATTGCCGTCCTTTTCAGCCTGTTTCGCCTGCTCCAATAGTTTATTTATATCAGGAATATTAAGACTTACTACAGCTATTTTCTTTGCAGTATCAAGCTTTACGTTTCCACCAAAAGTCTCAGTAAGAAGGTCCAGCGGGACATATATTGTCCCATATTTGGATGTTACGGGAGCCTTAAGCTTTTTAGCAATTCCGTTTATTTTTGCCGAGTCACTCCCAAGTATTAATTCCAGTTTGATGTTCCTTTTGGTTATAATAATTGTTTTACTTTGATTATTTATATTCATGGAAGCACCTATAGTTTTGCAAATTCCTTTCAAAGGCAGCATAACTATGTTTTGAGAACCTGTAAGATAAGGATCAGTCTCGCAGAACACTTCCTTACCGTTTAACTGTAGGCGGAGCGGCTGCTGCTTAAGCTTGGTTACTACAAGTGCATTACTCAGCTTTCTACCCGGTTGGGTTATGTACTTACCTTTGAAGTAAAGTCCGGAGGAAGCACCGCCGTCCAAATTTATACCGTTAATTACACCCAGGTTCTTAGCGATTTGGGCCAACTCTTTGACAGTTACGTCGGGGACTGTACCCATGATAAGGACACTATCCTTTGTCACACCCGCAAAGCTGCGTTGGGCACGTATTATATTTATTTTATCCTCCTTAAACCCTTCCAGCTTCCCATCCGCCAGGATTTTCCCATTCTTTAGAAGAGTTGGGCCTGCTCCTACAGTGGTACGGATATTATCCCAGTTTATAGACACACCCTTGCTAATACCCCCTGCAAAATTGATTCTGTTAAACTCAAGCTTATAATCTGCGGCTGCACCCTTGCGGAAGCGTTTTATAAGCTCGGAGTTATTAAGTACAAGGGTATATCCCAAAGCGGGTATAGGAGCTTCACCTTTACGAATATCGATAACAATACCCTGATCTACCACAATAGATGTCATGTTATGCTTGCCGGTAGTTTTTCCAAGGGCAGGGGTGTATACCACAATAGAATTGGCATCGTTGTACTTGTGGTTTAAGCCCCATGCATACCAATTATTTGGATACTGCCAACTTCCATTGGTAGAGCCATTTACCGAAGTAAAGAGGTTGTCAACCACAACTGTATTGTCTGCGGTAAAAGCAATAACCGAGCCAGTATTGCCAGTATGTATAAATTCACCTTTACTTTGAATGGTAGACCACGGCTGCATATCGGTATAAGCATTGAAAAAAGTGCCGTTTATAGCTGCTACTGCTGTGCGATCCTCATTGTTTGCCTGGGTAGCTATGTTTTTTAAATCATCTACCTGACCAATCTGGTTCTTTGCTGCAACTGATTCCATACGGATTGTCTTATCCTTTAAATCCACATAGACAGCTGTTACAGTGCGGGAACCTCCTGAGAAAGATACTTTACGGCTTTCCTGCCATACAGATTCCTTAGCAAATACCGAAGTAGCCAGGCATGTTAGCATTAATACGGTAAATAGTGCTGTGATTAGCTTCTTCATAAGAAATTCTCCTTTGTGTAGTTATATAAAGTAGTGCAATTTTATTGTTTTGCAATCAGGTAGTGAGCCGTAACACAGACGATTTGCCTAACTAAATAGAATGATCTTTACAGCAAATTTGTTACCTTAAGTTATATTGCGATAATCAAATTTTTCCTTGTAATATCATTATCGCAATTTATATATCTATAACATTTGTCAACATTAATATTATACGATATTTTTATAGAGAAGTCGCTAATTTAAGGTAAAAGATACAAGCCATTCAGTAAATTTACAGACAGAGAAGATTGGTTTAGCTTTATGGAGTTGTGGTAACAAAACGCACAGTGCATATTGCCAGAATATGTACTATAATGAACGAGTATATGTAAATATATGGTTTGGTTTATTGGATTGCTCTATTTCCTAAATCAACAGACAGAAATTATTATTAAATTGAAGAAAGGAATAGGTTGATATGCTAAAGAGATTAATGGTTTTAATGCTGGTGTTTTGTGTATTAGTAGGTTTTATGCCTTCGGGTACCTTAGCTGTGGAGCAAGGTATTACTGTAACAATTGACGGAAAGGTTGTTACACTTGAAGGTGCTAAAGTTTTTGTCGGGCCAAATTCAAAGGTTTTATGCCCTATAAGCTACATTGCCGGAGAAATGGGGGCAAAAGTTGAGTGGCTTCCTAAAACTAGTACCGTTTTAATATCCAGAGGTTCCGATATTATTAGATTTAATCCCGGAATAACCGAAGCGTTTGTAAATGACAAGAAGGTAGTACTGGATACTAAACCGTCGATTATTAAAGGACGTACTTATGTTTCACTACAGTTTATCAGCGACATATTATCGGCTGTAGTAGATTTTGATAGGGCAGCCAATGTTTTAAAAATAGAAAGTGTAACTGCTGATAGAGACCCGCTTTTTAACCAGAACCTAACGACCAGTGAAAGAGGTCTGTCGAGTAAGCTTGATGAATATCTTCAAGCACTGGAAAAATACAAGAACTTTCATGGTTCAGTCCTGGTAGCAAAGGATGGCAAGGTACTGCTTGATAAAGGATATGGTAAAGCTGACTTTGAGCAAAACATTAAAATTAATCAACAGACCAAGCTTGCTATCGGGTCGGTTACCAAACAATTTACTGCAATGGCGGTAATGCAGCTTCATGAAAAAGGTCTGCTGGATGTGAATGATAAGCTATCCAAATATTTTCCAGACTACCCTAGAGGCAGCGAAATAACTATACATCACTTGCTTACTCACACGTCAGGGATTGCCAATTATACCGATTATCCTGCAAATTATGAATTAAAACAGACCGATGAGGAAACTATTATAAGTACCTTCAAAAACCTGCCCCTTAATTTTGAACCGGGCACAAATTGGGCATACAGCAACTCTGGGTATCTGCTGCTGGGATACATAGTTGAAAAGGTAAGCGGTATGAGCTATGAAGACTATTTAGACAAAAATATTTTCCAGCCCCTCGGAATGAAACGTACAGGGATTTGCTACAATGGCGATGATAAACTCTATCAGGCTGTACCATACCAAGGTTATCTTGAGGTTATTCCTATTGATGATGCTCCGCTATTGAAGATAGCTCATGGTGCCGGAAACCTTTATTCCACGGTAGAAGATTTGTATCGTTGGGACAGGGCCTTGTATACCGAAAAGCTTGTAAGTAAAAAGACCATGGATATGATTTTAACACCGTATATGGATACTCCATTAGGTGGGGCATACGGATATGGTTGGCTGATATCCACCGGAAAATTTGGTAAAGAAGTAGCTCATAGCGGAGGTACTTTAGGCTTCTCAGCTTATTTACTGCGGTGTATAGAGCAGGATCTGGTAGTAACAATTCTTGTTAATAATCAGGCTGCAAGTGTTAGTACAATTAGTAATACCTTGAGGGACATAGTTATGGGGGAAAAGTATGAATTGCCTACAGAACATAAGATTGCAATTGTAAACCCGGCAGTTTATGATTCATATGTGGGTAAATATCAGCTTGATATAGGCGGTAATGTTGAAATAGCAAAAGAAAATAATAAGCTTTATATTCTGTTTGACGGACAACAAAAAGCTCAAATGTTTCCTGAATCGGAAACTAAGTATTTCTTGAAGGTTGTTGATTCCCAAATAACTTTTATAAAGAATGACAAGGGTGAAGTCTACGAATTGGAAATGCTTGTTGCAGGAACCAGCGTCAAAGCAAAGAATTTAAAGTATAAGGCAGAAAGAAAAATCGCCCAGGTAGACCCAAAGGTTTATGATAGCTATGTAGGCGAATACGAGCTAATGCCCGGTTTTATTATTACGATAACAAAAGAAAACAACAGTATTTATGCAAGGGCAACAGGACAGGAAAAATTTGAGGTTTACCCTGAATCGGAAACTAAGTATTTCTACAAAGTAGTTGATGCACAAATTACTTTTGTAAAAAATGATAAGGGGGAAGTAACAGGTGTGATTCTCCACCAAATGGGTAGAGACATGGAGGCTAAAAAAATTAAATAAGATAGAGCGGATATATTCAGGGATATTCCTTCTTAAAGGGAGTATCCCTTTTTGTATTATAAGACATATATAAATAATAAGGGGGTAACAATTGGTTATGTGTATAATCAATTGTTGCTTATCCATATTGACAAATTATTGAATCTGCATTATAGTGGTACTAAATAAAACCACTAATAAACCAATGGTGAAATTTATGGGAGGCTAGTTATATGGACCTTATCGAGTGCCTTATAAAGGCAGGTTTTACGAGACACGAATCAATCCTATACACAACTCTATGCAAAGAGGGTGAGCTAACCGGGTACGAGGCTGCAAAGATATCCGCTATACCTCGTTCAAATGCATATCTTGCCCTGGCTGGGTTAGTGGAAAAAGGCGGGGCTTATGTTATAGAAGGAGATTCAGTGAAATATGTTGCGGTTCCCGCTTCAGAACTCGTAATAAATATAAAAAGGCAGATGAATGAGGTACTGGATTATATAGAAAAAAACACTCCTGAAAGAGAGGCTCCTAAAGATTCATTCATAACAATTACAGGTAGAAGCCAGATACTTGATAAAATGAAAAATCTGATATTGCAGGCAGAAGAGAGAATTTATCTTTCCATTTCCAGAGCAGAGCTTGAGTATGTGATAGAGGAGTTAAGAGAAGCAAGGGACAGAGGGCTTAAACTGGTCATTATTACGTCATCAAGTTTTGATATGAAAGGTGCAACTATCTACTGCCACCAGAAACAGCCTGGACAGGTAAGACTGATAACCGATACATCCCATGTTCTTACAGGTGAGATTATGGATGAAGGAAATTCAACTTGCCTCTATTCTAAAAATAAAAACTTGGTTCACTTGATAAAGGACTCTTTAACAAACGAGATAAAGATTATTCAAATGCAGTCATAGATTCTATTGATAACTATAGGAGGGAGTATTATGAAAAACTATTTTACCGAACAAACAAACTTTTACGGGAGCACAAGTCCTGACAAGCTTATTAGTGACTTCGGAAGCCCACTTTACGTTTATAATGAAGCTATACTAAGGCAGAGGTGCCGTGAAGTTAAAGGGCTGGTATCCTATCCGAACTTCAAGGTAAACTACTCCATAAAGGCTAATTCAAACCTGGAACTGCTCAAGATAGTATTAGATGAAGGCTTATGTGTAGACGCGATGTCACCTGGCGAGATACATGTGCTTATGGCAGCTGGGTTTAAGCCTGAAGATATATTCTACGTTGGAAACAATGTTTCGGAAGAAGAGATGAGATTTGTTGTATACAGAGGAATTACAGTAAGTATTGATTCGGTTTCGCAGTTGAGGCAATTCGGCAAAATTAATCCCGGTGGCAGGGTTGCTGTCAGATTCAATCCCGGAGTAGGTGCAGGACATCATGAAAAAGTAATAACCGCAGGAAAGAATACTAAATTTGGTGTCAATACCGATTACATAAGTGAGATCAAAAGTATCTTGAAGGAATATAGCCTGAAATTAGTTGGTATAAATCAGCACATAGGCTCGTTATTTATGCAGGGTGAGCCTTATATTCAGGGAGTAAAATCGCTGCTTTCGGTCGCAGAACAGTTTGAAGACCTGGAGTTTATTGACCTTGGAGGAGGTTTTGGGGTACCCTACCGCAAGCAGGACGGACAGGAAAGGCTTGAACTAAAACAGCTTGGAGAAATACTCAGCACGATACTGAATGATTGGGTTAATAAATACGGTAAAGAAGTTGCATTTAAAATAGAGCCAGGGCGTTATATCACAGCGGAGTGCGGAGTGCTTCTTGGCAAGGTATACTCAATTAAGGAAAACTGCGGTATTACATATGTAGGTACCGATCTTGGATTTAATGCACTAATACGTCCTGCTATGTATGATTGCCATCATGATTTAGAGGTATATAGAAACGGAAGCTTAATAAAAGGAGGAGAATCGCAAACAGTAACTGTCGTAGGCAATATCTGTGAAAGTGGAGATATTGTGGCTAAGGATAGAGGGCTTCCAAAGGTGGATGAGGGGGATATCCTTGGGATAATGGATGCAGGAGCATACGGCTACTCCATGAGTTCAAACTATAATAACCGCTTAAGACCAGCAGAGGTGCTTATTAAAGAAGACGGTAATGCTGTTTTGATACGTAGGAGAGATACGTTTGAAGACCTAATGCGAAACTTTTTATAGGGCTATACCAAAAGAGATGAGATACATTAATGAGGTGATTGCAGTGAGCTTTTTCAATGACAAAATAGCAGAGAGATTAGGTGGAAAGAGTTTTGGAAGCAATACGGGCACCTACAAATTTGCAAAGATAAAAGTAGCAAAGGCTGAGGCGAAATCTAAAAATCCTGATATTTCATTAATAGATATGGGTGTGGGAGAGCCGGATTTACCTGCGGACCCTAATATAGTCAGTGTACTTGTCCAGGAATCGGGCAAGCCGGAAAATAGATTGTATGCAGACAATGGAATACCGGAATTTCAAGAAGCAGCGGCAGCATATCTTGAGAGAATTTATGGATTAAAAGGAATTAATCCTTGCGAAAATATTCTGCACGGTATAGGCTCAAAACCTATCCTTGCTGCCTTGCCCCTTGCCTTTATAAACCCCGGAGATATTACACTGGCGACAGTTCCGGGTTATCCTGTATTATCTACCTATACCCAATATGTAGGGGGAGAAGTTTATAATTTACCTTTGCTAAAGGAAAATGACTTCTATCCCGACCTTACCAATATACCGCAGAATATTTTGAGCAGGGCAAAGCTCCTCTATATTAATTATCCAAACAACCCGACAGGACAGGTAGCTACAAAGAAATTTTATGAAGAGGTTGTAGAGTTTGCTTACCGAAATCAAATAATTGTTGTTTCGGATGCAGCTTATGGAGGGCTGACCTTTGACGGATATAAACCTTTAAGCTTCCTCTCTATTGATGGGGCAAGTGAGGTAGGGGTAGAGATTCACTCTCTTTCTAAAGCTTTTAACATGACTGGATGGAGAATGGCTTTTATTGTAGGTAATTCTAATGCAATTAAGGCATATGGTACTGTCAAGGACAATACCGATTCCGGTCAGTTCAGAGCTATACAGAAAGCAGGTATATATGCCTTGAATCACCATGAAATTACACAGAGTAATTGTGAAAGATATTCTAGAAGGCACGACCTACTGGTTAGAGCATTAAGAGATTTAGGGTTTGCAGCAGTTAAGCCCAAAGCCACTTTCTACTGTTATGTACCGTGTCCTAAAGGCACAAAATCGGGTATTATATTTAAAAATGCAGGAGAAGTATCGGAATACCTAATAAAAGAGGCGCTAATTTCTACTGTACCATGGGATGAAGCAGGGGATTATTTGAGATTTTCGGTAACATTTGAGGCGAGAGACATTGAAGAAGAAATAAGGGTTATTGAAGATTTAAAAGGCAGATTATCAAAGCTTGAACTTGTTTTCTGAAAGTAATAAATATTGTATGGAGCCCCTATATTATGGTACTCTTATGGAAATAATAAATGTTTGTGGGAAAAAAGCAATGTCAGAAATAACAAGAGCTAATAAATCGGTTTGAACCTTAAAGGTGTATACAATTTTAAATAGGAAGATTGTAGAGCAAAATAATGCTTGACATGATTTCCCTATTTAAATATAATAAAATTTAACTGAATAAAGTCGGATGATTGTTGGGGGAGAGAGATTTCTGTTTACAGAAATACACCGAAGGAGTAGCACTCTCAGGTAGCCAGACCTCAACAGGACGGACCTCTGGAGAGACCGATGTCGGCGCCGAAGGGGCAAAGGCCGTAAGGCTATAATCTCTCAGGCAAAAGGACAGAGTAAATAAATAACTGTATGTTTATTTTATATGCGTTTACAGAGGTTAAATCTATTTTTATATTTAGATTTGGCCTTTTTGCGTTTTAATTATAAATTTGCTCAACAGTAGGAAACTTTCTAAAAACGTTCGTCCGATTACACAAATTTGGAGGTTATGATATATGCAAAAGGAAAAACTACTTATGACGCCGGGGCCTACCATGATTCCACCAAGGGTTTTGGAAGTTATGGGAAGGCAAATTATACATCATAGGACAAAAGAGTTTGAGGATGTACTGGATGGTCTCCAAGAGGACCTGAAATTTGTATTCCAGACAAAAAATCCTGTACTGATGTTTGCTTCATCGGGAACCGGGGCAATGGAATCAGCAATCGTGAATATGTTCTCACCAGGTGATAAAGTGCTTGTTGTGAGTGTTGGTGCCTTTGGCGACAGGTTTGCCGAAATAGCGAAGGTATTTGGGCTAGACGTACAAAAGCTTGCTGTAAACTGGGGAGAGACAGTAAATGTAAGCGAAATAGAAGATATTCTTAATAAAGATGTAAACAAAGAAATAAAAGCAGTTTTAATGACACATAACGAGACTTCCACAGGCGTAACAAATGATGTAGAAGCAGTAGGGAAAATTTTAAAAGGTACCGAAAGGCTGCTGATAGTTGACGCTATAAGTTCTCTAGGTGGGCTTGATCTGCAAACTGACAACTGGGGAGTTGACGTGGTTATAACTGGTTCGCAAAAAGCTTTAATGGGCCCTCCGGGATTAGCCTTTGTTAGTGTGAGCGACAAAGCATGGGAGGCATACGAACGTTCGACCTTGCCCAAATTCTATTGGGATTATAAGAAGTTTAAAAAGGCAATTTTAAAGGAAACTTCCGAGAACCCTCCTTATACACCGGCAATTACGCTTATAACTGCTCAAGCTGAGGCTCTGAAAATGATGAAAGAAGAAGGACTCCAAAATGTGTTTGAAAGGCACAAAAAACTGGCCCTTGCAACGCAGGCCGGAGTTAGGGCATTAGGACTTGAATTGTTACCCAAACAGGAAGATTCATCATATATTATTACAGCAGTAAAAGCTCCTGAAGGTATAGATGTTGAAAAAATCAGAAAAATAATGAACCTTAAATATGATATAATGATAACCGGTGGACAAAAGCATCTGAAGGGTAAAATTTTCAGAATAGGCCACTGTGGCTACGTAAATAAGTTTGATTTAGTTAAAACCTTTGCAGCACTGGAATATGCATTTGATGAAGTTGGTTATAATGTTGAGGCAGGAGCTTCGGTAGCTGCAGTACAAAAAGCGTTGAAGTAATAAAAACGCTAATAACATTAATAAAGTTGGTTAAACAGAATTTGAAGAGGGGTATGTATTAATGAAAATAATAGTTACCGAGCGTATTGCCGATGAAGGTATAAATTATTTGAAAGAAAACGGCTTTGATGTTGATATAAAGTTTGGTATTCCCCACGCTGAACTGCTTGAAATAATAGAAAACTATGATGCAATTATAGTAAGAAGCGTTACGAAGGTTAACGAAGAACTGCTCCAAAGAGGTAAAAACCTTAAAGTAGCAGGTAGAGCCGGAAACGGTATAGATAACATAGATGTAAACGCATGTACAAAGAGGGGAATAATAGTTGTAAACACTCCTGAAAGTAATATAATGGCGGCGGCCGAGCTTGCTATAGGACTTGCATTCTGTATATTCAGGAACATACCGCAGGCCCATTGGTCGGGTAAGCACAATAAGGATTATAGAAGAAGTAAATTCAATGGAAATGAGCTTGATGAAAAAACAGTAGGTATCATAGGTCTTGGCAGGATTGGTTCTATTGTTGCCAGAAAACTTCAAGGCTGTAACATGAAGGTGGTAGCCTACGACCCGTATATAACCGACGAGCGCTTCAAAAAGCTAGGTGTAGAGAAGTGTGAGACACTGGAAGAATTGCTGAGGCAGTCTGACCTTATCACCTTGCATACGCCTAAGACATCTGAAACATACGGCATGTTGGGTGAAAAAGAACTGAGCATGTGTAAAAAAGGTGTAAGGATAGTCAATGCTGCAAGGGGAGGGCTGGTGAATGAAAAAGCACTCTACAAGGCAATTGTTGAAGGACATGTGGCAGGAGCCGGTATAGATGTTCTGGAGCCGGAGCCAAACTACGATAAAAAGCCTGAAGAGCAGGATTATACCAACCCGCTTCTTGAACTTGATAATGTAATAATAACACCTCACCTGGGGGCATCTACTGCAGAGGCAAACTACAACGTAGGTACAGCGGTAACCAAGCTGGTAGCTGACGCATTGAAGGGTGAAATGGTAGCAGCTGTCAATATGCCTGCATTAAAGGGAACCAGTTTAAATGAGCTAAGACCGTATCTTGACCTTGCTGAGACTCTTGGTAAGATATATTATCAGGCGGAAAAGGAGACTGTACAGAAGATAGAGATTGTTTACAGCGGTGATTTGGCAGAAGCAGAAACCGGAGTTATATCTCTTTCGGTTCTCAAAGGTTTCCTTGATGTAATAAACAAGGAAAAGGTAAACTATGTAAATGCAGAGCTTATAGCAAAAAGTATGGGTATAGAGCTTGTAGAAAGCAAGAGTACCCACCTTGATAAATACACAAACCTAATTACCGTCAAATTCCACACCAAGACAAAAGAGCTCCATGTATCGGGAACGGTGTTTGCAAAAGAGGAAATAAGAATAGTAGATTTCTTTGGATATAAACTCGATTTTGAACCTACGCCTTATGTTATTGCCATCCAGAATGTAGATAAGCCGGGTATAATCGGTCAGATAGGGACAATTCTTGGGGCAAGCGACATCAACATCGCAGCAATGCAATGGAGTAGAAACAGGAAAGGTGACAAGGCTGTAGCTTTTGTAAGTGTAGACGGAGAAGTAAGCAATGAAGTATTACAGCTCTTAAAAAACATAGATGGCTTGCTCAAAGCAACAATGATGAAATTCTAATTCTGGCATAATGAAAGGCCCTGAGTGTAAACACCAGGGCCTTTGTAATAAAGGAAAATACTTTAAAGCGAACTTGAGGGGTAACTTCCCGGTACACTAAGGGTGTAATTTGCACGGAAGTTATTATCCCAGTGAGTAGTACCGCTAGCGGTATAAGCTATAGCAAACTTGATTTCTTTGGTATCAACCGGTGCATCTATGAGGAATATCCAGGATTCCAGAGTACTCCAGTAATCCCTTTCATAAACCGCACAGCATTCTTTTGTGGTTGCCCAGTTGTCTGTTGTATATACAACCTTAACAGATTTATCATAGGAAAGATTTCTAAGTTTGATTGATCCCCTGAAGTAGGTCTTGTTATCCCTTTGCCAGCAATCGGCATAATGCAAAACAACGCTGCTGCCGTTAAGGATAAGACCAGGGTGCTCTGCTGTGTAGCCAACGCTTAGTCGATAGTTACTCCAGTTGTTATTATCCCAATATGTTTGGCTGTTTGCCTCATACTTAATAGCAAACTCAAAGTTAACTCCTGTTTTGAAATCGGAGCTATACATTATGGGGTTTGGTACTTTTTCGGTCTCAAAATACCATATTCCGTAGTTATCTTGAGATGATGGGCCTACATAAGTAGCAGTTGAACTCTTCCATTCACCGTAGTTAATTCCGAAGTTATACATATTGTGTACGCTTACTTTGCAGTTTGGGGCATTTTCAGCCTCTATATATCCACATACCAAAAGGTTGTGAGAATCACTGCTGCATTTTTGCGCACCCCTAGCATATAGTAGCCTTACCTTAGAATTATCTGCGTTGTGCGCATAAGACGCTGACGCAAAAGACATAAGAATCCCCCCTAAGTAGTTGATGGATTATAAGAAAACTTTTTACGATACAAAGCCTTTGAGTAGACTATTGCAGACCCTGGTAGAACTGATTAAACCTGATAGTGCGTTTATCAAAAATTATACAGGGTATAATATAAACTCTCATTTTAACAGTACCACAGAATTAAAAATTTGTAAATGGACTAAATGGATTAATTTCTAAGTTTATAAACCCTAGGTTTTATCAGGTTGCACCAATTCGTGCAATTTATAAAATATCATAATAAAAAGTTATAGTGGACTTATATATACTTCTATTATTAATGAGTACACAAAAACAACTTTTTAGGTATGTCCGTCTTATAGCATAATCAAATTGTAAACAGGAGCAACAAAAGCCTGTAGGGAAAAATATTCCTTACAGGCTTATTTTATTATGCTAGAGTTAGTTTTATAACATTTAGATATAATTTATCCTTAATTGAAAATGGGAAGTGAACCGGGAATGCTTAGTGTATAGTTAGAATTGAAGTTGTTATCCCAGTAGGTGACACCATTTACCGTATAGGCTATGGCGAATTTAACTTCAGTAGCTTGTGTAGGAACTGACCCCTGAAAAGTCCATGATTCAGTGTTGTTGCCAACATTAGCTTGATAAGTTGCGGTGCATTCCTTTGTAGTAACCCAGTTATCATATGAGTATACTACTTTTACAACTTTATCATAACCCAAATTTTTAAGGTATATGGTGCCAATGAAGGTTGAGTCGGTGTTTTTAAATCCGTTAGCATAATTTAATGCTACAACACTTTCAGAAAGAATCATTCTGGGGTATTTTGCAGTGTAGCCTGCACTTAAGTAATAGTCGGCACCGTTGTTGTTATCCCAATAAGTCTGCCCATCGACTTCATACTTTACAGCAAAGCGGAAATTAACTCCCTGCTTAACATAGCTAATCATCGGATCCGGAACTCCCTGGGTTTCAAAACGCCATGCTCCATAATTTCCGTATGTAGGTCCAACGTATGTAGCAACTGTATCTTTCCATACACCGGCTTCGGGACCGGAATCACAGGTGTAGCGTACTGTAACCTTGCAGTTGGCTGCTAGTTCAGCCTGAACGTATCCGTAGGCAAAGAGATTATAATTACTTGATCCTTCCCTTGCATATAGCAGCTTTACTTTTGAAGTCATAGCTGCTGAAGTGTTATCCGGCACGGCTAAAAATGATACTAAAGTGATTGCGAACATTAAAGTCCATAGCGTGATTTTTTTTACGTTAATAAATTTCGACATGAGTTATTCCCCCTATAAATGAATATTATACTGGCACTTATTAACACAAACATATCAAATTAGTATATATCTATAATGTATTTACCTGATGTTGTGCCCTGCATACTCTAGAGATAAATTGTTTTGCAGGTGCATGTAATTTTTGCAATCGATTGCGTTTTTGAACTACATGCTGTATTATAATGCCAATAATAGAGTGTGTCTATATAAGATTTACAAGATTGTCAATGTTTACAAATAATCAGTTTAGACTGCAACAAAGTTTGTTGATATTAAATGTAAAATATTGAATTTTGGAGAAAATAAATACTAAGATGTGGGGGAAATAACGCATTCGGTATGCCACATAAAAAAGAACTACTGCCCCAAAATAAATATTAAAGGGCAGTAGTTCTTTTTATATAATCGCAATTAATCTTTACAAATTTTTCTGCATTCAAGATAAAACCTTTTTTCTTCTGCTTCACCCATAGAGAAGGTTTTTCTAGGAAGAACCCCATCAAGGATTACTGTCTTAAAAAGATCGTGTTTATCCATTGGAGGCAGGTAAAAGCCTATATTTCCTTCTTTAGATCCTAAGGCCGATACTACGTCTTCTCCATGAATATAGTCGATTTTTACCTCGGTATTATTAGCCATATATTTGTCCAAGTAAGATTGCAGTGTTCCTACTTCGAGGTTGGATTTAGGGTTTTCTACGCTTATAACACCAAAACTGTCGCTTGTAATAAAAGGAATTACATGAAGGTTTTTATTTATCCTTAACTCGTCGGTTTCAGCTTCCATACATGCTTTTGAAGAAAATAACTTGTATGAGGCTTTAGAGCCCAGGCCATTAAAATGTTCGACTAAATTATCCAAAAGGTGTTTGCAATCTAAGTTGAATACTACCCTATGAATAGGCTCAAAGGATAAACCGTCATCATGTACGTTAACTACTTCTACCAATGCAAACCTGGCAGGGTGATGGAGTATTTCTTCATCAATTAGGGTTCTCTTTACGTTTTCCCAATGCCCTTTCGCTGAGGCTAGCGAGTGATTTCCGTCACCTACGGCAAATAGAAGTACACCCTTGTCCGATCCTACACCATATTTGGAAGTGAAAACATCCTTATCTGCAAGTCTTCTTATTGCATTTAAAATACTTGTAAGTGTTTCTTCATCGTCAATCTTATAGCCTTTAATGTGGCCTCCACTCATCATAAGATCAAAATCGTAGAGTTTTTCAAGGCTGTCCGTTTTTTTAGCAATAGGCTCAATTACTGTTTTATCAGGGTCATCTATCAATACCATGACATGGGGTGACTCCACCGAGGCCTTTTCCCTTATTTTAATACGGGGAGGAAGCCTTTCTATAACAGTTCCTTCCGTTGCTCTCACCAGTGTTTGTGAACCCTTATTATAATCATACTTTTCCAAGTCGATTGCCATAATGAGCCCTTTTCTCGAATCGGCGTGAGTTGTCTTTCTATCAATAAAAATAAATCCCGGTTTCTGAGCCGACAGGGTATTGTCATTCAGATAACTGCGCATAGTGCTGTTGATTTGAGATATCCTTTCTTCTTCATCACCATCTTCAAGATAAACTTCAGGGAAAACCATATGAAGAGTTGATGAGGAAGTACCCACACGCTTTGCAACATCTGTCCAGTATTCAGGTTGGGAAGTATATTGGTCACACGCGACCACTGCCCATTTTTCCATGTCGATATTTTTCGACGGTAATAATATTTCGGGGATTTGAATACCCAATTCTTTATCTACCTTAAATGGCATTTTGTCTACCATTATTACACCTCACATATTAAAATGATTTACTCTAAAAACAAGAATTAAAGCGCCTTTGAGCATATAAGCCGGTAAAATTGATACTTAAATTTTACATTATGATGTAATATTAGTCAAATGATTTAAAGTGAATTTTTTGTTGAAAACAAAGCAATAATAATCATATAAAAATGTAGAAGTGCCATCAACTTTAATAGTAAAGGAAGTGGTGGTATTGGAACGATACAGTGAGGTTGTCGGATTACCTGTTATATGTGTTAACGATGGTAGAAAAATCGGAATAGTAAACGAAGTAATTTTTTGTCCACGGACAAAAGAGGTAAAAGCATTTTTACTTGAGCGAAAAGGTTGTCAGATAAGCAGCAAAGTAGTTCTGTTAAAAGATGTACTGAATCTCGGTAAAGACGCCTTGGTGGTCAGTGACTGTTCTTGTGCGGTAAGCGTCAAGAAAGCAAAAAAAATCGATGACCTGAACGGTAAAGGTGAAATAAAAGGACTTAAAATATACACTAAATCCGGAGAGGACCTTGGTATAGTCAAGGATGTCTTGTTTGATTACAAAACCGGGACCATAGAAGGTGTGGAGATTTCTGATGGGCTTCTCTATGATATAGTGCAGGGGAGAAATATACTGCCACTGTTTGGTAAAGTTGAGTTCGGCGAGGACAACATTCTCGTAGATAAAGAAGCTGTGGATGAGATGATAAGCACTGGAGGAGGATTAAAAAAGAAACTGTTAGGTGAATGACGGTGACTAAAAACTAGTGCCTTGTAACAGAATTCGTTTCTAGCAGCAAGGGACAACAATCAAGGAAGTGCATTTTAACATTAGAATCAATAGAATTTTGTAATGTTAAAATGCACTAGGACTGTATTTACAAGCGGAAAGGGGTGATATTATGAATAGCGGATTTACAAGAGGATTACTTATAGGAAGTATTATAGGTGCTTCGGTTAGTATGATGATGAATCCTGATATGATGAAAAGCAAGAATAAAAGAAAAATGATGAAAACAGGTAGGAACCTTTTAAGGAGGTCCGGGCATATAATAGGTGATATGATGGATATGATAAGGTAAGGGATTTATTTACCTTACAATCCTAGTTTCTTGTAATAAACTATAAATAGCAGTTACCACCCAAATTTGCTGGGTAAAATATATTCTCAAATCCTCAGAAAGACTGGACCTGTTCCAGTCTTTAGTTATTATTGTCTCATGAAGAGGGAGTTTGCCTATGACTACAAAAAGGAGAATTGTAGTATACATAGTATCGATATTAATTTTAATAGGACTAGTATGGTTTGTATATCACTTTAAGGATAAACTCCTTAAGGTAATTACACCTTTTTCGATGGCTCTTGTTATAGCCTATTTATTAAATCCTCTTGTAAAAAGAATGGAGAGAAAGAGAATACCCCGTACTGTAAGTATACTGGTGATTTATCTCATGTTTTCGATATTGACGGTTGTTATAACAGTTTATGTCATACCGGAAATCATAAATAATGTTCGGGATTTAATAAACACTCTTCCCAGTATAACGGCAAAGTACCAGGGGATATTTAACAGACTTATGTCAATAATTCAAACAAGTCAGTGGCCTACAGATGTAAAGAACAGCCTGTTTAGAGAAATACAAAACGGGGTGGGGGCAGTTCAAGAGTTTGCTATGGGTACATTGAAAAAAACTCTGTCAACACTAGCTGCGGTAGCTACAGCAATGCTTGATTTAATTCTTGCGTTGATAATTGCATATTATTTTATAAAGGACGGAGAATTTTTCAAAAAAGAGGTACTTTCCTTAGCGCCGAAAAAGTGGAGAAACGGTATAGTAAATACCGGCAGGGAAATTAATCAGATACTATCAAATTTTATTCAAGGGCAGCTGCTGACAGCACTTATGGTAGGAATACTTGAAACGATAGGCTTAATGATTGTTAAAGTAAAATATCCCTTAGTTTTGGGACTTGTAGGTGGATTGGCAAACATCATACCCTACTTTGGCCCTGTCATTGGGGCTATTCCAGCTGTAGTGATAGCCCTCCTTGAATCGCCGCTTAAAGCTTTATGGGCAGCAGTAGTTTTTGCTATAGTACAGCAGATTGATAATGCATTCATTTCACCTAAGATAATTGAGGGAAAGTTAGGGCTCCATCCCGTAACTACCATTCTAGCAGTAATTGTAGGGGGAGAATTTTTCGGTATAATAGGGATGCTGATTTCGGTGCCGGTAACCGCAATACTAAAGGTTATAGCTAAAAAGTTTATTGAGTCTATCGTCTAAAGTAGAAATATATCATTACAAGTTGAATAAACTTGACACTGTAAGCATACTTTTATATAATTTTACTGATTATAAAACTATACATGAATTATTAGTCTGATAGAAAAGCTGTGAGGAGAAGAAGTAGTTTGCATGGGACTTTAAAGAGAGGAAACGGGTGGTGTGAGTTTCCAGGTTATATGCAGATGAAGCAGTCTAGGAGCTGCAGACCGATAAAAAGGTTTGCCGTACGCCGCGTTAAGGCATTGAAGAGCCCCGTTAAGCGGGGAATAAGGGTGGTACCGCGTGATATACTCTCGTCCCTATATATTTATAGGAATGGGAGTTTTTTATTTGTTTGAAGAAAAATTTAACTATGCTAAATATATATATATGAAAGGGAGAAAGATATGCAGAAATTAGGTTTGAACGAATTGAGAGAAAGATACCTGAGCTTTTTCGAAAGTAAAGGTCACCTGCGCCTTCCGAGTTTTCCCCTTGTACCTCAAAATGACGCAAGTTTGCTTCTTATAAACTCGGGTATGGCTCCGCTAAAACCTTACTTTACAGGACAGGAAGAGCCACCAAGGAAGAGAATAACTACGTCCCAAAAATGTATAAGGACTCCGGATATTGAAAATGTAGGTAAGACTGCAAGGCACGGAACTTTTTTTGAAATGCTTGGCAACTTTTCCTTTGGAGATTACTTTAAAAAAGAAGCGGCTGCATGGGCATGGGAGTTTGTTACCCAAGACATGAAAATGCCTGTGGAAAGACTCTGGGTTTCCATATATCTGGAGGATGATGAAGCTTTTGAAATATGGACCAAAGAAGTTGGTGTACCTGCTGACAGGATTGTAAGAATGGGTAAAAAGGATAATTTCTGGGAAATTGGTACAGGCCCTTGTGGACCATGCTCTGAGATTTATTTTGACAGGGGTGTAGAAAAAGGTTGTGGAAAACCCGATTGCGTAGTTGGTTGTGATTGCGACAGATACGTAGAATTCTGGAATTTGGTATTTACTCAGTTTAATAGGGACGAAGAAGGTAACTATACCCGACTGGCAAAGCCAAACATAGATACAGGTATGGGGCTTGAAAGACTTGCATGCATTATGCAAGGAGTAAATAACCTGTTTGAGGTTGATACAGTAAAAAATATATTGAGTTATATATGTAAAATAGCAGGCGTGGAATATGGAAAATCCGAAAAAACCGACGTTTCAATAAGGGTTATAACTGACCATATCAGGAGTACCACAATGCTGGTATCCGATGGCGTAATACCTCAAAATGAGGGAAGAGGCTATGTATTGAGAAGACTGCTTAGAAGAGCTGCGAGACACGGTAAGCTGCTGGGTATTGACAAACAGTTCCTTTATGATGTAGCTGGGGTAGTTATAAATGAATCCAAGCAGGCATACCCGGAATTGGCGGAAAAAGCGGAATACATTCAAAAGGTTATCAAAATAGAGGAAGAAAGATTCCAAAAGACAATTGACCAGGGATTAAGTATATTAAATGAATTTATAGCAGAAATAAAGGCTAAAGGCACAGAAGTACTTCCCGGTGACATGGTATTTAAGCTTCATGACACCTACGGATTCCCACTTGACCTTACAAGGGAAATAGCTGAAGAAAATGGCCTTGGAGTCGATGAGGAAGGTTTTAAAGAATTAATGCAGGATCAGAAGGAGAAAGCCCGTAAGGCCCTTGAAAATAAAGAGAGTTTAGGTTGGGACGAAAATATCTATACAAAGTTGGATAAAAATATTAAGACAGAATTTGTTGGGTATAATAACAACGAATGTGAATCCAAAGTATTGTTTATAATAAAGGACAACGAAGTAGTAGAAAATGCTCAGGAAGGCGATCAGGTGACAGTTATACTCGATAAGACATCATTCTACGGTGAGAGTGGTGGTCAGAGTGGTGATACAGGCTTCATAAGAGCAAATGAAGGAACAATAAGGATAAATGACTGTAAAAAAACCGGAGATGGCAAATACCTGCATATTGGTGTAGTAGAAAAGGGTATAATTGAAAACGGCATAACCGTGAAAGCTATAATTGATGCTAAGAGAAGGACGGCTATTGCGAGAAATCATACTTCTACGCACCTTCTGCAAAAGGCTTTAAAGAATGTTGTAGGTGAGCATGTTTCTCAGGCAGGATCATTAGTAAATGCGGATAGGTTAAGATTTGACTTTACCCATTTCTCGGCGGTGACTCACGAAGAATTGAGGAAAATCGAGAAGGAAATAAATGAAAAAATACTTGAAGATATGGGCGTAACTGTACAAGAGATGTCTATTGACGAAGCGAAAAAGCAGGGAGCTACCGCTCTATTCGGAGAAAAATATGGCGACACTGTAAGGGTGGTAAAAATAGGTGACTACAGTATGGAACTATGCGGAGGAACTCACCTAGGGTCAACTTCCCAGGCCGGTTTAATAAAAATTCTCGGTGAAAGTGGTGTTGCTGCCGGGGTAAGAAGAATTGAAGCACTGACAGGACAAACGGCAATAGAGTATTTCAATGAAAAAGAAAAGCTGCTTTCAGATGTTGCTGCTGCATTGAAAACCAACCCTCAAGATGCACTGAGAAGAATTGAAACACTAACAGCAGAAATTAAAAATGCTGAAAAAGAAATAGAACAGCTTAGAAACAAGCTGGTGAGTGGAGAAGTAGACAGTGTATTGGCTGGAGCGGTTGAGGTTAAAGGTGTGAAAGTGGTTATTGCACGCTTTGATCAGCTTGATATGGATGGACTCAGGAATACTGGGGATGTGCTCAAAAACAAATTGGGCTCCGGTGTTGTTGTACTTGCGACTGGATACGGAGATAAGGTTAACTTTATAGTTACAGCTACAAAGGATGTACTCCAGAAGGGTATACACTCAGGCAATATAATAAGAGAAGTTGCTAAAATTGCCGGAGGTGGAGGCGGAGGACGCCCAGATATGGCACAAGCAGGAGGCAAGGATGCTTCAAAAATTAATGAGGCTCTTCAGTATGCAATAAAAGTAGTTGAAGAACAGGTAAAATAATTAACATTAGGGGCGAAGTGGTACTTTTGCCTTAGTCGCCCCTAATGAGATTTTTAAGTATAGAGGGTTTTATAAAAAGGAGGTTTATTATGGATAACTGTATATTTTGCAAAATAGCAAAAAAAGAGATACCTTCTACCGTTGAGTATGAAGATGACAAGGTAATCGCTTTCAGAGATATTGAACCTGCGGCACCTGTACATGTCCTTATTGTGCCTAAGGTACATATAAAAAATATTAAGGAAATTAACGGGGATAATGCTGACTTGTTAAAGGATATACACAATGCTGCAAATAAGGTGGCTGAGAAACTTGGTGTAGCTGAAAGTGGCTACAGGCTTATTACCAATTGCGGAGAAGACGCGGGACAAACAGTATTCCATTTGCACTATCATTTGGTAGGCGGGAGAAAATTAAGTCCCAGAATACTGTAATATTTAATATAAACCAAGCTAAAATTACCTTAAAATTTGAAAGAAAAGTTGCTTATAAGCAATTTTGTATTGACACAATTTTAAAATTTAATATATAATATAGTGTGTGCTGTATTTAGCTTGGTTCCCAAAATATTCAAAACAAGAAATATAGCTTATTCCCGGCACAATTGTTACCATCGGAGGGAGGGAAGTACATGTCTGAAATTAGGGTGAAAGAGAATGAATCTCTTGATAGTGCTCTCAAAAGGTTTAAGAGGCAATGCGCTAAATCTGGCGTTTTAGCTGAAGTAAGAAAAAGGGAGCATTATGAAAAGCCAAGTGTTAAGAGAAAAAAGAAATCTGAGGCTGCTAGAAAAAGAAAATTTAAATAAGTTTATTAGATTTTCTAAGCCGATGTATTTTGCAGGTTAGACTGAATAAGGGAGGGCAGGAATATGTCCCTTAAAGAACAACTGCTAGAAGATATGAAAGGCGCCATGAAGGATAAGGATAACTTAAAGAAAAGCACCATCCAAATGGCACGATCGGCAGTGCTTCAGGTAGAAAAAGACAATAAAGTTACCCTCGACGATGATGGTATAATTGAAATAATAGCGAAAGAAGTTAAAAAAAGGGCTGATACCCTTCCGGAATATGAAAAAAGCGGAAGACAGGATCTTATTGACAACCTTAAAGCTGAAATAGATGTATTATCGCAGTACTTACCACAACAACTGACCGAAGAGGAACTTGAAATAATTGTCAAGCAAGCTGTTCAGGATACCGGAGCAAATTCTGCCAGAGAAATTGGAAAAGTAATGCAAGCAGTCATGCCTAAGGTAAAAGGCAGAGCTGACGGTAAGCTAATAAATCAAATAGTTAAAAAGCTATTGGGATAAAAAAGCTCGATTTATATCGAGCTTTTTTATTTTTCTATAAACGTATCTGAGTATATATAAGTTATATATACTTATACAGTTTACCGTTGGATAGATATAATGTATAATAATGTTGGAAAATGTGATAACTTGGCAATCAGAACTTAGTACAACTAAAGCCGGATTTGAGTTCATTTAATTTATATATTTTTTATGTACTACAAATAAAAGGAGGCATTAAAATGTTTAAGTGGAGAGAGGAGTTTACTTGTTTTAACAAGGAGATTGATGAGCAGCATAGCAGACTTTTTGAGTTGGTTTCAAAACTTTATGAGATTATCAGTCTAAAGGATAACTGCGACCATTATGATGAGATAGTTGCAATTTTTGGAGAGCTTAGCGAGTATACCGTATATCACTTTGGGTATGAAGAGCAATTGTTTGAAAAGTACAACTATGATGCTGCTGAGGCGAAACTACACAAACTGGAGCATAATAGCTTCATAAAAAAGGTATCGGAAGTAGACCTGAAGGAGCTGGATGAAAATCAAAGGGGAAAATCCCTTGAAATCGTATTATTTATAGCCCGATGGGTAGAAGAACACATACTTGATACCGACAAAAAGTTTGGTGAGTATTTAAAGGGGATTAAAGCCTAATTGTAGTTAAAAATGATAGCTCCATATACGGTTGCCTTTTATATAATATTTCACTTTATTATAGGGCTTAGAATAGGTTATAAAATGTGCTATATAAATTGCAAAAAAGAATCTACAACGAAGTTCTCCCTAAATTTTTTTTGCAATTTGTTACCTTAAGTTATATTGCAATAATAAAATTCGTCCTTGTAATATCATTATCGCAATTTATATATTAGTATAGGGGATATATTGCATATTGAAAAATGTTAATTATGTTTAGCTTTTTGTACGATATAGATAATGGAACAGTAATCTCTAATCTATCTTTGTTTCACTTTTTAAAGAGTTAAAAACTCTTTATTTTTTTTGCAAAAATTTTTTGAGATATGGGACAAAAGTCCTGTAAAATGCTATACTTTAATAGGACTATGGAACTGTATTGAGGACTATGGCTTATAAAATATAAATATATGCAGGATTTTAGTAGAACATGTCGAATAAATTATTCTGTTTACATATCAAAACATTATCTATTTCAAAATAGAAAAGGTATGGTAAAATTCGTAGTAATAATATCAAAATACTAAGTTTAGTGCATTGTAACAGAATCAGTTTGTAGCAACAAGGCACAAAAACCAGTGAAGTGCATTTTTAACATTTGAATACATAGAATTTTGTAATGCTAAAAATCACTAGTAGCTTGATAGATTAAATACCCTGTTTTACGTTACGCTCGTACAGTTTTTACAAACCCTAATAACAGTGGAGGCTCAATATGCGAAAGGTTCTTTTAGAGAATGTAGAGCCGGGTGCAAAACTAGCCAGGGATATTTTTAGTTTTGAAGGAAGGGTTTTGCTTACCTCGGGAGTGGAAATAAGAAAAGATTATATTGAGAGGCTTAAGCACAGTGGTGTAACCGAAGTATATATTGAGGATGAGCTTTCCCATGGGATTGAGGTATGTGACGTAGTACGCCATAAAACAAGGGAAGAGGCAAAGGGTGTTGTTAAAAAGCTGATGGAAAGCTGTGCCTTTACCAACTCAATAAATACTTCAAAGGTAAAGGAACTAATAGATAGGATAATTGATGAACTACTTACCAATGAAGATATATTGTTAAACCTAACAGATTTGAAGACGGTCGATGATTATACCTTTGAGCATTCGGTAAATGTTTGTATACTGGCGCTCATTACCGGTATAGGATTGGGGTATAATCACTTAAGGCTTAAGGATCTCGGTACAGGTGCTATTTTGCATGACATAGGCAAGCTGAGGATTCCTGAAAGTATATTAAAGAAGCCTTCCCAGTTGACTGTTGAGGAATTTGAGGAGATAAAAAAGCATACGGTATATGGTTATGAAATACTTAAAAACAATAAGAATGTAAGTATGATTTCAGCATTTATAGCTTTTGGCCATCATGAAAGATATGACGGCAGCGGTTATCCGTTGCAGCTCAGGGGAGAGAATATACACCAGTGTGCAAGGATTGTAGCGGTTGCTGATGTATACGACGCTCTAACGTCGGACAGGGTATATAGGAAGAAGCTTAGGCCCCATGAAGCTGTCGAATATATCACATCTTTAGGAACACGACATTTTGATGCTGAAATTATTGAAAGCTTTACTAAATACATAGCTTTATATCCTGTAGGGACAGGCGTGCTATTGAGTACAAGGGAAAAAGCACTTGTTGTAAGAAATAATAGAAATGTACCTACAAGACCTGTTGTCAAAATAATATACGATGAAAACAATGATAAGGTTTATGATAACAATGAGCTTGACCTGACAAAGAATATGGGGATATTTATTGTAGATTCGTGTGAGTTATAGTACTGTAACAAAACGTGAGAATTAAGCGTTAAACGACGTTTAATTCTCTTTTTATTATGTTATAATACTGTTAAACTAGGTTTACACTAACTTGCCTATAGAAAAGGGGATAACGAGTGGGTAATTTTGTACATCTTCATGTCCATACGGAATACAGCTTATTGGACGGAGCAAACAGGGTAAAGGATTTAATAAAGCGTACCTGTGAATTAGGTATGGACAGTATAGCCATTACCGATCACGGTGTCATGTATGGAGTTATAGATTTTTATAAAGAGGCAGTGAAAAACGGAGTAAAACCTATTTTGGGCTGCGAGGTTTATACAGCACGTAGAAGTAGGTTTGACAAGCAGGCAAGCGTAGATTCCGATAATGGGCATCTTGTTCTTCTTGCTAAAGACATTACAGGGTATAAAAACCTAATGAAAATAGTCTCTAGTGGATTTACAGAGGGCTTTTATTATAAACCAAGGGTGGACTTTGAAGTTCTGGAGAAAAACAGTGAGGGCTTGATTGCATTAAGTGCGTGCCTCTCGGGAGATGTTCCAAAAGCATTGCTCCGAAACGATTATGATAGGGCCAGAGAGATTGCCTTAAGGCTTAATAATATATTCGGGCACGACAATTTTTATCTTGAATTGCAGATTAACGGAATTGATGAACAAAACTTAGTAAACCAACAGTTGATAAAGCTTAGCAGGGAAACAGGCATTCCGTTGATTGCTACAAATGATGCCCATTATCTAAGGAAGGAAGATGCCAAGGCCCATGAAATACTATTATGCATTCAAACCGGTAAAAATATTAACGATGAAGACAGAATGCGCTTTTCAACCGACGAGGTTTATATTAAATCACCGGATGAAATGTGGAGTCTTTTTAAGAATATACCTGAAGCACTGGAAAATACAATAAAAGTAGCGGAACGGTGTAATGTAGAGTTCGAATTCAATAAACTGCACCTTCCCGAATTTGCAGTGCCTGATAGCCAGGAACCATTCCAATACCTAAGGAGTCTTTGCTATGAAGGTCTGGAAAAGCGCTATGGACCTCAGTGTGGCAGTGAGAAGGAAGAACGTCTGGAGTATGAGCTTAATGTCATAAAGCAAATGGGGTATGTAGATTATTTTCTGATAGTATGGGACTTCATAAAATATGCAAAAGATAATGGCATAATGGTAGGCCCGGGAAGGGGGTCGGCTGCCGGCAGTCTAGTCTCATATTGCCTGGGAGTAACGGATATAGACCCCCTAAAATACAGCCTTCTCTTTGAAAGGTTTTTAAATCCCGAAAGAATCAGTATGCCTGATATAGATATAGACTTCTGCTTCGAGAGAAGGCAGGAGGTAATAGATTATGTAGTAAAAAAATACGGTAAAGATAGGGTTGCCCAGATTATTACCTTTGGAACAATGGCGGCAAGGGCTGCAATAAGGGATGTAGGACGGGCTCTGGATATTCCATATAATGAAGTAGACATTATAGCAAAAATGATACCTTTTCAGATTGGAATGAATATAGACAAGGCGCTTGAGTTAAATCCCGAGCTGAAAAAACGCTATACCGATGACGAGAATATTGCTGTTTTGATTGATACCGCAAGGCTTCTTGAAGGTATGCCGAGACATGCATCAACCCATGCTGCCGGTGTAGTAATATCTAAGGCACCGGTTGTAGAATATGTGCCTCTGCAAATGAATGAAAATAGTATTACAACTCAATTTACCATGGGTTTGCTTGAGGAACTCGGTCTTCTGAAGATGGATTTTCTTGGCTTAAGGACACTAACGGTTATCAGAGATGCTCTAAAACTGATTGAAAATAACTACGGAATAAAAATAGATATCGGTAGTATAGATATGGATGACCAAAAGGTTTTTAAGCTGATAAGCGAGGGATGGACAGCGGGGATATTCCAATTGGAAAGCGGCGGGATGACTCAGTTTATGAAGGAACTGCAGCCATCTTCTCTAGAGGATATTATCGCTGGAATCTCACTTTACCGGCCGGGGCCTATGGACCAGATACCCAGATATATAAAGAATAAGAATAATCCTTCAGAGGTTGTCTATGACCATCCGCTGCTCGAAAATATACTTAACGTTACTTACGGATGTATGGTATATCAGGAGCAGGTAATGCAGATTGTACGTGACCTTGCCGGTTATTCTATGGGAAGATCCGACCTTGTCAGAAGAGCAATGTCCAAGAAGAAAATAAGTGTAATGGAACAGGAGCGGCAAAACTTTATTTACGGTATTACCGACACTGAGGGCAATATTATTGTAAATGGGGCGGTTAGAACCGGACTGGATGAGAAAACTGCGAATAAAATATTTGACGAAATGATGGACTTTGCAAGCTATGCTTTCAATAAGTCTCATGCTGCGGCATACGCTGTTGTAGCCTACCAGACTGCGTGGCTTAAATGCTACTACCCAATTGAATTTATGGCTGCTACATTAAACAGCTTTATGGGCAGCAGTGATAAGGTTTCTCAGTATGTTGGCGAGTGTAAAAGCATGGGTATAGAAGTGCTTCCTCCCGATATAAACGAGAGCCATATCAAGTTTACAGTTGTGAATAATAAGATCCGGTTTGGCATGGCTGCCATAAAAAATGTAGGTGAAAATGCTGTAAAGGTAATTATAAATGAAAGGGAAAGTGGAGAAGCCTTTAAGCGATTTGGGGAATTTTGTGAGAGAGTTGACGGTAAGGATGTAAACAAGCGATGTGTGGAAAGTCTGATAAAATGTGGAGCATTTGATTCACTGGGGGTATATAGGTCAAAGCTCATTGCAGTTTTTGAGAAAATGATGGAAGGTATCCAGCAAAACAGGAAGAGAAACATGGAAGGTCAGCTGTCTATTTTTGATATGCTGGAGGATAAAGAGACTGCAAAGGCTACTCAGGAAGATTATCCAAATATCAACGAGTATCCCCAAAAGACACTTTTAGCTATGGAAAAAGAAATGCTGGGGCTTTATATTTCGGGCCATCCTTTAAGTGAGTTTGAAGAGGAAATAAACAATCAGGTAACGTTTTTAAGCTCAGACTTAAATATAAATGTGCATGAAAATGACGATGAAATAGCAATTAGCGAGTTTAAAAATGTTTCAGACGGTATGTCTGTAATTGTTGGTGGAATAATTACTGAGAAAAAAACCAAAACTACGAAAAGCAATAATTTAATGGCGTTTATAACTCTGGAAGATCTGCATGGAACTATGGAAGTTATAGTTTTTCCCAAAATATTGGAGAAGTACGATAAGTTTATCAGTATTGAAGGCATTGTGTTGATAAGCGGAAGAATAAGTATTAAAGAGGAAGAACAGCCTAAAATAATATGCGAAGAAATAAGGCCTTTAACAAAACAAAAGGTTCAAAAGCTTTATCTGAAAATTGAGAAGAATTTAAGTAAAGAGTTAGTTGACTCTCTAAAGCCTTTACTGAAGTTTTTTGGAGGCAATGTGCCGGTTTGTCTGTACCATGAGGGTGATGAAAAGGCTAAAGTTGCAGAGAGGGAATACTGGGTTAAGTTGAACGATATCCTAGTATCAGAGCTGAAATCAAGACTTGGTGAAGATAATGTGAAGGTCGTATAAAGGATATTTTAGCTATCCTTTAAAGTATAATTTGTGAACTGTTACCAATTTAAATGTTGATTTTTGGTTAAAAATAATATATAGTTAAGACGGGGTGGTTTCAGTGGATAAGGAATTGGATAAAATATTGGGAGATTATATTGCTATAAGAGCTGAAGAAAACGGCGTAAATATAATCGGCCTTACTAGAGGAAGAGATACCAAGTTTCATCATACCGAAAAACTTGATAAAGGAGAAGTTCTGCTAGCTCAGTTTACCGAGAATACTTCTGCAATAAAAATCAGAGGTAAAGCTAAGATACTCTGCAGGCATGGAGAAATACATTCCGGTGAATAAAAAATAAAGGGGAGTGTTCTGTTTTATTATGTGGACAGTAGTATATATGGCTCAAAGCAAGGAAATTGCTACAAAGCTGCAGGATTTACTTTCAAAGGAAGGTATACTGGTTAAGCTGAGACCCATAAGTAAGAACCATGAAAATAACGATAACTACTATGAGGTTCTTGTACCCGAAGCAGAGGTTGAGGAAGCCCATAGTGTAATTATTGAAAAAGGATTTTAGAAGCATAAAATTTAATAATATAGATATTAAAATAATCCCGTGTTGGCTATTATACTATTACACGGGTTTAATATTTTTTAAGGAGGAAAAATTTATGAGCGCAATAAAAACTATCGGAGTTTTGACAAGCGGTGGGGATGCCCCTGGAATGAATGCTGCTTTAAGAGCCGTGGTAAGAACAGGTATATATCATGGGTTGAAAGTGATGGGAATCAGAAAAGGCTATAACGGACTGATAAATGGTGATATAACCGAAATGTCGCTAAGGTCTGTCTCAGATATAATTCATAGAGGCGGTACAGTTTTACAGACTGCACGCTGTCCTGAGTTTAAGACTGAAGAGGGTATTAAAAAAGCTGTTTCGATGGCAAAGGTGTTTGGGATAGACGCTTTAGTAGTAATCGGCGGCGATGGCTCATATAAAGGGGCTAGAGAACTAAGCAAAGCAGGAATAGGTGTAGTAGGCTTACCCGGAACAATTGACAATGACATCGGCTGCAGTGAGTATACTATAGGGTATGATACAGCAATGAATACAGTACAGGACGCAATAGATAAAATCCGTGATACTGCATATTCCCACGAGAGATGCAGTGTGCTGGAAGTTATGGGAAGGCATGCAGGTTATATAGCACTTAATGTTGGAATAGCTGGAGGGGCTGAGGCTGTGCTGCTTCCTGAAAAGGCATTTGATATAAATAAAGACATTGTAAAGCCTATCATTGAAGGTAGAAATAGGGGTAAAAAACATTATGTAATTATTGTAGCCGAAGGAGTTGGCGGTGCTATTGAAATAGCTAAAGAAATCCAGGAAAAGACCGGTATTGAGGCCAGGGCAACTATACTTGGGCATATACAAAGAGGAGGAAGTCCTACCGTATATGATAGAGTAATGGCTAGCATGATGGGGGCACGAGCTACTGAAATTTTGAAAAACGGAATAGTAAATAGAATTGTTTCTCTTAAAGATAATAAGATTGTAGATATAGAAATCAATGAAGCCCTTGATATGAAGAAGTCGATTGATGATGGCATGATAGAATTAAGCAGGATATTAGCATTATAGTATACTTTTGTTCACGCTTTATTTTATGCAGATTTATTGTTTAAAGTTTAAGCTATTTAATTTACAATAATTATTTAACATTACTATGTTTTATGAGGGGATATTATGTTGAAATCCGAAACTAGTTTTGTTGTGCGATATGCAGAAACAGACCAGATGGGAATTGTTCACCACTCTAATTATCCTATTTGGTTTGAGGCGGGCAGAACAGACTTTATAAAAACTATGGGCATGACCTATTCTCAGATGGAAGCTCAAGGAATCCTCCTGCCACTTATTGAATTGAAGTGCAGCTTTAAAAGTGCAGCGCGTTATGAGGATGAAGTAGTAATTGTAACAAGCATAAAACAGTTTACATATACAAGGATAGTATTTTACTATGAGGTTTATAGAAAAGGTTCGGGAACCTTGCTGGCAATGGGAGAGACATCACATGCATGGACAACCAGGGAATTGAAGCCCGTAAACCTCAAGAAACATTCACCAGAGATATACCAATTGCTGTATATGGCTTATGAACAGTCGCAATGAGAATAATACAGACTATATTTGAACAAAATATTTAAGTATAAGCAGATCCGGGAGTATAGCCCCGGATTTGTGATTATTAGGGCTTTTTAAACTATCTATAATTTTTACAGAATTATAGAAAATATTAGTCTCCAGTTATACAGCTATGTTTATAATTTACTTTCAAATATAATATGATAATACTAATATGTAAATATTTTCTGAACGCATTGCAATAGAATTATAAAATATGTTAAACTAATACTACTTTAAAACTGATAGGCGGTGAGTCGGTGAACATACCCAATATTCTCACGGGAGTAAGGTTTTTGATTGTCCCTATTTTAGGATATTACCTTAACCGGGAAGAGTACTACATGGCAATTTTGCTATTTTTAGCTGGTGGTATTACTGATATCCTGGACGGATATATAGCAAGGAAGTTCAATATGATAACTTCATGGGGGAAGCTGGCCGACCCTATGGCAGATAAGCTTATGCAGATAACTGCGCTTATAGTCCTTACCAATAAGAAGTTAATTCCTTACCCTGTTTTGATTATTGTAATCGCTAAGGAAGTGTTCATGATAGCAGGGAGTATACTTTTATATAAAAAGCAAAAAACGGTAGTAGCTGCCGATTGGTACGGTAAAATGGCTACAGTTATATTCTTTTTTGCCATACTAATGACAATAGTTATGAAAGTAGAGAAGCTAACTAACCCATATACCGATATTATGATTAATATATTTGTTGCAATCGCTGTTATAGCAAACCTGTTTGCATTTTTCATGTACTCCCTTACCTATAGGCAGATTAGGAGCGATTTACAGTAATCTGACCTTCCAGCCAATCTACAAATTGCCGGGCAGTCCTTGGAGAGCGACCGTTATACCATAGTTCCCACTTCAAGGCTTCCCTATGTAGTACTTCTTTTTCAATATTAATACCACGCTTCAAAGCAATTCCTTCTACTATTTCAAGATATTTGCGCTTATTGGGAGACGAAAAGACAACTGTTATACCGAATCTATCTGCCAGTGAAAGCTTTTCCTGTATGGTATCTGCAGCGCGGACTTCATCATCATGGTTACTTGATTGAAGGCCTGCTCTATCACTGAATTTTTCTTTAATTAAGTGGCGACGGTTTGAGGTTGCATATATAAGCACGTTACTTGGCTTACTTTCTACCCCTCCTTCAAGTATAGCCTTGAGTGCTGTATAATTCTCATCAGCATCTTCAAAGGACAAATCATCTATGAAAATAATAAACTTCAGGTTTCTATGCTTTAACTCACTAATTATTCTAGGGAAATCCATTAAATGTCTCTTGGGCACTTCAATAATTCGAAGGCCAAGTTCATGATATTCATTCAATATTGCCTTTACTGTAGAAGATTTTCCAGTGCCTCTATCGCCATATAGGAGAACATTATTAGCAGGACAGCCGTTTATAAACTTAAGGGTATTATTAATAACATCCAAACGCTCGGCTTCATAGTCTACTAAATCGGATAGCTTTATAGGGTCGGGAATTTCCACACCTTGTAGGTGGGGTAAACTTCCAAAGCTGTTCCATATAAAAGCTTTATAATGTGCGAACATACCACAGCCATGCTGATTATGGAATTGCGCCAGAACATTAATGCAATCCCCCCAACTGTTAGAGTTTGAAAAGGCCTTCATTATAGCATTACTTGGACTGTAGCAGTTTTCGGAAAGGGGCGTTAAGTTGGTATGGGAGTGCCAAATTGGAAGGTTATGTACTATTTCCGATTCAAAATCATAGGAGCAGTTTTTTAATATGCTGGATTTAATCTCTTGGGGTATAATGCTAGCAACTGTTTGAAGACACACCAGATCATTTGTCGCAGATTTTAAAAGAAACGGCTCAATTGTCTCGATACTTGTACGTTCACAACCTAAAGAAAAGGGGTTTTCATCAAAAAGTATTTTACTAACTATATAGCTCGGCAAAGACAGAGTAGGTGAGGACTTAGACAGTTTATGAAAGAAATCTGAATAGTATTCAATTGCATTATTTAATTTGATTTCACTTTTATTAATATATTTGATAAGGGTGTTTAAGCTGCTTATCACATCGTCTGCCAACAGGTTTCTATAAATACATAATGCGTTCAATGCTAGCTCAGCCTTTTCCATCCCACTATAATTATGCTTGTTCATTATTTTGAGTCTCCTTACATGTGTGAAAATTTCATTTCTTTTTGCTTATATTATAACATACAAGGGCAGAAATGTTTAGATTGTCGGAGACAACTAAGTTTCATAGACTCAAGTGTATTTTATATAACGTTTTCAAAAACCACATAGGTATGTTAATATTATGAATAAGCGAGCGCTAGTAGATAAATTGCGATAATGATAGTACAAGGAAAAATTTGATTATCGCAATATAACTTAAGGTAACAAATTGCAAAAAAGATTTAGGGAGAACTTCGTTGTATATTCTTTTTGCAATTTATATAGATAAACTATTTCTTAAGAAAGCTATACTTTATGAGGTGATAATAACTAATGTTTGGATACATTTTACCCGAAAAGCCTGAATTGAAAATACGCGAATTTGAAATTTTCAGGGCATACTACTGTGGGGTATGCAAGTCTATAGCTAAAAGGCATGGGAATATTCTGCGAATGACACTAAATTATGACTCGACGTTTTTGGCTCTACTTTTATCATCCATGCTGGATGATAAAGTGAGCATAAAAAAAGAAAGGTGTATCGCTCACCCTACAAAGAAAAGCTTTGTTATAAGAAATAATGACTTGATTGATTATGCCTCAGACATGAATGTTATACTTGCGTATTATAATCTGGAAGATAACTGGCGGGATGAGAAATCTGTTTTGTCCGCTGCTGCGATGCTCCTATTTAAAACAAGCTACAAAAAGCTGCATAAGAAATATTTTGAAAAATGTGATATAATAGAAAAGAGACTGCAAGAGCTATCAAAAATAGAGAGAGAAAAGTGCAGCTCTATGGATAAGGCTGCTGAGCCTTTTGCAAAGCTAATGGAGGAGATAACTGCAGATAAGTGTTTTTGTAAGGACAGTAAGACTGAGGAAATAATGCGGTGGATAGGTTACAACATAGGGAAATGGATTTATATTATAGATGCCTATGATGACATAGAAAAGGATATAAAGAAAAAAGCTTATAACCCGTTTATTTACCAATATAACTATTTGGGCGAAGATGTTGATTCGTTTAAGTCAAGGATAAAGGATAAGGTTGAGTTTAACCTGACACAAACCTTAAGTCAGATTGCAAGGTCTTTTGAACTGCTTAATATTAAAAATAATTCAGGTATTTTAGAAAATATTATTTATATGGGAATGCTAAAGAAAACAGAGCAAATTTTAAAGATAGGGAGTTGTAGAAAAGTTGAGAAATCCATATGAAGTTTTGGGAATAAAAGAAGGGGCAAGTGAGGATGAAATTAAAAAGGCATACAGGGAGTTGGTAAAAAAATATCACCCCGATCAGTATATGGATAATCCTTTATCCAGTCTGGCAGAAGATAAACTCAGGGAGATCAATCAGGCCTATGATTATTTAATGAAAAATACCAATGTTAGCCGTGGGTCCAAACAATGGGGAGGCAACCAAGGTGGAGCAAGCAGCCACGATGCCGGAGGTCTTTATAGTCAGATAAAAAGTTATATTCAGAGCGGTAATGTAGGCGCTGCCGAAGATATGCTTGAAAAAATAACTGACCGTACCGCTCCATGGTACTATTGCAAGGGGCTTATATTCCTGCGTAAGGGTTGGTATGATGAAGCCTATTCCCATATACAGACCGCAGTTAACATGGACCCTTCAAATTTTGAATACAGGGATACCTTAAATAGATTGAATACCGCCAACAATTCATATAGAGGCACTGCCTACAGGAGAGGGTATGGAAGCGGGCCGAGTTTTTGTGACATGTGCACATGTTTATGGTGCTCCGATTCGATGTGTGAATGCTGTGGAGGCGACATTATTGAATGCTGCTGATTAGTGCTTTTTAACATTACAAATTTCCAGATATTCTAAATGTTAAAAATGCACTTCCTTGATTGTTGTACCTTGCTGCCAGAAACAAATTTCGTTACAAGGCAGCTGGACTAAGCTTTTTAAGGTAATAATAGGGTTTGCGGGGTTGTAAAAAATATGAGTGGTCACGGTTCTTCAGCTACCAAGAGATTAAGTCTGAGCGGCATACTGATTGCACTAACAGTAATAACCTTATTCATAGCTTCTATTGCACCTACCAATAAACTGGCGCTGTATGCTTTGAGTTCATTTTTTACAGCTGTCATAGTAATTGAATTCGGTATAAAAACCGGGTGGGTTTTCTATATATCATCGAGTATGCTGTCACTGCTTATTATCCAGAATAAGATACGTATAGTGCCTTATATAGCCTTTTTTGGCTTATATGGGATTGTTAAGTTCTATACCGAAAGGCTAGGCAATATTGTTCTTGAATATGTTCTAAAGATTATCTATTTCAATGTGTGCCTATATGCTTCAATACAGCTTGTAAAAGAGCTTTTTGCTATAAAACCGCCTCAATGGCTCCCGTGGTGGGCTATAATTGCAGGCTTTCAAGTTGTGTTCTTATTATATGATTATGTGTATACTTTATTTGTACAGTATTACAACCAAAAACTAAGGAAACTTTTAAGGATTTAAAACCATTTTGCTATCTATATATTGTGATTAACAAAAGTATAAAGTGTTGGGGTATTTATATGAAGCTGAAAATTACATCCTTTCGTCTTCTTAGTATTGTGCTGGTGCAAATAGTTGCCATTAATGCTTTTTTAATCGCAATTGTGGTAAAGGAAATCAAGGCAAATTCCGAGGATAATAACAAGCCTATAAGCATAAAAGCTCCTGAAAAGAAAAGCTCTGAAAAGAAAAGCTCTGAAAAGGCAGTTAAAAACAGCCCTAAACCTAAGGAGAAAAGTTCTGCAGTTGTACAAGCTGTCGCTGTGAGTAAAATGCCGAAATTGGAAGTCCAAAAGCTTAACGTTTTGGAGGATCTAACGAAGAGGGTATTTTATTTTAATCTGCAAAATGCGCTACTTAGGGCTGTGAATGGGTCGATTGAATTCGATGATTTCATAGCTACATCCTATGACTTATCCTATGAAAGCTGTGGAAAATATCCTTCCCACCCTGCCTATGGTATTACTTTCAGCGGCAAAAAGGCTGTTAAAGGGAGGACAATAGCTGTTGACCCCGATGTAATTCCTTTAGGCAGCAAAGTGTACATAAAATTTCCCGAAAAGTATTCACACCTTGACAAATGGTATATTGCCGAGGATACTGGCAGCAAGGTAAAAGGAAAAATTTTAGATGTCTTTTTTGGGGAATCGGCTTTTTATGAAATGGAGAAGTTCGGAAGCCAGAAAGTGAAGGTAAGGGTTGTATACCCTGAATAATTCAGATATGAGAACATGGAATAGTTGTGAGAGCCATAAATTAACGTAAAGAATCCTTCAAGCTGTTATTTAAAAAGAACAATACAAAAAAGTGTTGTATAATTATTTTACATATATTACAATATATGTAAAATAATTTACGAAAGAAGATGGTAACATGAATGATGTATGGTGGTATTCCATAGCAGTATTTGTTGTGGTCTTAATATCCGGGTCTATATTGAACCTATTAAGGCGGCACTTTATATTTCAATTATCAGGTATTGCTTTTTTCTTTACATACTTCATTTTTAAGTCGTTGGGTATTGCCAGAAGCTATGGGGATATATCGTTAAAGGAGCTATACTTTACTTTTATGCCAGCCTTTACTGGTATTTCGGCATGTCTCATAAGTATGGTACTAGGCTTTTGGGTTTTTCCGCCTATTAGGAGAAAATTTAAAGGGTAGTTTAAAAATAATGTACAAACTCTATATTTAGAGGGTAGGTTTAGGCCTATCCTCTTATTTATATCAATTCTATTTACTCACCATTAGAAGCTGATAATGGCCTATAGCAAAAATTACATAAAGGATTTTCGTTGACAATAACGAAATATTATGTAAACAATAATAGTAATAACTTTTTATATGGGAGGGAATATGAAGAAGATATTGACATTAGTTTTGGCAGCTGTTATTGCGGCGACGGCTGTTGGTCCGGTTAATGCTGCGTCGTCGTTTAGCCAAAAAACTACACAGGCAAAAAAAATTAATATAATTATAAATGGTCAGAGGTTAAGTGGTGGAAGGGAACCTATCATCGTAAACGGGAGAACTTTGGTACCTGCAAGAGCCACGCTTACTAAGCTGGGAGCAAAATTAGACTGGTACCCTAAGAGTGGCAATATAAAGATAACAAAGGGAAATACAAGGGTCGGTATGACAATAGGTAATAATTACTATAGTGTTAATGGGAAGAGTAAACTTATGGATGTAGCACCGGTTCTTCTGAACGGTACAGTAATGGTTCCTATAATGTTCGTGGGAGAAGCATTAAACTGTGAAGTGAGATGGGATGGTACAAATAGATCGGTATTACTCGTTAACAGCTATAAAGAAACAAAGGTCTCTAGAGGAGAGAAAGAGAGAGATTTTATAGTAGTTATTGATGCTGGGCATGGTGGGAAGGAAACAGGTGCTCTTTATGGGGGTATAGCGGAAAAGGACTTGAATCTTGATATGGCACTGAGGCTTAATAAGCTGCTAAAGGATGAAGGTATTCGAACCTACATGACAAGAGACGATGACACAACTTTGAGTCTCTACGCAAGATCGGCGCTGGCTAATAACGTAAATGCTGATTTGCTGGTGAGCATACACAATAATGCTGGGCATTCAAAGACAACGGGCAGCATGACTCTGTATTATCCTAGTTCGGATAAATCGAAGGGAAAGCTTACTCCGTGGAGATTTGCTACAATAGTACAGAATGAGTTGACCGAAGGATTGAATGTAAATGACTTAGGGATAATTTCCAGACCGAATCTTGCCGTACTGAGGACAGCAAATATGCCGGCTGTCATAGCGGAGGTAGGCTATATGACAAATAAAGGTGAGCTTGAAAAGTTAAGCGCACCTTCTTATAGGCAAAAGTCTGCAGAAGCCTTAAAGGAGGCTATATTAACTGCATTAAAGGAGATATAAGGCCTGTTTGTATGTAAATAAAGTAATATATAAATTGCGATAATGATATTGCAAGGAAAAATTAGATTATCGCAATTATATAGTTACGGATAATAAATATTGTATTATTCAATAAACATTTAAAAAATCGCCTTACACAACTCCAACATATGTGCGATAAAGATTTATACCTTTACAGTATAAAACCTTTATCGTTTTTTATATGTATTTTTGTATTGGGCACAGTGCAGTAGCAGTATTACACCCTCTAATGTAAAATTATTGATAACAATTATCAATATCTATTGATTTATTTTGGAATATACTCTATAATAAAGCAAGTAAAAGGAAAATTTTTTTAGTATATATTGATAATGATTATCATTTGGGGGGTATTTATATGGATTGTTGTCAGAATAAACAGTCATTATTTGATAAGGTAAAATCAAGGCTTAGTTTTAAGCAGCAAAATGGAAGCAATTCAACGGTTGTGCCGAAAAAGGTTGCCTTAATAGGAAATCCTAATGTAGGAAAAAGTGTTATTTTTAACAGCCTGACAGGAGCCTATGTTACGGTATCCAATTATCCGGGAACCACTGTGGAGGTTTCTAGAGGATGGTACGAAGCAGCTGGATTAAAACTTGAGGTGATTGATACTCCGGGAATGTATTCCATTCTGCCTATAACCGAAGAAGAAAGAGTAACAAGGGATCTTTTGATAGATGAAAAGCCCGAACTGGTTATACATGTCATGGACGCAAAGAACATTGAGAGAATGCTGCCTTTGACCCTTCAGCTTATTGAGGCAGGCCTTAGGGTTGTACTTCTTCTTAATATAATGGATGAGGCAAAAACGTTAGGTATTGAAATAAATAGTGCGGAGCTGCAAAAAATTTTGGGGATTCCCGTTGCTACAGCTAGTGCTGCTTTAAATTTAGGTATCAATGATATTAAAAAAATAATAGGGGAGCAAATAAAACATGCAGCATAATATATTAGCTTATGATAAAGAAATTGAGAATATTATTTTCAGGATTGTGTCGCATTTGAAGGGTGATTACGGTATTTCAAAGAGGTCTGTTGCTACACTATTGTTACAACAGGACGAAGAAATGTTTGATTTGGTAAGACGCAAAGAAAAAGAAGGCTATAAAGAAATAGAAAAAATGGTTAATGATTTTATTCAAACCTCAAAGGAATCGCCTTCATTTCTCATATCAAAAGCACAGCAAGAAACCAGCAAAAAAATTATTCAAAAGGTTGTTTCTTATAATAAAAAGAATAGTAAGAGTATTGCAGGCATAATAAACAGGATTACAATCAATCCTATTACCGGAATACCTCTACTGTTACTGGTATTGTATTACGGCTTGTATCAGTTTGTAGGAGTTTTTGGAGCAGGTACATTGGTGGACTACATTGAGAGCATAATTTTTGACGAACACCTTAATCCATACATAAATGACTTTGTTAATAATTTAATTCCGTGGAAAGTTTTAAGTGATTTGTTCGTAAATGAATATGGAATTATAACCCTTGGCGTAAAATATGCAATTGCAATAGTCCTTCCGGTGGTTGGGTGCTTCTTCTTGATGTTTTCAATTATTGAAGACAGCGGTTATCTGCCAAGGATATCACTGCTTATGGATAGAGTATTTAAGAAAATTGGTTTGAATGGTAGAGCGGTAATTCCGATGACACTTGGATTTGGTTGTGATACTATGGCTACTATGGTGAGCAGGACTCTAGAGACCAAGCGGGAGAGAGTTATTGCTACATTCCTTTTGGCATTGGCAATCCCTTGTTCTGCACAGCTTGGGGTTATTCTTGCCTTATTATCGGGCAAGCCAAAAGCGTTAGCGGTGTGGTTGATATTTATGGTTCTGGTATTTTTACTTGTCGGATTCCTTAGCTCAAAGGTTTTACCTGGTGAGAAGTCGGGTTTCTATATGGAGCTGCCTCCTTTAAGGCTTCCTAAGCTTAAAAATGTATTGAAAAAAACTTATGTTAGGATGTATTGGTACTTTAGAGAGGTATTGCCGTTGTTTGTTTTGGCCAGTGTATTAATGTGGTTTGGTGATCTGACCGGCTTATTCCAATGGTTGGTTGAAGTGATAAAGCCTGTAGTTGGTCTATTGGGGCTTCCCGATAAAATGTCTGAAATCTTCCTTTTCGGATTTTTCAGACGTGACTACGGTGCAGCAGGTTTGTTTGATTTACAGAGTTCAGGAATCCTGGATGGAAGACAATTGGTGGTTGCAACAGCTACATTGACACTGTTTGTACCATGTATAGCTCAGTTTACAATGATGATCAAAGAGCGCGGTTGGAAAACTGCGGTAGCTATGGCTGCAATAATATTCCCGTTTGCGTTTTTTGCAGGCTTTGTATTGAACAGGATACTGGTACAGTGGGGAATCAATCTTGGATAGGAATTTCTGTCCGGTATTTCCATTAGGGAGGTGTACCGAATGAAATGTGATTTCTGTGGACATTCGTTTGAAACCGATAAATGTAAAAGTGGCTGCAACGGATGCCCGATGAACAAGGCATGCAGCAAAATTAAGTGTCCTAACTGTAATTATGAGATGTATCCGGAACCGGAATTTAAATTTATTAACAATTTGAAAAAATGGGGTAAGAAGATATGCGGGAAATAAATAATGCCATTCCTCTAACGTTGTTAAAAGCTAAAGAAAAAGCAAAAGTTGTAAGCTTGAAAACCGATGATAAGTTTAAAGTGCGAAAGCTTACTGCCTTTGGAATTATGCCCGGGGTTGAAATCAGCGTGATTCAAAAGTATCCTGCGGTGGTAATACAGGTAGGCTTTACCCAGGTAGCCCTTGATGATAATATTGCTTCGCAGATAATTGTTAGTAAGGTTGCAGGGTGATTTATGTTTGAATTAATTTTTGATAACCTGAGTAAGCCCATAAATGCAGGGGTCATCATACGGTTAGCTTGTGCTACAGGAAGTAAAATTTATTTTACAGGCAACAGCGTAGACTATAAAAATAGAAAAGCTCTTTTGGCTGCGGTTGGATATGAAGATTATGCAGATATAACCTATGAAAAGAGTTTTGAAAAGCTTGTAGTAGGGTTAAAGCAGGAGGGGAAGACAATTGTGGGAACTTCCCCAAGGGCTGATAAAATCTATACCGAATTGGATTATACAAAGCCTACTGTTTTTGTTTTCGGGAATGAAGCTACAGGGCTATCAAAAGAAAAGTTTTCTTTAATGGATGAACTTATAAGCATACCCATGCCGGGTAAAATAGAATCGTTAAATATAGTGACTTCATCAGCCATAGTATTATATGAGGGGTTACGACAGAGGGGCTTTAAATAAGGCAGTAAAATTAGACTTTACTGCCTTTAACTATTTTAACTAATTCATCAGGAGTCTTAATATAGTAATCGGGCTTTAAACTCATTAGGTTGTCCTTAGGGAAGATAGTCCAATCTACAAGTGCCGTTTTTACTCCGGCATTTTTTCCGCAAAGTATGTCATAGGGGCTATCGCCAATAAGGAGGGCAGCGTCGGCACTCCCGTTTAGAGCTGATAAAGCTTTAATAGCGGGCTCTGGGTGAGGTTTATTGTTTTCTATATCATAGGCACTTATTATAATGTCAAAGTAATCTTCCATTCCAAATAACTTTAGTCCATGTTCTATGCCACCACGTCCTTTAGCTGATACAATCGCTGTTTTACAGCCAAGTTCCTTAATAGACTTAAGCATTTGGTTAATGCTGGGGAATTCCTTTATCATTGTGTCCTTATTTTTACTGTAAAAATCTTTATAGAAAAGTATCATTTCCTTATAATGAAGTTCCGAAAGGCACTTCATCTGTTGCTCCAGATGTTTGCCAAGTATAGAATTCAACTCATCGGAGGATAGGGTTTTATCAAGAAACTTCAAAGAAGTTTCATGTAAGGCAAGAATTATCAATTCATTCGTATCTATCAATGTACCATCGAAATCAAAAAGAATATACTTAAACAACTTAATGGTCACTCCAATCTGAATATAAGTCTTTATTAATAAACCGGTACCTTTAAAATGCCTTAATTAAAGGCCTGTCTAAGCATTGCTAGCCAGTTTGTAGATACCTATTTAAGCTATTATAACATAGAACAATAAAATTCAAATATATATTTATATTGATAGCCTAATAGCAAGCATATGTGTTGCTAGCAGTATAAGTTAATGTGGATTTATGTTTGTCGGGCAAAAGCTGATATTTGGCTTAAAGTTCTATAGACCAATTGATAGCATTTGTGATATTTTATGATATAATTATAGGGTTAATTTGAAAGCACATATAATATTAATTTTAAATAGAAGAGGTAATCTTGATATATGAATGAGAGAACGATAAAAACCCTTGAGTTTGATAAAATAGTTAAAAAGCTTGTAAGCTATGCTGCTTCGGATTTGGGAAAGGAAATTGCGGAATCTCTTTTGCCGGAAAAAGACTTCTCAGTAGTTACTAATCTTCTTAAAGAAACTAGTGATGGAGTAAGCTTTGTTGTTAGGAGAGGAAGCCCTCCAATGGGAGGCATTCATGATATCCGAGGAAGCCTTAAGCGCGTTGAGATGGGTTCTATATTAGGTCCCGGTGAGCTTCTGAGGATTGCAGATACCCTAAGAGCCAGCCGAAACTTAAAGCACTATGCCAGCGACAGTGCTATAGCGGATAATGATAACTTGGTAAATGGGCTTATTAGTCTTTTAGAGGCAAATAAAAGAATAGAGGACAAAATATCATTATCGATTCTAAATGAAGAGGAAATTGCAGATGCTGCCAGTCCTGCACTAGGTAATATAAGAAGGCAGATAAGAGATTTGCAGAGCTCAATAAAAGAAAGATTAAATGATCTGATAAAGTCCTCAAAGTATCAGAAATTTATGCAGGAATCCATAGTTACTATGAGGGGTGACAGGTATGTGGTTCCGGTAAAGCAGGAACACAGGAATGATGTTCCGGGACTTGTACATGATATGTCCGCCAGTGGTGCGACAATATTTGTTGAGCCTATGGCTGTTGTTGAAGCAAATAATAATATTAAACAATTAAAAATCAAAGAGCAGATTGAAATTGAGAGGATATTACAGGAACTTACTTCCGACGTAGACAGCATAATTACGGGGCTTAAGTCTAATATGTCCATACTCGCAAAGTTGGATTTCATTTTTGCTAAAGTAAAACTAAGCCTTGACTACAACTGTGTATGTCCTAAATTGAATAATGAAGGTCGTGTTTTAATTAAGAAGGGAAGGCACCCTCTTCTTGACCCAAAATGTGTTGTTCCTATAGACCTTTGGATTGGAAAGGATTTTAATACCCTGGTAATAACAGGGCCCAATACAGGGGGAAAGACTGTTACATTAAAAACCTTAGGTTTGTTTACTCTGATGATACAGTCGGGACTGCATATTCCAGCCAATGATGGTACTGAGATGAGTGTGTTTGGTAAGGTGTTTGCCGATATAGGTGATGAACAGAGTATAGAGCAGAGCTTGAGTACTTTTTCATCTCATATGAAGAATATTACCAGAATACTGGAAACTGTAGATGATAGCTCGTTGGTACTCTTTGATGAGTTAGGAGCAGGAACTGATCCTACTGAAGGTGCTGCACTTGCTATGTCAATACTTGAGTACTTACACCAGGTGGGTGCAATTACTGTTGCAACTACCCATTACAGTGAACTAAAGGTTTATGCTTTGACCACAAAGGGTGTTGAAAATGCCTGCTGTGAGTTTGATGTAGAGACTCTTAAACCCACTTATAAGCTTCTCATAGGGATACCCGGGAAGAGTAATGCATTTGCTATATCCCAAAGACTTGGCTTATCCAAAAACATTATTGAAAGATCCAAGGAGTTCTTAACACAGGAAGACATAAAGTTTGAAGATATGCTCATGAATATAGAGAAAAACAGGAGTGAGGCTGAAAAAGAGAGAGCAAAGGCCGAAAGCTACAGAAGGGAAATAGAGGGCTTAAAAAATGAGGTAGAAGAGCAGAAAAGAAAAATCAATTCTCAAAAGGAAAAGCTTATTAAGGAAGCCCGGGAGGAAGCGCGAAAAATACTGCTTGAAGCAAAGTCAGAATCGGAAAATATACTTGAGGAAATGCGCAGGATAGCCAGGGAACAGGAAACTACCGAAAGGAATAAGGCTGCGGAAGAAATGAGGCTGAAGCTTAAGGGCAAATTAAACAATATTGAAGATTCCCTCGTGGAATCATTAATGCCCAAAAACGGTTATATCAAGCCTCCTAAGAATCTTAAGCCCGGTGATAGTGTTCTTATAGTAAATCTTAATCAGAAGGGCACTGTGGTTACACCTCCCGATAAAAACGGTGAAGCAGTTATACAAGCAGGAATAATGAAAATAAATGTTCATATGACAAACCTTAAGCTTGTGGACGAACAGGAGACCATAACTCAGAAAATGGGAGTGGGCAGAATCGGGATGTCAAAATCCAAAACTATGTCACCGGAAACTGACCTTAGAGGGTTTAATCTTGATGAGGCAATCGAAAGTGTTGACAAGTATCTTGATGATGCAAGCATAGCAGGGCTTCGTGAAGTTACTCTTATACACGGTAAAGGTACCGGGATATTAAGAAGCGGTATACATCAGCATTTAAAGCGCCATCCTCAGGTAAAGTCATATAGGCTAGGGAAGATTGGTGAGGGAGAGACAGGGGTAACTGTCGTTGAATTAAAATAAGTTTTGTGAATGAAAATTGAATATACACCCATATATGGGATGGGTATATGTTATAACACGTTAAACAATTATGTTAATCAGCTGTATGTAAAATAGAACGGGCTGAAGTATTGACTTGGAAGATAAGATTAGGTATTTTTATTATATACAGTATTCTAAAACTTACTTTCGGCCTTGAGAAGTATGGTTTTTTACCTATAAACCTTCTTTTTAGGCTAACAACAAGAGCTTAGCTAGCGCGTTTGGCACTATAAAAAGGGCTTTTGTTCAAACACCCGTAGAAGTAACGCTGCGGGTTATTTTGTTGTCAAAAATATTTTAAGAGTTCTAGGATTTCACAAAAAGATGTTTGTTTTGAAGGACTTGTCTAATTGGAATAAATTAAAGGTGCATTTTATGTAAAGCTTGAGAGCTTCATAATAAAATGCACCTTGTTTATTTTAAATGATATGCAGTTAGTACTACTTTGTTATTTACCTTAATTATGGCAAAATTCCTTTAAAGGGCAGTAAGAATCTAAATTCTGTACCGACTCCTTGAGTGGTTATCACCTGAACGTTACCGTTAAGTTTATCTACCTCCGACTTGACAGCAGCAAGTCCAATACCTCTTCCTGAGAGGTGGCTTATATTATCTTTTGTAGAGAAGCCAGCCCGGAAAATTAAATTTACTACATCTTGATCGCTTAGGCTATAGGCTGTTTCGCTGTCAAAAATACCGTTTTCAATAGCCTTTTGTCTTATTTGACCTATATGTATACCTTGCCCGTCATCAGAAATAATAAGGGATATATAGCCTTCTGAAAGGGTTGCTATACAATTAATTGTAGCATATTGAGGTTTACTCTTTTTCAGTCTCTCTCCTACTGGCTCTATTCCGTGATCAAGAATATTTCTAAACACATGAATCAGTGATCTTGTAAAATCGGTATATTGTTCAAGGTCAACCAGCATATCACCACCTTCTATGATAAGGAGGTTTACCGGCTTTTCAAGACGCTCGGAGAGTCTTCTTATAAAGTCGGGATAGGCTTTTAAAAGCTCCTTGAAAGATTTATAGCGTAGTCTCCTTACATGAGGCAGAAGCAGACTGCAATCTTTAGAAGATAGGAGTGAAGAAATCTTCTCCTCCAGTTCCACCAGTTTGGCTTCATCTATTATAAGAGCTTTTTCCTGTTCAAAAAATTGCTCGCCTAAAATTCCCTTCAATATGCATAAGTCTTCCTCCAACCATTTCTCCATTTCAAAGGATAGGAGGTAAGATTTAAAATCATCCGAATTTTTATTAATAAGATTTTCCCTGAAATCTGTGAGGCTGGATTCAAATTCATGCAACTTATCTACGATATTAACCATATCAAGCTGTGAAAAACTGCCTTTGAATGTATGTACCTGCCTGTAAACTTCAAAAACCTTGTCTTGCAGTGAAAGCTGACTCTGCAGTATCGCTTGTATCCATGTTTGACAGAAACTCTTATAATCCTTAACGCACTTGGAAAAATCATTGTATTCCGTCACTGTTTTTACAACCATCTTAAGAGTGTTTCTTTCATCTTCCATAAGATTTTCAAGGAATCTTTTTTCGGTTATATCCGTTAGTATGACCATAAGTGTTTCTGAATCTTCGTCCCGGCAGCTTTCTATTATTTTGTATTCTAAAAGTATATATTTATTATTTATCATTACCTCGCTGGGTAAAAGGTTTAAATAGTTTTCTCTTTTAGAAAGACTCCTTTCATGCAATATTTTTAACAGCATGAGGTCGAGATACTTTGCCTCTTCACTGTCTTTATATATCAATTGGGAAAGTTTCTTATTTTCAATTCTTTCACCGAATAGGTTTATACACTCTACACTGTATTCTTCATCTATAAGCAGGTCATCACAGAAGGTTAGGAATCCCTGACCTGCATTATTGAGTATATTTTCTATTGAGGTTACTTTTTCCTTAATCTGGTCGAATAAGCGTGCATTCTCAATAGCAATACCAGCTTGACTGGCAAAAGCAATAGCAATACCTTCATCCTGTGTGCTGAAGGCAGAAGCTTTACTGCTCATAAGTATTATTATACCGTAGACGGTATTGTGATAAATTATAGGCAAACCAAGTAACGACTTTATCCCTGCAGGTATATATTCAGAGTTTTCTGCGATAGGGAATGTTGAAACATCGCTTATAGTTAATGGTGTTTTAGTTGCTGCGATATTGCATATCAATTCATCACTATCCACATTATCAAACGCAGGGTAGGCTTCACCGGAATAAGAATAGCCAGTAGCGTATATATACTCAAATTTATTATTCTTATTCAGTATACCTAGCGCGCAGTCGTAGGATACAATTTGGTTTAGGCTGTTGAGTAGCCTTTTAAAAACCTCTTCCAAGTCAAGGGTAGAGGTTAAGTCCTTATTTAGGTTGCGAAGCGTTTCGGATAGAAGCCGCTGCTGTTTTTCCGACTCAAACTGTCGCGCATTAATAATAGCTTCTTTAAAGGACTTCTTTAGGGCGATAAGTGTTTTTACGCGGGACAAAAGCTCGTGTTTATCGAATGGCTTAGAGACATAGTCGTTGGCTCCCGCCTCAAAGGCTGCAATAATGTTTTCGGGCTGGTTTTTTGCCGTTAACATTAATATAGGCATATCAAAAACCGAATTTTTTTCCCTAAGTATACGGCATACTTCATATCCTGACATCCTTGGCATCATTACATCAAGTATAATAAGGTCAAAATCATTCAACTCAGCTTCTATTAAAGCATCAGCACCGTTGGAAACTGTAAAAACCGAATAGTTTTGTAGTGTCAGCAGGTTAACCAGCACCTGAAGATTAATTAGTTCATCATCGGCTACCAAAATCTTAAATCTGGTATTAGCAGCTTCCGACAGTATCGGCTCGACCAATTGTGGAGTCAATACCTCTCGAACAGCAGCTAAAGCACTATAATTAGCAGCTTCGGAAGTATAAGAATCTTCCTGTGCAACTGGTAAAGTGAAGATAAAGCTTGTACCCTTATAAAGCTCTGACTTTACACTTATAGTTCCGCCGTGAAGCTCGATTAGTGTCTTTGTTATACTTAATCCCAGGCCTGTACCACCAAATTCTCTGGAATCGGATCCATCGATTTGTTCAAAGGATTTAAATATATCGTCAAATTTGTCTTTAGATATACCTATACCTGTATCTGAAACGGTAATCTCAAGAAAATCTTCTTTTCTAGCAGCATGTATAGTTATGTAGCCGGAATGAGTAAACTTAATTGCATTACCCACTAGGTTATGAAAAATCTGTTGCAGCCTGTTTTCATCTGCATATACCATAGGAAGATTATCGTCAATTTGATTTTTAAATTCCAAGGGCTTCCCGGAAATGAGGGGACTGGAAAGCGCCAGGACAACCTGCATAACCTGCCTGATATCTACAGGCTTTTTGTTCAATATTATGTCTTTATTCTTGAGCTTGGAAAAGTCCAGTATATCATTAACGAGGCTTGCAAGACGCTTTCCACTCGATACTATCATTGATAGATTTGAAGTTTGGAGCTTGTTTAACTGGCCTGCAGCTCCATCTATTAGAGATTCTGCAATACCTATGATACCGCTTAGAGGGGTTCTAAGCTCATGAGAGGTATTAGCTAAAAACTCGTCCTTAAGCTTGTCCAACGACAACAGTCGGTTAGACAGGGCTTCAACAGTATTAAAGGCTCTGGAAAATCTTATGGACAGAATTACCGATTGGGTAAATATAAATATAAACAGACCCGCTGGGGTTAGTGTTCCTGTGTTGATTACAGCATTGTTATACAGTATATCATTTACAGTAGCCAAAAAAACAGCCATAGAGCCTGCGATAACTATTCTTGCACCCTCTCTTTTTCTTAAGGCTGCTTTTAACAGTGTATAAAGGAAATAAGCTACAGATACTACGGTAAATAACTGATATATTAAAAGTGTGTTAACAAAGAAGTAACTCTTTGTTACAACTACAATACCAATAAAAATTGAAGCTATAAGTTTTGAAGCCCTTACAAAATTATGAGACATTTCATCGGGGTATAAAGAATAAATAAACATAGCAAAAACAGGTTGACAAAAATAAAATGTAAGGTAACAAATCTTTAAAAATATTTCAAAGTTAAAATCCGGAAAAAGTGAAATTAAGAAAATTTCTCCCGAACAAATGACTCTAAGAGCTATCAGAAAGCAAAAAGTACCGAAATACAAGGTTGAGCGGTCTTTTTTTCGCAGCATGAACAATACTAAATGATAAATGCCCATAATAAATATACTTCCAAACATAAACAGGTCTGAAGCCAGAGAACGGGAAGTTCTTTCTTGAATTTGACTTTGATTGCCGAGAATAAAACTGAAGTTATCAAAACCTCCGTTTCTGTCAAAAAAGTTTGATATTTGAAGGACGAGTTCAATAGTATTGCTTGAAGGATTAAATACAGTTACTCTGGGCAGCAGCTGTGGTTTCATTTCTTCCCGCGTTCTTCCTACAATACCGTTGGAGGACAGCGATTTACCATTAATCCAGAGCTTGTATGCAGTTTGCATATATTGAACTTTTAAAGCATGAAGCGCTTCAGCGTTGTTTAACTTAACTTTAAGCCTCAGGGTAGCGAATCCCTGACCGGGAAGTTTTTTATCTTCTATTATATAGCCTGTCCAGTTATTGGGAGCAGTAAGAAAACCCGTTTCTTGAGGTGGATTAATACCCGAAAAATCAGCGGGTGTCAATAACTGTCCCCAGTAAAGCTCCCATTCACCGTCCAGCTTCACTGGCCCATCGGTTTCAAAATTCCATCGGGACAGGTCAAGGACACCATCTATTGCTTGAGGATTTGTTTTGCGCGAAGGGGTGTCAGTAGTACTACAGCCAGATAATATAAATGATATAAAAAGACAAATAAAAAGGAGTGCTAGGGGTACACGTCCGAATAGTATGGATTTATTAGTCACTGATTTTCCTCCTGCTGTTTCATATGTAGTGATAAAGGTTTTAACTTATGGAGCAAGGTTATTGCTTCCACAAATCTTATAACTCTCTAGAAAGAGTGTAGTAAGCAAAAAAGCTCGTTTCATTTCAATGGCAGAATGCAAAACAGAGTAAATTGGAAGTTGAATAAATTAAAAATGTTGATTCTAAAAAATTGCTTCATAAATAATGAAAAAACATATGGCAAAATGGATGCTTGAAACACGAAACTGAACTTTTTACGAATATAAAAATTTGGATTGTGTCAGCTGCAAATTAATGCGCCATAACTATACATAATATATCATATGAGACTTTAAGGGTCAAACCCTATCTTGAGAATTTGTGGTAGAAATATAGCAGTAATATTTGTAGAATTTTATACAATATCATGTATTGTGGAATAACTTATGTCGTAGTCTTTATCTATATGTTGACAATAACATGACCATAATTTAGAATTAGTATTCGTAGTAAGTTTTAATACTATAATAATATATAATGCGAGAAAAATTACTATTTATAAGTATACGAAGGAGAATTTTTGTGGAACAAATAAGGGAAAATATAAGGAATATAGCAATAATAGCACACGTAGACCACGGTAAAACTACTCTTGTTGACGGGATGCTCAGACAGAGCGGTATTTTTAGAGAAAACGAGCAGGTACAGGAAAGAGTAATGGACTCAAACGACCTGGAAAGGGAAAGAGGAATTACAATACTTGCTAAAAATACTGCTGTTAACTATAAAGACATAAAAATAAACATTGTTGATACACCAGGACATGCTGACTTCGGCGGTGAGGTAGAGCGTGTATTGAAAATGGTAGACGGAGTTCTGCTGCTGGTAGATGCCTTTGAAGGAGCAATGCCACAGACTAGGTTCGTTTTAAGGAAAGCATTGCAGCTTAATCTCAAGCCTATTGTAGTAGTTAATAAGATTGATAGGCCGGAGGCGAGACCACATGAAGTTATAGATGAAGTATTGGAGCTATTTATTGAATTGGGTGCCGATGATGAACAGCTTGAGTTTCCTATAGTGTACGCTTCAGCTAGAGAAGGCTACGCCTTGAAAGAATTGGATGATGAAAAAAATAATCTTGAACCTTTGTTTGAAACAATAATAGAAAGGGTGCCCAGTCCTACGGGCTATATGGACAAGCCACTGCAGCTTTTGGTTTCAAGTATTGACTATGACGAGTATGTTGGAAGAATAGCTATAGGAAGAATTGAAAGAGGCAGCATTAAATCCGGACAGCAGGCTGTGATATGCAGGACTGACGGAACAGTACAAAACATAAAGATAAGTAAGCTCTATACCTTTGAAGGTTTAAGGAGAGCTGATGCTTCCGAGGCTGCGCTGGGTGATATAGTATCGGTAGCCGGCGTGGGGGATATTACAATAGGTGAGACAATCTGTGATGTTGACAGTCCAGAGCCGCTACCTTTTGTTGAAATTGATGAGCCTACCATATCTATGACCTTTAGTGTAAATAACAGTCCATTTGCAGGTCGTGAGGGAACCTATGTCACTTCAAGGCACTTGAGGGACAGGCTTTTTAAGGAGCTTGAGACTAATGTAAGTCTTAGGGTTGAAGAAACCGATTCCGCGGATTCTTTTAAGGTGTCGGGAAGAGGAGAGCTTCACCTGTCAATACTTATAGAGACCATGAGAAGGCAGGGGTATGAGTTCCAGGTGTCCAAGCCTACAGTAATCTATAAGGAAGTAGACGGCGCACTTTTCGAGCCTATAGAATACCTCACAATAGATGTTCCTGAGGATTTCATGGGTGTGGTAATGGAGAAGCTGGGAACAAGAAAAGCTGAGATGGTTAATATGCATTCAGCAAATCAGGGATATATGAGGTTGGAATTCAGAATTCCTGCAAGGGGATTGATTGGCTATCGCTCGGAATTTTTGACTGATACAAAAGGAAATGGTATAATGAATCATATCTTCCACGGTTTTGAACCTTACAAAGGTGATATTCCTACACGTACCAGAGGTTCTATGATTGCGTGGGAAGATGGCGAGGCAGTAACCTATGGTCTTTACAATGCACAAGAGAGGGGTAGCCTTTTCATCACTCCTGGGACAAAGGTGTATGAAGGTATGGTTGTAGGTGAAAACTCAAGGACTGAAGATATAGTTGTAAATGTATGTAAGAAAAAGCACGTTACAAATATGAGAGCTTCGGGCTCTGATGAGGCTTTGAGACTGACTCCTGCTATAGTAATGAGTCTGGAGCAGTCACTGGAATTCATCGCAGAAGATGAGCTTGTTGAGATTACACCTAAAAACATAAGGATCAGAAAAAGGATATTGGATTCAAACCAAAGGGCAAAATCTAAGAAATAAGATAAGGAATTGCCGGAGGATTATAAAGTGTTGTGGCTTTAAAATTGAACTAAATATATGATTGTTTCTGCGCAGCTTCTTTATACAAGAAGCTGCGCGAAATAATAGTTCCACACACTTAAAATATATTATCTAGGAAAGAGGATGGCAGCTTATGGGTAGAAAAGGTACTGTAGCCATAATGGGATTTGGGCTGACTTTTTTGGGTATAATAATCGCCGCCCCTGTTATTATTGATGTGCTTAGCTCAACGCTAAAAGGTTATGGATGGGACTGGTCGCTCGCTGATATAGGGAAATTACTTGTAGGAAGTATGTCGGCTGTTGCAGGATTTTTTATACTATTTTTAGCATTAAGTAAAAAAGCGGTTTCATGGATTGCCATTTTAGGTGTTTTTCTATTTATTATGCTTGTGGGCAGTTTCTTTTCCTATAGGCAGGTTGTAGATAGCCAGAATAATAAGGATAAGGAAGTAACAATCAACATTGATAAGCAAGAAGCTATTATAGTCGACATTCCGTACAATTCAAATACAGTTCAGATTGCCGAGATCCTAGAAGAAAAAGGCGTAATCAAACATCCTTTCATTTTCAAGATATTATCCAAAATAAATGGCTATGATAATACATATCAAGCGGGTACCCATACGGTAAGTAATAATTTAAACTACGATAGTATAATGCGCATACTATCAGGTAAACCTGAAAGTGTCAAAATTACTATCCAAGAAGGATTGACCTACAAACAAACGGTTGATTTGCTGGTAAAGAAGAACTTAGTAAACCGTGAGGAGTTTGATAGGATTGTAAAAAGTGATAAGTCCGATTATAAGTTTTTGAAAGGTATACCTGAAAGAAAAAATAAGCTAGAAGGATATTTGTTTCCCGATACCTATGAGTTTCCTATGCAAGGTAATGAGAAGGAAATTATTAAAACAATGTTGGACAACTTTGATACAAAATTTAAGGATTTTTATTATAAGAGAGCAGAGGACTTGGGAATGTCTATAGATGAGGTTATTACTCTTGCCTCAATCATAGAGAAGGAATCGGGTGACCCTGAAGACAGAAGGATAATATCGGGTATTTTCCACAAAAGGCTGAAAAGTAAAAATTCAAGCCTAAAAAAACTTCAGTCGTGTGCCACACTACAGTATATCTTTCTGAATAATGAAGGTACTACAAAGCCAAAAATATCTATTAAGGATACTGAGATAGATGACCGTTATAACACTTATAAGTATGCTGGGCTGCCTCCGGGGCCGATTTGCTCTCCTGGGCTTGATTCCATAGACGCTGCTCTTAACCCCGACGAGACTGAGTACTGGTATTTTGTTGCCCGTGGTGACGGGTCTACCGAATTTACAAAGAGTTATAACGACCACTTAAAGGCTATGAAAAAATACGGACTGTTAAATTAAATTGTGGGGCTCAAAGAGCCTCACAATTTTTATGAGAATGGAGAATAGAATGAATGATTTGTTATGATTATATAAATGAGTATATTAGAAATACAATAACGGGGAACGGAAGTTTACTGGCTGAACTGGAGGAATTTGCAAAGTCAAATCATGTACCCATAGTTCAACCGGAAGTTGCAAAATTGCTGGTTGTTTTGGGGAACATAATAAGACCCAAAAGGATATTGGAAGTGGGAACAGCTATAGGTTATTCATCGATATTATTAACTACAGTTTTGCAGCCTGACGGTATCATTGACACAATAGACAGATATGAACTTATGATAGAGCGGGCTAAAGAAAACATTAAACGAGCAGGAAAAGAAAGCGTAATCAATGTGATTGAAGGCGATGCACTTGAAGTATTGCGTTGTCTGGATAAAAAGTATGATATGGTGTTTCTTGACGCTGCAAAGGGCCAATACCCGGAATTTCTTCCTGAATGCCTAAGAATGTTGAGTAAAGGTGGAGTTTTGATTTCCGATAATATCCTTTATAAAGGAATGGTAGCTAACGATGAACTTGTTGTAAGGCGTAAGAAAACTATAGTGAAAAGAATGAGGGACTATTTAGATACCATTTGTAAAAGTGATGAGTTGGAAACAAGTATAGTGCCTATTGGTGACGGAGTAGCTATCAGTTATAAGAAATAAACTATCTATAAGTAAAAGATAAGAGCGGATTTAAGGAGATGTACACATGAAAAAGGTTGAATTACTTGCACCTGCCGGTAACTTAGAGAAGTTAAAGATGGCGATTACCTACGGTGCAGACGCAGTGTATATGGGTGGTGAAGAATACGGATTGAGAGCATCAGCAGATAATTTTAATGCTGATGATATGAGAGAGGGTATCAAGTTCGCTCACTCCAGAGGTAAAAAAGTCTATATAACAATGAATATAATTCCCCACAATGATGATTTAACCGACATGACTGATTATGTAAAGGAATTGAAGGAAATGGAGGTAGACGCCATTATCCTGTCAGACCCAGGTGTGTACTCCGTTGTAAAAGAAGTTGCTCCTGACATGGAAATCCATTTGAGTACGCAGGCTAATAATACAAACTGGAGAAGCGTGAAGTTCTGGTATGAGCATGGGGTAAAGAGAGTGGTTATGGCAAGGGAGCTTTCCTTTGAAGAACTGAAAGAGGTAAGGCAAAAAGTCCCTGAAGGCATGGAACTGGAGATGTTTGTACATGGTGCTATGTGTATTTCCTATTCGGGAAGGTGTCTGCTCAGCAATTACATGGCCGGAAGAGATTCGAACAGAGGGGCGTGCGCTCATCCATGCCGTTGGAAGTACCATCTTGTGGAGGAAAAGAGGCCGGGAGAGTATATGCCTGTTTATGAAAATGAAAGAGGAACGTATATATACAACTCAAAGGACCTTTGTTTGATAGAATATATTCCACAGATTGTAGAATCGGGTGTGACAAGTTTGAAAATAGAAGGGCGTATGAAGAGTTCCTTTTATGTTGCTACGGTGGTGAAGGCTTATCGTGAAGCCCTCAACGCCTATTATGAAAATCCTGCGGAATACAGGTTTAATCCCGAATGGCTTGAGGAAGCTTCCAAAGCCAGTCACAGAGAGTATACAACGGGCTTTTCCTTTGATAAACCTGTCGGTGAAGGACAAATTTACCATACAAGTTCTTATATAAGAGGATATGATTTTGTGGGAGTGGTCATGGATTATGACAAGGAAAGCAAAATAGCTACTGTAGAACAAAGAAACAAAATGGTTTTAGGCGATGAGGTAGAGGTAGTAAGGCCTAAAGGAAAATTTTATGTGCAAAGGATACAAAGCATGAAAAATGCATATGGTGAGGATATAGAAGTTGCACCTCATCCTCAAATGACAGTATATATGCCGATGGACCAGGATGTAGAAGTATTAACCATACTCAGAAGGAAGGGTTCGTCTGAGTAGTAAATACTCCGAACATAATTAAACTTATCGTGCTATTTTCTCTAAAGCCTACTTCAAAAGGGGTGCAGGGAACTCACTGCGGAATCCAATGGAACATTGGCGGGGAAGCGGGGTGTCCCCGCCAATCTAGTATGCTCCTTCCCTTCGAGGGAAGGAGCTAGAGGATGGATGGTTACCAACTAGCTCAATGCATTAATTTGAATAGATAGTATAGAAAGCTCCTTTTCATGGAAAAATTATACCATATCCAATTAGAAAAGGGGTTTTTTTATGGAGGTTAAGAGAGTCAAAGTTGTATTGATGTGCATATCCATATCAATTTGTTTATTGATAGTCAGACTATTTTATTTACAGATATATGCAGGGAATAAGCTGGCAAGTGAAGCGGCAGCACAAAGGATGGCCAATTCCGATATAGGAAAGGTAAGGGGGAATATTCTCGACAGAAGCGGGATACCTCTCACAAATAGGAGCAAAAAAGTTATAATAGCTCTAAAGCCTTTGTTTTTAAGAGATAGGGATGAGGAGTTAAAAAAAATCTGCAAGGCTCTTGAGCTTGATTTAAACATGATGCGCAGAGAGGTAAAAATTAAGAAGGAACCCATATTATTTGAAATAGATGAAGAAAAAAAGGATTTGATTAAGACACTGAATGTTCAAGGTATTTCTTTGATAAATTCTCTTAATCGTTATGACGGTAATTCCATTGCAAAGCATGTGCTTGGGTACTTAAACCAATCGGATCAGATAGGTGAATCAGGTATAGAAAAATCCTACGAAACAGCATTAGGTTCCGGAAAAGTGGATATAGTAGGTGTTGTGACCGATGCTAAAGACAATCTGCTTGAGGGTATAGGATATCGTATAGTTAAGCCCGAGGAGAAAGGTAAGATGCTTAGTGTACGTCTAACACTTGACTACCACATGCAGAAGATAGCAGAGAGTGTTATGGATGAAAAAGACGTAAAAGGGGCAGTTGTTATTGAGGATGTAGCAACAGGGGACATTTTGGCGATGTTAAGCAGTCCCGATTTTGATCAGAATGATGTAAGCCGTTATCTTGCGAGTCCTCAAAATGCACTTTTTAATAGAGCTGTAGCGTCTTACAATCTTGGCTCGATATTCAAAATTATTGATACTGCTTATACACTTGAGTTAAATAACCATTATAACGAGATATATTTCTGTCCCGGATTTATAGAAATAGGTGATAAGAGATATAAATGCTCATCCTATGAAAGTGGTGGTCATGGATGGGTTGACCTAAAAAATGCTTTTGCTTCGTCATGTAACCCATATTTTATAAATATGGGTATTAGAGCAGGACATAAAGGCATTATAGAAATGGCAAGGAATTTCGGTATGGGGAGTGCTACGGGTATAAATCAACAAGGAATAGACGAAGCCCCCGGTAAACTTCCTAATGAAGGCAGGCGCTTTAGTGACGGAGACATAGCGAATATTTCTATAGGTCAGGGGGAGGTAATGGCTACACCATTGCAGGTGGCGGATATTATAGCCACTGTAGCAAACGGGGGTATAAAGAATAGTATAAATCTAGCGGATTGTGTTTTAGATGAGGAAGGCAATAAGGTTAGGGAGTTAAAGAGAAATGAAGGACATAGGATAATGTCCAATGAAGTTGCCGAAAGAATAAAGGGTTTCATGGAAGAAGTTATAAATACCGGGACTGGTTCTAAGGCTAATATCGATAGTCTTGGTGGAGCAGCAGGTAAAACAGGAAGTGCCGAAACCGGGCAGTTTATAGGTGGAGAAAAGGTGGTACATGCTTGGTTTGCAGGCTACTTCCCTAAGAATAATCCGAGATACGCTATGTCGGTTTTCATAGAGGACGGCAAAAATGGCGGGCAGGCTGCAGCGCCAATATTTGCTGAAATAGCGGAGCAGTTACTGGAGAAGGGGTATTGAAAATTTTTATAAATGCTTTAAATAGTACTGGCACCTTTTATATCGGGGATTCATATATTTATAAAGTATCCCATTTATAGGAGGTGCCTTCATTGTTGAATTTTATATTTTCAGCAATATGTGAAGTCATAAACAACGTTACTTTCCTACTGGGTTATGTCTCAAATGCAAATTCGTTTCCGCAGCCTCTTTCTCCTGAGGAGGAGCAATACTATGTAGAATCGTATAAGAAAGGAAATGAGGAAGCCAGGAATATACTTATCGAAAGAAATCTAAGACTTGTAGCACATATCGTCAAGAAATACAACTCATGTGGGAGCGATTGCGATGATTTGATTTCAATCGGCACAATCGGGCTTATAAAAGCCATTTCTACCTTTGACAATGAAAAGGGCACAAGGTTAGCTACCTATGCTGCCAGATGTATTGAGAATGAAATCTTAATGCAGATCAGAAGTACAAAGAAGATTCAGAGTGAGGTATCTCTTCAGGACCCTATTGGTGTTGATAAGGAGGGTAATGAAATTACACTGATCGACTTAATTGGAAACGATGCCGAATCGGTTGTCGATGAAGTAGAACTGAAAATGCAGGTAAGAAGATTATATAATAAAATGAAAGCTATACTGAAAAACAGGGAAAAAACCGTACTTGAGCTGAGGTATGGCCTACTGAACGGGACAAGTAAAACCCAGAGGGAAATAGCCAAAATGTTGGGAATATCAAGGTCCTATGTATCAAGGATTGAGAAGAAGGCTATAAAGAAATTAAGCAAGGAGTTAAAGCCTGAAAGCTGCCGTTAACTGGCAGCTTTCAGTTATTTTTAGTTAAATTGGGCAGTATATGCTTACAGTTATAGGCCAACTCCCCCAAATCAATATATTAGCATTATTCTTTAACGCCATACTATGCCTATTGTGGACTATGTGTACAGTAAGAAGTATACCTAAACGGGTAATTATGGTAAACAAGATAAGACATAATAACCCTGGGTGATAAAATGAAAACCAAGGAACAGCTTCAGCAGGAAGTAGGTGAAATATCAAAAGGTTAACCTAAATCAAAAGTACACCAGCCTGCGTTCTCTATTTTCTTTTGAATGTTATAAAACTGAGGATAATACCTTTGTTTCCAGTGTTTTGCAAAAATATCTAGCAATCTTCGTTTTGGCTGTATCTCAAATCTAATTAAAGGATTAGTGAAAAATTCAAAATAAGGTTTTTCTGAAAACCAATCACGTTGCCCTATACAGGTGGTATCAGTATCGTTGAGGTTATTAATGCGCTCACCACTCCATGTAATATAACTTCCTGATTCATTTACGTGCTTTACCCAATTACTCCTGCACTCATGAAAATTTATTGAGTGTTTATTTCCATCAGTGCCCAAGAAAATTAATCCGTCTTTGTTAATTTCAATGATACTTGAAATATCATAAACATTCATTTTGAAACCTCTTTTAATGCTATTTTAGAAAATTATAAAACGGAAAAGTTTGCTTGTAAATAGGTCTAATTTGTGGGAATAGTTTGTATGATTATGTAGGAATTTGGAATTTTATGAAGAATAGAGTTATGTATTATATAAACACTTGGTATAATTAATTTCTGAGGGTTGAAAACCCTTGGTATTGGGGGTAAAAATATTTGCTATTAGGAAGTGACCTATAATGATTGGTTTACCTGCGCGGTTTTTAGTAAAAGCAGGTTTAAGGGGCTTATATCTTGAGAAAGGAATAGACACGAAACAAATTATCGATAAGCTGCCACCAGATTTGGATAGAGAAATAATGCTATGGCTAGTTGATAATGATAAGGACTTCTTTAAAAGATACTTCAGGAAATTCAATGAGTCATTGAGAGTATATATTTCAAAGAGTAAGACTTTTTTAGTTAGAAGTAGTGAAAGGGTACTTTTTGAAAGCAACGATATTAATGATATTGTAAGTTTTATAGAAAGATTAATAATGAATTTCAAATAAAAAAATTAGGGACTTTTAGTTATAGTTCCTCACACGATAGAACAAACAATCGATGTTATAACAAAAGCCACTAGGAAACCGGGGTCTATTGTTTATGTCTTTTCAGGTTCTAGCGCAATGGGTTCTCAAGAGATAGAGACAAAAGCCATTGTATTATGCCGCCTATAAATATAACAAAGACAATAACCATAAGCAGCATTTGTTTATTAAAGCGAAATATAAGCTTTGATCTAATAGTAAAATTAATAATTGCCATTAGTAGTACATTTAATACCATAGTAAACGCTGCGGATAAAAAAAGACCTAATCCACGAAATCCACTCAGAAACCCCATGTGTAGACCGCTAGAAAAATGATCTGCAAAATACATACTAAATAGAATGGCGTTTAATATAGGAACTATTAGGCAAGTCACAAGTTGGATTGGCACCAATCTTCTTTTGGCGATGTTTTTTAATCTAATTATAGAAACTGTGTATAGTAAAAATATAACCTGTAGGGCACCAAAAAAGACAAAAGACTCGATACTATTATTAAAATACATTTTTTATCCCTCGCATAACCTAATAAAGTAGATATTATACTTCTAACGACCTATTATACCAAAATGGAGGATTATAGTAAACAAAATAAGGCATAATAACCTTGGGTGAAAAAATGAAAACCAAAGAACAGCTCCAACAGGAAGTAGAGGAGATATCTAAAGAAATATACGAGATACAACAGCTCATGGAGGAAACCACGGACAACTGCACTAGGGGAGAGCTTGCAAACAAACTTAAGGAGCTGCGCTGGCAGGCTTTGTTTTACCTTGGGACGATAGAGAATATGGGGGGAAAGAATAGCCTCCGGAAATCAGAGGCTATTTCTATTTTCTGTAACTAAAATACTTTGTTGTCTTACTAAATTCTTCTTTTAGTTTACTATGCACAATGAAAGCGGCTTCATTATCTTCAAAACTTACCCATTCAGGGGATATACTATTTTTAGCCTTTTTACATTTCTTGCACATAGGCATTCGTGTTTCAATTTTCTCATATCTGCCATTATCGGAGAATCTAAAGAAAAGTATTAATGGAGATATGAGAAATGTCAACAAAGTTATAAATGCGCCAATAGCAGGGGCTTTAGATAATGTAGAACGGGAAAACTTTATTTTTTTATAACTATTATTAGCATTTTCACCGCATATACAACAAATATCAGGTAATAACTGTTCGTGTTTAATTATAATTTCGCAGGGGTTTTTCTTGGGAGATGTTTCTTGTACAGTCAAATTTAATTTTTTTCTTACGATTTCCTTACAATATGGACATGAGCCATCATCTTCAGGATACATCAATTTATCACAATGAGGGCAATTATATGCCATTGGTATTCCCTCCTATTTACTATATTAATAATCCAAGTATACCAAAACATATAATTAGAGTAAACAAATAGTTACTTCCCCTCCATAAGCCACTTGCCATCCTCATAGAACAAATAAACTTGCTTACCGGCTATCCTGCAAGTGTACCTGTCTCCTTGACCACCGACCTTTAAAGAAGCTGCCCTTCTTACGTCCAGAACCTTATCCACTTCGAACGAGCGACCATCCTCCCATGTGACCTGCAGAGGTGTAATTTTACCTTCCTCATAACGAATCACTATGCTTACATAAAACATATTTTTGAACGAATGTTCGCATTTGCATTAAATAATGGAAAAATTTCCTTGTAAATAGGTATAATTTGTGGAAATGAATTGTCTCATTATGCAGGATTTTGAAATATTATGAAGAATATTTTACGTTAAAATGTTTTTATTCAAGTTAAAAGGAGGGATTCTTATCTCTAATTTACTCAATGTTCCTGCAATAGTGGCGGCTCTGATTACTGGTTTAGTAGCGCTGTTAACTTTTATAATTAAGTATCGTTATGATACTAAAGTTAATTTTGAGAAAATATTAAAGGACAAGCTAGAGCTTATATATTCACCGCTAATAATTGAATTTAGCAAGGTAGGTGGTGCAGGACCTTTAGTATCAGATAAGGCTATAGAATGTATAAGGAAGTATGGACACTTGCTTTCTAAGGAATTATTAGATGATTTGAGAGAGTTATATAAAATTGAGCAAGGGGAATCTTTTCTGGATGATTGTAAATTAGAAATTGAACATAATAACCTCAAAAACAAATTAATTGAGAAAATTAACTTGGACTTTTATAAGCTCCAAGATAGTTACAATCAATACTACTCGCAATATGAAAAACGTTTTAACACACCTCCTTATAAAAAGGCTTTAACAGCACTAATGGTAGCATGTGTCGCTATTACTATTTGCTTTTATTTGATATTGATAATAAAGGGTGTTAAAGATTATTTACTCTCCATAATAAAGGCTCAAAACAATGTAATAACCAATGACCCATGGATGAATTTCTTTTATATAGTATTAGCACTTGTAATCATATTAACATCTTTGTTTTTATTTGGTTATATAGGAGGCTATTGTGTTGCAAAAATACTTAATCATGTTAGTAGATATAAAAAGTACTACGATAGTTATGAGTTTGTCAAGGATTCTGGAGTGTACCGCTGTAGGATTTGCGGCAAGAGTATTACTCTTACAAAATATAGTAAACTTAAAAGTTGTATAGACTACTTTAACTGTAAACATACTGTTTTGCAAAAGATAAAAGGAATATCCAAGTGGTACACTTGGGCTTATGAGTCAGGCGACGAGTGCCGCTTGGAGGCACATACACTAAAGGATGAAACGGTGGAAAAGCCTGTACATAAGAGCAAACAAAAGACCCGGGTAAGTGGGAAATCAGAGCAGTCCAATGCCCTGTAAAAGTGGCTATTGAAGTAAATGCATAACTGGAATTACTATTTGCTTTAAGTAAGCTTTCCACAATGACACCGGAGGAGAGCAAGCCTGTATCAAACGTGTGGACGAGCTGAGTACTGGTGCACTGGCTGAGCTGTATAGGGAGCTAGGGGAGTATATGGGGTAGTGCTATATGTTACAAGCGAAAAGGGGGATTTAATGGACGAGTTTATTAAAAAATATAATGAAAACCTTCCTCAATATAAATTTTTAACAGAAACTTTACAAAGGACAATAAGAAGGTTATTAGAGCGTGAAGGCATTGATTTTTTAGATGTTCAGTGTAGAGTCAAAAATCTAGATTCTTTTTTGGAAAAGATTAATAGAAAAGGATACAAAAATCCTTTTAAAGAGATTCATGATTTTTGTGGTCTAAGAGTAATCTGTTATTATCCATCAGACCTAGATAGAATTATCAAACTAATAAAAAATGAATTCAAAGTTGTAGAGGAAATTGATAAATCAGAGGACTTAGGCGAGGATAAATTTGGATATCGTTCGTATCATTATATAATAAAAGTGAAAGATAGTTGGGAGATAGTACCAGATTTCAGGGGTTTAGAAGATTTTGAGGTTGAATTACAAGTAAGAACTATTCTAATGCATGCATGGGCAGATATTTCACATAAGTTGAACTATAAGAAAGAGCATGATGTGCCAAAAGGGCTAAGAAGGAGATTAAATCAATTAAGTGCATTGTTTGAAATAGCCGATGATGGATTTGACTCTATAAAATCGATGAAGCAAGCGTATATTGAAGAGCAAGTGGAACATTTTAAATCAGTGCAGATAAATGAAGAAAATAAAGTAAAAGACATTGGTACTATGGAATTGAATGTTGATACTCTACAAGCGCTTCTTGATGAATTATTCCCAGACAGAGTGCGCAAACTAAATAATATGTCGGATTTGGTTAAAGAGTTAACCCAGGCGGGTATAACCTATAATGAAATTATAGAAGCGTATAATACAACAAAGGCTGTTTTAGAAGAATATGAAGAGGAATATTTAAGTGAAACTAATTCTGATATCCAATGTTTCACGCAGACAGGGATGTTAAGGCATATGCTACAACTTGCAAACGATAAATATTATAATGTGTATATAGAAATGTATGGTCGGGACCATATTATACTAGATGTACAAATAGAAAGATTAAAGGCTCGTACATAGTACTGAACCAGTAACCGTCCACCAGGGCGGTTTTTTAATGCCTAAAAAAGGGCAAAAAAATTCCCGTCCAGAAACTGTACCGGGATTTAGGGGAGTATAATTAATACTCACTTATATAGTAACACCTTTCGACAAATGTTAATAGTACCCTAGCTGTTCTATTTTGCGAACGTGTTATAGCATGTTTGCATGTGAGAGGTATTAGTTTGAATGTTACAGGAATAATAAAAAAACAGTTGGCAGTGTGACTTGTCAACTGTTTTTTTGTTTAGTATGTATAATACTATATTTACTGAATTTGTAGCGAAGATTTTATTTGTTTAACGACTTTGGTATTTTAGGCTGATGTAAGCCAACAGTACAAGCGCTAGCAACCTTCTTTGAGGAAGTTGCCTTTGCTACATTGCTTACAAACCTAGACATAGCTTTTAATGGTTTTTGCATAGAATCACCTCCTTGAAAATGGTATTAAACTATACTTCACATTAGTGTATTACACTATTTTAAAGACTTAATTGTGCAAGCTTACTTAGTCAATGATTTCGGTATTTTTGGCTGATGAAGGCCTCCAGAACAAGTGCTAGCAATTTTCGGTGAAGAAGTTAGCTTTGCCACACCGGTTACAAACTTAGACATTGCTTTTAATGTTTTTTGCATAAAATCACCTCCTTATATAATGATGTTTTACTTATTACTTAAGTTTCTATAAACCCTAATTAAAGGATTTAATGCGAAAATATTAGCATTAATATTACTATTATATAATTCCACTTGAGGTAAAGTCAAATATAATTTACCGTTTGCCTACAGTAGATTAACTATTGATTATACATACCTCTAATACATAGGCGGGGGAAATATGTAGCAACTATAGACTACTGTTATTTAGTGAAAAGAATCACTGGGAAGGTATAATAATTGTAATAGGCAATAAGTATAAATGTCGATAACATGTTGAGGGGAATGAAATTACGCTGATCGACTTAATTGGAAACGATGCTGAATCAGTTGTCGATGAAGTAGAACTGAAAATGCAGATAAGAAGATTATATAATAAAATGAAAGCTATACTGAAAAACAGGGAAAAAACCGTACTTGAGCTAAGCTATGGCCTAATGAACGGGACAAGTAAAACCCAGAGGAAAATAGCCAAAATGTTGGGAATATCAAGGTCTTATGTATCTAGGATTGAGAAGAAGGCTACAAAGAAATTAAGCAAGGAATTAAAGCCTGAAAGCTGCCGTTAACTGGCAGCTTTCGTAATGTTAGCTGTCAGGACAAAGCTACTATTAGCTATAGTTTTAGGATAGAAAGTTACTGGACGTTCTTTAATGCTATTTCCTTATGCAACTCAAAAATCTTATAATACCCTAAATCTGTAGGGTGTGGGTCCCGTTTTGCAATATCTGCAGATTCGTAAAAGTGAGTTAAAGGCTTTTTAGCATTTTTATAGGTTATAAAGTACGAATAAACATCAACGACCTTGTATTTGTATCTATTCACTGTTGTACTATCCGTTATAGAAGCGTTTAAGGTTCGTACAAGCTTGTCCGTTTCAGTAAACATGTCAATAGCTCCATTTTGTGTGGGTAACATATCGCCTTGTCTGAAAGGGTTGTAAGTTGTCATAGCATAAACTTTGGCGTTTGGATTTAGTTGCCTGATAGCTTTAAGGATATTGGGCCAGTCGGCAGTAAATTGCCTTACTGACTCCTCAGTTTTTGTCGAGTTTCCCTGAATGTAATTTGGCAGGTCTCCTAAAAGGTTGTTACCCCCTATGCATACTGTTATAAAATCTGCGTTTGAAACGGCTTCAGTAGTTTTAGCACATGCTTCACGTGCCACGCTTGCATATGGATTATCTTCAGGTATTGCAGCAGCAAATTTTTGGGGGTTTGTAAGCAGCAGGAGCAAGTGTGAGCTTGTTATCCCAGGTATGCCAAGGTTTGTGAACTTAGCTCCGCCCGTCCTTTTATCAATGAATTCATGAAGAAGTTCAGTATAACACTTTTCCGGAGAAGAAGCACCTAAACCGAATGCAATAGAACCACCTATTGCAACATAGGAAAAATCGGATTTGCCAGAATTAATATTACATGCCGATAATTGAATGGGAATAAAGAGTATCAGAAAAGCAAAAACCGCATATATCAATTTACTTCTTCTCATAAAAAGCCTCCTATTTATTTATATATTCTCTGCATCATCTCATCAATAGCCTTAATGGGAAGTATGATAAGTAATGCATAAATAAATAAAATCGTTAACATATATTCCACAATGATCTGAGGTATAGGCGTTAAGTTTAACAAATAGGCAATAATATAAATAGCAATAAAAGCTAATAATAATGCGATGAAATCAATGTAATAACTAAATCTATTTGAGAATTTTTGGTACTTGTAGCGCAGCTTTAGAGTACCTTCGATACGTAACGCTATAACAAATGCTATCGCTAAAGTTATTATCCACATATATGTGTACTCCTTTGGATGGGAAAATGTACTGCATTATTATTTGGAACATTCTGTTATTATCTTATCTTTTCCCTTACCGAACGGTTATCCTCTGAAAAACGGGTTCCTCCTGTATGTAGACCCGAAGGATTTTCACTCGACTGTCTGACTAAATATAGCTGCTCAATTTCCAGTTTATTTTTAGCGTTAATTTCTTCCGCCTTTAACATGGCATCAGCTTTTATTTGCTCTTTTTTAAGTTTATAATGCATAATTTGGCTGCTCAAAGTAATTATCAGCCCAACTGTAGAAATAATAGCAACCCCAAAAACCGCCACTGTATTTCCGTCCATAAATTCACTCCTGTAAGTCTTCTCAGCTTGAGTCTGTATTTTTATACAAGTATATCAAACTAAGGGATTTTAGTAAACTGAATGATGAATAATAAAGATACACCGCTACCAAAAAAATAAAAGCTGCCGTTCTAGGCAACTTTTATACATTAAAGTATAACTAATCCTCAATCTGCTTTACGGTAAATAGCGCATGAAACAGGCCATCTTTGAATAAACCTGACAAGATATTTTTAACAAGCAAAATGGAAACAGGTCCAATAATCAACCCGGCTACTCCGATTAATTTGAGTCCGGTATACATAGCTATTAAAGTAACAAGAGGATATATACCTATTTGCTCGCTTAGAATTTTAGGCTCAATTAGTTGTCTGACCACTAAAACAACAGCATATAATATGAGCAGTGATACGCCAGTGCGGATATCACCTGTTATCAACTCGAATATGCCCCATGGAATAAGGATTCCACCTGTGCCCAGTATAGGGAGAGCATCAATAATGCTAATAATAAAAGCAATCAATATAAAATATTTTATACCTATAATGCTGAATCCTATGCTTAGCTCGCTAAAGGTTATGGTCATCATAATAAGCTGTGCTCTTATGTAGCCGAATAAGGCTGAAAACATATCATTCTTTATGCTTTGAGCTTTTGTACTCCAGGAGTCAGGCATTTGTGATTTGAAAAAGTTAAATATTTTATCCCTATCGCTAGAGATAAAGTAGGTTGAAAGTATAGTTACTAGTGTGAATATAATTGCCTCAGGAATAGATATAGCTGTATCTAGCACTCCTTTGAGAAAGGAATTTATGATACCTGTTATTGTCGTTGATATGCTTGTAATCAAGCCTCCAATGTTCTCGGTAATCTCCTTGGGAAGACCTATATAAATGTTTGAAGCTTGAGCATACAGTGAGTTAATTTCATTGTATAACGCTGAGTGTGAGTAGTCCTTCGGGAGTGTGTTATAAATAAGGGTCGCTTCAGTAGTCAATTTTATAATCAGAAGCGTTAAAAGAGACCCTAAAGTTGACAATACAAACAATAACGTAAATAAAGAGGCTAGCTTTCTTGGAAGTCTAGCTTTCTTAACGAGGAGATTAATTATAGGTTCCATTATTGAAGCGAGGATAAATGCGGTAATAAAAGGAGCAATGAAACGGCCCATTTTAAAAAACAAAAATAAGCTTGCCAGTAGGCCTACAATTATTAAGATAATCTTTACAAGGTTCTTAGTATTTACTCTGTATTCTTTACTCATACATAATACACCCTTATGCTTTAATATTTTGACCTGGACTCTTACTAGTTTAGAACACTATACATAGTACGTCAATAAATGAGTAGGCTTTACAAAAATATTTGTATAAAAGGATTGATAAAAGCGCAGCAATATGTTATACTTGCTAACGGAAAAAATACACACGCAGCCGGATTCGTGGGGAAGTGCTCCAATAGGAGTCTACTACGGAAATGAAAGCTTCGGAGGTATTAACTTTATGGAGGTGTAATAAATGTCAGTTATTTCAATGAAGCAATTATTAGAAGCAGGTGTTCACTTCGGACACCAAACAAGAAGATGGAACCCCAAAATGGCGGAATACATCTTTACAGAAAGAAACGGTATCTATATCATTGACTTGCAGAAGACCGTTAAAAAGGTAGAAGATGCTTATTTCTTTATCAGGGAAGTTGCTATGAATGGGCAGGATGTACTTTTCGTAGGAACAAAAAAGCAGGCTCAAGATTCAATCAAGGAAGAAGCAGAAAGATCAGGACAGTTCTTTGTAAACGCAAGATGGTTGGGTGGTATGCTCACTAACTTTAACACCATTAAAAAAAGAATCAACAGATTAAAACAGCTGACTGATATGGAAAAGGACGGAGTATTTGAAGTTCTTCCTAAAAAGGAAGTTATCAAACTCAAAAAAGAAATGGCAGACCTTGAAAAGAACCTTGGCGGTATCAAGGATATGAAAAAAGTTCCTGGTGCGATGTTTGTAGTTGACCCAAGGAAAGAAAGAAATGCTATATTGGAAGCAAGGAGACTTGGTATTCCTGTAGTAGCTATAGTTGATACAAACTGTGACCCTGACGAAGTAGATTATGTAATTCCTGGTAATGATGATGCGATAAGAGCTGTAAAATTAATTGCTGCTAAAATCGCAGACGCTATCATAGAAGGAAGACAGGGCGAACAGTTAACAGTTTCTAACGAAGCTGGAAGCGAAGAAACCGTTGCTGCTGAAGAGTAAAATGTGAATCCGGTCTTCAGTCTAAAAGAAGGCTGAAACCGGATTTTTTAATATCTAAAATTTTTGGTACACCTTGTTAGAAATAATATTATTATACAGTATAGGTGCTAAATTCAATTTTTTAGCTTAGATTTTAATTTGCTATGAATAAAAATATTAATGAAGTAAAAAAATATGATTAATTCGAGTTTGGAGGAATTGAGATGATTACAGCTGAATTGGTAAAACAACTCCGTGAAAGGACAGGAGCCGGAATGATGGATTGTAAAAAGGCTCTTACCGAATCAAACGGTGATATGGACAAAGCAATAGAGTATTTAAGGGAAAAAGGACTGGCTGCTGCTGCTAAAAAATCAGGTAGAACAGCTGCTGAAGGTCTTGTTGAAGCTTACATTCACGGAAATGGAAGAATTGGCGTATTGGTTGAAGTAAATATTGAAACTGACTTTGCAGCGAAGAACGATGAATTTAAAACTTTAGTAAAAGATATCGCTATGCAGATAGCTGCAAATAAGCCTGAATACATAAGAAGAGAAGATGTTCCAGCAGATGTTATTGAAAAAGAAAAAGAAGTATTAAGAGCTCAGGCGCTTAATGAAGGTAAACCGGAAAAAGTTGTAGAAAAGATGGTTGAAGGTAGAATTGAAAAGTTCTATAGCGAAATATGCTTACTTGAACAATCATGGATAAAAGATCCAGATAAGACAATAAGCCAGCTTGTAACTGAAAAAATTGCTACAATTGGTGAAAATATTAACATTAGAAGGTTTGCAAGATTTGAAAAAGGCGAAGGTATCGAAAAGAAAGAAGAGAATTTTGCTGAAGAAGTTATGAAGCAAATAGGTGGTTAAGAAATTTATGAGGGAACATATGAAATATATGTTCCCTTTCTTGCGGAAAACATAAATAATTATTTCGGTAAATATTTTTGAAGAATGAAGGAATTCTAAATTTGGTGTAGAAAATAACTTAGAAGAGTTGGGGGTATTATCCATGCAAACACCGAAGTATAAAAGAGTAATACTAAAAATAAGTGGAGAAGCTCTGGCTGGAGATAAAAAGACAGGGATTGATTCCGAAACTATAAATAATATTTGTGAAAAAATTAGCGAAGCATACAAAATGGGAGTTGAAATTGCCATTGTAGTAGGTGGAGGCAACTTCTGGAGAGGTAGAAGCGGCAAAGGTATGGACCGTACTACTGCAGACCACATGGGAATGCTGGCAACGGTAATCAATGCACTCGCACTACAGGACGCCCTAGAATCCAGAAATGTACCTACAAGAGTGCAAACGGCTATAGAAATGAGACAGATTGCAGAACCCTATATAAGAAGAAAATCAGTAAGGCATTTGGAAAAGAAGAGGATAGTTATTTTTGCATGTGGAACAGGCAATCCTTATTTCTCAACTGATACCACTGCTGCTTTAAGAGCTGCAGAGATAGACGCAGAAGTTATCCTTCTTGCAAAAAAGGTAGATGGAGTATATGACAGCGACCCTGTTATTAACCCTGAAGCGAGGAAGTTTGACAAATTGAATTTTATTGATGTATTGAATAAAGGTCTTGGAGTAATGGATTCCACTGCTGCTTCATTATGTATGGACAATAATATACCCATTATTGTTTTCGGTCTCGACAAGCCTGAGAATATTATTAAAGTACTTCTTGGTGAAGAAATAGGTACTATAGTTAACTAAAACAGTACTTTTAGAAGAGAATCTTGCATAATGCAAAGGGGTTATAGGTGGCAGACTAATGAGAGTGATTCAATATATTAAGTATACTAAAATATAATTAAGGTAATTATGCAAGATTCTTAGATAATAAATTGGGAATAATCAAATTTATGATTGCATGTAATAACCTCATTCTTTTAAAATAGCATATAATAGCATAATAATTTTATAAATAAAGGAGGACTCACATGAATAAGGACGCTTATAAACCCATAGAGGAGAAGATGAAAAAGACGATAAATGTCTTGAAGGATAGTTTAGCTAGCGTAAGAGCAGGGAGAGCTAATCCTGCTATCTTAGACAAGGTAACCGTTGATTATTACGGCGCACCTACTCCTATAAATCAGCTTGGTAATATTACTGTTCCTGAAGCGAGAATCATCATGATTCAGCCATGGGAAGCTAAGATATTAAAGGAAATTGAAAAGGCAATACAAAAATCCGATATAGGTATAAACCCTAATAATGACGGTAAAGTAATCAGGCTTGTATTCCCACCTTTGACTGAGGAAAGAAGAAGAGAACTGACTAAGGTTGTAAAAAAAGAAGGTGAGGATGCCAAGGTAGCTATAAGGTCTATCAGAAGGGATTCTATAGAGCACTTCAAGGCTCAGAAGAAGAATGGGGAAATAACCGAGGACGATTTAAAGAACGCTGAAAAGGATGTCCAGAATATTACCGATAAATACATAACTGAAATAGATAAAACTGTAGAAGCGAAAGATAAGGAAATTTTAGAGGTATAATAATGAAAGTTCCTGATGTTGTAGGATATACTTTAGATGAGGCAACTGCTATATTGACCGGGGCTGGTATAATGATACAAGATACTTTAGTGACCGCTCCTCCGAAATTTAGATCTTCTACATACGATAAGGATTTTAGGGTCATAAGATTAAGAGTAGTTAACGAGAGTAGTGTTGAGCTACTTGTATGTGACCCTGATATTGGCTGAATCTTATAAAATTAGCTTAATCATGAGTTAAATGCCCCTCTAGTATAGAGGGGTTAATTTATTTTGTTTTAGGATAGGATATAAAATATTACTTGATAGTAGTTGTATTAATAGATGAGTTTCTATATTATAATATATAGTTGTCGAACTTTTACATCTGAGAGTGAGTATTTAACCTGTGTAGATATAGCTAAAAAGTAAAAGTATAGATACGCTGCAGTAAATATATGTTGTTAATCGGCACGGGAGGTCGAAATGTTACCTTTTAGTAAACTATTTAAGAATAAGAAAAATGAATATAATTTAGATAAAGACAGGTTACCTGTTCACATAGCTATAATACCTGATGGTAACGGGCGCTGGGCAAAAAGTCGAGGTCTGCCGAGAAGTGCCGGACACAAAGAAGGTTCTAAAACGCTTAAAAATATAGTAATCTATAGTAATAATATTGGAGTAAAATACCTTACCGTATATGTCTTTTCTACTGAAAATTGGAGAAGGCCTCAGGATGAGGTGGAGGCCCTGATGTCTCTCCTCTTAGGGTTTTTAAAAAACGCAGAAAAAGAGCTAAGGGGGACTGAGGTTAAAATAAGGGTAATAGGAAATGTTAAGGCGCTTGCAGGAGATTTACAGAGTGAGATTAATAGGGTAGAAAAATTGACGCAAAATAATAAGGGGCTTTGCCTCAATATAGCATTAAATTACGGTGGCCGCGATGAGATTATATCTTCAGTCAAGAAGATTGCAAAGGAAGTTGCAGAGGGCAAACTCGGTATTGAGAGTATTGATGGAAATATGATTTCTAATAAGTTGTATACCGCAGGTATCCCTGACCCTGACCTCTTAATTCGTACTAGTGGCGAGCAGAGGTCAAGTAATTTTTTATTATGGCAAACTGCATATACCGAGTATTGGTATACCGATGTGCTGTGGCCGGACTTCAGGCAAAAAAATATGGATGAAGCCATATATAATTTTCAAAAAAGGAACAGAAGATTTGGAGGTGTCTAGTTGTTAAGTGTAAGAGTAGCAAGCGCTATAGTAGGGCTTGTGTTATTAATTGGTGTTGTGTCTTTCGGAAATATCGCTTTGGGAATAGCAATATTTTTATTAACTTTGATAGGTATGTATGAGTATTATAATGCGGTATCCAATGCAGGATATAAACCTATAAGAATAATAGGATATCTAGCTTGCTTACCTATCCTTTTTATTGGATTGAATGGCCATTATAAGGCTGTGGCAAACTATATAAGTCTCTTTAAGTCAATCAATTATTTTTCCTTTACAATATTTATATTTATTGTCGTATTATTTTCAATTACAATATTTATGCATGACAAATATAACCTTAACGATATTTCGCTAACGGTTTTCGGTATATTTTATGTTGTGTTTCTGTTTTCCTTTGTTGTTCTGACTCGAAATGTGGATAACGGAAAGTTTTTTATATGGCTGGTGTTTATAGGTGCTTGGGCAACCGATACCTTTGCTTATTTTGCAGGTCGTTTCTTTGGAAGACGAAAGCTTCTTCCGGCTATTAGTCCTAAAAAAACTGTTGAAGGTGCAATCGGAGGAGTAATAGGTTGCATAGCCATAACTGTTGCTTATGGTTTGTTTATAAACAGATATGTTGAGGGAATAGCTGTATACAACTATGTAATTTTGGGTCTTTTGAACGGGATTATAGCGCAAATTGGAGACTGGGCGGCTTCAGCTATAAAAAGATATGTAAACATTAAGGACTACGGAAAGATAATGCCTGGCCATGGTGGTGTTCTTGATAGGTTTGACAGTATACTCTTTATAGCTCCGGTAGTGTACTTTTATTTAAGCTTTATAATAATAAAATAGGGTATCAAGCAGGTGAGCGGCAAGGGTGTTATTAGAAGGCCGTAAGCATGTTTTAAGGGAAAAACCCTGTACATATACGAAGGAGAGTTTATGACAAAAAGGATTTCAATTCTTGGTTCTACAGGTTCTATAGGAACACAATCCCTAGATGTTGCAAGGAATTTAAATATTGGTGTAGCAGCATTGTCTGCCAACTCGAACATCGATTTGCTTGAAAATCAAGTAAGGGAATTTACCCCGGAAATAGTATCTGTAGGGGATGAAAAATTAGCTGAGGATTTAAGAAAAAGATTAATAGGAATGGGAGTTGAAGTATACAGCGGAATAGATGGGATGAAAAGGGTTGCTTCCATTCAGTCTGCCGATACGGTTGTGACTTCAGTTGTGGGTATAGCCGGCTTGATCCCAACTATGGAAGCAATAAGGAGCGGAAAGAATATAGCTCTTGCAAACAAGGAGACACTCGTTACAGCTGGAGCTATTGTAATGGCTGAAGCGGAAAAATATAAAGTCAAAATACTTCCTGTAGATAGCGAGCATTCGGCTATTTACCAATGCCTGATGGGTAATAATATCAAAGATGTTTCAAAAATAATTCTAACTGCTTCGGGAGGTCCATTTAGGGGGAAAAATATAAGTGAGCTTGCTGATGTGACACTTGAGCAGGCATTAAAACACCCTAATTGGAGTATGGGAAGCAAAATAACAATTGACTCGGCTACGCTCATGAATAAAGGGCTGGAGGTCATAGAGGCAAAATGGCTATTTGGTCTTGAAGTGGAGCAGATACAGGTTATTGTTCATCCCCAGAGTATTATCCATTCCATGGTGGAATATGTTGATGGTTCAGTTATTGCACAACTGGGTTCTCCGGATATGCGTATACCCATACAATTCGCTTTAACCTATCCTGAACGCAGCAGCAATAAATTCTCCAAACTGGACTTACTGCAATCAAATAATCTGACTTTTGAGGAGCCTGATTATGAGACTTTTAGGAGTCTTAGGCTGGCGTTCGATGCCTTGAAGGTAGGTGGAACAATGCCTGCTGTTTTAAATGCAGCTAATGAAGTTGCAGTTAGCCTTTTCTTAAATAAGAGGATAGGGTTCATGGATATTCCACGCATTATCGAGAAGGTTATGGACAGGCATAGTGTGAATATTACCCCTTGCCTTGATGATATAATAGAAGTAGACAAATGGTCCAGGCAAGAAGTTGAAAAATATATTGGGTAATATGATAATAAAAGTTATTCTGCGAGAAAAATGATTTTCATACGTTATTTTATTTTTATAACTTGTATATAAGTGAATTATATGCACTATAAATAGGGCATTAAATTTCTGCCGGAATAAAACTTTGGAGGTACTTTTATGAATTTGTTGTTGGCCTTTATAGCGTTTAATTTTATAATTATCATTCATGAGTTAGGCCATTTTTTAGTAGCAAAAGCTGTAGGAATAAAGGTATTGGAGTTTTCGCTTTTTATCGGACCAAAGCTCTTTAGTATACAGAGAGGTGAAACAACCTATTCTATAAGGCTCCTTCCGATTATTGCATATGTTAAAATGGAGGGGGAAGAGGAAGCTTCCGAGAGCGAAAGGTCATTTAATAAGAAACCTGTACTTGCAAGAGCTGCTGTAATTGCTGCGGGTCCTTTAGCAAATCTCCTTACAGCTTTGATAATTCTGACCATAGTATTTTCTGTGAATGGTTTTCAGACTACAGAAATAGATGCAGTTCAGAACAATTCTCCTGCGGCTGGAATTGGTATTCAAGAGGGCGACAAGATTGTAGAATATGATAATAAAAAAGTATACCAGCCAATGGACTTGGTTCAATTTTTGTACGTATCAAAAGGAAAGCCTGCAGAGGTAGTCATTGACCGTGGAGGAAACAGGATTACCAAGACAATAAATCCTCAGGTAATTCCCGAAAAGAAATACTATATGTTAGGCTATACAGCGCTTGAAGCTCAAGGGCCCAATTCAGCTGTAGTTGGAGGGTTAGCTAAGGATTCTGCAGCCGCTAAAGCTGGTCTTAAGATAAAAGATAAGATAATAAGGATTAATGATACACCAATAAATTCAAGACAAGACGTATCTGATTTCCTCAGCAAAAACAAAGAAAAACCGGTAAAGGTTACGGTCCTTAGAGATGGAAGCGAGCATATTTTGAATGTTACGCCTACTATGGGGAAAACGCCTGAACAATACAATATCGGAATCGGGTTTAAAATAGAAGAGGGTAATTTAGCAGGCGCTGCGAAGCATTCCTTTGTATTTACCTATTCTACTGCAAAGAGTGTGGGGTATACAGTGTACTGGCTTGTTACAGGTCAGGCTGCGCTTAACCAGATGATGGGACCTGTGGGTATATTCAATACAATCAGTGATGTAGTTGAGAATAGTGTTTCATTGAGAGACATATTTATAAACCTTCTGCATATTACTGCATATATAAGTATAGCAATAGGTGCTACCAATCTTATTCCTTTTCCTGCCCTTGACGGAAACAAATTGCTTTTACTGGGAATTGAGGCTATAAGAAGAAAACCGCTGCCGGTAGAGAAGGAAGCGTATATTTCGATGGTTGGGTTTGTACTTCTTATAATGCTTGCTGTATATACCGTTTATAATGATATATTACGGGTTTTTACCGGGGGTTAATATAAAATGATTAATCATGATAATTATATAAAGCGTAAAGCAACAAAGAAAATCAGGGTAGGAGTTATATTTATCGGTGGGGATGCACCTATAACTGTGCAGTCCATGACCAATACCGATACAAGAGATGTTTCTGCTACTATCGAACAAATCAAAAGGTTAGAGGAGGCAGGCTGTGATATAGTAAGGGTTGCCGTTGTAGACAATGAGGCAGCTTTGGCTATAAAGTCAATTAAAAAAGCTATTAAAATTCCTCTTGTAGCAGATATACATTTCGATTATAGGTTGGCCTTAATGTGTATGGAGAGTGGAGTGGATAAAATAAGGCTCAACCCTGGAAATATCGGCGACAGGGACAGGGTCAAAATGGTAGCGGATATGGCAAAGGAAAGGCAGATACCCATAAGGATAGGGGTAAACTCCGGCTCGGTTGAAAAACACATACTTGAAAAGTATAACGGCGTTACACCTGAGGGAATGGTGGAGAGTGCCCTAGGGCACTCTAAAATACTGGAGGAGCTTGATTTTGACCAGATAGCTTTTTCAATCAAGGCGTCAAGTGTTCCAATGACTATAGCAGCATACCGCTTGATGTCGGAGAAATCAAATTATCCCCTTCATATAGGCGTGACTGAAGCGGGGACGGTATATAAAGGCACTGTCAAATCTTCAGTAGGACTAGGGTGTCTTCTGGCTGAAGGTATAGGTGACACTCTAAGGGTCTCACTGACTGGTGATCCGGTGGAAGAGATAAAAGCGGGTAAGGAAATACTTAAGGCTCTGGGGATTAGACAAGAAGGAATAGAATTTGTATCTTGCCCTACCTGTGGCAGATGTCAAGTGGACTTGATAAGCATAGCAAATGAAGTGGAAAAAAAGCTGGAATCAGTTGAAAAGAATATAAAAGTAGCTGTAATGGGATGTGCAGTAAACGGCCCAGGTGAAGCAAGAGAGGCCGATATAGGTATAGCCGGGGGAAAGGGAGAAGTATTGCTTTTCAAAAAGGGTGAGATAGTCCGCAAGATTCCTCAAGATGTTGCTGCAGATGAGTTGCTGAAGGAGATAATGAACTTGTAATAAAGTTAATCGACGGTTAGGTTTTACCTAGCCGTTTTTTGTCCTCAAAAGTCTGTATATGTATTCGTCATTAGACTCTAAAAAATCTGCGCCTGTGGCTTCTAACGCATCCACAATTGTGATAAACTTATAGATAGTTTATGTTGGAAGTGATTTTATCCAATCAGGCAAATCGTACTTATCACAGCTCATTGCCTGACGGTCAATCACTAAGTTCAACCTAAACTATCTGTAATTATAGTGTATTAATGCTTGTAAATTATTGCATACTATTCTTGCGAGGTGAGTATGCAATGTTTGTGAGTGCGATAGTTCCTGCATACAATGAAGGACGTACAATTGCAGGTGTTTTAAAAACCTTAAAGGATATAGAAGTAATAAATGAAATAGTCGTAGTAAGTGACGGTTCAAAGGATAATACAGCTGATGTTGCCGAGAGCTTTGGCGTAAAGGTAATCAGACACGCTAAAAACAGAGGTAAAGGTTCTGCTATTAAAACAGGGCTGGAAAACAGTAGCGGAGATATTATTTTAATGTTGGACGCAGACCTTATAGGTTTAACTTCCAATCATGTAAATGAGCTGCTTAAGCCTGTCATAGAGAATGAAGCGGATATGACAGTGGGTATATTTTCTCGTGGAAGATTTTCAACAGATCTTGCCCAGTTTATTGCTCCAAATCTTTCCGGCCAGCGGGCTGTGAAAAAGTGGGTAATGAATAAGATAAATGACCTGGATACCGCCGGATACGGTATTGAAGTCGCATTAACACGTTATGCCGAAAAGGAAGGCATAAGGGTAGTAGATGTAGAGCTTAGAGATATAACCCATGTAATGAAAGAAGAGAAGTTTGGATTTGTAAGAGGTTTTTTTGAGCGAATGAAGATGTATCGCGATATTCTAAGGGGAATGAGATTAATTAAGAGGTAGGGGTCTATTAAAAATGCAGAGTGTAGCACTAAATAATAAAGGTTTTCTAGATATTTTTCCTGAGCTTTCTGCAAACAATGAGATTTCAGATGTATTCAAAAATGTGAAGATAGTGAATATTAATGTATATAAAAAAACTAGAAAGCTTGAGTTGTCAGTGGTGTCCGATAAACTGATTCCTGCTTCCGCAGTGGCGAATATGGAGACAACTTTTGCAAACTTGTTTAAACTTGATTCGGTAAGTATCAAACTTACATTTGATACTTCTTTATCGTTGGAAGAGCTATTACATCAGTACTGGAGCAGTATAATCCATATGATTAACCGAAGAGTTGCGCTAAGTCGTGGACTGATGGCAGGCTGCTCGTGGCATCTGAATGGCAGTAAGTTGGCAATAAAGCTTACTACCAGGGGGTCACTAATTTTAAAAGCACAGGAATGTGACAGGTTGGTAGAGGGGTTAATAGACGATGCCTTTGGTCTTAAAGTAAAGACGGAGTTTATTGATTATGAAATAAATGAAAGCTCAATGGAAGAATATGTGGCTATAAGAGAGAAAGAAGAAGCTCAGGTAATAAATAATGTAGTTGTGGCAGTAAAGGAAGAGAAAACAGCTGAGAGTGCCAAGCAGTCGAAGCAGAGGGAGTCAAGGCAGCAAGCTCCCGATGCCGTGGGCGTTATTACCGGAAAGAACTTCAATGATAGTATAATGAGAATGGCTGAAGTTACTCAGGATTCGGGTAGAGTAGCAATTTGCGGGGATATATTCAAGTTGGAGACCAGAGAGCTAAGAAGTGGAAAATTTCTATACATATTTGATATCACCGATTATACAAGTTCACTGACTGTAAAGTTTTTTGTTGAAAAGGATGATACTGATTATATAAACGAGAATGTAAAGGAAAATAAGACGGTTAAAGTACGTGGTGAAGCTCAGTATGACAAGTTTTCAAAGGAACTTACAGTTTTGGCTTCCGATATTGTAGAGGTAGGAAAAGAAGTCAAGATGGATAATGCGGAGGAAAAAAGGGTAGAGCTTCACTTGCATACTCAAATGAGCACAATGGATGCCGTAACCTCGGCAAAAGACCTTGTAAAAAGAGCTGCTCAGTGGGGGCATAAGGCAATTGCCATAACAGATCATGGAGTTGTGCAAGCGTATCCCGATGCCTACGACACTGCTAAGAAGAATAAAATTAAGGTTATATACGGCATGGAATGCTATCTTCTTGATGACAATGTTCCGACGGTGTATCACTCTAATAGTCAGTCGATTGAGGATGAATTTGTTGTATTAGACTTGGAAACTACGGGGTTGAACTCCGAAAAGGATAAAATAACTGAAGTAGGCGCAGTTAAAATAAAAGGCGGGAAAATTATTGATAAGTTTGCCTCCTTTGTAAATCCGGAGGTCCCCATACCTAGCTTCATACAGAAGCTAACAGGCATAACCAACGATATGGTCAAGGATGCACCCACCATAGAACAGGTTTTAACGGAGTTTATGGAGTTTATAAACGGTACTACACTGGTAGCGCATAATGCGCCCTTTGATATTGGCTTCCTCAAGCACAATGCAAAGGCAATCGGCGAACATATAAATAATCCAGTGATAGATACCCTCGAGCTATGCCGTAAGATGTTCCCTGAACTTGGAAAATACAAGCTAAATATTATTGCAAAACACCTGGATATCTCTCTTGAAAATCATCACCGGGCAGTTGATGACTCTAAAGCCACCGGGGAGATTTTCATCAAATGCCTTGAGATGTTAAAAGAAAAGGGTGTTAAAACGATAGATGACATAGAGGGGACTTTTGATGTTAGTGAGGATTATTACAAAAGGGCAAGTACCCACCATGCAATAATTCTTGTTAAGAACACTACAGGGCTTAAAAACCTGTACAAGATTGTTTCCTATTCCCATTTGAAGTACTATCACAAAAGGCCTCGTGTGCCTAAAAGACTCCTTATGACACACCGTGAGGGGCTTATACTGGGCAGCGCATGTGAAGCTGGAGAATTGTACTCTGCTATACTTGAAAATAAAAGTGATGAAGATATATCTAGAATAGCAAGGTTTTATGATTACCTGGAGATTCAACCTCTCGGAAACAACCAGTTTATGATAAACAATGGAAAGGTAAACAGTCAGGAGGATTTGAAGAATATAAACCGCAAGATAGTAAAGCTGGGAGAAAAGTTCAAAAAGCCTGTGGTAGCTACCTGTGATGTACACTTTATGGACCCTAGGGATGAGGTTTTCAGAAGAATTCTGATGGCAGGCAAGGGCTTCAGCGATGCGGATAATCAAGCTCCGCTTTACTTCAGGACAACCAATGAAATGCTTGGGGAATTTGAGTACCTGGGTAAAGAAAAGGCCTATGAAGTGGTTGTTACCAATACAAACAAGATAGCGGATATGGTGGAGGAAATTGCTCCTGTACCTTCAGGAACCTTCCCACCTAAGATGGAGGGGGCCGAAGACGAAATAAAAATGCTGGCAGAAACCAAGGCGATGGAGGTATATGGAGACCCTCTTCCCGAAGTGGTCGCCCGGAGACTTGAGAAAGAGCTTAACTCAATTATAAAGAACGGTTTCTCGGTTATGTATCTGATTGCCCAGAAGCTTGTGCATAAATCGGTCAGTGACGGCTACCTGGTTGGCTCCAGGGGGTCGGTAGGTTCATCCTTTGTAGCTAACATGGCGGGTATAACCGAGGTTAACTCACTGGAGCCCCACTATATTTGTGAAAAGTGTAAGCATTCGGAGTTTATCCTCGATGGAAGCTATTCCTGCGGCTTTGACCTTCCCGACAAGGTATGCCCCAAGTGTGGAAATAACCTTAAAAAAGACGGATACGACATACCCTTTGAAACCTTCTTGGGTTTTGACGGAGATAAAGAGCCGGATATCGACTTGAACTTCTCGGGGGAATACCAGCCGGTTGCTCATAAATATACCGAAGAACTGTTTGGAGAAGGGCATGTATTCAGAGCAGGGACTATTGCTTCCGTTGCTGAAAAAACTGCTTACGGTTATGTAAAGAACTATCTGGATGAAAGAAATATAATTGTTACAAATGCTGAAATAAACAGACTTGTAAAAGGATGTACAGGCATAAAAAGGACTACCGGTCAGCATCCCGGCGGTATTATGATAGTACCGCAGGATAAAGAGGTTTTTGATTTCTCACCTATTCAGCGCCCGGCGGATGACACCGAGTCCAATACAATAACCACCCACTTTGACTACCACTTTTTGCATGGAAGTATACTAAAGCTCGATATACTCGGCCACGACGACCCTACAGTAATAAGAATGCTGGAGGATCTCACGGGAATAAATGCAACGATGATACCTATAGGTGAGAGAAAGACAATGGGTATATTCAGCAGTACCGAGCCTCTTGGTGTTAAACCCGAGGATATAAACAGTGAGGTGGGAACCTTTGCCATACCTGAGTTTGGTACTAAATTCGTAAGGCAAATGCTTGTGGATACAAAACCGCAGCACTTTTCAGAGCTTATAAGAATTTCAGGGCTATCCCACGGTACCGATGTGTGGCTCAATAATGCCCAAGACCTCATCAGGGATAATATATGTACTCTTTCTGAAGCGATTTGCTGTAGGGATGATATTATGATATATCTCATGCACGCCGGACTGCCGCCCAAGACGGCCTTTAAGATAATGGAGGACGTTAGAAAGGGTAAGGGTGTAAAGGAAGAGTACGAGCAGATAATGAAGGAAAAAAATGTACCTGCATGGTACATTCAATCGTGTAAAACCATAAAGTACATGTTCCCTAAAGCCCATGCTGCTGCGTATGTAATGATGGCGTTCAGAATAGCCTGGTTTAAAGTTTATTACCCCGAAGCGTTTTATGTCACTTACTTTACTGTAAGAGCTGATGACTTCGATGCGGAATTGATGACTAACGGGCAGGATAAGGTAAGGAACAAAATCAAGGAGTATGAGCAAAAAGGTAATAATATAACCCAAAAAGAAAAGAACGTATTAACCATACTTGAGGTTGCAAATGAAATGTATGCGAGGGGAATAAAATTCCTACCGGTGGATTTGTATCAATCAGACGCAGTAAAGTTTCAGATAACACCTCAGGGGATAAGGCCGCCTCTCAATGCTCTTCAGGGTCTGGGAAGCGCTGCTGCCCAAAATATTGTGGAAGCAAGAAAGGGTGGCGAATTCTTATCTATAGATGAATTGCGCATAAAGGCAAAAGTAAGTAAAACTGTTATCGAAATCCTGCAAAAAAACGGCTGCTTGGACGGTATGCCGGAAAGTAACCAATTATTATTGTTCTAATACTACATTCTATAAATAAACTCATACTTCAATTAGGGTAGTGATACCTGATTCATATATTGATGTATGAGTTTATTTTTTATTACAGATTTAGTACTACTTTGTTATTTTTGAATTTACAATAATTAAGGTAAATAACAAAGTAGTATTAATAGGTGTGCAAAATATGACCATTGGATAAAGAAATATGACTATTGGCTGTTTGAATATGACTAATGGATAGTTTACATATGACTAAAAAGTAAGTATTCTTAAGTTGTTAACAGATTGACAATTGTTGATTAAGGTTTTTAGTTAATAAAAGTTGCCCAGGCTGCAGAGGGCAAGTGCCTTGTAACATAATTCGTTTCTAGCAGCAAGGCACAACAATCAAGGAAGTGCATTTTTAACATTAGAATCAATAGAAATTTGTAATGTTAAAAAGCACTAGAATACAAAAGAGCATTTCATATTGAGTTTATAATATTTAGGGGATGGAGCGTTTATATTTATGAAGAAAAACTTTAAAGTTAGAGTCTGTTCTATATTTATCTTGGTATTCTTTGTAGTATCTTTAAATTTCTCAGTATCAGCTCAGAATAAAGTAAAAATACTGGTAAACGGCAAGGAAGCTGCTGTTGAAGCTACCAAAATCAATAATAAGGTATTTGTTGATGTTTCAGCATTATCCTCAGCTATAGGGGCGAAGGCTAGTCCAACGAGTAACGGAGATACAGTATCAATTACCGTGCCAAAGAACGATGATGTTATCCCTGAGGTTATAAAATCAGTAAGCCCGTGTGTGGTAGGTATTATGGGAATAGTAAATGAAGACAGTGAAAACAAGTACTCCGAGGGGTTGGCGCATGGGACCGGTGTTATTATAAAATCCGGAGGTGATATACTTACCAATGCTCACGTTGTAAAGGATATGGAGAAAATTGTAGTTGTACTTGCTGATGGAACTGGCTATGAAGCAAGGCTTAAATACATAGATGACGACACCGATTTGGCTGTAATCAAAATTGATAAGCTGGGACTAGGAACTGCTAAATTTGGAAAGCAGGAAGAGATAGTTACCGGAAAAACTGTAATTGCTATCGGGACACCGGTATCCTTTTCGTTAAGAAACTCAGCTTCAATAGGAATAATAAGTGGATTAAACAGAGGTGTAGGCAGTGCATATAAGCTGATTCAGACAGACGCAGCAATAAATCCGGGAAATAGCGGAGGCCCTCTGGTTAATTTGAAAGGTGAGGTTATAGGGATAAACTCCAGCAAGTTTTCTGGAACAGGTTTGGAAGGTCTAGGCTTTTCAATACCTATAGACACTGTAAATCATGTATTGGAGCATTTTTATAAATACGGCAAGGTTAAAAGGCCTTATCTGGGAGCAGGCTTTGAGGAGGATTGGGCAGCGAGGTACGGTTTGCCTACAAACAGCGGTTTGAAGATTACAGAAATAGATGAAGAATCGCCTGCAGATATTTGCAAGTTGAGGGAAAATGATATTGTCCTAAGTGTAAATGGAAGTACAGTCAATACTCTGGTAGACTTCAATGAGGAAATGAAAAAGTATTTACCGCAGAGTAAGGTGACTTTGAAAATAAAGAGAGGTACAAGTAATCAAAATATCAATGTAGTATTAGGTGAAAATTAATTTTTTGCGGGGGGATAGTAATGAAAAAAATATTTTCTTTTTTAGTAATGATGGTTCTTTGTGTAGGTTTACTATTTAATGTTGCTTGGGCGGAAGCGACTAAGGTTGAAGTTACTTTTAAAATTGGAGATGCTAACTATACTGTAAACGGAAAGACTGTAAAATCAGAAAAGCCGTATGAAGTTAGGACAGTTATATTTGTACCTATTAATATCATATCTGAGGCTTTAGGTGCAGAACTAACAACAAATAAAACCGATAAAAGCTCTACGGTTAAATATAATGGACTAGAATTAAAGGTTTTTGTAGGTAAAAAGGAAGCCACAGTAGACGGTAAAAAAGTTACTTTAAAGGAAGCACCGGTTATAAGAAATTTAGTAACTATGGTACCAATAGAGTTCATGGCGGATAACCTTGGTGCAGAAATTACAACCGATGAGAAGATCGGTAAAATAACGTTTTCAAAAGAAATTGCCAATCCAAACAGTATCAAAGACTATAGTATGATTTTAAAAAAGACAAGGAAAACTATGGTTGGAGATAGCTATTACAATTGGTCAATGTCACTTCCTAAAACACTGAAAATAGAAAACAGGAATTTTAATGGAACTAATACAGGGTTTACCGCTGATGACCAGAGCTATATGATTGATATATCCATTAGGGATAAAAACGAGGATGAAGATCTTGATACCATAATGGAAAAAGAACTTGAATTTACGAAGGATTATACCATTTTGGATTATGGGAAGCATGAAAGCAATGGACAAGAGTATCTGACGTTTACTTATAAAGATGATAAATGGGTTTATGAAGACAGATTCTTTATTAAGGATGAAAAAGTGTTTGTTCTTGAGTTGTACATTGCAGACCCTGGAAGTTACAGTGAGAAAGCAGGATATATGGCGGTAGTTAACTCATTTAAGCTTAGCTACGTAAAGAATGGAAAAATAGAGGACTTATCGGATGTAACCGGCGACGGATATAGATTGTATGAGAATAAAAAGCTCAAATGGTCAGCAAAGATATTGCCTGAATGGGAAGAAGTAAAGGAAAAAAATAAAGAGAATGTTGTTAGTTTTAAAAATGGCGAGAAAGCTGAAGTCTACATATCTATGTATTCAATAGAAAAAGGACTTACGTTGGAAAAATGGGTTGAAGATGAGGTTAAGAAAATAAATGAGGAGTATAACTCTAAATTTGTTAGTGTAACGAAAATTGAGGATGGAGTTATAGGGGATTATAAATGTAAAAAAGTATATACTACCATGAAGTATTTAGGTGAAGAACAATACTTCTGCAATATTTATATGCTTGGTGATAAATATAGGTATATATACGGATATGTTATGGATTCCGATACTTACAACGATAGTAAAGAAAAATCTAAGGTTGACACAATGATGGATTCATTCAAATTTGCACAGCCAAACTTTAAGGATGTAGGTCAATTAATTGACCCAAATAAAATTAGTATAACCGAAAGCTATAAAAAGCTTAAGAGCAAGGAATATAAATGGTACGTTGAAATACCAAACTCATGGAGTTCCACCGATGAAGAAAAGGCTAGTGAAGAACTATTATGGTACAACAGCAGTGACAACAATATGTTTTTCCAGCTGATTGTATTAGATAATGCCGATGTAAGAGAATTTATCAGCTATTTTGAAGAGTACCAGAGAAAAGAGTATAAAAGTTTAGAGATCGTAAAGAGCGAAACACTTATGGAAAAAGGTACGGTAGTAGAAAAACGAGTGTACAGTTTATCCGATGGTAAGTCGATGAATAAACAAATATTGTATGTGCTTTCAAAAAACGGCAAGGTATATGTTGTGGCTGCGGGTATAGCCGAAATCAAAGACACCGAGAAAAATAACAAAATTATTGATACAATTTGGCAGTCTATGAAATTTGAATAAGCACTACAAAAATAATTCAATAAAAAGTAATAAAATATTGATAATTACAAACAATAGTGATATAATACTACTGGACTAAAGCAAATAGTATGTTACTTAGAAAGAGTGGGGTCGTACCCACTCTTTCGTATTATTGTTGAAAACAGTGGTAATATAAATTCAACAATGGAAATCTCGGAGGGTTACATATGGCAAAAAGAAAGATCGAAGAAGTCGTAGCCGAATTGGCTTTACCAATTGCGGAAAATCATTCTTATGAACTGGTAGATGTGGAGTTCATTAAGGAAGGAGCCAATTGGTATCTTCGAGTTTATATAGATAAACCCGGCGGAATAAATATAGATGATTGTCAAGTTGTCAGTGAAGAGTTGAGCGATAAACTGGATGAGGTAGATCCAATTGAGCAAACTTATTTTTTGGAGGTTTCTTCACCTGGATTGGATAGGCCTTTAAAGAAAGATAGAGATTTTGAAAAATATAAGGGTGAACAGGTTGAAGTTAAGGTTTTTCAACCTGTAGACGGAAAAAAGGTATTTGAGGGAGAACTACTGGGCCTTGTGAATGATAAAATTTCTATAAAACTTGGTGGCAGCAGTATTATGGAATTTGACAGGGATAAGGTTGCTTTGGTAAGACGGGTCATTAAATTTTAATACAACTAAATAGGGAGGTTACAGGCGAACATGAGTGCAGAGTTAATACTTGCATTGGAGCAGATAGAAAAAGAGAAAGGCATAGAAAAGGAAATACTTATAGAGGCTATTGAAGCGGCACTAATTTCTGCGTATAAAAGAAACTTCGGATCTTCACAGAATGTAAAAGTTGTTATAGACCGCTCAAGTGGCGATGTAAGGGTTTATGCTTTGAAAAAGGTCACTGAAAGACCCATCAATGATTTATTGGAAATATCAATTGATGAAGCAAAAAAGTTAGATGGAAGACTTGAAGAAGGCGATATGGCCGAAATAGAAGTAACACCGAGGAAATTCGGCCGAATAGCTGCACAGACTGCTAAACAGGTTGTAGTGCAGAGAATCAGGGAAGCTGAAAGAGGAATTATTTTTGACGAGTTTCATAATAAGGAAAGCGATATAGTTACAGGTATTATACAAAGGTCTGAGAGAAAAAATGTAATAATTGATCTCGGAAAAACCGAAGCGGTTTTAGCGACCGCTGAACAAGTTCCGGGAGAAGAGTATAGGTTTAACGAAAGAGTCAAGACTTATATAATAGAAGTTAAAAAGACAACAAAAGGTCCCCAGATAATGGTTTCAAGGACACATCCGGGATTGGTTAAAAGACTGTTTGAACTGGAGGTTCCTGAAATTCATGAGGGTATCGTGGAAATAAAGAGTATTTCCAGGGAGCCCGGGTCAAGGACTAAAATAGCTGTATACTCAAAGGATGATAATGTAGATCCGGTTGGAGCATGTGTAGGGCAGAAGGGCACGAGGGTGCAGGCTATAGTAGATGAACTCAGAGGAGAAAAAATAGATATAATAAAGTGGAGCAGTAATCCTGAGGAGTTTATTTCAAGCAGTTTAAGCCCGGCTAAGGTTATCCGTGTTGATGTAAACGAGGAAGAGAAGTCTGCAAAGGTAACGGTACCTGATTACCAGTTGTCCCTTGCAATCGGGAAAGAAGGCCAGAATGCGAGGCTCGCTGCAAAGCTTACCGGATGGAAAATTGATATAAAGAGCGAATCACAATTAAGAGCTACAATAGAACAGCAGCTCCTCAATTATGATGGTAATTATCAGATGGAAGAGGACAATAAGGCTCAATATGAGGAATAAGCCTCTGAAAGTATGCAGCCTTAGTAGCGGGGAAGGTGTCTTCAGTGAAACAAAAAAAAGTTCCAATGCGCATGTGCCTGGGCTGTCAGGAGATGAAGTCTAAAAAAGAGCTTATAAGAATTGTAAAAAGTAAGGAAAATGATATAAGCGTAGACTTTGTGGGTAAAAAACCAGGTAGAGGTGCATATATTTGCAAGAGTGTTACTTGTCTTGAAAAAGCAAAAAAGGGTAGAAGGTTGGAGAAAGCCTTTAGCTCCCCTATTAGCGAAGAAATATACGGCACATTAAAACAACAATTGGAGGAGAGTAATGGAGAATAAGATATACTCCTTTCTTGGGCTTGCAACAAAGGCACGTAAACTGGTATCCGGAGAGGATGGGTGCGAAAAAGCCATCAAATCAGGTAAGGTTTTCCTTGTTATAGTTGCTGGCGATGCCTCAGATAATACAAAAAAAAAGTTTACAAACATGTGCAAATATAGGGAGCTTGAAATCAGGTTTTTTGGAGTAAAAGAATTGCTCGGGAGGTATACCGGAAAAGAGATGCGTTCTGTACTGGCAGTGGCAGATCAGGGATTTGCCAAACGTTTGATAGAGTTAATTGACGCAGTAACGTTAGAAAGCGGGGGTGAAATTATTGGAAAAAGCTAGGGTTTATGAGCTTGCCAAGGATTTGAATACGTCTAGCAAAAGACTTATTGAAAAATTGGCGGAAATAAACATCGTGGTAAAGAATCATATGAGCCTTTTAGAGCCAAATGAACTGGAAGCTTTGTATAAGCATATTGGAGTGGTAAGACACAGTGGTGATAAACCAAATATAGATGAGAGAAAGCCTGCAGCTGAGACCGTGCATAGGGCTGAGCCTAAAAAAGAAGTGAAAAAAGATGCAAAAAGCGCTCCCAGGATTATAAGAAAGACCGAAATTATTATAGATACAAAAGAAGAAAATAAAGAGGCGGAAAAGCATGAGAGCCTTCGGAATGAGCCAAAAGGTGATGTAAGAGGAGATGTCCGCGGCAACAATAAATATGATGTAGTTAGGCAATCGAACTCAAGCTCAGGTTTAAGACCGGGATTTATAAGAGATACCGGAGTAGATTATAAGAAGGAAGCAAGACCAGCTATGAAATCACATGAACCTGTGAAAAAGGAATCAAAAAATGAGCAGTTGGAAAATGAGCAACCTAAAACAGGGGTTAAACCTGAGCCAAAGGTTGAAACCGGTGTCGATACTGTAAAAGAGTCTATGAAAGCTCAGAAGCATGATGTTCCAGCTGAAGCAAAGGGTGAAAACAAAATTCAAATTCAGGAAGATATAAAATCTGTGGAAAAAGTTATACAGCCAGCACGTCAAGAAGACGAAAAAAACAAGATTGAGCAAAAGGCAAGGGTAAATGATGTAATGAAAGGTGAGAGTGCGAACATTAATACGAGTATTAACGAACAGGTAAATACAGGAGAAGTTGCTAGCAAGGTTTCAGAAGGAGAAGCTAACAACATAAAACGTGATCGTCAGCAAGGTGACGAATTCAGAGGATCAAATGACCGTCCACAAGATGGCAACTTCAGAGGGCCAAACGACCGTCCGCAAGATGGAAACTTCAGAGGGCCAAACGACCGTCCGCAAGATGGAAACTTCAGAGGGCCAAACGACCGTCCACAAGATGGAAACTTCAGAGGGCCAAACGACCGTCCACAAGATGGCAACTTCAGAGGGCCAAACGACCGTCCGCAAGACGGAAACTTCAGAGGGCCAAATGACCGTCCACAAGGAGGCAACTTCAGAGGACCAAATGACCGCCCACAAGGAGGCAACTTCAGAGGACCAAATGACCGCCCACAGGGAGGCAACTTCAGAGGACCAAATGACCGTCCGCAAGGAGGCAACTTCAGAGGACCGGGTGACCGTCCGCAAGGAGGCAACTTCAGGGGACCGGGTGACCGTCCGCAGGGAGGCAACTTCAGGGGGCCAGGTGACCGCCCACAAGGTGGAAACTATGGAAACAGGCCTGGTGGGGATAGACCTCACGGTTCATTCCGCTCAGGGCCGAAGCCTTTGGAAATCCCTAAGGTAGAGTTAACTGCAGCACAGAAAGAAGAGATGAATTCTCAGCGCAGTGAGGTCAGGCGTGAGTTCCAAAACAAGGATTTTGATAAAGACGTAAAGAGAGAACAGAAGAAGGAAGTTCCAAAGGGCCAGCCGGGAGAAAGAAATAAGAGGTTCAAACCCCAGAAGGTTATGCTTGGAGAGAAAAAGGGTGTTGACGAGGTATTGTCCGAGGACTACATCTTGGAAGAATTCTATGGTGATGATGGGGTTAAGAGAACTAAAAAGACGCCTAAGGCCAGGAAGGGCGATAATAGGTATGGCATGGGTGAAAATAGGCACATACCACACAAGGCTGTCCTGACTAACATAACCATAGGTGAAACCATTACAGTTAAAGAACTGGCTGAGTCTCTTAAAAAGACGGCGACTGAGATAATTAAGAAGCTCATGGGTCTGGGAATAATGGCGACATTGAACCAGGAACTTGATTTTGATACTGCTACCTTGATTGCTGATGAATTCAGTGTAGCTACTGAAAAGGCTGTTGTAGTTAGTGAAGAGGATATACTATTCGATGAAAAAGAAGAAGAGGATGACGAATTCCTTGAGTCAAGACCTCCTGTAGTTGTTGTAATGGGTCACGTTGACCACGGTAAAACATCGCTTCTTGATGCTATCAGAGAAGCTAATGTAATTGACAGTGAAGCCGGTGGTATTACACAGCACATCGGTGCTTATATGGTCAAAATAAATAATAGAAATATAACTTTCCTGGATACACCTGGACACGAAGCCTTCACGGCTATGCGTGCAAGGGGTGCTCAGGTTACCGATATAGCAATACTTGTTGTAGCTGCGGATGACGGTGTTATGCCGCAGACCATTGAAGCGATAAACCACGCTAAGGCAGCTAATGTATCAATAATTGTTGCAATAAACAAAATTGATAAGCCGGGTGCAAATCCTGACAGAGTTAAACAGGAATTGACCGAGTATGGTATCGTTGCCGAAGAGTGGGGTGGAGACGCAATTATGGTTCCTGTTTCGGCTAAGAAGCGGGAAAACATAGACCATCTGCTTGAAATGGTACTGCTTGCTTCAGACATGCTTGAATTGAAAGCAAATCCAAAGCGTCAAGCAAAGGGTACTGTTATTGAAGCAAAACTTGATAAGGGTAGAGGGCCGGTTGCTACTGTACTTGTTCAGAGAGGTACCCTGTTAATAGGTGATTCAATCGTTACGGGAACTACGGTAGGTAGAATCAGGGCGATGACTGACGATAAGGGACATCAACTGAAGAAGGCAGGACCATCTACTCCTGTTGAAATACTTGGATTACCTGAAGTACCTGAAGCTGGAGAAATATTCTACGCTATTACTGATGAAAAGGTTGCAAAACAGTTGGCTGAAAAGAGAAAGCAAAAGCTGAGAGAGCAGCAACTTAAAGCTTCTGCAAAGGTTTCGCTGGATGATCTATTCAATCAGATTAAAGAAGGCAAGGTTAAAGACCTCAACATCATTGTGAAAGCTGACGTTCAGGGTTCTGTTGAAGCAGTAAAACAGTCTCTTGAAAAGCTGACTAATGAGGAAGTAAGAGTAAAGATAATCCATGGCGGAGTTGGTGCAATAACAGAATCCGACGTGTCACTGGCTCAGGTATCAAATGCGATTATCATAGGCTTTAACGTAAGACCGGGTACAAATGTTACAGAGGCTGCTGAGAATGCTGGCGTTGACTTAAGGCTATACAGGGTAATTTACAATGCAATTGAAGATGTTCAGGCAGCTATGAAGGGTATGCTTGAACCTACCTTTAAGGAAGTTATCCAGGGCCATGCTGAGATTAGGCAGATATTTAAAGTATCCGGCATAGGTACAATAGGCGGAAGTTATGTAACTGACGGTAAGGTTACAAGAAATTCGGAAATTAGGGTTATCCGCGACGGCATTGTTGTCCACGAAGGCAAGCTTGCGTCATTAAAGAGATTTAAAGATGATGCAAAAGAAGTTGCACATGGATATGAATGCGGTATTTCTGTAGAGAAGTTCAATGATATCAAAGAGGGAGATATTGTTGAATCCTTCATAATGGAAGAGGTTGCAAGATAGGCTCAATAAAGGGTGATGGAGTTGGGGCAGATTGTTAATGAGGTATAAGGATATTTATACTCATTAATATCTACCCATCATCCATCACCTATTTTACTTTTATTTGAAATACTAAAATAAGGATTACTTTAGTAAGATATAAGCGATATACTAGTAAATATAGCATTTAAGGAGTGTTGTTGGATGGTAGATAGAATAAACAGGATTTCTGAGGAAGTCAGAAGAGAAGTTAGCAATATTATTCAAAATGAAATAAAGGACCCGAGGCTCCCCAAAATGGTTAGCATCACTTCGGTAAACGTAACCAAGGATTTAAAATATGCAAAGATACATATTAGTGTATTTGGTAGTGATGAGGAAAAGAAGAATGCATTGAGTGCTTTGAAGAGTGCAGCAGGCTTCATAAGGCGTGAAGTTGGACAAAGGGTGCAGCTCAGGTATACTCCAGAAATGCACTTTGAACTTGATGATTCAATTGAGCATGGGATATATATAAGCAAGCTTATTAATCAGGCTGTGAAAAATGACGAAAATAAGTAACAGTAATTTTTGACGAGGTGTTTAATAATGATAATGAATAAAATTAATTCTATCATAAGTGAAGCGAAAAGTATCGCAATTATGCCTCATATATCAGCTGATGGAGATGCGCTGGGGTCAAGTCTGGCTCTTGGAATTGCACTTAAAAAGCTCAATAAAGATATAACAATATATTTAGAAGAGGATATTCCTTATATATATAACTTTTTACCTGGAACTGAGTTGGTAAATATATATTCCGCTGAAATAAAAAAGTACGATGTGGTAGTGGCTCTAGACACCGGGGATATGAAAAGGTTAGGCAAGCGTGCAGAGATTTTTGAGGCTGCACCTATAACAATCAATATAGATCACCATACTACTAATTCAGAGTTTGCGATGTACAATTACGTGCAGACAGGGGCAGCAGCAGTGGGGGAAATTGTGTATCAGATGATTAAAGATATGGATATTTCTTTTGATACGGATATTTCTACATGTCTGTATGTTGCAATAGCAACCGATACTGGTGGGTTTCGCTATAGCAATACTACTTCTGTTACTCACCAGATAGCGGGGTACTTGATAAATAAAGGTGTGGATGTTGCGGAGATTTCTCAAAGAGTGTTTGAGAGTACATCCTTTGAAAGAGTGAAGCTCACCGGATTGGCTATTAAGTCCCTTGAAATTCTTGAGAACGGTAAGGTGGCACTTGTAGTATTGACTGATGATATAATGAACGAAGCTGGAGCGAAGGAAGAAGAGACCGACGGTATCGTGAATTTAGGAAGAAATATCAGAGGCGTGGAAGTTTCGGTGGTACTGAGGAAGAAAGGTAACGGCGAGATTAAGGCGAATCTGAGATCTAAATCCTATGTTGATGTGTCAGCTATAGCCAATATGTTCAAGGGTGGAGGACACAAAAAAGCTGCTGGTTTTAGAGTAGAAAACGGTAACCTGGAAGAGATAAAAAGAAGATTACTGGAAGATATAAAGGAAGCGTTATAATACATGAATGGGATACTTAATATACTAAAGCCACCAGGAATGACCTCCTTTGATATAGTAGGGTACCTGAGAGGGGTTTGCAAGACGAAAAAGATTGGGCATACCGGTACGTTGGACCCAGCTGCTGTTGGTGTTTTACCTATATGTATAGGTAACGCAACAAAAGCAATAGAGTTTATGATGGATAAAGATAAGCTTTACCGTGCTGAGTTAACTTTAGGCGTAGTAACCGATACACAGGATTCAAGCGGTCAGGTACTTGATGAACGTGAGGTTAAGGTTAGCGAAGCACAAATCAGAGAAGTAATGGCCGGATTTGTGGGGAGAATTATGCAGGTACCTCCAATGTATTCAGCGGTAAAAGTCAATGGTAAGAAATTATATGAACTTGCTAGAGAAGGGGTAACCGTAGAGCGTGAAGCAAGGGAAATAGAGATTTATTCTATAAATATTATCAATATAGCTGAGAGCCGAAAGGTTATATTTGATGTAGCTTGCTCAAAAGGGACATATATTAGGACCTTATGCGCTGATGTAGGAGAAAGACTTGGCTGCGGCGGGCATATGTCTTTTCTTGTAAGGCTTGAGGCAGGCGTATTTGATATTGAGTCCGCAGTTACACTTGAAGAGGTAAGTGACCTTGCTAACGCTGGTAAGCTGACTGAGAGACTTATACGTGTTGATGAAGTTTTTAAGGATTATGATAAGGTTAACCTTGATATCTCGGAAGAAAAGAAACTGATGAACGGTATGACCGTTCCGGTTAAAACAGGGATAAGATTAAAAGGTACTGAAGTAAGAGCTTATAATAACCAAGGTGACTTTATAGCTCTTTGTGATGTAATATATAATGGAGAGAAGCTATACGTTAAATCCAAAAAAGTGTTTAAATTACAATAAGGCAAGGCTATGTTTAAAGTACAGGCTTATACAGATAGTTTATATGAAAGTGATTTTTTCCGGATAGGTGATCACTACTTACTAGGGGGACTATCGGTCAATCACTAAGCTCAACCTAAACTAAATATACATATCAATAAATTAAGAGATTGATAAGGTGACAATCATGGAAGTTGTTTATGGAAAAAATGATACTACCTCATTAATCAAGCCAATGGGAGTTGGGCTTGGGAACTTTGACGGGCTGCATATAGGTCATATGGCCTTAATAAATACGTTAATAAGGGAATCCAAACTTAATGGATTAAACTCGCTTGTCTACACCTTTACCAAGCATCCTGAGAATATTCTTAGGAAAAAACTTTTTACACCGCTGCTTACAAGTGAGAGTAAAAAAGTTGAGCTTTTAGGAGAGACATCATTGAATTATCTTTACTTTGATGAGTTTGATGAAGGGTTTTCAAGGATTAAGCCCGAGGCTTTCGTCAAGGATGTATTGGTAGAAAGGCTGAAGATGAAGCTGGCTGTAGCCGGGTTTGACTATAGATTCGGCTATAAGGGGCAGGGAGATACCAATTTGCTAAAAGAGCTGGGGAAGGTTTATAACTTTAAGGTTATAGTGATTTCCCCTATTAAGATCGATAATGCCATTGTTAGCAGCACTCTGATACGTCAAAATGTTGCAAAAGGGAATATGGACGAGGTCTTTAAACTTCTGGGGAGACATTACTCCATCACTGGTGACGTTCAGACGGGAAGACGCATTGGCAATACTATAGGATTTCCTACTGCCAATATACATCCCGAGGAATATCTTATTTTGCCTCATGATGGTGTATATGCTACCAAGACTATGATTGGAGATACATGGTATAATAGTGTAACCAATATAGGCTACAACCCTACCTTTGAGGGTCTTAGGAAAATAAGCGTAGAGACACATATATTAAATTTTGATAAAGACATCTATGGAGACAGAATTGAGGTGTTTTTCATTTCCCGTATACGAGGTGAAAGAAAATTCAGCTGTAAAGAGGAGCTTGTTGAACAAATAAAAAAAGATGTATTTAAAGCGAGGGAGCTTCTGGAGATAGATGAAAAAGAGTAATAAAGAAATAAAGATTACAGGGATTGTGCAGGGAGTTGGTTTTAGGCCATTTATTTATACCCTTGCAAAATCCCTTTATTTAAATGGGTGGGTCAATAATTGCGGCAGTGCAGTTGTGATAGAGGTTGAGGGCAGTGAGGAAAGTATAAGCACTTTTATCGAAAGGATAAAGCCGGAAGCGCCACCTCTGGCACATATAAAGTCTATTGATGTAGCCCTAGGCACATTTAAAGGGTACAGCGATTTTACAATTGAGAAAAGTTCAGCAAGTCAGAACCGGAATGTATATATATCCCCTGATGTATCCATATGTTCCGATTGTCAGAGAGAACTTTTTAATATGGGCGACCGGAGGTATCTTTATCCGTTTATTAACTGTACAAACTGCGGGCCGCGTTTTACCATAGTTACAGGTGTACCCTATGACAGAGTAAATACTACTATGAATAAGTTTTACATGTGCGATAAATGTGCCAAGGAATATGGTAACCCCATGGATAGAAGATATCATGCCCAGCCCATCTCGTGCTATGAGTGTGGGCCAAAGCTTGAGGTTGTAGGCAGTGATGGGGTAAAAGTGGATGTTGATGACCCTATAAAATATATAGTTGAAATGCTACTAGACGGGAAGATTGTGGCTGTAAAGGGGCTTGGAGGATATCACCTGGTTTGCGACGCCGAAAATGAGCAGGCAGTCTTGGTTTTAAGAAAAAGGAAAATACGTGACGATAAGCCTTTTGCTATAATGGCTAGGGACTATGAGAGCGCTATAAGATATTGTCATATAAGCTTAGAGGAAAGAAAATTACTTGAGTCGGAAAAGAAACCTATAGTTTTACTAAAGAAGAGAGAGGATTATATGCTGCCGGAGCAAATAGCGCCTTACAATCCATATCTCGGAGTAATGCTGCCTTATACACCTATACACCTGCTTCTATTTAATGATAGGCTGAATGCGCTGGTTATGACTAGTGGCAACAGGAGCAGTGAGCCGATTTATTATAAGGATGATGAGGCTATTGAAAACCTATGTGATATAGCTGACTACTTCTTAACAAACGATAGAGATATTTTTATAAGGACCGATGACTCTGTTACACGTGTTTTCAGAGAAAAAGAATATATAATAAGGCGTTCCAGAGGCTATGTCCCCATGCCGGTGACATGCGAAATTTTTAAGCTAGATACTCCTTCAATACTGGCATGTGGAGGAGAATTAAAAAATGCCTTTTGCCTAAACAGGGGTAATGAGTTTTACCTAAGTCATCACATAGGGGACCTGGAAAATGCAGAAACCTTAAATTCCTTTGAAGAAGGGATTGAGCATTTCAAAAAACTTTTGGACATAGACTGTAAGGTTGTAGCCTACGATCTCCATCCTGAATACTTATCTACAAAGTATGCCTTGTCTATGGATTTGCAAAACAAGATAGCTGTGCAGCATCACCATGCCCATATTGCCTCATGCATGGCTGAAAATAATCTCAATGAAGATATTATAGGTGTTGCATTCGACGGTACAGGCTATGGCGAGGATGGACACATTTGGGGTGGTGAATTTTTTACAGGGAGCTACGGGGGTTTTAAGCGGGTTGGACATCTGGAATATGTCAAAATGCCTGGCGGGGAAATGGCAATAAAGGAGCCGTGGAGGATGGCTCTAAGTTATTTGCATAAAATAGGGGAAACAGTCTCTGAAGGTAATGTCCTATTAGCTTGTGTTGACCAAGGTAAGGCGGCAGCAATAATTCAGCTATTGGAAAAAAATATTAATTCTCCCCTTGCATCCAGCATGGGAAGGCTTTTTGACGCAGTATCCGCACTGCTGGGAATCAGAAGCAGAATCAATTATGAGGGTCAGGCTGCCATAGAACTGGAGAGGGTTGTTGATAGCAGTTATACCGGATGTTATGACTATACACTAACGCAAGAGAATGAGAGTTTTAATATATGTGTTGACGAAACTATCCGAGGAATAATTGCGGATATGAAAAAAGGGATTGGGGTAGGGATTATTGCTTCAAAGTTTCATGAAACCATAACCAATATTATTGTTGATAGTTGTAATGCTATAAGAAGTAGAACCGGATTGAATAAGGTAGCTTTAGCCGGTGGGGTATTTCAGAATATAACACTGCTTGAAGGTAGTGTTAAAAGCCTTGAGGGTAACGGCTTTAAAGTATATGTACACTGTAATGTTCCATCAAATGACGGTGGCATAGCATTAGGGCAGGCTGCTATAGCTGCAGCAAAGATAAATAAAACCAAGTAAGTGAAGTAAATAACAATAGATATATAAAAATGGGTTGTTACAGCTCGTGGGAGCTGTAACAACCCATTTTTATATATCTATTGGATGTGAAAATAATTAACCTGTGATCTCTTCAAAATGGTATCTAATTTAGAATTTGTTTAATAGAAGAGTAACAGTGTATATTGATATTTTCCATGTATATCAACATTTTTAAGCGCTTTCCAACCTATTTAAATTACTTACCGATATTTTAAAATTCATATTGACGTGTGTATAAATTTGTTATATTGTATAATAGAAATTGATAATAATTTTCATTTTCATATAGGACTTGAGTAAACTTTCGTAGTAATAACTTGTCGAAAGAACTTATCTACATATGTTCTCAGTAATATTATTCAAGGAGTGGTCTGATGAAAATCAACAGGAGAGACTTTCTAAAGTGGTCTATAGCTGCGGCGGCTGCACTAAAAATGAACTTTGATACCGACAGGATGAATACTGTACTTGCAGCAGAAACCGACCCGCCGGTGATATGGCTTCAGGGATCTGGGTGCTCGGGTTGCACAATATCATCGTTAAACGTAACAAATCCTACAACCATTGATGATGTGCTGCTTAACAAGATAAGCATGAAGTATAACAGCACCATCATGGCAGCAGCGGGGGAGTCTGCAATGCAGGCTCTGGAGAATGCAGCAAACCAGTTTAGCGGGCAATTCATACTTGTAATTGAGGGTGCAATACCTAGCGGGGCTAATAAGTATTTTTGTACAATAGGAGAACTCAATGGTGTAGAAATGACAATGGAGGATGCTGTTTTAAAATACGGACCTAAGGCAAAATATGTGGTTGCCGCAGGGACATGCTCATCCTTTGGAGGTGTCTCTGCAACTTATCCAAATAATACAGGGTGTGTAAGTGTAAGAACGCTTTTAAGCGGAAAGACAGTCAACCCTGTTGTAAATCTTTCAGGCTGCCCTGTACACCCTACTGTGTTGATACAGACATTACTTGATATTATTCTAACCGGTACACCAAATTTGGATAATTCAGGCAGGCCGAGCAAGTATTATGGGGGCTCCATTCACCAATCATGCCCTAGGAAGTCGACAACCCAAGTTAATCAACCTGGGTTATTCGGTTGCTACAAGTCGGCAGGATGTAAAGGACCGGGTACAAAAGCTTCGTGTCCGTCAACGAGGTGGAATAATGGACAGAGTTGGTGCATAGTGCAGAATTACCCATGTATAGGCTGCACGAATTCCGATTTTCCTACAAATCCATTGAATCGTTGAATACTAGTGACTTGTAATAGAATTCATTTCTTGCAGCAAAGCACAACAATCAAGGAAGTGCATTTTTAATATTAGAATTAATAGAAATTTGTAATGTTAAAAAGCACTAGATAAAAACTTCTGGGAGATGATATGAAATTTTTTATAAGTACATTGTTAAAATTAACACAATCTTAAGCAAAATAAGCTTGAACAAATATCAATAATTGTATATAATTACCTTTGTATAAACTAGTCTTAACTATTTTGAAAATAGTGATGAGTATTTTATTATAAAGGAGAATGGTGTTATGAAAATAAGTAGAAGAGACTTTCTAAAGTGGTCCATAGCTGCGGCGGCTGCACTCAAAATGAACTTTGATACCGACAGGATGAATACCGTACTTGCAGCAGAGACCGATCCACCGGTGATATGGCTCCAAGGGGCAGGCTGTACCGGTTGTACTGTATCCACCTTGAATGTCACCAACCCAACAACTATTGACGATGTGTTGCTGAACAAGATAAGTATGAAATATAACAGCACTGTCATGACAGCAGCAGGGGAGTCAGCAATGCAGGCTCTAGAGAATGCAGCAAACCAGTATAACGGGCAGTTCATACTTGTAATTGAGGGGGCAATACCTAGCGGGGCTAATAAGTATTTTTGTATAATAGGAGAACTTAATGGTGTAGAAATGACAATGGAGGATGCTGTTTTAAAATATGGACCTAAGGCAAAATATGTGGTTGCCGCAGGGACATGCTCATCCTTTGGAGGTGTCTCTGCAACTTATCCAAATAACACAGGGTGTGTAAGTGTAAGAACGCTTTTAAGTGGACAGACAGTCAACCCTGTCGTAAATCTTTCAGGATGTCCTGTGCACCCTACTATATTGATACAGACACTGCTTGATCTTATTCTAACCGGTATGCCAAATTTAGATAATTCAGACAGGCCGAGCAAGTATTATGGAGGCACCATTCACCAGTCATGTCCAAGGAGGTCAACAACTCAAGTTAACCAACCGGGAATATTCGGTTGCTACAAATCTGCAGGTTGTAAAGGACCGGGTACAAAAGCGTCTTGCCCATCTACGAAATGGAATAACGGGCAGAGTTGGTGTATAATACAAAACTACCCATGTATCGGGTGTACTAATACTGATTTCCCGACTAATCCACTGAATGCCTGATTTACCTTATATGGGCTATAAAGATTTGAGCAAATTCCAGAACTAACACAAATTTAACAATGATAAGCTAGCGCAAAGAACAATAAATGTATATAATTTCCTTTATATAAATTAGTCTTAACTGTTTTTAAAATAGTGATGAGCACTTTATTTTATTATAAAGGAGAATAGTGTTATGAAAATCAGTAGGAGAGACTTTTTAAAGTGGTCTATAGCTGCGGCTGCAGCACTAAAAATGAACCTCGATACCGACAGGATGAATACTGTACTTGCAGCAGAAACCGATCCGCCGGTGATATGGCTTCAAGGGGCAGGTTGCTCGGGATGTACTGTATCAACCTTGAATGTTACAAACCCAACAACAATTGATAATGTGCTGCTTAACAAAATAAGCATGAAGTACAACAGTACTATTATGACATCAGCAGGAGAGACCGCTATTCAAGCCCTTGAGAATGCGGCAAATCAGTATAAAGGGCAGTTTATCCTCGTAATCGAAGGAGCTATACCCAGTGGTACGAAAAACACATACTGTATTATAGGAGAGCTTAACGGCACAGAAATTACAATGGAAGGTGCCTTGTTAAAATATGGTCCGATGGCTAAGTATGTAGTAGCTGCTGGGACGTGTGCTTCGTTCGGAGGAGTTCCGGCTGCTTCACCGAATAATACCGGATGTAAGTCAGTAAAAGCACTTTTAAGCGGTAAAACTACCAACCCAATAGTAAACCTTCCCGCGTGCCCTGTTCATCCAACGGTGCTTATTCAGACATTGCTGGATTTGATACTTACGGGAATTCCTACATTGGACAGCAATAGCAGACCTACAAAGTATTATAGTCAATACATCCACAGCACATGTCCAAGAAGAGATGCTAATGACGCTTCAGCACCAGGAAAATACGGCTGCTATGAGCATTTAGGGTGTATGGGGGTTTACTGCAATGCTCACTGTGTAAATACCAAGTGGAATAACGGGGTTAACTGGTGTATTCAATCCAATTATCCGTGCATAGGATGTGCAAAACCCGGATTCCCTACAAACCCTTTAAATATTCCTCAATAACTTTTAACAAATTAATAATTATGAAAGGAATGAAAATAAATGAGTACTATAGTTATAGATCCAATAACAAGACTTGAAGGGCACTTGAAAGTAGAAGTAACCCTTGATTCAAATAATGTTGTAACTGCGGCTCATGTTTCGGGCACTCTTTATAGGGACTTTGAAAATATGCTTATAAACAGGGTGCCCAAGGATGCTGCATTCCTGACCCAGAGAATATGCGGAGTGTGTCCTGTATCCCATGCCATAGCTTCAGCAAAGGCAGTTGAAAAAGCAGCAGGCTTTAGTCCTAACCTACAGGCTATACTTTTGAGAAACCTTGTACAGAGCTCAAACTATATAGCAAGCAATATACTGCATTTTTACCACCTAGCATTAATGGACTATGTAAAAGGGCCACAGATGAGCCCTTGGACGCCTGGATACAGTCAGGACTACAGATTTTCACAAGCAGACAATGATGCCCTTGTAAACAACTATGTAGCAGCACTCTCAATTAGAAGGAAGGCACAGGAGATGGGCGCTATATTTGGTGGAAAGCTTCCACACGTTGCAAACATCGTTCCCGGTGGTATAACCGCAAATCCTACTTCAACTGACATAACCAATTTTAGAACATATCTGAATCAAATCCAGTCATTTATAACAAATACATATCAAGCTGACGTTAATAAGCTTGCAGCTGCATACGGCGACTATTACAATGTAGGTAAAGGCTACAGCAATCTCATAAGCTTTGGAGTTTTTGATACAACTACAAGCGGAAATCCTTTATTCCCGGCAGGTACAGTTTCAAATTCAGTAATAAGTACATTCAATGAGGCGAATATTAAGGAGTTTGTAAAGTATTCATGGTACTCATCACCGTCAGGGCAAGCGCCTGCAAGCGGTACAACCTCTCCAAGCTACGGGAAGGCCGGAGCTTATACATGGCTCAAAGCACCAAGATACAATAATGTACCATACGAAGCAGGGTCACTGGCAAGGGTATGGATAAGCGGCGATTACAGAAACGGTATATCTGTTATGGACAGACATAAGGCGAGATATGTTGAAACGGCAAAACTCGCAACCAACATGCAGACATGGCTCAATCAGATTACGCCGGGAGCAAGTGCATTCACAAACCTTGGCACACCGGCTTCTGGAAGCGGTGCCGGTTTGACAGAAGCACCAAGGGGAGCACTGGGGCACTGGGTATCGGTTGCAAGCTCCAAGATATCGAAGTACCAGATAATTACTCCTACCTGTTGGAATGCTTCTCCAGCGGATGATAGTGGAAATCCAGGTCCGATAGAGAAAGCATTAATTGGAACTGCTGTTGCAAATTCAGCACAGCCGATAGAGCTTCTAAGAATAATTCACTCCTTTGACCCATGTACAGGCTGTTCAGTACACGTAATGTCCCCGGAGGGTGTGGAAATGTCCAAGTTTATAGTACAGCCTATAGGGGGATAAATATGGCGGATACTGTCATCCTGGGTATAGGAAATATACTGCTTAGGGATGACGGTGTAGGGGTGCATGTGGTGAAAGCGCTTGAAAATCAAAACCTTCCGTCTACCATCGAATTGGTAGACGGAGGGACTTCTACACTGGATACTTTAAGCTATTTTCTGGACTATAAAAAAATAATAGTAATCGACTCTTTGAAGGCAGGATATGAACCGGGGACCATATACAAAATCAATCCGGAGGATATCAAAAGTTATAAAAAAGAAAACTTGTCCATCCATGATGTACAGATACTTGACGTAGTTAAGATGGCTAATATGATCGGCAGTTTTCCCGAAGTAGTGATATTTGGGATTGAGCCCAAGGAAATCAGATTTGACCTCGAGATGACCGATTTGATAAAAAGCAAAATTCCCGATGTCATAAGGCATGTAAAAAAAGAGTTGAGTTTGGATATTTAAGTGCGTATATAAATTTTGAATAAATGGTGAAAGCAATGCATGAAACCTCAATAATGTACAGTGCAATGGAGATAGTACTGGAGAAGGCTAAGGAAAGCAATTTAAAAAAAATAAACAGAATTACATTAAAAATAGGGGAACTTACCGGAGTAATGCCGGAAGTACTGTACTTTGCTTATGAGAATGCTTCTAAAGGTACTATAGCGGAAGGTGCAGAATTTCACATAGACAGAGTAAAAGCCACTGCAAGATGTGATAAATGTGATATAATATTTGACATAGATCACTTCAATAAACTCTGCCCCGACTGCAGCACCTTTAGCAGTGATATTTTAAGCGGATATGAGCTTAATGTAAATACTATAGACGGAGAGTAATTATGGGTGAAATCAAAGTTGTAACCAATATATTAAATTCCAATAATAAGTTAACAGCACAAAATAGAAAACTGCTTGATGAAAAAGGTATATACGTAATCAACCTGATGAGTTCTCCGGGATCGGGTAAGACCTCGATACTGGAAAAGGTAATATTAAAGCTTAAAAACGATTTAAGGATGGCTGTAATAGAGGGTGACCTTTATACAACTAAGGATGCGGAGCGGATTGAGGCACAGGGTATACCTGTAGTACAAATCAATACAGGCGGCGCATGCCACCTTGACGGCAATATGATTAAAAATGCCCTTGAGTCGTTGAATCTTGATGAGATAGATATCCTTATCATAGAGAATGTTGGAAATCTTGTCTGCCCTGCTGAATTCGACATTGGCGAGGATATGAAAATTACAGTTTTAAGCACTGCCGAGGGGAATGACAAACCTTTGAAATATCCTCTGATGTTTGAAAAATCCGGGGCTGTTATACTGAATAAAATAGACCTGATAGAATATACAAACTTTAGCAGAGAAGAGTTTTATAACGATATTAAATCAATAAATGCTAATGCGGCTGTATTCGAAACATCATGTGTAAAGGACCAGGGAATAGAAGAACTTTGTGTATGGCTGAAAAGCCAGATAAAACTAAAGTCATAAAGGAGGAAATAAAATGCCAAATATAGGATTCGGTGAACTGATACTGATACTGGTAATAGCTTTGATAATTTTTGGACCGGGTAAGCTTCCATCGGTAGGAGGCGCCATAGGTAAAGCTTTTAGCGAGTTCAAGAAAGCATCAAAGGAGCTTACAAGAGATGATAACGTCAGTGAAACTGCAGCAAAAGCAGCTTCTGAGACTAATAGTGTAAAATAACCTAAGGGGCTAGTCTATGATAGAAAGCGAAAACATAGTAAAGGCTGTCCGCTGGCTGGATAAGTTCAGGGCAAGGATAGTTGTTATGTTCCTTGTCCCTATACTTTCAGCTGTCGGGGTCTATTTTTTTTCTGACAATATATTAAGTATAATATCCTACCCCTTAGGAGGGGAAACGCTCTTTTTTCTTACTCCTGTGGAGGGTGTTATGGCAAAAATTAAGATAGCTTTTTTTGGGGGTATAATAGTTTCTTCTCCTATTACGGCATACTTTGTTGTGTCTATTTTAGCATCACTACTTGAAAAACCGACTAGGAGAAAGTTATATTTTCTTATAATACCCTTTGCTACCTTTGCCTTACTCGGTGGAATATTTTTTGGCTACAAGTTTATATTACCTACAACGGTGAAGTTTTTGATAAGCTGTGGAGACGGATTTATGAAGCCGATGATATCGGGAAGCAATTATGTGTCCTTTATAACCTTCTTTCTGATATCCATAGGCATAGTTTTTGAATTGCCTCTTGTTTTGGTGGCGTTATCACGGTTAGGGCTTATCAAAGCTCATATGTTAATGAAGAAGCGAAAAGTAGCTATAATGATAATTTTTGTATGTTTAGCCATTTTGACACCCACTCCCGACGCCTTTACATTGGTGGCAGTTTGCTTACCTATGACTTTGTTGTATGAACTTAGTATCTGGTGGATATATGTTTTGGAAAAGCTTGATAGACGAAAAGCTGCTGTATAAATTCAAGGAATAAAGTAGGTTTAAGAGGTGTAATTGTGTCTGATGTTGATCTGCCGGTAATAGAGCATTTAGCGGAATTGAGAAAAAGGCTTATTACAATTATTGTTCCGCTTCTTATTTCCATTACGGTTTTTTATTATAAAGCTCCGCTGCTTATCAGCTTTTTGAAGAAGCCAATCAGTGGATTTGGGCTGGAATTTGCTTTTTTCTCTATGACAGAAGCATTTATAGCAAGGTTGAAGCTGGCAACACTGGCTTCTTTGATTATTTTAAGTCCCTTAATACTTTATCAGATATTAGCTTTTATAGGGCCAGGACTGAGGGGGAAAGAAAAAAGACTGCTTTATACAGCCTTGTTGTGCTTAAGTATAACATTTGCTTCGGGGGCAGTATTTAGCTATGTGGTATTAACACCATATACCTTAAACTTCCTCATCTCTTACGGTGAAAGTTACATGACGCCGGTTTTGTCAGGGGATAGGTATTTAAGCTTTATTGCAATACTCAGCCTGGTTATGGGCATTACGTTTACAATACCGGTAATACTGATATTCCTTGCAAAGCTGGGCCTATTGAACTCTAAAATGCTACGAAAGGCTAGAAAATATATCATTTTGGTTTTGCTGGCAGTAGAGGGTATAATAGTACCGGCAGGAGACTTAATAGCTTATGTGCTTATCGCTGCACCGGTTATAGTTCTATATGAGCTAAGTATATGGATCGTGTTCTTTATGGAAAGAAAAAGGAAAAGGGCTGAAAAGCTAGCAATGTATGAAGAGACTAATAATATATAGGGGTGAGAGAAATGTGTCTTGGTATACCGGGAAAGATTATAAAGATAGAAGGTAAAACAAGCATGGTGGAGCTTATGGGGGTTACAAGAGAGGTTTCGATAGAGCTTTTAAAGGACGTCAAACTCGGGGATTATGTGCTTGTACATGCAGGCTGTGCAATACAGGTAATTGATCAAGAGGAAGCTTTAAAAACTATTGAAATTTTCAATGAGTTAAAGGAGCTTTATCATGAGTAATTTTATAAATGAGTTTAGAAACTCCGAAACTGCCCAACGAATGGCTGACATCCTAGCCTCATACAAAGGTGCGCCGGTTAAACTGATGGAGGTTTGCGGAACTCATACCATGGCAATATTCAGGTACGGTATCAGGCAGCTTTTGCCTGAAAACATTGAGTTGATATCCGGCCCCGGATGTCCGGTGTGTGTGACTCCAGGTTTTTTTATAGATGCTTCTATTGAGCTTGCAGGACATGAAAACGTGATAATCACCACCTTTGGGGATATGATGAGGGTTCCTGGAAGCCAATCCTCTCTTTTAAAAGAGAAGGCGGAGGGAAGGGACATCAGGATAGTGTATTCACCACTTGATTCACTTAAGATGGCTGCTGATAATCCGGATAAAAAAGTAGTTTTCCTTTCAATAGGTTTTGAGACAACTACTCCTATTGCTGCACTATCGGTGTTAAAAGCCCGGGATGAGGGTATAAAAAACTTCAGCGTTCTTTCGTCCAACAAGACAATACCTGAAGCTTTAAAGGCTTTGGTCGGGGATAGCGATATAGGTGTAAACGGCTTTTTATATCCGGGACATGCAAGTGCTATTATCGGTACTGGGTTTTATCATGAGTTAGCTGAAAGATACAAAATACCTGGAGTTGTGGCAGGGTTTGAACCGCTTGATGTCCTACATGCAATTATTACTCTAGCTACAAATATAAACAATAATAAAATTGTGGTAGAAAATCAGTATTCAAGGGTTGTGCCGGAGGCTGGAAACCCAGTAGCATTAGAGAAAATGTATGAAGTCTTTGAGCCTGCTGATTCGGTTTGGAGAGGTATTGGCAATATTCCCGGCTCAGGTCTTAAGATGAGGGACAGCTATAGTGATTATGATGCGTGGAAGGTATTTAATATAGAACAGCGTGAATGGAAGGAGCCTAAGGGCTGCCTGTGCGGTGAAGTGCTAAAGGGGAAAAAGACACCAAAGGATTGTAAGCTTTTTAATAAGGCTTGCACCCCGGAAAACCCTGTTGGAGCATGTATGGTATCTTCAGAGGGCACATGTGCTGCATACCACAAATATGGAGGAGCTTAATGAGTGAGATAATAACGCTTGCCCACGGAAGTGGAGGCAAGCTTACACATAATTTGATCAAGGATGTATTTGCAAAGCATCTGGCAAATGATATCCTGCTCCAGGGCGATGATGCTGCCGGGATTGAACTTACGGGCGGCAGGTTTGCATTTACCACAGATTCCTTTGTCATTAGTCCCATATTCTTTAAGGGTGGAGATATAGGGAAGCTTGCAGTCTGCGGAACAGTAAACGATCTTGCAGCTGCAGGAGCAAAGCCTCTATACCTCACGTGTGGCTTTATTATTGAAGAGGGGCTACTGTTGGCTGAGCTGGAAAGAATAGTAGAATCAATGGGAGAGACTGCAAAAGAATGCGGCGTAAAGATTGTAGCAGGTGATACAAAGGTTGTGCAAAGAGGTGCTGCTGATAAGGTTTTTATAAACACCTCGGGGATTGGTATTATATCTGGGGGAATTAATGTTTCGGGTGCCAATGCCAAAGCAGGTGATAAGATTATTATCACCGGGCCTATTGGCGATCACGGGTGTTCTATACTTCTTGAAAGAGAAATGTTGAACATCGGCGCTGAAATAAAAAGCGATTGTGCACCTCTAAACCTGCTGGTGGAAAATATCCTTAACGTGGCTCCCAATATACACGCTTTGCGTGATCCTACCCGTGGTGGGCTTGCGACTACATTAAATGAAATTGCGTCACAAAGTAATGTTGGTATTAGATTGTTCGAAGATAAAATACCTGTGCGGGATGAAGTACAAGGTGTTTGCGAATTATTAGGCATGGACCCGCTATATCTTGCTAATGAGGGCAAAATGATTATAATTGCTCCTGAGAGTTCGGTAGATGCTATACTTGAAGTTGTAAAACAAGACAGGTATGGTGTGGGTTGTTGTGTGATAGGTGAGGTGGTTAGCAGTTCTCCAAAAAGAGTGACAATGAAGACTATCACCGGGGGTAGCAGAGTAGTGGATATGTTGGTAGGGGATCAACTGCCGAGAATTTGTTAGTTTTTATGATATAAGACTTTAGAAGTACTTTAGATTTATTTATATAAAAAACAAGAGTTAAAATCAGGCATATTATCAAGTAAATATGCCTGATTTTTTTATTTTATTACGAATATCACCCGTTACAAGGTTTGGGGTGAGTTAAAAATTACTTTAAGGAGCCGTTTTTCTAAAGATAACCAAACTTAAAAGTGATTTTATTCAGTTAGGCAAGTCGCACTTATCACAGCTCATTGCCTAACTGGAAATCACTAAGTTTAACTTTGGTTATCTATAGATAGGGTTCTATAAAATTTAGAACTACGAAAAGTACCAAATATGGATTAGAATAATAAAAAGTATTTTTAGTTAAGTAAGAATAATAAGTAAATACACTACAACTAGATCATTTTAATCTGAGAGTTAAAGGTTTCGAGACAGATAGCAACTCTATAAATTACTATGCTTGACATATATAACATGGTGAGTAATAATATTAGTAAGAGCTAAAAAAATAGCACTAAAAAATTAGCACTAACTGATGTTAATTAATACCTGAATATGTCAATTAATTTGGCATTTATGAAAAGCTCATCTGAGATTATGTTTATGAGGTAAATGCGTGGTGAGTGTAGGCTCGAAGATGATTTTTAATGGGGGGTATAGCAAAACAATTAAATATTTCTATAAGCAAAGTAATTCAAAAGGATGTACTAAAGATGGAATTGACAAAATAATATACAAACAATTATTAAATAAACTTTCGGGGAGGTTGGGATAGGATGGACGAAAATAACATCAACAATGAACATAACAAGCCATTGATTGATTTTATTACAGAACTAGAAAACAAAAAATTTCTATTACGGGTAGAAGGGGAAGGTTTACGCTATAAAGCCCCAAAAGAAGCAGTTACTCCTGAAATCCTGGAATGTATTAAAGCCAGGAAACAAGAGATTATGGGCTATCTTAAAATAAATAAACCTTTTTCAGTATCCATACAGCCGATTCAACAAAAAGAACAATATCTACTGTCTGCTGCACAGAAGAGGATGTTCATCCTAAATCAAATGGATAAGGAAAATACAGCCTATAACCTTACACAAGTTCTAAAGGTTACAGGTCTACTCGATAAGGAAAAAGTAGAATGGGTAATAAAACAGTTAATTAAGAGGCATGAGTCTTTGCGTACTTCTTTTGAAATAGTTAACGATGAACCGATTCAAAGGATTCATGATGATATTGACTTTAAATTGGATTACGATGAGGTTGAAGGAAAGCAGGATACATTTGATAATTTGATAAATGATTTTATCAAACCCTATGACCTGGGACGAGCGCCATTGTTTAGAATAAAGCTAGTGAAGCTAGGTAATACGGGGGGCATACCTTCCTACCTGGTATTGTATGATATGCATCATATTATATCCGATGGTGTATCTGCCGGGATACTCATCAGAGAAATAAATGAATTGTACGCGGGAAAGCAACTACCGGAGTTGAAAATACAGTACAAGGATTACACGGCTTGGCATGAAAATTTGTTGGCAAGCTCATGGATTGATAAGCAAAGGAAATACTGGCTGGAGCAATTTGCAGGAGATATGCCGGTATTGGAGCTGCCAACGGATTTTCCACGAACTGGGGAGTTTAATTATGAAGGCGAAAATGTAAAGTTCCGTATAGGTAGGGAACTAACCTCTCAATTATATAATCTGGCTCTTAATAACAGGACAACATTATATTCCGTTGTATTAGCAGCCTATTATGTACTTCTCTCAAAATATACCGATCAGTATGATATTATTGTAGGAACCCCTAGCGCAGGGCGCAGGCATACCGATTCCAAAAATATTATTGGAATGTTTGTAAACACTTTGGCACTAAGAGGCTATCCGGAACCTGGAAAAACCTTTGAGATATTTTTGAAGGAAGTATCCGAAAATGTTTTAAGCGCTCTTGAAAATCAAGATTATCCTTTCGAAAAGCTTATAGAAGATTTGAATATCCAAAGGTCCGCAGGGAGAAATCCGCTTTTTGATACAATGTTTGTGTTACAGAACATGGATATAGGAGATTTCGAGGCTCACGGACTTAAGACTTCCAACTATGAATTTCCCCAAAAAACTTCACAATTTGATATTAGGATGACTCTAACGGAGAAGCAAAATGAGATATATATAGAATTAAACTACAGTACTCAGCTTTTTAAAAAGGACACTATGGAAAGGTTTATAAGCCGCTTTGTGAAGGTATTAGAAGAAGCGGTCAAGAACCCGTTATGTAAAATAGGTGATATCTGTATCCTTACCACAGATGAGTATGAGCAAATATTATACAAGTTTAACAATACAGCAAGTGATTATCCCAGGAGGAAAACTATACATGAGATATTTGAAGAACAGGTTGAGCGGACACCGGACAATATTGCTGTAAAATTTGAGGACAGAGAAATAACATACCGCCAATTAAATGACAGGGCAAACCAACTTGCAAGAGTTCTAAGGGAAAAAGGAGTAAAAGCTGACAGTATAGTAGGCATAATGGTAGAAAGGTCTATGGAAATGATCATAGGCATAATGGCTATACTGAAGGCTGGAGGGGCATATCTACCCATAGATCCCGAATATCCTATGGAGAGGATCCGGTTTATGATCCAGGACAGCGGTATAAATATCCTGCTGACACAGAATAATTTCATGGGTAAGGTCGATTTTGAGGGTGAAACCTTAATTCTGGAAAATAAAGAATTATACTGTGGTGATACAGCAAACATAAAGCATACAAGTATGCCTGAAAGCCTTGCATATATAATCTACACCTCTGGCACTACGGGTAGGCCTAAGGGTGTTATGATAGAGCACCGCAACGTTGTCAGGCTTATGTTTAATGATAAAATGCAGTTTGATTTCAAGGAAGATGATGTCTGGACAATGTTTCATTCCTATTGTTTTGACTTTTCGGTATGGGAGATGTATGGGGCCTTACTGTATGGAGGCAAATTGATAGTAGTTCCTAAGATGGTAGCAAAAGAAATGGGAGAATTCCTAAAGCTTTTACAAAAAGAAAAGGTAACGGTATTGAACCAGACGCCCACAGCATTTTACAATCTTTCTCAGGAGGAAGTAAAAATTCCGACTGCAGAGTTTAATGTTAGATATGTAGTATTTGGGGGTGAGGCACTCAAGCCGCTTTTACTTAAAGCATGGAAGGAAAGATATCCTCAATGCAAGCTTATAAATATGTACGGAATAACTGAGACTACGGTACATGTCACATATAAGGAAATAACCGAGAAGGAAATAGAATCAAACATAAGCAACATAGGCAAGCCTATACCGACTTTGACCGCATACATAATGGATGCAAATCAGAAGCTGCTTCCAGTAGGAATACCAGGGGAATTGTGTGTAGGAGGAGAAGGTCTTGGTAGAGGATACTTAAATAGACCTGAGCTTACCAGTGAAAAGTTTGTGCAAAACCCTTACAAACCTGAAGAGAGAATTTACAAATCCGGTGACCAGGCCATGATGCTGCCTAATGGCGATATGGTATACTATGGAAGAATAGATCGTCAGGTAAAGATAAGAGGGCACAGAATAGAGTTAGGTGAGATTGAAAACAAGCTGCTAATGCATAAGTTGGTGAAGGAAGCTGTAGTGCTGACTCGCGAAGATAATGCCGGTAATAGATATCTTTGTGCATATATCGTATCTGATAATGAGTTTACTGTTTCCCAGATGCGGGCATATCTTTTGGAAGAGCTCCCCGAATACATGATACCGTCATATTTTATGCGTATAGATAAAATTCCTATGACATCAAACGGGAAGGTAGACAGAAAATCCTTACCGAAGCCCGATGGGCATATTAATACAGGTGTAGAATACCAGGCTCCGGGAAATGAAGTAGAAAAAAGGCTTGCACAAATATGGTCTCAGATTTTAGGAGCGGAGAGAGTAGGTACTAATGAAAACTTCTTTATTCTTGGGGGAGATTCCATAAGGGCTATAAGTCTAATTAGCAGGATAAATAAGGAATTTCAAACAAACATTCAGATGAAGGACCTTTACATAAACCAGACTATTAGGGAATTAAGCTTCCGCATTGGAGCAAATGGAGAATCGGTAGCGGTAGACGAGTTAACCAAGGGTCTTGAGGCCATTGAGGAAATAAAACAGAGCATACTTGACGATGAGAAGCAGGCTAAACAGTTACCTGAGAATTATGAGGATTTTTACCCACTAAGCCAGATACAGCACGGTATGGTATTTTATTCAAAGCTGAGGCCGGACGAACCCATTTACCACGATCAGTTTATTTATACAATCAAACTGGAAGGTTTTGATTGCAGCAGATTCTTCGATGCTATAGAAATGCTTGCCGACAGACATCCAATATTAAGGACAAGCTTCATAACTGACCGCTTCAACAGAGCGATCCAAGTAGTACATAGGAAACGCGTTCCACAGTTGATATGCGAGGATATTATATATCTAATACTTGAGGAACAGGAAGAATACATAAAAGCCTACTTAAAAGAGGATTTGCTGAATAAGTTCAGATTTGACAACGACTTGTTATGGCGTTTAAGGATGTTTAAGCTCAGTGAAAAAGATTATAGTATGGTGCTTTGCTTCCAACATGCGATACTGGACGGGTGGAGTGTCGCGACAATGTTAAGCGAGCTTTTTGAAATATATAGTAGCCTGGAGAAAGGGTGTAAATACCAGGTAAAAGAATTAAAAAGCAGCTATAAGGATTACGTAGCTATTAACTTGAGCAGGGAGAAGTCGGAAAAAAGCAGAAGCTACTGGAAGGAAACGCTCAAGGGATATGAAAGAAATAAGCTGCCCTTCAATTTCTCGGGCAAAAGGATAAATAGCGTTACAGGTAGCGCAATATACCGTAGGAATTTGGGGACGGGGCTGCTTAAGAGGTTGGAGGAAAAGGCGAGACAATACGGTTGTACATTGAAGGATATATGCCTTTCAGCACATTTATACCTACTTAGTATTATAACCACTGAAAAGGATATAGTAACAGGTGTAGTGACCCATGATCGGCCTGTCATTGAGGATGGGGAAAAAATACTTGGCTGTTTCCTCAATACATTGCCTATGAGGATAGGCGTGGAGTGCAGGATGAATAAGCTTGAACTGATAAAAGCAGTAAAGCAATATCTAGTAGATTCCAAGCCCCATGAACTGTTCCTGGCCGACATAGCAAGCATTATAGGTGAAGCCGGCTCAAGTACAGGCAACCCTATCTTTGATACCTTATTCAATTTTACCGATTTCCATGTGATGGACAGTATCCAAACAAGGGATGATATAAAAGTTTCAGACTATAACATACATATAGATTCAAATGAAATGACAAACACGCTTTTTGATTTAGAAGTATCAAAGGTTCCCAATAACCTGATTATGCAGATAAAGTACTCTCCGAATTACTTTTACAGTACAGATATTGAGACAGCATTTATATTATACTGTAGGATACTAGAGAGAATTACATGTGACGATTGTCAGGAACTGTATGTAGAAGACATTATGACGCAAGAAGAAAAGAAGGCATTGATATATGACTTTAATAATACAGTAGTAGAATACGCTAAGGAAAAAACGATTCACCAGTTGTTTGAGGAGCAGGTTAGAAAGACACCAGACAAAACAGCGCTGGTGTTCGAAGATAGGGAAATGAGTTATGGGGAGCTAAATAAAAGAGCTAATCAGTTGGCAAAAATTTTAATTGAAGAGGGAGTAAAGTGTGGAGATAATGTCGGCCTTATAGCATATAGAGGCTTTGAGATGATAATCGGTATGCTGGCTATATTGAAGGCAGGGGGAGCTTATGTACCTATAGACCCGGATTATCCGGCTGCAAGAAGAGAATATATAGCAGAGAACTCAAAAGTATCGGTTGTTGTAGCAGATAATGACTATGAAATAAGCTTTAGTAAAGTAATAAAGATAGATTTCAACAGAATGGATATGCATGCTGGTGAAAACATTGATATACCGAAGGATTCACGAGAGCTTGCATATATAATTTACACCTCCGGCTCTACAGGGCTACCAAAAGGAGTAATGATAGAACACCATTCAGCAGTGAATTTGATAAGCTGGGTAAATAAAACATTCAATGTAGGGGAAAAAGACATCCTTCTGTTTATAACCTCCATGTGTTTTGACCTTTCTGTATACGACATATTCGGTATGCTGGCATCGGGAGGGAGTATTGTAATTGCAAAGAAGGAGCAGGTGCAGGACCCTAATGAGCTCATAGAGCTTGTGCAAAAAGAAAAAATAACTTTCTGGGATTCAGTGCCCTCTACAATGAACCATTTAATTACCAGCATTGAGGAAAGAGGAATAGATAATATCCACAGTGATTTGAGGATAGTTTTCCTAAGTGGTGACTGGATACCTGTAAGGTTGCCGGAGAGAATAGGAAAGTATTTTCCTAAAGCAAAGGTTATAAGCCTGGGAGGGGCAACCGAAGGGACGGTGTGGTCAATTTATTATCCTATAGAGGAAATAGGAGAATATCAGACAAGCATACCTTACGGAAGACCAATAGATAATAATTATTTTTATATTCTGGATGACAATAGGAATATAGTACCTTACGGCATAGCCGGGGAGTTGTATATTGGCGGAGTAGGTGTGGCTAGAGGCTATGCCAACGACGAAGCAAGGACAAATGCTTCTTTCGTAGAGAACAGGTTCATAGTGTCAAGTGCAGAGATGATGTACAAAACCGGGGACCTGGGAAGGATGCTTCCTGACGGAAATATTGAGTTTTTAGGGAGGAAGGATCATCAGGTAAAGATAAGAGGGTACAGGGTAGAGTTGGGAGAGATAGAAAATCGGCTGCTAAAGCATGAAAGCATTAAGGAAGCCGTAGTAGTAGACAGGAACGATACGGGAGGCAATAAGTATCTTTGTGGGTATATAGTATCCGATAGGGAAATTCCTGCAGGTGAAGTAAAAAAATACCTCTCGGAAGATCTGCCTGACTACATGATTCCTACATACATCGTAATGCTGGACAAACTACCTCTGACACCAAATGGAAAAATAGACAGGAAGTCACTCCCGGAGCCTTCAAACAATATAAGTACAGGAGTTGAATATGAAGCTCCTCAGAATAAAATAGAAGAAAAGCTGGTTGATATATGGCGAGAAATATTGGAAGTAGACAGGATAAGCATTAGTGACGACTTTTTCGAATTGGGCGGACACTCATTAAAGGCTACAACGCTAGTATCGAAAATTCATAAGGAATTTAATGTTGAAGTACCTTTAAGGGAGATATTTAGTACACCTACCATAAAACAGATTGCAAAGAGGATAGAAGATAGTGAGGTGAATATATATTCTTCCATAAGTCCTGTAGAAACAAGGCAATACTATCCGGTTTCAGCAGCTCAGAAGAGGATGTATATACTTAATCGTCTCGAAGGTGGAACGAGCTACAACATGCCGGGAGCTATAGAGATAGATGGTGAATTGGATAAAAAGCGTCTGGAAGAAACATTTGAAGAACTGATAAAGAGGCATGAAGCATTAAGGACTTCCTTTGAAATGGTGGAAGGGCAACCTGTTCAGCGGATACATGAGACTGCAAACCTTAAAATTATATACCTAAAAGCGGAAGAGCATGAGGTAGACGGAATAATTAATGAATTTATACGCCCCTTCGAATTAAACAAAGCTCCACTTCTGAGGGCAGGGGTAATAGAACTTTCCCGCTTCAGGCATATCCTAATGTTTGATATGCACCATATTATATCTGATGGTACATCAATGGGTATTTTAACAAGTGAATTTATAAAGTTATACAATGGAAAGAAACTACCCGAACTGAGGATACAATACAAGGAGTTTTCTGAGTGGCAGAATAGGTTGTTAAAATCAGCTCGCATTAGAGAGCAGGAGGAATACTGGCTTAAAACTTTTTCAGGGGAAATTCCGGTTTTGAATATACCCACTGACTACCCAAGGCCCACCCGACAGAGTTTTGAAGGGGACAGTATAAGCATTGCGCTGGATAGCGAATTGACAGGCAAACTAACCGATTTTGCAGTAGAGACAGGAACTACCACATACATGGTTTTTCTGGCCGTATACAATATACTTCTGTATAAATACACGGGACAGGAAGATATAGTCATAGGTTCACCAATAGCCGGAAGACCTCATTCTGATTTGGAAAACATAATAGGTATGTTTGTAAATACACTGCCTATGAGGAATTATCCTTCAGGGGCCAAAACTTTCAGGGAGTTTCTTGGAGAAGTTAAGGAAAATTGCTTAAAAGCATACGATAATCAGGATTATCAATTCGATGAACTGGTAGAAAAGCTTGACGTAAAAAGGGATATTAGCAGGAATCCACTTTTCGATACTATGTTCATTATGCAAAATATTGTCAATGATGTTAATATTGACGGATTGCAGATTAAGCCATACAATCTTCAAAATAATACAGCTAAGTTTGATATTACTGTAAGCGCAGTAGAGATTGACGGAAAAATGCAGCTTAACTTTGAATTCTGCAAAAAGCTGTTTACCAAGGCTACAATGGAAAAACTGGCAAATCATTTTGGCAATATAATAAGAAAAACGCTAGAGAAGCCTAATGTAAATTTATTTGATATTGAAATGCTTTCTGATAGTGAAAAAGAAAGACTTTTATACGACTTTAACAGCACCAGTTGCCGGTATCCGATAGAAAAAACTATACACGAATTGTTTGAAGAACAGGTACAGAAAGCGCCCGATAGTATAGCTGTAAGGTTTGAGGGTAAGGAACTGACATATAGGGAACTAAACGAGAAGGCTAATCAGCTTGCCTGGGTTTTGAGAGAAAAAGGTGCTTCACAGGATAAGATAATAGGGATAACTATAGAACGCTCTCTTGAAATGATGATAGCTATAGTTGGAGTGTTAAAATCGGGGGCTGCATATTTGCCCATTGATCCTTCCTATCCTGATGACCGAGTAAAATATATGCTTAAAGATAGCAGGGCAGATATACTGCTGGTATCCCCAAATACAAAGAAGAATGTTGAATTCGAAGGTCAGATTGTAGATGTAAAAAATCCCGAAATTTTCATGGGGAATGCGGACAGCTTAGGAAAAACAAGTGCTCCTAAAAATCTAGCATATGTAATATATACTTCAGGTTCTACAGGATTACCCAAGGGAGTTATGATTGAGCATAGGGCGGTTAACAACTTTATAAAAGGTATAACCGATAAAATAGAGTTTACACCGGATAAAACTATACTCTGTCTTACCACTATATCCTTTGACATATTTGTACTTGAAACTCTTCTTCCGCTTACAAAAGGGATGAAGATAGTTCTTGCCGGTGAACACCAGCAAACTGACATGAAAGCATTAGCTGAGTTAATATTAAAAGAACAGGTAGATATGATTCAGGCAACACCTTCAAGACTGCAGGTGTTGATAAAAAGTGCAAAAGGTGCTTCTTGCATTAAGAGGCTAAAGAAGGTAATGGTAGGAGGTGAGGCCCTGCCCAAAGTATTGCTGGAGGAATTGAAGAGGTTGGAAACAGGCGGTGTTTATAACATGTATGGGCCCACAGAAACTACAGTCTGGTCTTCTGTCAAGGACCTAAGCGGAAATAGAAAAATAACCATTGGAAAACCTATAGCCAACACAAGAATGTATATCCTTGACTCAAAGAATAACCTGCAGCCTATAGGAGTCTTTGGTGAATTATACATAGCAGGAGATGGACTTGCAAGAGGCTATCTGGGTAATTGGGAGCTTACGGCTGAAAGGTTTGTAGCTGATCCTTTTGTGCCGGGAGAAAGAATGTATAGGACAGGCGACCTTGCTCGATGGCTTAATAATGGCGAAATAGAGTTTCAGGGAAGAACAGACCATCAAGTGAAAATAAGGGGATACAGGATAGAACTAGAGGAGATTGAAAGCCTATTGATGGAATTTCCCGGAGTTAAAGAAGCAGCGGTGGCTCCAAAGGAAGATAGCAACGGAAATAAATATTTAAGTGCTTATATTGTCTCAAACTGCGAAATTGAGGTCTCTGATTTGAGGGAATACCTTTCAAAAGGACTGCCTGAATACATGATTCCTTCATATTTTGTTATGCTGGACAAGCTGCCCCAGACCCCAAATGGGAAAATCGACAGGAGGCTTCTGCCTGACCCGAATCTAACCGCAAATATTGGGACAGAGTATGCTGCACCTGTAAACGATGTAGAGAAAGAAATGGTAAAAATATGGGAGGAAGTACTGGGAATAGAGAAGGTAGGGGTAAATGACAAGTTCTTTGAACTGGGTGGACATTCATTAAAAGCAATGGCTGTTGTATCAGCAATCTATAACACATTTAATGTAGAAGTGCCATTTAGTAAAATATTTGAAAGTCAGACGGTAAGAGAGCTGGCAAGGTATATCGAAGCTATCGGCCCTAGTCTTGTAGGTACTATAAAACCTATTGGCACAAGGGAGTATTATCCGGTATCTGCGGCACAAAAGAGACTTTTGATTCTAAGCCGAATGGAGCCTTACAGCACTGCTTATAACATGCCGTCGGCTGTGCTGATTGAAGGCAGTTTGGATCTAGAGCGAATGGAAAAGTCCTTTCAACAACTGATAAACAGACACGAGTCACTAAGGACATCCTTTGAATTCATCGAAGGAATGCCGGTACAAAGAGTACATGAGCATGTAGACTTTAAGATAGAATTCTTGGAACAAGGTTGTACGGATGTAGAGCAATTAATGAAATATTTTGTTCAGCCTTTTGACTTGGGCAAAGCTCCGCTTTTAAGGGGTAGTATTGTTAAGTATAATCACAGTCAATATATTTTGCTTTTTGATATGCACCATGTCATATCGGACGGGGCTTCATTAAATATTCTTATAGAAGAAGCTATGATGATATACAGAGGTATGGAACCCAAAAAGTTAAAAACTCAATACAAGGATTTTGCGGTATGGCAGCAGGCTCTATTTGAAACTGATACAGTAAAAAGGCAGGAGAAATACTGGCTTGACAGATTTTCCGGAGAAATACCTGTTCTCAATATGCCTTGCGATTATATAAGACCCTCAATACAGAACTTTGATGGCGACAGTATCAGTATTGTAATTAACCGTGACTTGACAGAAAAAATAAAAAAAGCAGCATCGGATAATGGCACTACAGTATATACGGTTTTACTGGCGGTGTATAATACACTTCTGTTTAAATATACCGGACAGCAAGACATAGTAGTAGGTTCACCCATAGCCGGGAGGGATCACCCCGACCTGGAAAATGTAATAGGCATGTTTGCCAATACTCTTGCCATGAGGAACTATCCTGATGGGGATAAAACCTTTATGGAGTTTCTAGGGCAAGTGAAGGAAAACTGCTTGAAAGCTTATGAAAACCAATACTGTCAGTTTGACGAGTTGGTGGAAAAATTAAATTTAAAAAGAGATTTAAGCAGGAATCCACTTTTTGATACTATGTTTGTCCTACAAAACTTTAACACAGGAATACAGGCTGAGGGATTGAAAATTAATTCCCTCAAGACAGAAAGCCGCACAGCTAAGTTTGATATTACTGTAAGTGCAGTAGAGATAAATGGGAAGTTAGAAATCAGTTTTGAATATTGTACCAAGCTCTTTGACAAACAAACTATAGTAAAATTAGCGAAACACTTCGAAAACATAGCAGGCGAAATAGCTGAGAAGCCCTATATAAAACTGGGCGATATAGATATGCTATGTGCTGAAGAAAAACAAAAGCTGCTGTTTGATTTCAATACTACACAAAATGAATATCCGAGAGATAAGTCAATACACCAAATGTTTGAGGAGCAGGTTCGAAAAACTCCATATAATACAGCTGTTATATATGAAGATAGTAAACTCACCTATAAGCAACTAAATGAAAAGGCAAACCGGATTGCATGGCTTTTGAGGGAAAAAGGAGTGGCTGATGATACCGTTGTTGGAGTAATGATGGAGAGATCAACGGAGATGATTATAGGGATTATGGGCATCTTGAAGGCTGGAGGAGCTTATCTGCCTATTGACCCGGACTATCCGGAAGAGCGTATAAACTACCTCTTAAGTAATTCCAACACCTCCTTGCTGCTTACACAGGGTAAGCTCAGACAAAAAGCAGAGAGTATCGGGACGGAACTTATTGCAGTAGATGAGGTTTTGAACAGGCTTGAACTGCCGGATAGAGATTTGAATCTGACATACAATCCTGAAAGGCTGATGTATGTATTATATACATCAGGTTCGACAGGTAAGCCAAAGGGAGTAATGATAAAGGCTCATGCATTTGTAAATTTGCTCAGTTGGTTTACAACGGAATTCAATATTGATGAACGGGATTGCATACTTCTTATTGCTCCTACCAGTTTTGACCTTGCTCAGAAAAACCTGTATGCACCATTGATTAAAGGGGGCTGCTTGTGCCTGTTTACAGCGGGCATGTATGACTACAACCGTATGTCCGACACAGTAGAAAGAGCAGGGGTTACCATAATCAACTGTACGCCGAGTGCCTTTTATCCTCTGGTTGACTTCAACTGTGACTCCAGCTTTGCAAGGCTAAAAACTCTAAGACATGTTTTCTTAGGAGGAGAGCCTATAAATACAGTAAAGCTTGCTCCTTGGATTAAATCGGATAACTGCAGCTGCGAAATAGTAAATACTTATGGACCTACCGAATGTACCGATATATCGTCATTTTACAGATTAGCAAATAGCAGCTTTGAGGGGGCAAAAACCATACCGATAGGAAAACCTGTATACAACACACGGATATATATCCTGGACAAGTATCTTAATCCGGTTCCCCAGGGTGTGACGGGAGAGTTGTGCATAGGAGGTGTAGGGGTGGCGAGAGCATACTACAATGATTCCGTACTAACAGCCCAAAAGTTTGTAGGTACTTCCAGGCTGCCTGACGAAAGGATTTACAAAACCGGAGACCTCGCACGCTGGATGCCCGATGGAAATATTGAGTTTTTAGGAAGAATGGATTACCAGGTGAAAATAAGAGGATATAGGATTGAGTTGGAGGAAATTGAAGCAGCCTTGTTAAAGATTGAGGTGATTAAGGAAGCCCTGGTTATAGACCGCGAGGATAGGAGTGAAGGAAAATATCTGTGTGCTTATGTGGTTGCTGATGGTGATCTGAACGTAAGCTCCTTGAAAGAATTCTTGTCCGGGGTGCTCCCTAGTTACATGATACCATCAAAAATCGTTCAGTTGGAGAAGATGCCTTTAACTCCTAACGGCAAAATAGATAGAAAAGCTCTTCCACAACCAATCATAGGGGTAGATACAGGAATAAGGCATGTGGAGCCAAGAAATGAAACCGAGCAAAAACTCACCGAAATATGGAAGGAAATTCTGCAACTTGAAAGGATAAGCATAGAGGACAACTTCTTTGAGTTGGGAGGACATTCTCTAAAAGGAGTGACCTTGACTTTTAAAATTCAAAAGGAGCTAGACACTGAAGTTTCATTAACCGAGGTATTTAATCACCCAACTGTAAAGGAATTGGCAGAGTATATACAAAGTACCGGCAGAAGCGGTTATTCTCCAATAAAGTCAGCTGAAAAAAGTGAATACTATCCTTTATCATCAGCACAGAGAAGGCTGTTTGCTATTGAGCAGCTTGAGGGCATAGGTACCACATATAATATACCTACGGTAATGCTGATAGAAGGAAATATAAAGCGCATACGGATTGAAGATACATTTAAAACTCTTGTGAAAAGGCATGAGGCTTTTAGGACTTCCTTCGGGTATAAGGGTGGGGATGTTGTACAGGTAATAAGCAGAAATGTTGATTTGACGGTAGAGTATGCAGAGTCCGACGAAAGCAATGCACAGGAAATTATTAAAGGTTTTATACGCCCCTTTGATTTAAGCATTGCACCGTTATTCAGGGTTGGCCTTATACAGTTGTCACAAGACAGGCATTTGCTTCTTGTAGACATGCACCATATAATATCCGACGGCACCTCAGTAGCGATTTTGATGAGAGAATTCATGGATTTGTATCAGGGTGGTAATGATGGAGAACTAAGAATTCAGTATAAGGACTTCACTGTTTGGCAAAGAGAAATGCTCCAATCGGAAGCAGTTAAGAAACAGGAAGCCTATTGGATGAATGTGTTCTCCGATGGGATTCCAGTACTAAATATGCCTACTGATTATCAAAGACCCAGTATACAGAGCTTTGAAGGAGACTCCTTTGAATTTGAACTGAGTGAGGAGCTTTCGGTGAAGCTGAAGAATTTTGCCCTAGAAAGTGCAACTACTCTTTATATGGTTCTGTTGGCAGCATACAATGTACTTTTGTATAAGTACAGCGGACAGGAGGATATTGTAGTTGGTAGTCCTATTGCAGGAAGGAAGCACCCTGATTTACAGAATATAATAGGTATGTTTGTAAATACCCTCCCAATGAGGAACTATCCTTCGTCACACAAAACCTTTAAACAATTCCTGGAGGAGGTTAAGGAAAACTCGTTACTGGCATACGAAAACCAGGATTATCAGTTTGAAGAACTTGTAGAGAAGCTGGGAATAAAAAGGGATATGAGCAGAAACCCACTTTTTGATACCATGATGGCAGACCAAAATATGAATATTCCTGAGATAAGAATAGAAGGGTTGACCCTTTCCCCTTATAGAATTGAAAATAAGATTTCAAGGTTTGACTTTATACTTTACACCTTTGAAAGCGAAAACCTTATAAGATTCTATGTAGAATACTGTACCCGACTATACAAAAATCAAACAATTAAAAGGTTTGCCGACAGTTATATCAGGATACTGGAGACTGTGGTAAACGATAAAAATATAAGACTTGGAGATATAGAACTGGAAAAAGGCGATATAATGCTTGGCAGCGAGATAGCAGGAGAAGTAGAGTTTAATTTTTAGGAGAACGAAAGTCTATAGATAAGTCACTGTAAAGGTGTGATGTTACTAAATTTACACTGGCTTATCTATATAACTCAAGGATTTGGGAGGTATAGAAAATGAAGATGGATAAGTATTCACAAAATCTTATATTATCCAGCGGTAAGTTTGACAACGAAAAAAACTACTGGCTGGATAAGCTCTCCGGTGAAATAACAATAAATACTTTCCCCGAGGACTATTCTTATACAAAAGATGAGAGGGGAAAAAAAGAAAGTATATCGTTTTGCCTACCTGATACTACTTCAGGCAAAATTATCAGTATGAGTAATAATTCCGATTACGGGACCTTTATGGTTTTATTATCCGGGGTTATGTATCTTCTACACAGATACACGGGCGCTGAGGATATAATTATCGGCTCCCCGGTACTGAAGCAAAAGGTTAAGGCTAACTATATAAACGAACTACTGCTTTTACGAAGTAAGTTAATTGAAACAATAACATTCAAAGAGTTTTTGTTAAACATAAAACAAACAGTAACCGAAGCAAACAATAATCAAAACTACCCCATGTCAAAAATAGACGAAGCCTTAAATCTAGGTGTTTATAGGAATGATGTTCCTTATGTTGCAGCAATGGCAATGCTAAGTAATATACATGATATAAAGCTTGTTGAAGAGGTACAAGCCGGAATGGCTTTCTGCTTTACAATAACCGGTACGTCCATAGAATGTGTGATTCAATATGATTCCGGACGATATGCTGAAGAAACTGTAAAGCAGATATATAGGCATTTAGAAAGTTTTTTACATACTGCAACACATAACACTAAGAGTCTACTATGTGAAGCGGGTGTACTGCCGCCGGAAGACACGAGGAAGTTGCTGTATGAATTAAATAATACACAGGAGCAATATCCGTCGGATAAAACAATACACCAATTATTTGAGGAGCAAGCAGAAAGAACACCGGAAAGCAGGGCAGTAATCTTCGGAGAGAAATATCTTACATATGCAGAATTGAATATGAGAGCCAATAACGTTGCAGCAGCTCTTCGTAAGGAGGGAGTTAGAAAGGGAAGTATTGTTGCGGTAATGATGGAACGCTCTTTGGAATTAATTGGAGGTATACTGGGGATTTTAAAGGCAGGAGGCGCATATTTGCCTATAGACCCTGAATATCCGGAAAAAAGAGTCAAAGCTATGCTGGAAGACTCACATGTAGACATAATGCTGACAACTGAAAAAACAGCAAAGAGCATTGATTTTATTTCTTTACTACCTAACGGTGATGGTACAGGGAGTGATGACGAGTATACACGAAATGCAAATAAGCTGAAAAAGGTAATAATGGTTGATAAAATCCTACAGGATTTATCAGGCAAGGTAGAAGCCGTGGAAAATGTATCCGGACCACAGGACCTTGTATATGTAATATATACGTCCGGTTCTACCGGCAAGCCAAAAGGGGTAATGCTTGAGCACCGCAATCTCGTCAACCTTATAAGCTTCCAGTATAGTAAAACAAATCTGGAGTTCAGCAGCAAACTACTTCAGTTTACGACTATAAGTTTTGACGTTTCATTTCAGGAGATATTTTCGACACTGCTTGCAGGTGGAGAACTGTATCTTATAAGTAGCGAATTGAGAAATGATGTTGAGGGTCTATTGGATTTCATAGCACAAAACAATATTAAAATACTATCATTTCCCGTAGCATATATAAAGCTTTTATTTAACAGCGAAAAGTATATTGAAAAAATCCCTGACTGTGTAACCCATATGATAACTGCCGGTGAACAACTGGTAGTTTCGGAGCATATGAAAAAGTATCTGAAGGAAAACAAAGTATACTTACATAATCACTATGGACCTTCCGAAACTCATGTAGCTACAACTTTAACCATAGATCCTTTGGGAGAAATACCAGAGTTGCCTTCTATTGGCAGACCTATCTCTAATACAAGGGTATACATATTGGATGAAAACCAAAGGCTTCAGCCTGTAGGTGTAGCTGGAGAATTATATATTTCCGGAGACTGTGTAGGAAGAGGTTATTTGAATAATCCCGAACTCACTTCTCAAAGATTTATGGACGACCCGTTTTTTACGGGAGAAAAAATGTATAAAACCGGTGATATAGCCCGTTGGACCGTTAGTGGAAATATTGAATTTCTGGGCAGAAAGGACCATCAAGTCAAAATAAGAGGCTTTAGGGTAGAGACCGGTGAAATAGAAGTTCACCTTATGAACTACCCTTCGATAAAAGAAGCCGTAGTAATAGCAAGGGATGGAATAAACGGCTCAAAAAGCCTTGCAGCCTACTTGGTTTCAGAGGAAAAGCTTTCGCTCTCGAGTATCAGGGAATACCTTTCAGAGGAATTACCCGATTATATGGTACCATCCTATCTAGTCCAGTTAGATGCACTTCCGCTAACACCAAACGGAAAGGTGGACAGAAAGTTGCTGCCCGAGCCTGATGAAAAAATGGCTTTTTCCACCGAGTATATAAAGCCTCGTAACGAGAACGAAGAAAAATTCGCAGAGTTTTGGCAGGAAGTTCTCAGAGTAGAAAAGGTGGGAATAAATGACAACTTCTTTGACTTAGGTGGAGACTCCATTAAGGCTATACAAATAATTGCAAAGACTAATCAATTAGGTATGAACATTGCAGTGAAGGATATTCTCAAGCATAAAACTATCGCAGGTATATTTGAAAATTTGAAAAGCAGCACAAAAGAAGTATTGGCAAATCAGGGAGAGATATCAGGAGAAGTGTTAGTGACTCCTATACAAAAATGGTTCTTCCAAAATGAATTCGGACAGCAACATTACTGGAATCAAACCAATATGTTCATGTTGAACGAAGACGTTGATATAAAGCTGCTTGAAGATGTGTTTAAAAAAATAATTATATACCACGATGCTCTCAGAATGACATATAAAATTAGCAGTGAAGAGATTAAACAGTTTAACAGAAAAAATAGTGAAGTAGAATTTAAACTTGATATTATAAACCTGTCTAACTATACATACCAAGTTCAGCAGCAAAAAATGATAGAGATAGGTAAGGAAATTCAGGATAGCTTAAATCTTGAAGGGGATTTACTGATAAAAGGAATTGTTTTTGACCTGGGTCTAAATGGGAAAAGGCTTATGGTTCCAATACATCACTTGGTTATTGACGGGGTTTCGTGGAGAATTATGCTGGATGATATGGAGAAATTATACCGTGCAAAACTTCAGTATGATTTACCGCCAAAAACTACATCCTTCAAGGATTGGGCTGAAAAACTGTATGAATACCCTCAAAGGGAATATATCGATGTAGAGTACTGGGAACGAATTAATCCATCGGAGACAAGGACATTGCTGGAGACTGAAATGAAGGACAATTACCTGAAGGATTTTAATGTTCTTGATATGTCATTTAATAAGGAATATACCGGAATATTATTGAAGCAGGCAAACCAGGCCTTTGATACCAGCATAGATGATGTACTGATGGCTGCTCTTTCAATATCTATTACGAAAACCTTTAGTGTAGATAAGGTGCTGATAACACTGGAGGGACACGGCAGGGAAGAGATAATGGAAGAAATGGACTTATCCAGAACTATAGGATGGTTTACTACCCGATATCCAGTCTGGTTTGAAAAACAGGAATCAGTAGAAAAAACAATACTTTATATAAAGGAAAACCTTAAATGTATCCCCAATAAGGGATTAAACTACGGTATAGCAAGATACATTAGCCGCAATGAGAGACTAAAGGCATTAGAGCCTGAAATCTCCTTCAATTATTTGGGCCAGTTGGACGGACTTGTAGAAAAAGAACATGGAAGCTTACTATCCTACTGTCCGGCAAATGAAATAGTTGATATAAGTGCGAATCCCCGTAATAAGCATTTTAGCCCTATTGATATTTCCGGAGCCATAATAAATGAATCGCTTCAACTTGCTATCAGATATAATGAAAAATATTTAAAAGCTGAAAATATGAACAGATTCAAGGAATGCTTTGAAGAAACTCTTAAGTTTATATTAAATTACTGTATAGAGAAAGTTAATCAAGAGTCCTCAAAAGCAACTACGAAAGAAGACACCCTTTTGAATGATGAAGCAGGCAGTGAAATTAAAAGAACCTACAATAAAAGCTATACTCCATATGCACAGTACCCCTATTACATTGATTGTACTACAGGGTTGCTTAGCGAAGTGATTAGGTATGAAAAAAAGTTAAACCTTAGTCCTATATTTATGTATGCATGTTGGGGAAAACCGTTTATTGGTTTTATAGATTGCAGTGATATGCTAAAAAATAATGGAAGAATTGCATACATGGATATACCATTCGGAGCTTTAGCAGGTTTTGTGGATATTTTGCAAACACAGGTAGGCTTCGACCATAAGTTAAAATCTTTTGATAGTCTTGATGAGGGTGTAAGGTTTTGTAACGATAGTTTAAAGAATGATAAACTGGTTATTGCAAGGGGGACAACCTATTACTTGAATTTTTCACCGGATTATTGTACTTCAGAGGAGAAATGGCGGGAAGGATTGGATGCCAATATTGATAGGAAAGCTCTGAGTGCAGGCGATGGTGGAGCTGCTCACTCATTCCTTATGGTTGATATAACCGATAACGGTTATCTTGTCTATGACAGTGCATTTAGCTATATTGGAGAAATACCGAAAAAGGATTTCTACAGGGCTTTTACAGGATTAAAAGGAATGAAGTATTTAGATGGGCATCCTGTTCAACAAATAACGCCTCCTCACCAGATATACGAAATAGATTTTTCAAACTTTAAGGATATAGATATAAAAGACCTTGGCTTGTATCTTTTAGAAAAATATATTGATAGCTATATGAACTTAGATAAAATTGATGTTGAATTTGACCAAAAACATTATAGAGCAAATGTAGGCCTCGGTGCAGTAAAAGAAATGTGTGCAGCTATTGAAAGTATTGGTAAATATAATGATAATCATCAGGAAATGGTACGTTTTCTGGCGGACATATTTGTTGACTGGGAGTATAAATTTATATTCTTCAGGGACTTCATCAGGGAGCTTGCTGCTTATACCTCTATTTCTGAAGAAATCATTAAGGGCTTTGAAAAGGGTATAGAGGACTTTCATAACCTTAGCGCCAAATACAAGGAGTTAAAAGGAATTCAATTCATAGAATCAATTGGTTGGGTAACAGCTAAACTCAACGAAATATACTATGAACTGCATAAGCTGTTTTCAGACTTAAGGCATACTGGATGTTGATTTTATGAGTGTTGAGTACAGTGTACCAAATCTTATACTAATAAAAAAGGGGGATAAGATATGAATAATACTTTAATAAAACAGGAGTTTATTAGCTTCCATAAGGAGGAATCAGTACTTGAGACCCATTTATCCGAGTCTTCACCTATATATCTAGGTCACGATATATGGCAAGATTCTTTGCTGGAAAAAATGGAAAGAATAGTTGCGGACAGGTTTTATATAATAACTGATACAAATATTGAACCGACAATAGGACAAAGGCTTTACAATCATTTAAGAAGGAACTTTCCTGTAAAGCTCATAGCTTTACCGGCCGGTGAACCAAACAAAACAATTGCAAATGTAAACTATCTTGTAGAAACTCTTTTCGAGGAAGATGTGTCCAAAAGTTCGGTTCTTATCGCTTTAGGAGGCGGTGTTATAGGAAATATTACTGGGCTGGCTGCAGCACTGATATTCCGTGGTATTAGGTTTTTCCATATTCCTACAACATTTCTGGCACAGACCGACAGCATTATGAGTCGTAAACAGGGTGTAAACTCTATTGCCGGTAAAAATATGATAGGCTTATACTATACTCCTATATTCAGCCTTATAGATACTAGCTTCCTGATATCGGAGTCCGAAAGATTTTTACGAGCTAGTCTTGTAGAGACAGTAAAAAACGGATTAATATATGATAGGAGATTTTTTGAGAAGCTAAAGGATATAATTGTAAATCAATTTGAATTATCCGAAGGGTTTATCCACAACTTAGTCAGAATGAGTATCGAATCTAAAATCCCTATTTTAAAAGCTGACCCTTCGGAGAAAAAGCTGGCTATGATACTTGAATACGGCCATACAGTAGGCCATGCAGTAGAAAGGCTATGTAAAGGCGAGCTCTCTCATGGAGAGTGTGTTTCCATCGGGATGGTTGTGGCAGCACGAATAAGTAGGAAATTAGGATATTTGAGCGAAAGAGAGGTTCAGGAGCATATAGATGTTTTAACTCATCTGAAAACCCCTACAAAAATCCCCTCCTGTCTGACCATAAGTGACATAATAAAAAGAATTGAATTAGATAATAAAAAGGATATATCAGGAGTACGTTTTGTAATATTGAAGGAAATAGGTAAATGTGTTGTAGATGGAGACTACCATATGATAAAAGTAGAACCGGATATAGTGAAAGCAGCTATTCAAGAAAGCTATTAAATAACAATTAGCTAAAAGATAACATCCGATATCACGAGACAAAAGCTAACTATATAAATTGCGATAATGATATTACAAGGAAAAATTTGATTATCGCAATATAACTTAAGGTAACAAATTGCAAAAAAGATTTAGGGAGAACTTCGTTGTAGATTCTTTTTTGCAATTTATATAAATAAAAGTAGCCACAAGTATATTTGGGCTACTTTTATTTATTTCATGAGAAACAATCTAAATTCGATGTTTTTTCTTTCAATATTTTGCTAATAATAAGGATATCATAATCGAGTAATGAGGTGATTGTTGCTTTTACTTGCTTATATTTTAGGAGTGGTAGGTTGAAATGAAAAGAATAGTTAGTGTTAGCATTGGGTCGTCCAGAAGAGATAAAAGTATAGAGACTGAGTTTCTGGGCGAAAAATTCCTTGTAGAAAGAATAGGAACCGATGGAGATATAAATAAAGCAATAGAACTGATAAAAACTCTGGATGGAAAAGTTGATGCTTTTGGGATGGGGGGGATCGACCTATATCTAACAACTGGAACAGATAGGAGATATATAATTAAAGATGCTATACCCCTTTGGAAGGCAGCCAAACAAACCCCCATAGTAGACGGCTCAGGAATAAAAAATACCCTTGAAAAAAGAGTAATAAAATTTCTAAACGACAGTAATATAATTGACTTTAAAAACAAAAAAGTGCTAATGACAAGTGCTGCGGACAGATACAAAATGGCAAGTGCTTTTGTAGAGTGTGGCTGTGACGTGACAATAGGTGACCTCATTTTTGCACTGGGCATTCCTGTACCAATAAGGAGGCTAAGAACATTTAAAGGGATAGCAGAGCTTGCAATACCAGTGGTATCAAGACTACCTTTTGAACTATTATACCCCACAGGAGAGAAGCAGAAGGAAAACAGGCAAAAACGATTTATCAGTTATTATAAAAATGCCGATATAATAGCTGGAGACTATCACTATATAAAGAAATATATGCCTATGGATATGTCGGGAAAAACAATAGTAACCAACACAGTAACACCGGAAGATATTGAAGTACTGAAAAATAGAAGAGTAAGCGTGGTAGTAACTACTACGCCAAACCTTGGGGGACGCTCCTTCGGAACAAATGTCATGGAAGCACTTCTGGTAGGCGCTACAGGAAAAAGACCGGAGGAATTGGAAGAAGAAGACTACTATTCAATGCTGGACAAATTGGATTTTAAGCCGAGAATAGAATACCTGAATTAGTACCACTTTGTTATTTTGGAATTTATGATGAAGTAATAGCAAAGAAGTATAAGTATATAGCAAGAGGGCTTATTTAAGCCCTCCTGTCTATCCCAGTCTTCTTTTGATCATATAGCCCCAGAATATGCCTTTAGCGAAAGTAAGTGCAAGAATTCCAACTGCGGAAGCTGCGCTTAGTGTAAGAGCATTTTCCTCTTCTTGTTCAGGCATATTCTTTTTGTAGAGCCTAGGGTGTTTTCTGTTATACCTTACATAGCTCATTAAAATCCCTCCAAGTTTATTATTTTCAATAGATGTGATTCTTATAAGGAAGCTTGAGCAAAATAATAAATTTAAATATAATACTTATTTTGGTAGTGTAAAACTTCTTTAAATTAGGCCTATAAAGCCATACTATTATAGGCTGATTTTAAAGACTTTTATTTTTCCATATATTGAATATTATAAAGTTTTTTTATTATACTAATAGTAAGAAAATCGTAGCAGATACAAAATGAAAGGAAGGATAGCGTGAAAAACACCTCAAAGACTCTTCGGAGTCCCTAAAAAAGGGTATGCTCAAATAAAGGCACTATAGTCCTTTGAAAAATTAATAGGTATTGATTTAAGCCAGAGAAATGTCTGCGGCTTTAATTATCCCTTGGGA
>JAOAEJ010000086.1 GCA_026416815.1 Clostridia bacterium | reverse complement strand
CCTACATTCAAAGCTTGGCTACAAGTCACCTGTTGATTATGAAAAAATCAATAAGGTGGCTTAAGTAAAATTTGTGTGATACAAAGATAACCGGAGAAAATCCGCCATTCTTTGTGTCTAATTTATCGGGGAAACATCACTATGAATATCTCCTATAACAGCAAATCTCATCTGAATTTCACCGTCCTAACATGTATATATAAAAAAGTCCCGCTACAAGTTACCTACTACTACCTCGCAGTGGGACTTTACTTAATTTATCAGGTCATTAAGTTTCTCACCTTTTACTTCTTCCGGCATCCACTCTATAACTACAAAATTACCATTGGATATTTCACTTACTTTATTAATCCATCGAACTTCATTACTTGCCTTTACCTTTAAAATAGCATTAGTTGTATTTGCCGCATAGAAACTTGAATTGATAACCCACCACTTACTATGAATACCTGCTCTATTCAAATCATTCTGTAATCTCATCGCTTCATGAACTGGAGTAGTTTCCGCCAGAGTTGTTATAATAACTTCAGTTTCTTTTTCATTTCTAAGTTTAGGTAATAGCTTCTTAACCGATTCAGGAATATCTCCCTGGGAACGCTGGATTTCCTTATGATAACTTTGGGTAGAATCCAAAAGAAGCAAAGTATGACCAGTTGGTGCAGTATCGATTACCACAACCTCATTTTCCGACCTCTCAACTATTTGAGCAAAGGCTCGGAATACGGCTATTTCTTGAGTACAAGGTGATCTTAAATCCTCTTCGACATAAGAAATATCATCCTCAGTCATAGCCTCCCTTGCTTTACTCAATACCTCTTCTTTATACTTTTCTAACTCTTCTTTTTCATCAATATTGCTTAAAGTGATACCATAGCTTTCATCCAAAACGAATTTCAAATGTGCTGCCGGATCGGTAGTCGTTAAATGTACCTTCTTACCCTTCTTGGCTAAACCCAAAGCAATTGCAGCAGCTATCGTTGTTTTACCTACGCCACCTTTACCCATTGTGAATATTACTTTTTTACTACTGGTATATAAATCTTCTACCACATTGTTTAGTTTTGGTATTTTAGTAATGTTTAATGTTTCAATGTTTAATTTAATATTTTTATCCTTCAGGAACGCTCTTACATTTTCTAATCCTGTTATGTTATAGGGCCTTAGTGGGATTTGAAATGTTTCAATGTTTTTAAGTGCTTCAGGCATACTTTTTAGTGCATTTTGCTGTTTTTCATAAATAGCATTGGAAAGGTAGTCATCATGCTCCTCAAGCACACCATTAACTATTAAAACTTGATTGTTTACTCCCAAATCCTGAAGCTCTTTTGAAGCCCGTTCAGCTTCGATAAGCGGTGATGACTCCGGTCTTGATACAAGTATAAGTGTAGTTTTTTCTTTATCTGATAAATTGTTAACCGCATTTTTATAAACTTCCTTTTTACTTTCAAGGCCTGAAAGCTGTCCTAAGCACGATGCTCCATGGGTGCTCTCACTAATAAAGTTGCTCCATGCAGAAGGAAGCTGTAGCATTCTTAACGTATGCCCTGTTGGAGCTGTATCAAATATAATATGGTCATACTCCCTAGCTGCTTTTTCATCAGTTATAAAGCTAGAAAATTCATTAAATGCAGCAATTTCAACAGTGCACGAACCTGAAAGCTGTTCTTCCATGTTATTTATAACCACTTCAGGTAATTTACCGCGATAGGGGGCGATAACACTTTCTCTATATTCAGCAGCTGCATCCTCTGGGTCAAAGTTTGCAACTACTAAATTCGGAATATCTTTTATTGAAACACCTTTATTATTTAACTCTGTATTAAAAACATCTTGAAGGTTTGAAGCCGGGTCTGTACTAATAAGCATAATCTTTTTACCCGAATCAGCTAAAGTCACTGCAGTAGCGCAAGCTGCGGATGTTTTACCGACTCCGCCTTTTCCTGTAAAAAATAAATATTTGGTTAGCTTTATCTCTGACACGTTAAAACTTCTAAACACCATTTAAATACCTCTTTTCAGTACTAGCAGCAGCCGTCCTTGCAGCCACATCCATTAGATTTTATTTTAACAGTAGCTTTTAAATAATCTGATGGTACCCCTAAAAGACTGCAGAACTCTTCATCTGTTGGATAAGATTTTGTTTTTACCACAACACCATCCAGCATTGTTACCGGAAGTATTTCTACTCCATCATCATTGAGCATTTTATTTATTTCTTTATTGTCAACAAATATTTGCGGGTTATTAGTTAAGTTATACCTTTCAACTAATACACCCTTATTCTTTAGATTATTCAATATTGTAGAAACTCTTAAAAGTTCTTTGTCTACTGATGGGCCACACACTCCTGTTGAACAACACATTGCCGGATCAAAAATAACCATTCTTTTCATATCCAAACACTCCTTTTATTTACATTCACATTTAGATTTATTTTTACAGATGCAATCCTCTGTATCCGTAACTAGATTCATGAGAAACAATATAAGTCTATTACAGTTAGAAATATTAAGGGAATAGTAACTCCATAATCCTTCTTTTCGACTTTCCACAATACCACAGTCCATTAATACTTTCATATGATGTGATAGCGTTGGCTGTGTAAACTCAAATTCTTCTAGTATATCGCATGCACATTTTTCTCCACAGGACAAAATATCAATTATTTTAAGCCTGCTCGGTTCTGAAAGCGCCTTAATAATTTTTGCATTATCATCATAATTCCGATTCACACAATCACCCCTTACATAGATACATATCTATGTATAATATACACCACAGTCTATATATAATCAATATAAACTATATAAATTAACGTATAGATAATAATTATATTTATTATTATCTATATATATTATTTTATTCACTTATTAGTCAAATGTTACTCCATTATAAGTAGTGGCACTAACATTTATTAATAAGTGACAGAATGTACCCATCTATCCATAAATGCCGACAAATATAGCAGTTTAGTCAACTATAGCACAGTGCATTAATTATTTAGGCCCATATGCAACACACCTTACGCCTTAAAATTAAAAACTCCTGCATAAAATACAAAGTGTACGTTATTTAGGAGTTTTTAGTATATAGCGCTTAATTGCAAAGTCCATCCTCTATTCAATTTGTAATAATTATATCATACCTCGAAAAAATATCTTTAGATGATGTAAAGAATAATCTTATTCATATCTGATATCAAAATAATTATAACTTTTACAACATATATCTAAAATTTTATTTATTACAATCAAACCATTGGAAATAAATTGATTTAATGGGTTATATATGAAATAATTTTGAAGATAATATAAAAAGCTGGTCTCCGTCAAGATCAGCTTTCATAAGTGGTATAAAGCAAAAAGTAATTCCTTTTATATTTTGTATTATACCCTCTACTTATGTATAAATCAATCAGGCTGGACAAACTCCCGCTTTCTTCAAATTACGAAATAATAAGGATGGTGTAAAATGCAAAAGAAGTATTACGACAACTTAAAGGTTAGGCAGCTAAAAATTGATCAGCAAGTACAAGGTTCCTTACAAGTCAAAAGAGTAAATAGCATTGTTCAGAATTATGATCCTAAATTTATTGGTACCATTATTGTTAGTAAAAGAGCTAATGGTGAGTATTATGTTATGGATGGGTATCACAGAAGCACTTCTTTAAAAAGGCTTGGAATTGAGGAAGTCTATTGTGAGGTTCATGAAAATCTATCATTAGAAGATGAGGCTCAATACTATTTAGCCTATAACAAACATAGAAAGAATCCTAAAGCAGTTGATGACTATAAAGTTAGTCTTACTGCCGGTGTTGTAGAAGTTGTAACAGTAAACAGGATATTGAGTGAACTAAATATTGAAGTGTCCGAAAGTGGCTTTAGAAGTCCTAGAAAAGCCTTAGAAGTTTTAAGAACATATGGATTAGGTATAACTAAAAAAACTATTGAAATATATGTAATTGCTTGGGGTAAAAAAAATCTAATTGGAAAATATATAAAAGAATTAGCAAAGTTTATAAATGACAACGAGGAACAAATAGACTTTACTATACTTACTAACAAAATGAAAAAATATAAATTTAATGAGATTGATGAATTAATTAATAAATATCTAATTTCTAGATCTGTAAATAGTGCAGTTAAAGCATTTGAAGCTATTCTCTACAATATCTATAATCATGGTTTACCTAAGGAAAAAAGGCTTGAATATACACCTTTTAGAAAGAAGGCTATGAATGAGTAAAAATGATATTCTAGACTATATACCAGAGGAAGGTAAAAAAAATATTAAGAAAGTGCAGAAGAAATTAGACGACTTATTAGAAATCACCCAATGCATAAAATGTAAAAAAAGAAAACCACTTAGTGAATTCGCAGAGCATAAAGATGGTTATTTAGGATTTTCTAAAATATGTGTCAGCTGTTTTGATGAGAAAGATGGCCCTGATCCTCTCATTACTTGTAAAAGCTGTGGTAAGTTAAAGTCCTATGAGAAATTTTATAAGATTAGAGACAACAAACTCTTTGGAGATTGTATTGACTGTATAAGAAGCAGCATCGAAGAAAAAGCTTTAAATGGTCATACAAAAAAGTGTACTGTTTGTGGAGAAGAGAAATCTGCTTCTCTCGAAAACTTTAGAATTTCCGCAACCGGCAAAGATTCCTTAATATCCGCCTGTAAAATATGTGAAAAAACATCCACACCGAAACTAAAAAAATTTATAAGTTAGAATAATAAAAACTACTGTTTTCAGCTACATTGGAAGTATAATTGTGTCAAAATTCTACTATGGTATAAACTTTGTGTCAAACTTTTTTGACACAAAGTTTATACCAATAAATTTATAATAGGCATTTTGACCTACTTTCATCGGTATAATGTTTGTGTCAATCTACAATTATACAAAATATTATTATCTTCTTTTTGGTTTATAATCAGAATTTTTTTTGAATTTTGGTTTTTGTTTAACTACGATGATTTTTACAATCGTACGACTTGTATCATTTATAGATTTGTGCATTTTACATTCAGACATTTTATTTTTAAAGCCACTAACTGCACATGCAAAACATTTATCACCGCAACCATCAAATTCTTTAGTTAAAGTGTATTTATGTTTACAATCTAAACAAATACATGGTCTACAATGACTAATTGGTGCTTTGCTTCTTTTTCCGGTACGCATTTCAATCTCCTTAGTTGCTGAATACTTGCTTAACATTATCTGGGTTTAACCATTGAACTTTTTCTTTTTTAGGGCTATTATCAATTAATTCCCGCTTCTTTTTTACTACGCTCTTAAAGTCTTTCTTCTTACTGCTAAGATACTTTTCACCGTTTAATTGAAATATTTTTAGTGCCATATTTACATCTGAGACTCCAATTTTTGCAGCAAATGTAGTTAAACAACCATATGCTCCTGGTATTAATAATTGCGCATCTTCTACTAACTGTTTTTCACGCTTGACTAATTCTTCGCTTTTAAAGTTTTTAAAAGCCTTTTGAATTCTCTCCCATACAAAATTTGTACTGCAGCGTGATACATTATCATTGTCACGAATAATCTTTACTAACCATGTACCAGTACAATAATCCCATATGCTCCCTAGCCTATCGAATGTTTGTTCTACTGTATCGATATAGTGTTCTTTTAAGTACTCTCTACAGATTTGGAACTCAACGTTCCAGACCTTTTTACCGTTTAAACCTTTCTTTTTCCAAATATCAAAGAACCATTTCTTTTGATTCTTTTGGGTTATCTCAAGCACCTTGTCATATATCCTGCAATATATCTTGTGGCTTGCGCTGGAATCTCTATATATGGTCTGTATAGAATTGACCCTTAAAATTCTCTATATCGTCAGGGACTATTTCTAATTCATCTGTATGGCAACAAAGGTCTATACGGCTTATTTTATTGTTTATAATCTTGCCTATATGTTTGCTTATCCAGTTACATATGTATTCCCATGCCTTATGTGGCCCCATAGACCAAAGGCATTCACTCTTTACTTTTATGTAAACTGGAAAGAAATCATCATTTTTTGAACGATATTGAGCAATATTAATTTCGTACATGTTATTATGTAAAATTCTACCTATGGCTAAGCCGCTTTTTGTGCCAAATTTCTTTGCCTTTTGAAGACCTTGTATGACAGCTTAGCAAAACTTGATTCAGGGTCTTGGTGGGATAAAGTGATTTTCAAAGATACTTTAAATGAGTATTTGTATAAAGAAACTAAGAGTGGATGTAAATTACATTATTTCACATCCACTTTTCAGTACATGATACGGTTGCTTCCACTACCCCTTTATGCAATTTTCAGCGGGCTTTAAGATAATTTATAAATCTATGGTATAACAGAAATCCTATATTTCTGCCGATTATCCATTTAAAAACACTTTCCACGCTAGAACCATCGGTTTTGGGATATTTTATCCACTCGTATAGTAATTCCAGCAGTTCATTGGAATAGAAAGTTCAGTATAAACGGATGTATCAGCCAGATATCAGTATACGTATGTTTTTTTGTGCCAATCTCACCCTTACAAAGGCAGCCGCGTTCAAATCAGGAAATATCTTTTAATCTGAACTTTCTTATTGCCAGAATAACCAATCCGGGAATATATGCAAATGTGTATATAAGCATCCATGTGCTTGGAGCTGTATTTGTCATTTCGCTTGCTACCATAAAAGGATTTGTAACACCAATGTTTGATAATATGGATGAAAGCATTTGCCTGTATATTATATCAAAAGGGGAAATCAAGCTTGAAATAATTCCCCAGCTTACAAGGCTTTGATTATTAAGTACCGAGCCGATTTGCTCCATAACTCCGCCTATAAGGCCCAGAATATATATTGAAACAACAAATATTCCGTTGCTCAGTGTTTTGAATGCAGCACTCCCGAAAATAGAAAGGGCCAGAATTGCTAGCGGTTCCAGTGCAAAGAATAAAAGGCCCTTCATCACACTTAGAGGTTCGAGTGTTTTAACTATCGGGAGCTGGAATATTGCACAGATTGAAATTATGGCTGCGAAGAGAAAAATTGCGTATGATACTGATAGAACTCCCATTCCAAGATATTTTCCAAGTATATAACTCGAGCGTTTAATCGGTCGGGTTATTATCGAATGTATCACACCGCTTTCAATTTCTGAAGAGATTGAACCGATAGAAACTATAATGGTAAGAAATGCCACAAGCATGCTTGAAAAATATAAACCCTGGAAGGATACTATTGTTGAAGCTACTTCAATAGTGTTCAGAGTATTCTGTGTCCCTTCCCTGCTAATGTCTCTTATGACAAAATAGTTGATTGTCCCAAATAAGATAAGATATATAAGCGTAAGGGCTGCAACGAGTATAAACAATTTTTTTCTTAAAGCCTCCTTAAAGGATGCTGCTGCTATCGCAATCACCTCTGCTCACCGCCTTCTACAAGATTTATAAACACGTTTTCAAGTGAAACCCTCCTTGGTGAAAGCTCAAATAACTTTCCACCTCCGTTAATAATGATTGAAGCTATATGGTGCGTGGCGTCCTTGTCCTTTATCTCCATATTTATCATATTGTTTGAGTACGTAAGTCCGGGGTCAAAGTCTCTAAGTTTATTTAAAACCTCACTATTTAAGTCTTCTGCATGTATCTCAAGAATTAACTTGCTTTCAAGGATATCCTCCATTTTTCCGCGCTTAATTACCGAGCCTTTATTAATTATTACCGCACTGTCACACACAATCTCCACCTCACTGAGCAGGTGGCTATTAAGTAAGACTGTTTTACCCATTGACCTTAGCTTGGTCATTATGTCTCTTACTTCTTTCCTGCCTACAGGGTCAAGTGCTGAAGTGGGTTCATCTAAAAAGAGAAGGTCGGGGTCGGGAAGAAGGGCACAGGCTAAACCTATACGCTGCTGCATACCCTTGCTGTATGTGCCTATACGATAGCGCTCATGGCCTTTGAGCTTGACGATGTCAAGCACCTCTTCCATCTTTGCTGCAGCGTTCTTTTTATCCAATTTATACAGGGAAGCATGAAAAGACAGGAGGTCTTCTCCTGTCATCCAATCCTGGTATTTGAAGTTTTCGGGCAAGTATCCGATTTTCTTTCTTACATCTACATCTCCCACAGGCTTACCCAGTACGAATGCCTTGCCGCTGGTAGGGAACAAGAGCCCCACCAGCATTTTTATAAATGTACTTTTACCCGCCCCATTAGGACCGAGGAATCCGAAAATCTCGCCCTTGCCTACCGATATTGTAATATCCCGACAGCCAATTTTATTTCCATAATACTTCGTCAGGTTCTCTGTCTCTATTACCATTTAAGTCACCTCATTTTCACAGTATTATAGACAGTTTACTGCAAAAGTGATTTCCCGTTAGGCAAATCGCACTTGCCACAGCTCATTGCCTAACGGTCAATCACTAAGTTTACAGTAAACTATCTTTACCTCATGGACCTTGCAATATTTAGAATTTCGTCACTGTCTATTTTTCCGGATACAGTATAGATAACACCCTTATTATACCATATGACCTGCGAGCGAGGAGTATTTGCTGGATTACTTTTATCCGAAGCCATATATCCTTTTGCGCCATTTATATCAACTTCTGTCATTTTTGATTCTACTACCGGAATGTAAAGGGTATTTTTCCAGTTCTTTATGGACTTTAACTGGGATTGTAGGTTTTCCGGAAGTATGGGCATCTCTACGACAGCGTTATATACCTCATCAACATTCACACCGTCAGGGACTGTTATCTGTGGCGCCTTTGTCTGTGTAATCTTGATTTCCTTGTCATTTATACGGTAATTAATGGTTGCCAGCGAAGCAAAATCTATTTTGAAGGTTTTACCTTCAAGATTGTCCGGTAGAAGCTTTGTAGCTCCATAGGACTTCATTATCTGGTTTACATTCTTCGCATTAAGTGTAAAGTCGATAGATCTAGGTTCAACAATATTAACGTTTGGTATTACACCGGAAAGGGCGGATGGGAAAGTGACGGCAATATCCGTAAGGTTCTTTACATCTTCCTGTGAAGAGGTCCTTTTCTTGCCGCCCTCCACCTTTATACTTCCCATTTTGTCAAGGCTTATCTCTCCCTGTCCACCTGAAAGCTTATTCTGAATCTGCTGTAGGTCTTCAAGAGTTACAGTTATTCCTTTTACATTCTCAACCCTGAAAATAGATAGGGCATTTGCAATTGCTGCTCTAACGGGTTGAATGGTTATACATGCTGTAATTAACAGAACTGCACACGCTGCTGCGACAAATTTTCTATACTTTAACATAAGGTTAAACACTCCTTTATTGTCCATATTCATATTCAGGCGCTTTACCCCAGGCTGTGCGCTGCAAGGCACATTGCACTCTTCAAAGTGATGCCTGTAGTTTTTGAGCTTGGCGAAAACAAAATCGTCATTTTCCTTAAGGACTGCCAGCAGACTTTTGCATTTATCACAGTTATCAAGATGAGTTTCAATATTTTTTCTGATACCTATTTCCAGCTCACCGTCCATATAAGCCTGAAGCACATCATTTCCCGGACATTTCATAAAGTTTCGACCTCCTTCAAATACAATTCCTTGAATTTTTCCTGAGCCCTTGAAAGAATCTTCCCGACAGAGGCCTTCTCTATTCCTGCTATTTCTGCAATTTCGTTGTACTTGTAGCCTGAAAACTTAAGTAGAAGGCAAAGCCTATCGCGGTGATTGAGGTTGTTCAATATTTTCCTTGTCAGCCTAACCTCCGAGTCCTTAATTGCTATCTCCTCGATAGATATCACATTGCTTTCGGCATGCTCCTCAACTATCGGCTCTTTACTCCGCCTTGTCTTCTGGTTTCTGATGTAATTGTAAGCAAGGTTAGTTGCCACTCTTGAAAGCCAGGCTCCAGTATTGCCATGGGTCGGAGGAGAATTATAAAGCTTTATAAAGGTTTCCTGTGCTATATCCTCTGCTGCCTGAACATCTCCGGTAAGGTACGCACAATGTCTGAAAATTACTGTATAATACTTCTCATAGGAAGTATTGAAGTCTTCTTCAGGAACACTTTCAGGCTCCTTTTTGTATAATGCACTAAATAGTTTTATATTTCTCCCTCCCTATCGTTTATTTATATTCTCAACCGCGGTTACATAGATAATCAAACCTGCAGATTTAGTTATCTGTAATATAAACACATGATAACACGGTTTTGTGACACCTTTATAAAAAAATTTATATATAATCACCCTATAGTATTGGGTTTTAATTTGAGTTAAATGTAACAGGTTTATTATAAAATATATTATATAGACTATAATAGTGGTGTTACACGGTAAAGATAACCATACAAATAATAATCCAGAGTGTCCTATTACAATACCCCACAGGTAAAGTTGTAATGATTTTGGATAATACTTGGGCCATTTTTACAGGAGAATATAGACAGATTTTAGCTTGTATTTTTACCCCCATATAGCCGGAAGCTCCAATTTTTCCTCCTTTATTAGGACGGTTAAAAGCTGCATTAAGCAAATCCATCGGCTGCTTACAATGCAAAATATTATACAGACATATGCAGTCGATATCACCTTTAAATTTCTCAAGGCTTTTAACGGTTTCTTCTGTTGATATATCACCATGTAATAGTTCTATATTGTCTAAATTTGCTGATTAACCTTTGTTCTACAAGCCCCTCTACCTTTTTTGGGAAAAACATATGAATACTCATTCATGTTTATATTGACAAAAATTTCCCACTAGCATATAATGATATATATTATATGAACACTTACTCAATTATTCAAATTATATATGGGAAAAGGAGCGAAATAATGATTGATAATAGGAATGAAGTAGATAGGTGCAACTGCACTGTAATACATGAAGATGTTGTAAATAACGTTAAGGGAAAAATGCCTAATGAAGAAAACCTGTACGATCTTGCAGAGCTTTTCAAGGTTTTTGGTGATACTACTAGGATAAAAATACTTTGGGCATTAGCAGAGTCGGAAATGTGTGTGTGCGATATTGCAGTATTGCTAAATATGACACAGTCGGCAATATCCCATCAATTGAGAGTTTTAAAACAAGCTAGATTAGTCAGATACAGAAAAGATGGGAAAATTGTCTTCTATTCATTGGATGATGATCATGTAAAACAAATATTCGGACAGGGGTTAATCCATATTAACGAAAAACAGATATAGAACAGAAAGAAGGGTTAAAATGGCAAAGGGGATTAAAAGAGAATTCATACTTGAGGGTCTGGACTGCGCTAATTGTGCAGTAAAAATTGAACTGAATGTAAATAAGATTAGTGGGGTTGCTTCTGCTGCAGTAAATTTTGCAACCAAGACACTAACTATTGAGACCATAGACTATGAAAATATAGATAGTATCGTAACTGACACAAATAATATAATTAAAAAACTCGAACCCCATGTTGTAGTAAAGGAAAAGATTATTTCAAAGTCACCTAAAAAGGTATTATTACTTATTGGTTTAGGCTGTGCCCACTGTGCAGCAAAGATCGAGAAGGAAGTCAAAAACTTACCTGGCATAAAGTCTGCTGTGGTTGACTTTGTTTCAAAAAAGCTCACTATCGAAGTTAACAACAAGCACGAATTAGCTAAAATAGTTGAAAAGGCTTCAAAGATAGCACGTCAAGTGGAGTCAGGAATTAGCGTCATTGAAGAAGAAAAACAAGAAGAACATAAGGAAAGTGAAGGAATAAACAAAAATAAAATTATTAGATTTAGCGTTGCTGCAGCATTATTCTTTATTGCCGTGATTTTCAAAACCTCGTTTTGGGTTGAATTTGGTTTGTTCTTTGTCAGTTATATATTAGTTGGCGGTGAAGTGGTAATAAAAGCCGTAAGGAATATTTTAAGAGGCCAGGTATTTGATGAGAACTTCCTTATGAGTGTTGCTACTATCGGTGCTTTTGCGATCAAAGAATTGCCAGAAGGTGTAGCAGTAATGCTATTCTATCAGGTAGGTGAATTCTTCCAAGAAATTGCCGTTAATCGCTCCAGAAAATCAATTGCCGCTTTGATGGACATTCGGCCCGACTTCGCAAACCTAAAAACAGGTGACGAGGTAAATAAGGTGTCCCCGGAAGATGTAACTATTGGTGATATTGTCATTATAAAGCCCGGAGAAAAAGTAGCGCTGGATGGTAAAGTAATTGATGGTAGATCCATTCTGGATACATCAGCATTAACCGGTGAGTCTGTACCGAGGGAAGTTGAACCCGGAAGCGGCGTGTTATCCGGATCTATCAATAAAAATGGACTTCTAACAGTAGAAGTCACAAAAGAATTCGGCGAGTCCACCGTTTCTAAAATCCTTGACCTGGTGCAAAACGCAAGCAGCAAAAAAGCTCCTACTGAAAACTTTATTACTAAATTTGCAAGGTATTATACCCCTTTTGTGGTATTCGCTGCTGTAGCATTAGCTGTTGTTCCCCCACTTCTAATCCCCGGTGCAACCTTTGCGGAATGGATTAATAGAGCATTAGTTTTCTTAGTTGTATCCTGCCCCTGTGCTTTGGTTGTATCAATCCCATTAGGCTTCTTCGGCGGAATCGGTGGGGCTTCTAAAAATGGTATCCTCATAAAAGGAAGTAACTATCTTGAAGCCTTAAACAATGTCGATACTATTGTTTTTGATAAAACAGGAACATTAACAAAGGGTGTTTTCAAGGTGACAAAAGTAATCAATGTTAATAGTATCGACGACCTCAACCTATTAGAATATGCCGCATATGCTGAAAGTTACTCCAACCACCCTATTGCCCTTTCTATTGTAAAGGCTTATGGGCAGGAAATTGACAAACGCTTAATTTCAGATTATGACGAGATTTCAGGATACGGTATAAAAGTAATAGTAAAAGGCAAGCTTGTTCTGGCAGGAAACACCAAACTAATGGTGAAGGAAAATATCTCCTATGACGATATTGAAGAAGTCGGTACCGTCGTTCACATAGCTATTGACGGTAAATACACCGGATATATCGTTATATCTGACGAAGTGAAAGAAGACAGCAAAAATGCAATTCAGGCACTTAAAAGCATAGGTGTTAAGAAGCTTGTTATGCTGACAGGCGATAGTAAAGCTGTAGGTGAAAAAATCGGCAAGGATTTGGGGCTGGATGAAGTCCATGCAGAGCTATTGCCTGACCAAAAGGTAGAAAAGGTAGAAATACTGGATAAACAAAAGTCACACAAAGGAAAGCTTATCTTTGTGGGTGACGGTATCAATGATGCCCCTGTCCTTGCCCGTGCAGATATTGGGGTCGCAATGGGCGGTGTTGGTTCTGACGCAGCGATAGAAGCTGCCGATGTGGTATTAATGACCGATGAGCCGTCAAAGCTTGTTAGTGCCATTAAAATAGCCAGACGCACACGTAATATCGTATGGCAGAATATCATATTCGCAATGGCAGTCAAGGGTGTCGTACTCCTTTTAGGTGCTGGAGGTATCTCAACTATGTGGGAAGCAGTTTTCGCCGATGTTGGTGTTGCAGTATTAGCAGTACTAAACGCTATGCGTGTAATGAAAAGCAATTAAGGAACTATATGGTGAGGGGAGATATAAATGAGTCTATATTCAAAATATATTTATCCGCGGGTAATTGATTATCTACTTTCAGGCGCTGGAATTATGGAGTATCGGAAAGGTGTTTTATCCCATGTAAGAGGTAACATTCTGGAAATAGGCTTTGGCACGGGGCTTAACCTCCCCTGTTATCCCCCTTCTGTAAAGGAAATTACAGTAATAGATAAGAATACAGGCATGAACTCGTTGGCTCAAAAAAGACTAAAATATTCAGGGATAAAAGTACATTTAAAGCTATTAAATGCGGAAACACTGCCTTTTGAGGATAACACCTTTGATAGCATAGTAAGCACCTTTACTTTTTGCAGTATCGAAAATATTGACGCAGCCCTACATGAGTTTTATCGTGTTTTAAAACCAAACGGGAAGTTAATTTTTCTTGAGCATGGGTTAAGCTCGGATCAGAGGATTAGTAAGTGGCAGCATCGTATTAATCCATTATACAAAATTACTTCAAATGGCTGTAACTTAAACCGTGATATAAGAGATATTATTAAACGGAGTAATTTTACTTTTGACAATATTGAGCAGTTTTACAGTAAGGACATGATAAAATTAGCAGGTTACTTGTATAAAGGTGTAGCCTCAAAAGGAGGTCATAGCGTGAAAAACACCTCAAAGACTCTTCGGAGTCCCTAAAAAAGGGTATGCTCAAATAAAGGCACTATAGTCCTTTGAAAAATTAATAGGTATTGATTTAAGCCAGAGAAATGTCTGCGGCTTTAATTATCCCTTGGGA
>JAOAEJ010000077.1 GCA_026416815.1 Clostridia bacterium | reverse complement strand
CCTACATTCAAAGCTTGGCTACAAGTCACCTGTTGATTATGAAAAAATCAATAAGGTGGCTTAAGTAAAATTTGTGTGATACAAAGATAACCGGAGAAAATCCGCCATTCTTTGTGTCTAATTTATCGGGGAAACATCACTTTTCTTTTTTGATTGATACACATAGTATAAGTTTTTACCACACTATTCGCACAATTGAGCTATATGTAATATAGGAAAAAGTGTAATTATGTATGTTAAAAAAATAGCATTAATAACATTATTATTACACATTATGTAATATGTGTCAATGAAATTTATGTGATGTCTAGTTAATATTTTACAAAAAATATTTAAAATTAATAGGCAATTTTGTAAGAATATTATATCTTAAGTATTTTCAGAGGGTTAAAAGGTATTTTCAATAGCCAAAAATCTCTTTTTCGTACAGTATTGTAGAGTTTTCCTGTAATACATATAAAATAATAAATGTAACCAACGAATATTTAAACCAAACTAAAATAAAAACTAAGAGTAGTACTTAATAGTGTTTTATTTAGAATCTGATAATAAGAGGCTGCACTATGTTTATTAAGGATATTCTACTGAGTAACAAAAATAGTAGTAAAGTTGCAATTAAATATAGTAATGAGGGTATGACATATGCTCAATTGCTAGGAACAACAATTTTTTTTGCAGAACTCATAAGAAGCTACTATACAGGAAGCAAAAATGTGGGGATATTTTTGCCAAACTCTATGCAATATGCTGTAGCCTACTTCACAATTACTTTGTTGGACAAAGTAATTGTACCCATAGGAATACAAGCGAAAAAGGCCGAGATACAAAGCACTGTTGAGTATTGCGAATTGGGGTTGATAATTACAAACAACCAGTATATTGAGGCTTTGAAGGATTCATTAAATGATACGGAATATATGGTTACTATTTTTAATATAGATGATGAAAGTTTCCTTAAAGCCGGATTAGCTAAAAAGGATTTTGAAAATATAAAAGAAAGTGTTGAAATAGATGAAAATAGTGTAGCGATAATGCTGCACACTTCAGGCACTACCAGTAATCCAAAAAGAGTTATGCTTACTCACAAGAATTTGATAACTAATATCAAATCTAATATTGATTCATTGAAACTAACAGAGAATGATATATGTCTTATTGCTTTACCCATGTTCTTCGGTTACTGCAATACTGCACAATTCTTAACACATTTATATTTGGGTGCAACTATAGTAATTATGGATGAGATGTTTATTCCAAACAGCTTTTTTAAGCTGGTGCAGGAAGAAGGTATAACTAATTTTACCGGTGTACCATCAATGCTTCTAATGCTTCTAAGTTATAGAAATAGATTCAAATACGATATAAGCTCATTAAGATATGTTTGTTTTGGTGGAGGGAATATGCCTGTTGAGAAGCTAAAACAGCTAATTGAAGATTTTCCTACTGTTGGTTTTGTTCAGACCTATGGACAGACAGAAGCTTCACCTAGAGCTACATGCCTTCTGCCCGATGATTCTTTAAGAAAGCTTGGGTCCGTTGGAAAGCCAATACCGAATGTAAAAGTGAGAATAGTTGATGATTCGGGTGTGGATGTAGGTATTGGTCAGATGGGTGAAATTATTATTCAGGGCGATAACGTAATGAAGGGGTATTATAAGCGTCCTGAGGAAACAGCCAAGGTCAAAAGAAATAACTGGTTATATACCGGTGACCTGGGACGCTATGATGAGGATGGATATATTTATTTAGTAGGAAGGAAGAAAAATATAATAATCAGCGGTGGTTTAAACATTTACCCTGAAGAGGTAGAAGAGTTATTAATGTGCCATCCTTCTGTTAAAGAGGCTTGCGTTGTTGGTGAGGAGCACGATTTACTAGGAGAAATCCCGGTTGCCAAAGTAGTATTAAAAGAGCCTCAAACAGTGGGTGAAGGCGAATTGATAAACTATTGTTTAGAGAATTTAGCCGGTTATAAAGCCCCGGTAAAAGTATATTTTATACAAGAGTTTTCTAAAACAGCTAACGGGAAGATTAAAAGATATTAAAGGAGGAGTCTGTTTGCAGAACGATATTTGTCTCAAATTAATAGAAATAGTTATAAAAAATTCTAAGCTTAAAATTTCTGCCGAGGATATTGAGGATAACTCAGACCTTATAACTGAATTCGGCTATGATTCGGTTCTGTTTATGCAGCTTTTAGCTGAGGTTGAAAAAGAATTTGGCTTTCAATTTGAAGATGAAGAATTAAATCTGAAGCTGCTAACCAGATATGGGGGATTAAGAGAGTCTGTGTTAAAAAAGCTTGGATAAATAAGTGAGGTATATCAATTTATTAGGGGTATTTGATGAATATCAGTGTTGAAGGAAAGTCTATTGTTATAACAGGTTCATCCAGGGGAATCGGGAGAAACATGGCTGTCAAGCTTGCCAAGGAAGGCGCCAAAATTGTTATTAATTATTTAAATAGCCGTGATAAGGCATTGGAATTATACGAAGAGATAATAAATTATAATAAAGACTGCTTGCTTGTAAAGGCTGACGTTACGAAACAGGAAGATGTTAAAAAGTTGTGTGTTGAAACAATCAAAGGCTTTGGACAAGTAGATGTACTTATTAATAATGCCGGTATTTGCAGCGACAATTTAATTCAGTTAATGACAGAAAGGCAGTGGAAAGAAGTAATAAATGTTAATCTCAACAGCATGTTTTTGTGCAGCCGGTTCTTTTCAAAGGAGATGATACCCAGAAGGCAGGGAAAGATCATCAATATCAGCTCCCTAAAGGGACAGCTTGGAAGTGAAGGCCAGACTAATTACTCTGCGTCGAAAGCTGGCGTAATAGGCTTTACCAAAGCTTTGGCAAAGGAGTTAGGAAGGTTTAATATAAGCGTTAATGCTGTCTGTCCGGGCTTTATTGTCACAGATTTAAACAGGCATAATGAAAGCAAAAAGCATGCAGCCCAAAAGATGAGTGTCTTAGATATAGATAATAGTATGGAAGAACTGCTGAACTTTATCTTGTATATTTCTTCCAATGCATTTAGATATGTCAGCGGACAAGTATTTAATATAGATTCGAGATTATTTGATATAAGCAGGCTAATTAGCTTATAAATCAAGTATAAAGAGTCGCATGGTTTAAATACTTAATAGCTCAAAAATGATTTGTTTGGAGGGAAAAGATGTATAACTCAATGCTAAATGATATTATAACACGTGCATATAATACTGTTGAATATTATAGAGAGCTGTTCACCCTTGAGGGAATAGAACCTAGTGATATAAAAAAAGTTGAGGATCTAAAAAGAATACCGATTCTATCAAAGGACATGATACAAAAGGCTCCACAGAAATTCATTTCAAATATGTATCATTTATGTAGTGATGATCTTATTAAACAGAGGACATCCGGCTCAACAGGAAGGTTTTTAAAAATATACTGGACACCAGGAGATATGCTCCAATCGTTGTTCCCAATGTGGGTTGCAAGAAGTAGGGCTTACGGCATAAAACCATCCTCCAAATACTGCAGCTTTCATTCCTATATCAACTTTGAGGACAAATGGGAATCTCCTGAGGAATATTATTTCAACGAACGGAATTTATCGTTTAGCAAACTTATTCTAGACCAAGAACATTTATTCAAATACTACAGGAGAATGATGGAATTCGAGCCTGACTGGCTGTTTCTCCAGCCAAGCATAGCATATCTGCTTGCTAAATACATTTCTGATAATAAATTGGAAATCCCTCAAACATTAAAATATATTGAACTTACGGGAGAATTTCTTTTTGAGAATTACAGGGAGTTTGTTAAAAAGACTTTTAAAATTCCTGTTGTTAACGAATATGGCTGTACCGAAACAAACGGCATAGCTATAGAATGTCCTAATGGACATTTGCACTGTCTTAGCAACAATGTAGTTGTAGAGATGCTAAAGGATGGCGAACCTGTTAAATACGGCGAAGAGGGAGAAGTACATGTCACTAGTCTTTCTAACACAGCAATGCCATTTATCAGATACGCCTTGGGGGATATGGGCATTCTTTATCCTGCAGAAATATGCAGCTGTGGCAATAAAAATCCTGTAATAAAGGTTTTAGCGGGCAGGCTCAGTCAGTTTGTGCTATTAGAAGGAAAAGAACCTGTAAACTGCTTTGTATTGAATTATGCTGTTGAAAGTATAAATTTCAAGCAGGGCTATCCAATAGCACAGTTTCAGGTAATACAGGAGAATTATAAGCAATTTAAAGTTTGGTTTGTACTTGAAGAGTCCTTTAAAGGAAATATAAACAGTATTGTAAGACAGTTTAAAGATGAAATGGAGAAGATGGGGTTAAGCGGATTGGAATGGGAGTTTACATTTGTAAATCAAATTTTACCCAGCCCTGTTACCGGAAAACTTCAATTTTTCTTAAATAAGATGGAAAATTAAGTCATGTACAGTAACAACTTCAGTTACTAATATCGCTATCACAAATATATTAATTTATAGGAGTAATGTATTGTGAAAATTAATCCACTAAGTAAAAAGGACTGGATTTTAATAAAGAGATCTTTAGTATATGTAAAGCCTTATAAAATAAAATTTATTCTAACATTTATGTGCATTGTCTCAAGTATTGGATTTGGCCTGGCAATACCTGCCTTATGGGCTAAAATAATAGCAAGCATATTCTTAAAAGATTATCAAATTATAATAGCGTACACAGCAATAACATTTTGTATACATATTTTAGAAATGGCAGTTAACTCACTTCAATCTTATCTGTTTGCGTCACTAAATGAAAATATTATATATGATATAAAAAGGGACATGTACGACAGGATCATTAACTTACCTGTGAAAGCCTTTGATGAAGTGAAAACAGGTGAATTTATATCGCGCTTGAATGGAGATGCGGCAACGATATCCAACATTATTACAACACTGTTTCTTTCATCGACTGTCGATGTGCTAAGAGTAATTATAATAGGTATTGTTGTATTTAGTATAAGCGTTCCTATGGCAGTAATTGTACTAGCCACATTTCCAATTTCTTTTCTTATACTAAAATTCTTCGGTAAGAGATTGAGGGAAAAGAGTAAAGAGGTTGCCGGATTAAATGATAACCTTTTCAGCAGTATTCAAGAATCCATTGCAGGTATCAGAGAAATTAAAAGCCTTGGAATCAAAAATGATAAATTTAAATCATTTTTGAATCTTGGTAGAGATTTAAAAGAAAAGAACATTAAAATGGGCATACTGAACGCATTTTCAAACACTTTTGCGCAGGGAGTAACTTTCGTTTCACAGATTGCAGTGCTGGGAACAGGATGTTATTTGATATTTAGAGGATTATTAAAAGTGGAACATTTTATTGCCTTTGACTCATATTCCCACCAATTTTCAGGCTCATTAAGAAACCTTAGCAGACTAAATGCAAATATACAGCAGTCACTTACTTCCTTAGAAAGAATTTTTAGTATTATTGATAGCTTAAATTATTCACAGGAAAGGTTCGGAGATAAAAACATAAACAAAGTAATCGGTGATATTGAGTTAAATAATATACATTTTGAGTATAACGAAAATACTCCGGTATTAAAAGGGGTTAGCCTTCGTGTTCCCTGTAATGGAAAAACCGCTATTGTTGGAGTAAGCGGAGGGGGAAAGACCACTATATTAAACCTGTTGATGAGATTTTATGACCCGAGCTTAGGAAACATTTTGATTGATAATATAGACATTAAGGAGTTTGATGAACAGTCGTTGAGAAAGCATATTTCAATCGTAAGGCAAGAACCGTTTTTATTCAATACAACAATACGGGACAACCTCCTTTTTGCAGCTCCATCAGCTACACAGGAGGAGATTGAGTCAGCATGCAAGGCAGCATATATACACGATTATATACAATCCCTTCCGGATAAGTATAATTCAATTGTGGGAAATAACGGAGTGAATTTTTCAGGTGGACAAAAGCAACGCATAGCGATTGCTAGGGCGATATTGAAAAATTCGAAGATTATACTTTTTGATGAAGCTACGTCTTCACTTGACAATGAGTCACAATATTGCATAAAGAGTGCTATTGACCAGCTTGCAAAGGATCACACGATAATTATTATTGCTCACAGGCTTCTAACTATTGTAGAAGCCGATGAAATAATTGTAATTGAAAAGGGTGAGATAGTAGGAAGAGGGCAGCATAAACATTTAATTGAAAAAAATGAAACATATATTCGTCTTTATAAAGCGGAATTAGATATTATGAAACAAAACTATGTAATTGCTTAGAAGCACTATCTTACTTGAATGGTATAGATTTTATTCAGAATGCTGTCATTATCAAAAGATTTGCTTTCTATGGTTGAAAATGCGCGCTGGATACCATGGAATTCAAATATAAATGGTCATTTGAAAATATGATTATGATATTGGAGAAGAAAGGAGGTATAGCCAAATGAGAAAATTACTCAAGAAATCAAGTGCTAAGAGGGAAACATTGCAAGCTTCCGGTTGTGTTATTTGTTACTCATGTTACATGGGCGGGGGTTCTTGGAGCGCAGCGTTGGGTTCTTTTAGTTCTGGCGGGAAATAGCGGTCTCACATTTCAATATAAATAGTCATCTGAAAATATGATTATGATATTGGAGAACAAAGGTGGTGTAGTGGAATGAGAAAGTTAGTCAAGAAATCAAGTGCAATAAGAGAAACACTGCAAGCTAATTGTGGTAGATGTAGCTGTGACTCATGTTCCTGGTATCAAACGAGCTCATGGGGTGGAGTTGCGCTTTCCTCGGCTATAAACTTTTATGGGGGGAAATAGTGGTCCGATATTTCAATATAAATGGTCATTTGAAAATATGGTTATGAGTGATGGAGAAGAAAGGTGGTGTAGCCAAATGAGGAAGTTACGCAAGAAACCAAGTATAACTAGGGAAACACTCCAAGCTAATTATTGTTTACCGTGTCTATGTTATCCATGTTGGATGTATGGAAATGCTCAGGAGGGAAGTCAAACTTCTTCAAGTATGGGTTCTGGTGGGTCTGGTCGTAGCGGAAAGTAGCTGTCTTACATTCCAATATAAATAACCATTTGAAAATACCATTATGATACTGGAGAAGAGAGGCGGTGTAGTTGAATGAGAAAGTTACTCAAGAAATCACGAGCAATGAGAGAAACACTGCAGGCTAATTGTGGTAACTGTAGCTGTGGTCCATGTACCTGGACGAATTTTAATTGGCTTGATGGATCAATAACTTCTTCTGGATGGAGTTCAGCTTTTTATGGCGGCAAATAGCCTTTCTGCATTCCAAATTAAACAAGGGGCTGCCTTTAAGGTAGCCCAGTTTAGTAAAAAGCAGCTGGAATGCCATTATGTTTACTAATTAGTAACATAATTAAGAGAAATTTGGTTTGGACATTTGTTTGTAATTTTGGAGTATATAAGGAGAACCAATATGAATATAAGCACACCTAATATACATCTTTTTAAAACACGGGGTGGAAATTACTTTTATGATGTAAACAGGCACAAGATAGTAAAAGTAAGTGGGGAAGTATATAAGCTATTGATCAGGCAAAGAAGAGGCGAAAATGTATCGCATTTAAAAATTGATAAACTGATAGAACAAGGATTTTTGTCTTCAAAAAGAATTTCCGAAATAATTCATCCTCTTAATGACTTTGTAGAAGATTACCTAAATAACAAGGTTCGCAAAATTACTTTACAATTAACACAACAGTGCAATTTCAGATGTTCATATTGCGTGTACTCTGATAATAACTTTAATAGAGATCATTCCAATAAGAGAATGAATATAGATACAGCAAAAAAGGCCATTGATTTTTTAATAAATCACTCAAGAAGTTCACCGGAAGTAAATATTAGCTTTTATGGAGGAGAACCTCTTTTAGAGTTTGAGATGATTAAGGAATGCATTGATTATGCTGAAAAGCTGGGTGAAGGGAAAAATATATTCTATAGTTTAACTTCAAATGGAAGTTTACTAAATGATGAAATTATAGAATATTTTATTAGGCATCAAGTACAATTAATGATAAGTCTTGACGGGCCAAAAGAAATAAACGATAAAAATAGGGTTTTTGCAGGAAATGGCTGTGGTACTTATGATAAGGTATTTGAAGGTATCAATTTAATTAAAAATAAGTATCCGGAATATTACAAAAATATTCAATTCTCAACTGTAATAGATCCAGAAGTTGATTTGAATTGTTCAAAAAGCTTTTTTTCTTCAGAAGATATTTTCGAAGATAAAACACTATATGCAGGATTTCTTGATGATAAAACTGCCAAGCAAAAAGCGGTTGTGGCAGAAGATTTCCAGATTAAATGGGAATATGAGACATTCAAAATGCTTTTATCAATGTGCAACAGATTAGACGAAAAATGTACTTCGAAATTAGTATACAGACTAAGGCAGGACATGGAAAAGTGTACAAAAGGTTTTAATAGTAATATAGACTGCTTGAACGAAAACGATCACCCGAGTGGACCGTGTATACCAGGTCAGATACGCTTATTTATTGATGCGGATGGTAACTTCTATCCATGTGAAAAGGTAGTTGAAACTTGCGACATAATGAATATAGGAAGTCTGGAACAAGGGTTTGATATTGAGAAAATAAAAATGTTGTTAAGTATTGGAAAATTAACTGAGGAAGAATGCAAGAATTGCTTTTCTGTAAGAGAGTGTACTGTATGTTGCGGACAAGCAGTAGAGGTAAATGAATATACTAAGGGTTTATCGAAATATAAAAAGTTATCACAGTGTGCGGCTGTAAGAAGAACTGTTGAAGACAAGTTTATGAATTTATGCAGTTTACAGGAATTTGGATATGCTTTTAGTGGTATTATCAACTTTGGAGAAAATTAAGAGGGGAGATAAGCAATAATGCATAAAGAAAGAGTTGTAGTTTATCCATATGACGCAAAATTCGCGACTGTCTTAAGGCACAGAAAACTCTGTGAAACTTTAGACTTTGTAGGGGTTGCTTCACCCTCTGGCTGGGGACTGACAGGAAAAGATGCCGGATTTTCAGATTATGGGTCGGATACCGGCCTTATTGTAGAAAATAGATTTGAACATTTGCTTGATTTATGTGATACAGTCTGGTTTGTACAATCTGAAACGCAAATTGATTTTGAAAAGCTGATTTACCCCAAAATTGCTCAGGCAATCCAGTCAAGGAAAAATATAATTTGTTCTCTTGATTTAAAAGGCAAAGAAAGAGGGCTTAAAGAACTTTGTATCAAGCATAATGTTTATCTTAGATATTTTAAGAGTACCTTTAATTTAGATGAACTTAAAGATAATATGAAAAGCCGCAGAATCCAGTTTAATAAATTTGAAACTCCCATTATTGCAGTAAGTGGATGCGCTGAGGGAATACATAAATTTGAGATCCAACTGGCATTAAGAGAGCATTTAGCAAATATGGGGTACAGGGTTAGCCAAATTGGGTCAAGAAACTACTGTGAACTGTTGGGATTTCATTCCTTCCCCGGCTTTATGTATGAATGTGGTATTAGTGAGTCAGATAAGGTGCTTTTATTCAATGATTATATTAAAAAAATTGAGCTGGAAGAAGTGCCTGACATAATTATACTTGGTGTACCGGGAGGTATAATGCCTGTACATGAAAATTCTACAGATGGATTCGGCATTCTGCACTATGAAGTATTTCAGGCAGTTACACCAGATGCTGCAATTTTGAGTATCTTATACAGTACTTATAACGAAGATTTTTTTGATAAATTGTACAATATAGCTAAATATAGGTTTGGATTTGAAATTGACTGCTGCAGCATGGCGAATAAGTTTTTAGACTGGGTAGAACTGTCCAATTATGGTATCGAATCCTACTGTGCTATGAGCAGCAGTTCTGTAGATTCGGCAAAGCTTGAATATAGTGAGAAGAATAATATACCTACATTTAACCCTCTGAATGGTGATGATACATATAAACTGACTAGCTATCTAGTTGATAAGCTGGCGCAATAAATATAAGTGACAGCATTTTAAAACAGCATTTATCTGGAGGCATATATGAATAGATGTGAGGATGTAAATAGGACTAAAGAGAAACTAAATAAAATTTTAGAGAACAGGTTTGGATTCAATTTGAGAAATCTTAAGGAAGGCTATGAAAACGAGGAATTACTCGGCCGGTATATGCAGTTGAAAGCAAGAGACTTACTATACTTATATTTCGAAGTAGAAAAGGAATTTAATATTAAAATTCCGGAAGAAGCTATAGCAGAAGGCAAATTCAATACCTTGAATAACATTGCCCAAATAATACACAAACAAAAGCAGCTTGAATGTGCAAGCTGAAAAATTTTGGTTAGTGAAGGTAAAAACTATATGGACAAGCTTCCGGTGCATATTGGAATAATAGATGACGGAGTAAATGAAAATCTATACGATACAGAGCTAATACATAATATAGAAATCACTCAGGAACTAAAAATTTATAGAAGAGAAAAATATAATTCCTATAAAAAAAGCCATGGTACTATATGTGCAGGGATTATAAAAAAGTACTCACCAGAAGCTAAGTTGAGCAGCATTAAAATACTAAGTGACAGTGGTACAGGCATAAGAGAGCAATTGGTAAAGGCTATAGAGTGGTGTATTGATAACAATATCAATCTTATTAATATGAGCCTGGGTACTATTGATTTCAGGGATTTTGATATACTGAAGGATTCTATAAACTGTGCTTATAAAAAAGGAATTATTATCGTTGCTGCCAGCAACAACAAGGATGTGGTCACATATCCCTCATCATTTTCAAATGTCATAGGAGTAAAATGTGATAGGTCAGAGCAGCTTCAAGAGGGACAATATATTTATAATTATTATGCTCCCGACGGAATAGACATAACAGCTTTTGGAAGCCATTCACTTATTGGATTCTGGCGTAAATCTGAAACATTTGGGCCGGTCAATAGCTTTGCAGCACCTTACATTACGGCAGTAGTTCATGATATGATGAAGAACCACCCAGGGATACAGCTTGAAGGTATTAGAGATGAGCTTAGGACTAGAGCTGTAAACAGCCCTGACACAGATTACATTCCTAACTTATGCGGAACGCTTGATTGGATTGAAAAAGCAGTTATTTTCAATATATTTAGAAATTGCGGTACTGCATATCAGGCCGAGCTGCCATTTAGAGTTGAAAGCTGCATAACCGTAAAGTGTGATAGCGTGTATAATGCTGCAAAAGGTATAAAAGAATTTGCTCTAAGGGAATATGCACTTTTTTCTCAAATAGATACATTGGTGCTTCTTGTTAATAGTAAGGAGTTAGACTGTCTGGATGTGGAATTCGAGAGCTTTTTAAAGAGTATATCCGAGTTGGAAAAGAACATTGTCTATATCGATGAAAAGGGCTATAGAAAAGTAGACTTAAGCAACTTAACGAAAAACAACTCACTAAAACTCTGGCACCCTTACAGTTCTATCTATTTTAATAAAGTAATAAAAAATATTGCAGATAATGAAGCGCCTCTGATAGTAGTATACGATTCTAACGGTGATAAGTTAATAAATGCGGTAAGCAAACTGGCAGAGTACTTTAGAAAGGATGGGTACTATGCCGTGGCTTCTACAGATAAGGCAATAGGGGTAATAGCTGGTTTAGAGTATACACCGTTACAAAACGGTTTAAAGGCTGATGCTGATTGCTGCAGTAACATTACCGGTATAAAAATGCTTAGAAGTATCTACCCTGCTGATGTATTAATTCTGGGGATAGATGGCTCAGATAAGGAAAAGGACTTTTTGAGTGTTTTGGAGAGCACTCTTGAAATTGACTTAAAGGTATTAATTGCAAACAATGGGGATGCTGAACTTGAAAAAATGATTGAGTTTGATACCGAAAGCCAACTATTGATTGTTGCACAGCCTGAAACCAATGCTATGACAAGCTCCTGTAGGAGCGTAAAAGCGATTTGGTTTAAGGAGGACATGCCTTTGCGTGAAGTGTATAACTATATACTTGAATTATTTGACGATGACAAAAACGCTGGAGTTTAACCATAAATACTTTGTATAAATAATGAGCACCAGAGTAAGATGGATCATTGCGGAGGGGAAAATGAAAAAGATAAAGCTGGAGCTTTTACAATCTAGCCATATAGACTTTAGAAAGATAAAAGATGTTTATTTAATATATGGCATTAATGGTTGGAATGACACGAAGGAAGAGAAGGTAAGGTATGAGTGTATTGATAACGGCAAATATAAAGCTTTATATGCTGAAATATATGTGCCTGATAACTCGGTAGTTGACTACTATTATAAAGTTGTTACCGATGATGGCGAAGTCATTGTGGAAAATAATGGAACTCACAACTACTCAATCGGTGTCGAAAGCTATTTAAACCTCCTGGAGAGCAGCTGTGAGACGAGAAGTACTCTTTGTACAGCCGAAATACAAGAAGCTGATATCCCTCCTGTAGTATCTATAGTCATTCCGGTATACAACAATTCAAAATTTCTACCCCTTGCAATCGAAAGCGTATTGAATCAGGATTTCAAAAGCTATGAATTGATAATAGTAAATGACGGTTCAACAGAAGATATTGATCGAGCAATGATGAAGTACTCAAATTTGCAAAATATCATATATATAAAACTGGACAAGAACTATGGCTGTGCCTATGCCAGAAACTACGGTTTAAAACTTGCCAGAGGCAAGTACATGGGTTGGCTGGACAGCGATGATGTTTACATGCCGTCATTTTTGAGAAGCATGGTGGATATTCTGGATAATGACGATCAACTAAAGGCAGTGTTTAGCTATCATTACGACTATATACCCCATGAAAATCTATTCCAGTGCTCAAATCTAATATGGTGTCCTTATTGCACAAATTTTGATGAGAATGATAATCCAATACCAAAACCCAATAAAGAATCCTTCTGTGCTTACACCCTGTGCCAAAAATGTGGAGGGACCGGGGCGGTACACTTGGATAGATATGATTTTGATTTGTTAAAAGCAAATTGCTATCTTGTCCATCCTGCTTCTTTGGTCCGAAAGTCTTTATATGACGATAATAGCGGCTATGATATAGATTTTCATGTTGCATCCGACTGGGATTTTTGGAGCAGAAGTCTGAATGAATATAATGGTTTTCTACTGGCAAAGCCCCTTCTTATAAAAAGGCTTCACAAAAATAGTATTTGGCAAAAACTCAGAAAAGAAAGGACACACAGCCCTTCATACTTTAGAGAAATAATTAAAAATAAAATTAAAATAAGAGATTTAAGTTTACAAGGCACCTATAGTGATAAGTCAAATCCAGACTTTCTGAAGGGGAAAAGAGTAGTAATATACCCTTATAACAAGGAAGTAAACAATCTTATTTTGTTTAGAGAACTTTTGGACTTTAAGATTGAGGGTGTAATTGATTACATAATTGAAAAAAACGGTGATTTAGGTGAAATAATATTTGGAAAAAGAAATGGGATAGAGATAGTTTCCAACGAAGACAAAGCAAAAGAGATGGTAAGACAGGCAGATGCTATATTGATGTTTGATGTGCCTGAACCTGAATATGACATGAAAAAGTATTATACCAAGGCTCAGACCAGCAGATTCTGGTATGAATTATTTGAGACAGCGCTGGATAATTCTAAAGACGTCTATTCTACCTCATATTTGTTAGGTGACATAGTCAATAGTGCTTTCTACAGGGACTATGTCAACCGGAGTAAGATAAGATATTTTTACCCTGAAATAACATATGCGGCATATATTGATAGCTTTAAAGCTGCCCAGAATTATGAATACAATTATATGAACTTTGAACCAAAACTTATAGCTTTTTTTGGTATAGCTCCTAATGTAGGTAAATTCAGTTCACAAATTATGCTGACTCAATTTCTGAAGGACAAGGGTCATAAGGTCCAACACATATCGACCGAGCCATATGGGGATTTATTTGGCAGTATAACCGCATGCAATGAAAGATTTGATAACTATCATTTTAAAAAATGGTTCAGAGGAAAGCTTGATAATTTAAATAACGAAAAATATGATTTTATAATAACCGGCGGCCAAGGGGATTACTTTGTAGACGTATCACAGAGATTAATATCCTGTGTATTCCCGAGAAAGTTTGATTACATATTCCTTGTGGCGGGAATGCAGGAGACGGATGAGCAAATCGCTGAGGCTGTGAATAAAATACGGCACAAAAGTGAAATAAGTGCCATTATCCTCCCTTTAGTTAGAGAAGTAAATTTTCACGAGTATAAGAGATACCGTTATGATGATTTTCTTATTAGGAAAAGAAATATCGAGGAAAAGACCGGTATTAAAGTTTTAGAATTTTATCATGACAAAAAAGGATTAGAAGAGATTTATAATATTATACAGCAAGTTGATAAGGAGAAAACAGTATAAGGCAATCAATTTAAGATTGCAGTATTAAATATATAATCTGGAGACTGGTCATTATCCACTCAGATGATTGCTTTAAAAGGAGTGAGTACAATTTGAAGATTGGTGTAATTGGAATAGGTTATGTTGGTCTAGTTACAGGTGTATGCCTTGCTGATTTTGGGCTGAGCGTAATCTGCATGGATATTGATGAGGATAAAGTAAGCAGCTTAAGAGAAGGCGTAATACCTATATATGAGCCAGGGCTAGCTGAAATGGTAAAAAGGAATATTTTCTATAATAGGGTAGGCTTCACTTCAGACATAAAAGAGGTAGTAGAAAAGAGCAATGTTATTTTTATTGCTGTAGGAACTCCCTCCAATGAAGATGGATCCGCAAACTTAGGGTTTGTGAAAGATGTAGCAAAAGACATCGGAAAGTATATTAACGAATATAAGGTGATAGTCAATAAATCCACAGTACCTGTAGGGACAGGAAAGATAGTTAAGGAATTAATTATTGAAGGGGTTAGGGGAAGAGGACTGGATACAAATTTTGATGTGGTGTCAAATCCTGAGTTTTTAAGGGAAGGAAAAGCTATATACGATTTCATACACCCTGACAGAGTGGTGATAGGAAGTGGATCAGAGAAGGCCGCTGAAATTATGAAAAGAGTATATAAGGGCTTGTTTTTGAACCAACCTCACTTTGTGTTTACAAATATCGAAACAGCAGAAATTATTAAATATGCGTCAAACGCCTTCCTGGCAGTTAAAATAAGCTATATAAACGAAATGGCATTACTGGCGGAAAAAGTGGGAGCAAATATACAGGATATAGCAAAGGCAATGGGTCTGGATAGAAGGATAGGAGCTAAATTTTTACGTGCAGGACCAGGATACGGAGGAAGCTGCTTACCAAAGGATACAAAAGCTATAGTTAATGCGGCTGAAGAACAGGGTGAGGACCTCTTCATAATAAAAGCAGCAATAAATGCAAACGAAAAGCAAAAATCAAGGATGTTGGATAAGATAAGAAAACATATTGGAGTTTTAAAAGGAAAGACTATAGGTGTTTTAGGTATTACATTCAAACCTGACACGGATGACATAAGGGAGGCTCCATCAATAGATATTATTAGAGGGTTGGTTGAAAGTGGTTCAAAAGTGCAGGTTTTTTGTCCAAGAGGTACAAAGGAAGCGAAGTGGAGATTAAAAGAAATAGAAAACACAATAACCTATTGTAGTAACGAGTATGAAACAGCAGAAGGGGCAGATGCTTTGGTACTTGTTACTGAATGGAATCAGTTTAGAGGAATGAATTTAGGCAGACTTAGGGATAAGATGAATGGTGATTACTTTTTTGACCTTAGAAATATTTATGTAAAAGACTCCAATGTAAGAAACTTATTTAGATATTATGGTGTTGGAATATAAGACTGTTTTTAGAGTTATATTGGCTTAGCCATATATTATGGAAGTAGCAAAATTATCTTTAATAAAGTGTATATAGCTTATGAAGAAGGGGTGAACTCAAAAATGCAGTTGACCATGGATGAAGAAAATTTACAAAGCCTTTTCAGCTCTGGTTCAGCCAAACTCAATGGCAAAGAGCTTAAAAAGTTCAAGGTGATTGATAGTGTTATAGAAAATGATGATAATTATTCCTGGGCGGAATTAAACTGCTTTAATAAGCCTATGGCTATTATATTTAAGTCCTTTGACGCAGAGTATTTTAATCTATTCCTATTTTATTTATCTTATATCAATACCTTTCTATTGGATATGAGCTTTGAAGAGTTCATCAATGAGGATAATGCATTTTTTTCGCCTAGCTTTAACAGTATGATAGTAACGAACTTTGGTATAGAAATTGAAAAGGTATACTTTGATAATGAATGGGACATGCACGCAAAAATCACCGAAGAGATAGACAAAAGCTCAAGGCTGCTTTTTCCCATAAACTCTATAGGGTTATACTATCACTCAAACTATATGGAAGCGCATAATAGACACTTCATGATAGTAAACGGCTATAATAATCTGAAAAAAATATACTATACTATGGAAAACTCCCATATTGATGACGGCACAAGCACTTTATATAAAAAGTTTGTAATTAAATTTTCAGATTTATTTAATGCTTCAAAGCTATATTTAGAACAATTTGAACCTGAAGAATTTAAATCTTATTTTTGGGCATTTAGAAAGATCGGACAGCCTAATATTAAGATAGATTATAAAAAGGCATTGTTTGATTTGTATACCGATTTTATGGAAATGAATGAGGGTAAAACACGAATAAAATATATTGAAAATGAAATTATTAAAATGATAGTTAAAGAGAACAGGTCTAATTGCTTTTCTAAATCCAGTATACAAAAAATCAGCAGTACATTAAATTTTAAATCGGTATTCTATGATTTGCTCTTTAAATTCTTAAATAAATTAAATACACACAAAGGAGAGGTTTCAGATTTGTCCAGACTTGCCCTGGATATCACAAGAGAATGGTATGATATCAGGATGCATTTGTTTATGTGCATTTCTAGAAATTCAATGATAAGTGAAAGGCTTGAGACTAAGGTACAAGAGAATGTCGCCAGAGAGAAGATGTTCAGAGAGCATTTTATTAAAATTGCTTCGGGTATCAAGCAAAAGTCATTTTTCGAGGATAAGGATACAAAAGACAAGTATATAGAAAAAAATTTCTACAATGCTTGTATTGCCAGGAACGGTAATACAATAGAAATGTTTTTGCCGGAGGGAAAATCCTACAATACGTGGCTTTTACAGGATAATGCACCTCAAATGCTAATATACCCTAATGCAAAAGAAGATTTTAAATTTGAGACAAAGGTGACACCAGTTACCGATAATAAACTCGACCACAGCGATCAAAGCGGGATATTGCTAAAACTTAATGACGGTACAAAATACCTTTTTGGGAAGTTTGGCTGGCAGAAACTATCTTTATATTGTCCTCAGGATGAGAATTTTATACTCATGGAGGAAAATTTCTATTATCCGCATGTCTATTTACTGGTACGGAGGACAGAAAATAGCTACACATTTATGTATAGAACTGAAAGAGAAGAGGCATGGAAAGAGGCATATTCCTTTCAAACTGCCAAAGATATTGAATGCTATGGAGTATTTGCCAGGACATGGAATGAACTGGAGCATAAAGTAGTCTTTTCAGAGATTCAAGCAAGTTGAAGAGGCTGTGAAAACGGAGGTTGCAGGAAATGAGAAAAGCAGCGGTACATCCTTTTAATAAAATAACTCGTGGACTAGTAAAGTTCAGGGACTTGCTTAATATAGAAATAAAAAGTGTAATAGATTTTACGTTTAATACGGGTATAGATGCCGGACTGGAAACTCATTCAAGCAGTTCGAGCATAAAGATTATAGACTCTATCGAAGAAGGTTTGAAAGATGTAGATATACTAATCCTAAACGATCCTGGCACTGCCATGGATAGCTTTATGGATTACTATATCAAAAACAACTTAGATAAAAAGTGGAAAGAGCTTGTTCTTGAAGCCTCCAGAAAAGGTATTGAGATTATCAGTACTAACATCATGGAGGATGTGGCAATAAATAATTGGCTCCAAGAGATGGGTATAAGCATAAGGACCTTTACTAAATCCAGAGAAGAAATATTGGAGTACATAAATAAAAGCAATAAAGTAGCCAGTAAAAACAATATGAGATGTGTCTCAATTTTTGCTACAAGGGCGTGTTTAGGTAAATTTACTGCCCAGATGGAACTATTCAGAGGACTAAAAAAAGATGGAAAAAAGGTAAAAGCCTTAATTACCGAACCTACTCATTTTCTTTTTGGACAGCCTGGAGCTGATATCCTTGTATTCAATAATAGGGCACCTTTAGAGATATACGAATACTTTGAGGCTGTAAAGAAGGATATGGAGCTTGAAGGAAATGAGTACCTAATTGTAGCAAGCCAGAGCAGCTTGCTTGCTCAAAATAAGGTTAACATCTTATGGAATACAGGGATGATAAAAACTTTCGCAACAGGAATTGTGCTGCTTGTTGTAGGATATGATGATGATGAAAAAATAAGAGACTGCATGGATCTTTTAAGAATATACGGTAGTGGCAAAAGGCCTTGTGCTTTACTGCTGCCGGATAAAATTGAAACCAGCTATGGTGTGTATGAGAGTAAAACACCTGAAGAAGTACAAAGGAGGAAGACTGAACTAAAAGAAAAGTTCGGAGTGGAAATTATACAAGAAATTTGTGATATTAATAATATTAAAGATATGGTATGCGAATAATACATTAGTTTTTTCAAAAGTTGGGGACGAATTTAACTTGTCTGATAATAAAAATCATTTGACCTTTGTTTTGAATATCAAATCAATAGTATGGGAAGTTCATGCGGTATTTCTTATTAACAGATACTTGAAGGGGGTGTGTTTTGTGAAAAGCAATAGTGATATTAGCGGGGAGCTAGTTTACTTTAACAGCCGTTTATCGTTATACAAAAGCCCCTTTGGTCCTATAGCCGCCAAAAAGGACGATCTGAGATTGAGGATATCGGCTAGCGCAAACGAAATACAAATTGCCAGGGTAGAGATAGTAAATGAGGATGGCAATGCGTTTTATTTTGATATGGAAAGAACCTTTACTGTTGAGGGTTGTGATTTTTTCGAGGCAACAATAAGCAAGGATATATTTAGCAAGATTGGTATATGGAAATACAAATTTTTACTGATAAATAGGGATACAAAAATTGAATATGGAAAATATGATTTGTGGACAGGGCATGGAACAATATCGGAGGGTGAAGCTATTCCTTTTGATTTATCCGTGTATAATGCCGATTTCAAAACGCCGGATTGGATGAAGAATGCAGTAATTTATCAAATCTTAGTGGATAGGTTCTACGATGGAAATAAGGATAATAACTTACCCCGAACCTTGGATGATGTATGGGATGGTATAAATAAGCCGTTTAAGGAAGCAATAAGGGAGTCTATGATAAATAAAGGTCTGGAAGGTGATTGGGCTGATCCGCTGTTTAACGGCTATAATATATTCTTTGGCGGTGATATACAGGGTGTTCGTGAGAAATTGGATTATTTGGCTGATCTAGGGGTTAATGTTTTATATCTTAACCCAATAGCATGGTCGCCAAGCAACCATAAATACGATTCAAGTGATTTGCATCATCTGGACCCAAGCTTTGGAATGCCTATATATAATAATCCCGGCGAGCCGTCGTCAGGGATTAATTATGCGAAAACCAGAGAAATATCCGATAAGATTTTTGAAGAATTCGCAAAGGAAGCAGATAATAGAGGATTTAGGTTAATACTTGATGGTGCATTTAATCATGTGGGTGATGACTCAATTTATTTTGGTATAAATGAAAAATATCCGGAAATAGGGGCATATAAATTTTGGTCCAAGGTCTGGGATAAAGTAAATTCTGAGAAAAGTACGGTAGAACAAGCAACGAAAGAAGTAATATCCTATTATACTGAAATTATTAATCCGCTTACTAATAAGAATTACCAATATCCCGATGATTTTGAATTTATTACTTGGTTTGATATCAGGAATAAAAAATTACCTTATATAGATTTGTACCAATATGAATCCTGGGCCAAAAATGAAAAAATTCCTGTTGTAACAGCTGTAGTTCCACAAAATGGAGATACTCATGCGCTTCCCGGATTTCATAAATGGAATAATATAAGTTTTAGAGAGCATATCCTTGGAGGCGATTTAAGCGATATTTCTACCGGGGAAGCCGAAGAATACATGAAAAGAGCTGCTGCTCATAAGTGGATATGGATGGGTGCAAGTGGATGGCGTATAGATGCAGTACCTGATATCACATATGATACATGGAGAAAGTTCAGACAATCAATAAAATCCTTAAAAGGTAAGGTTAATACCTGTGGAAAGGAGATAGACAATCTTGTAACTATAGGGGAGGTATGGCCATTTATTCCTGAGTATTTTCTTGGAGATATGTTTGATTCGGTGACCAATTATAAGTTTAAAGAAGCTGTAGAAGGATTTATATTGGATGGTAATGCTAAGTCTTTTCATAATTTCTTGGAAACAATAAGAGAAGTTTATCCCGATGAAGTGTGGAGGGCTGCTATGAATCTAATGGGCAGCCATGATACATCAAGAACTGTTACCCGATTGACTCATGCGGAAATAAAGGAAGGCGCAAGCAATATAGCCGATGAGCCTGATAAAACTATGCTTAAAAATCTTGCAATTGCGGTAATTTTTCAAATGGGTTACCCCGGCGCACCTGTTATATTTTATGGGGATGAGGTTGGGTTGGAAGGCAATGGGGATCCCGACAACAGGAGGCCTTTTCCATGGCATAGAACAACTAAAACTAATGGGGAATATACTGCAGTAGGAAAATATTCAATTATATTCGATACCATTAAGAAGGCTATTAATATTAGAAAAAATCATAATACATTCGCAACTGGTAAGATAAAGCTTGCTTTCGCCGATGGCGATATCATTGCTTATGCTCTAAAAAGTGATAAGGAAGCGGCTATGTTGGTTATTAACAGGGGCGAGAAAGAGAGCGAAATAAATGCAAAAGTAAATAGATTTTTGCCTGATGGCATAATGCTTTGTGACATGCTTATAGGCAGAACAAGAGGTATTGTAAAAAATGGTGAAGTTAAAATAGCTGTCCCGGCAAAATATGGGCTTATGATGGTGGGCCAACTTAATGCTATTGACTTACCTAAAGTGAAAAATCTAAAGGTCGAGGGAGGAAATAAATCAGTACTATTAAAATGGGATAAAGTTGATGAGGCAGTTGTATACAACGTGTATAGGTCTTTGACACCCTGTGACATCTATGGGGATGAATATACTGAAAAAGTCGCTATAGTATCGGCTCATAGGCTGGAGTACCAGGATGAGGATGTGCAAAACGGCAGGAAGTATTTCTACTCAATTACTGCAGGAAACGGGAATTCTGAGAGCGGGCAATATGACATAGTTTGGGCCGTTCCCCACATAAAACCTGATAGTATAGACTTTATAACACCGTGTACTGCAACTTTACCTTTGGGTGTAGGCAATAAGACTTCTCAAGGAGAAGTTGTTGCTCATATTACCGGGATAGGAAATTGTACAGATGAGGTTTTAAAAGAGATTATAGGAGAACTTTGTTATTATAAAGCTGAGGAAGGTGAAGGCAATCTTTTAAAAACCGATCTGCAGATTAAAAGCATTGAACGAGATAAGATATTTATATATGCAAGTTTTGAACCGGATAATGCGGGAGAATTTAAATATTACGCAAGGATTTCAACAGATAATGGTCTGAGTTATTATACATCAAATGTACAAGCTTTGTCAGTGTGTAACAATGAATTTGCTGAACTTTTGCCGTCAAAGCCTGCTTGGAGTAGGGTTAAGACCGTATCGAGCAGCGTAAATATAGCATGGAATTGTAAAGACGAAGCAATTAAAGGATTCGAAGTATATAGAAAAACTTGGAATGCTTCTTATACAAGGATTGCAGTAGTACCTGCAAGTCAAACCTCATTTACAGATTTTACGGTTGAGAACAGTCAAAAATATTATTATAAGATTGCAGTATTTGATAAGTACTATAATAGAAACTATTCAGATGAAACTGAAGTACAAAAGGAATTTAGCCTGGTTGATGTAACCATAAAAGTCCATTTACCTCAATACACTCCCCTGGATGATGATATTTACATTTTCGGAGGGTTTAACAGTAATATCCCATACAGCCATAAATTATCCAGACTAGCTGAGGAAGACAGCAGATATGTTTACGCATACAAATTCAAAGCATTGCCAGGAACAAAACTTGACTATTCCTTCAGCAGAGGTTCTGCATTTAATGCCGCTTTTATCAGTACTAAGATGGATGCCAAAGATAAAGAGGATAAAAGCAACTGGGCATACTTTGATTTTTCAGCCAATATGAATTTAGTTGTTGAAAATCAGGGGGATAACAGGATGAATATAGAGAATTATATCGTCCGATGGTTGGACATGCCCCTTATAATCTTCGAGCCAGCCATCTCACTAGGGAGCGATATCCGATTTGAAACTACAGATGATAAATTCGTCCTGAAAGCAAATATTCCTCATGGCGTCATCCTTAAAGTAAATGGAGAGCCTGTACCGGAATCAAGCTATGATGGGGCTGGAAATGTAAAAGTTGATGATATCCCTCTTGTATTAGGGGAAAACAGCTTTGAGATATCTACTGAGCGTTCTGAAGAAATACTAAATAAATCTTGGTATCAAAGCAGTCACTCTGATTTGTTTATAAACAAATTAATTAGAATAGAAATTATGAGGCTGATTAAATAAACCGAGCGAAAACTGTTAAACTTAGTTAAAAGTCTGGAGGATTTATAATGATGAGCATACTTAATAAAATAGCAGTCCTGCTCCAAGCCAAACTGCCAAGCCTCTCGGGTGCAGAAATTACTGAACAAACAAGGCTAAAGGAGGACCTTGCACTAGATTCGTTGCGTTTAGTGGATTTTCTTATAAATCTGGAAGAACATTTTAACATAATCTTTAATGAGTCGGATTTAGAGCCTAGCACGTTAAAAAGCGTGGGAGATCTTGTGGCTTTAGTTGAAAGAGTCATTTCTAAAGGAGTGAACTGCTATGAGTCTGTGGGCAGAACTGAATAAAGCTTTTCAAACCAATGCGGGCTTACCGGCAATAACAAATCCAGACGGAGAGTGCTTATGTTATGGAGAACTTCATTTGCTAATTAAGGGTCTGGCAAAGAAAATATGTGCAGCCGTACCACAGGGAGCTTACGTAGCAATTCTTAACACACACCCGTTCTATGATGCTATTTGTATAATAGCCGCTTTTGCAGCAGGTTGTACAGCAGTTCCTATGTCGTTAAGTACTGGTGAAAAGCGCTGTAAAGACATTATAGATATTGTAGCTCCACAATTGCTGCTAACAAATATGCGGCAATTGCCTGAAATGGTGACAGAAGCAGTAGCGGATAAGAAAACCCTGGTACTATATAGTAAAGAGTTTGGGAGGGGTGGCGATTGGAATCCGACATCCACTTTGTCAAACGAACTAGCTATGATTCTATTTACATCCGGTACTAATGGAAAGCCCAAAGGGGTTATGCTAAGTCATGCCAATATTTTAAATAATGCTAAGGATATACAGGACTATTTAAATATAGGCTCTAAGGACCACATGTTAATACTACGACCACTATGTCTGGTATCGGCGATTAATGCTGAATTTCTTGTTGCGATGTTAAATGGTGTTCGTGTCTCATTTTACAGCGATTTGTTCATGCCACAGCGTTTACTAGGCTTTATGCAGCGTATGAAATGTACTGTTATGACCTCAACTCCTACAATGCTATATCAGCTTGTACTATGTAAGTCTAAGGTTGATTTACCTGCATTGAGAAAAGTAGGTTTAAGCAGTGAACATGCACATTCTGAGATAGTAGAGAGACTCCGGGAGGTATTTCCTGATGTAGAGTTTTATACTTTATATGGACTTACCGAGGCGTCTCCTAGAGTAACTTATTTACCGCCAGAGTTCTTTGGTAAAAAAAATTCATGTTCAGGTATACCGCTAAAGAGCGTACAAATCAAAATTGTTGACCAATATGGAAATGAAGTGAGAGCCGGAAAAGAGGGAGAAATAATAGTAAAAGGGCCCAATATTATGGTGGGATACTGGAAAGATTCGCAACAGACGTCCGAAAAAATTCGTAATGGTTGGCTGTATACAGGTGATCTTGGTTATATTGATGAAGAAGGTTTTTTATACGTAATCGGGCGCAAAGACGATATGATTATAAGGGCTGGAACTAATATCTATCCACAAGAATTAGAAAATTTACTTTTGCAGAGCAAATACATAAAAGAGGTTGTTGCATGGGGAGAACCCAATCCGAAATATGGTCAGAAAATATGTATTGAGGTTGTACCTGAAAATGCCATAGCAATGACAAATGCTGATGTGATGGCATTGTGCCGCCAGTATCTCCAATTTTACCAACTACCGGATGAAGTATATGTAGCTGAATTTCTTAAGCGTAATGCAACGGGCAAGCTCATAAGAAAAAAGAGCTGATCTATAGATAACCAAAGTTAAAAGTGATTTTATCCAGTTAGGCAAGTCGCACTTATCACAGCTCATTCCCTAACGGTCAATCACTAATTTTAACTTTGGTTATCCATAAGAGTTATAGATAACGCACTCTAGACTTAGTAATTACCAAATTGCCAAGTCTGTGTAATTTATTTAAACCAGTTGCCAGCATAAAGACGCTTTTTGACCTTATCTTTATTAGCAGCAACGTATGCCTTAAACTGTTTTATGGTAT
>JAOAEJ010000053.1 GCA_026416815.1 Clostridia bacterium | reverse complement strand
AGATGTGTATAAGAGACAGCACCCACACCTACGCCGACACCTACGCCAACACCTACACCCACACCTACGCCAACACCGACACCTACACCAACGCCGACCCCTGGCAATGTTACTGTGACATTTACAGTAAATAATGCTACTACGTATATGGGGCAAAATGTGTATATAGCTGGAAATTGCGCAGAATTAGGTAACTGGCTACCTGCAAGTGCAGTCGGACCGGGATCTTGTCCAAACTATCCTACATGGACAGTAAAGGTTAGCTTACCGGCAGGACAGTCTATACAATTTAAGGCAATTAAGAAGGATGGAAACGGAAATGTGGTATGGGAAGGCGGAAGTAACCGCACATATACAGTTCCCGCATCGGGTACTGGAAGCGTTACCTGGACATGGGTAAATTAGAAAAGGATATATAAGTTGCGATAATGATATTACAAGAAAAAATTTAATTATCGCAATATAACTCAAGGTAACAAATTGCAAAAAAGATTTAGTGAGAACTTCGTTGTAGATTCTCTTTTGCAATTTATATTGTAGCTAAGTAAATATAAAAAACTTATAATCCCTAAGAGCAAAACCCTTTTGTAGTATAAATTATATACTGCAGAAGGGTTTTGTGCTTTAGTTTTTAATATCAATACATCACACTTACTGATATTAATGTTAATTATGGGTAGTGAAGAAAAAACGACACAATAAAACAGGAATTGACATAGTATTATTTCCACAATATAATATTTATATAGAGTGAGTAAGTACGTACTTAATGGGGTGTAAAAATATGGATAAAACTATATTACACAGAAAAGAAAGTATTATATTCACTACCATTGATGTTATAAATGAATTCGGCGTACAAGGTACATCTACTAGAGAAATCGCCAAAAGGCAAGGAATATCAGAAGCAACCATCTTCAAACACTTTAAGACAAAGAATGAACTTCTCAGTGCTGTGTTAGATTGCTATTCACAATATGATCCAGATATTATTACGACAACGCGGATAAAGTTGAACAACCCAAAAGAGGCTATAAACTTCTTTGTAAATTCTTACAGCGAGTATTACGAGAATTATCCTGCCATCACAGCAATTACTCAATCTTATGACATTTTAGCGTGCGACCCGGAATTAGGTGAAAAAATTAGAGGTATTTTTCTAAGGCGTATAGACTTTATCATGGAAGTTATTGAAGAAGCCCAGAAAGTCGGGCAAATCTCTAACAGTACCGATGCTGAAAAGCTGGCATATACGATTTATGGGACATGCAAAACCATATGTCTCAAGTGGAGATTCAGTCAATACAATTTTCCGCTAAAGGAATATACCCTTTCTACACTTCAAATGATTTTGGAAGCTTTCGGTACAAAATAGAAAGTGAGTGTGAAGCTAATGAACAAGGTACTTATAGTTGATGATGCTGCTTTTGTGAGGGTTGCTATAAGAACAATTCTTGAGAAAAACGGCTTTGAGGTAGTAGGTGAAGCTGATAATGGAATCTCGGCTGTTAGCAAATACAAGGAGTGTAAGCCCGATGTAGTGACAATGGATATCACAATGCCCGAAGCAACAGGCATTGAAGCCCTAAAAGCTATTCGGGAGTATGATCCGAAGGCTAAGGTAGTAATGATTTCCGCATTGGGGCAGGAAAGTAAGGTAAGAGAGGCTATAATAAACGGAGCAAAATCCTTTATAGTGAAGCCCTTTAAAGAAGAGCAGGTATTGCAAACCCTCAGTAAGATACTTTCTATATAGATAGAAACAAACGCAAGGGGGCGATTAATTTGTCAGGTCAATATTCTAGCGAACCCATGCTGGATATGTTCATATTTGAAACTACGCAGAATATAGAACTGCTGGAACAGTCTATTCTTACTAGTGAAAAGTCAAGCTGTTATACCCCTGAGGCCATCAATGAGATTTTTCGAATAATGCATACAATAAAGGGCTCATCAGCAATGATGCTCTTTAACGAGATATCCTCTCTTGCCCATTGCATTGAGGATTTATTTTTCTTTCTAAGAGAACAAAAACCGCAGGACATAGATTGCTCTGCGCTCTCCGATCTTGTATTTGAAGGTATAGATTTCATTAAGGTGGAGTTGGAAAAAATCAAAGCTGGAGATCCTTCCGACGGGGAGGCGTCTATTCTGAACAGCAATATAAAAGAATTCCTTGCTCTGCTGAAAAAGAGTACTCCTTCTATAAACGATATTCAAAAACCATCATCCAATAAAAAACAGCAGTATTACATAACCCATGAAAATATAATACCTTCTTCAAAAAGAAATGCCTTTAAAGCGACTATATATTTTGAAGAAGGCTGTGAAATGGAAAATATCCGGGCCTATACCGTAATTCATAACTTAAAGGAGTACACCGAAGATGTATACAGCATTCCCCATGACATAATAGATGATGACAGCAGTGTACAAAGTATTAGGGAACAAGGTTTTAAAATTTTTGTAAAAGTAGATAAAACCTATGAAGAAATGTTTAAGTTACTTAACCAGACTATATTCCTAAAAGACCTGGAACTTATACAGCTTGAGAATGACGAGGAATTTAAGCAATTTGAAAAGTCCACAAGGATAGTTATAGAGGACAGAGAAATAAAGATACCTCAGCTTAGGGATACGGGGGACAAGGGACATAAGGAGCAAGCTGATAGTCATTTGGCTCAACAGAGCATTATCAGTGTAAATGTAGCAAAGCTTGATAAGCTCATGGACTTGGTTGGTGAAATGGTTATAGCGGAAGCAATGGTCACACAAAACCCCGATTTAAAGGGTCTTGAGCTTGAAAACTTCCAAAAGGCAGCAAGACAACTGCGAAAAATCACAAGTGAACTGCAAGACTCGGTTATGTCTATTCGGATGGTGCCGCTGTCAACTACATTTCAGCGAATGCACCGAATTGTTCGAGATATGTGTAAAAAGTTGGGGAAGGAAGTTCGCTTGGAGCTGATTGGGGAGCAAACTGAAGTAGATAAAAATATTATCGAGCATATATCCGACCCTCTAATGCATTTAATTAGAAACTCTATAGACCATGGAATTGAAGCTGTTGAAGACAGAGAAGCTTTAGGAAAATCGAGGATTGGAATAGTTACTCTTGAAGCAAAGAATGCAGGGAGTGATGTTCTTGTTATTATTAAGGACGATGGGAAGGGATTAAATAAGGAAAAGATACTAAAACGGGCAAGAGATAATGGAGTACTTTCAAAGTCTGAAAGCGAAATGACAGATAAAGAAATTTACAGCCTTATATTCCTTCCCGGTTTTTCAACCAAAGACAGCATTACCGAGTTTAGCGGACGCGGTGTTGGAATGGATGTAGTTACAAAAAATATCGAAACAGTGGGTGGTACCGTATCTGTGGACAGTGTAGAAGGCACTGGGACAACCATTACACTGAAAATTCCTCTTACACTGGCAATAATAGACGGGATGAACATACGTGTTGGAAATTCTCGCTATACCATACCCACAATTTCCATAAAGGAATCCTTTAGACCGCAAGAGAGGGATATCATACACGACCCTGACGGAAATGAAATGATTATGGTACGTGGACAATGCTACCCGATACTTCGCCTCCATGAGCTGTATGGTGTAAAAACCGATGTAAGAGAGTTTGTGCAAGGAATACTTATTATGGTGGAGATGGATGATAAATCTATATGTATTTTTGCAGATGAACTGTTGGGCCAGCAGCAGGTAGTGGTCAAAGCACTTCCAAATTACATAAAGAATGTTGCAAAAAAAATAGGGGGGCTGGCAGGCTGTACCTTGCTGGGAGATGGGAACATCAGCCTGATACTTGATATAAATGCACTCATTGGTGTTTTAAGAAATAAGGGTTGAGAGGTACGCTTCAGGATACACTTACAATTTAAAATTGCAAGGAAAGGAGCTGTAGGTATGGCGGAAGCAGTAGTACATGAACTTTTGGAGCAGGAGGAAGACACACAAAAGGGCAAATTCCTGACCTTTACTTTAGGAAATGAATCCTATGGGATAGAAATCAAATATGTAACCGAAATTATAGGAATACAGCCCATTACTGAAGTACCCGAACTTTATGATTACATAAGAGGAATAATCAACTTACGAGGTAAGATTATCCCGGTAATGGATGTAAGACTGAGATTTAAAAAGCCTTTCAGAGAGTATAACGATAGAACGTGTGTTATTGTTATCGATATAAAGGATATATCGATCGGGCTGATTGTTGACAGCGTATCGGAAGTGCTGTCAATACCCGATACAGAGATAGTCCCCCCTCCGGATATAAGCAAAGGCGGTAATAAATATATAAAAGGTATAGGTAAGGTGGGCGGTGAGGTCAAACTTGTTTTGGATTGTGACAGGCTATTGAATGATGAGGAAGCTGAGAGTTTGGGAACTATCCATAATTAAAGGGGGAATATCAAATGCAATGGTTCAGGAATCTCAAAATTAAGGCTAAGCTTTTAACTTGCTTTATTGTGGTTGCATTGTTTACAGGACTAGTAGGTGCTATAGGTATAAGCAACATGTATACCATCAACAGCAGAGCAGATAGTATGTATAATGAAAATTTTGTACCGGTAAGGGAACTTTCTGTAGTTGAGAAAAACCTCCAATTGATTCGTGTTAATTATTATTTAATGCTGTATGAGGAAGATATATCAAAATATCAGCAAAGGCTTGATGAGATAAACGCATGGTCCCAACAGAATGATGAAATTTTAACTCGGTTTGGGGAGTCATTCCAAAGCAAAGATGAAGAAGATTTATACAATGAAGTTGAAAAAGCTCTTGTTCCTTATAAGGAAATCCGAACATCACAATTAAACCTTATCAGAGCAGGAAAATATGCTGAAGCAAAAGTAGGAACTCCTGAATTTGCAAAAGCTAGAGCGGATGTTGATAATGCTCTTGGGAAACTTATTGATTATAATATAAAATACGCCAAGGATTCATCGGAGAAAAATGCCACTGACTTTAGAAGCCAGTCTATACTAATGGCAGTAATTATTGTTATCGCTGTTGCTCTTGCAATAGGTCTGGGCTTGATTGTTGCAAATATTATCTGCAAGCCTTTGAGCCAGCTTTTAGGAGCTGCAAATAAGATTGCAAAGGGTGACCTTGATGTCTCGGTGGACATAAATGCCAGAGACGAAGTTGGCGCACTGGCACAAGCGTTTAGGACTATGACCGATAATATGAATGATGTAATGTTTAATATCAACTCTGCCGCAGAACAGGTTGCGTCAGGGTCAAGGCAGGTATCCGATTCAAGTATGGCACTTTCACAGGGTGCTACTGAGCAGGCAAGCTCCATTCAACAGCTTACTGCGTCCCTTGAGGAAATTTCTTCACAAACAAGACAAAATGCAGATAACGCAACTCAGGCAAATGAATTTGCAGAAGCTGCTAAGGTAAATGCTACACAAGGCAATGACCAAATGAGGCAAATGCTTAAGGCTATGGATGAAATCAACGATTCCTCCTCCAACATTTCTAAAATAATAAAAGTAATTGACGAAATTGCATTTCAAACCAATATTCTTGCACTCAATGCAGCAGTAGAGGCTGCAAGAGCCGGACAGCACGGCAAGGGATTTGCTGTGGTGGCGGAAGAGGTCAGAAATCTTGCTGCACGGTCAGCAAATGCTGCCAAAGAGACAACTGCGATGATTGAAGGGTCTATAAAAAAGGTAGAGGGCGGTACGAAAATTGCTAATGAAACAGCAGAGGCTCTAAATAAAATAGTAGTAGGAGTTGGCAAAGTAGCTGCTTTGGTGAGCGATATTGCGGCAGCCTCCAACGAACAGGCAGCAGGCATAGCTCAGATAAATCAGGGCATAGCCCAAGTATCGGAAGTTGTACAGGCCAACTCCGCTACCTCCGAAGAAACTGCAGCAGCTAGTGAAGAACTTTCCAGTCAGGCAGAAATGCTGAAAGACCAGGTAAGCAGGTTTAAACTAAGGAGAAACAGTCATTCCTTTTCCTACAGAGGGCTTGAAGGAGTTAATCCCGATGTCCTGAGAATGCTTGAAAATATGTCCGACAAGAGAAAAATGAGTGCATACAAATTAAGTGAAGAGTATGGGGAGGCTGCAGCAACTAATTCCAAAGCAAAAATCGCTTTAAGTGATAATGAATTTGGGAAATACTAACAGTATAGTACAGAGAGAGCTTTTTAAGCTCTCTCTGTACTATATAAAAGGCAGGTAGGAATAATGGCTATAATCACTGAAAAGGAATTTAAACTATTATCTGAGTTTATTAAAGAGAACTATGGTATACACTTGAAGCAGGAGAAGCAGTCTCTTTTGACCGGAAGGCTCTATAATGTATTGGTACAAAATAACTTTAAAAATTTTTCAGAGTATTATGAGTACATTGTCTCGGACAAAACCGGTGACGCTGTTGTCACCCTGATAGATAAAATTACTACAAACCATACCTTCTTTATGAGGGAGGCACAACATTTTTACTACTTTAGAGACAAGGTGCTTCCATACCTTTCAAATACGGTAAAAGACAGGGATTTGAGAATATGGAGTGCGGCGTGTTCTACCGGTGAAGAGCCCTATACGCTTGCTATGATACTGGATCAGTTCTTCGGAAAAGAGAAACTTTGTTGGGATACTAAAGTGCTAGCTACCGATATATCAAATAAGGTTTTGGAAATAGCTAAAAAGGGTGTATATAGTGACGAAAAGATTGCGCCCCTACCTTCTCACTGGAAGACCAATTACTTTAAAAAATATGATGATGATAATTCTGTTCTGGTGGATAAAATCAGGAATGAAGTTATATATAGAAAGTTTAATCTCATGGAAAAGGCTTTTCCTTTTAAAAGGAGATTCCATGTAATCTTCTGCAGAAACGTAATGATTTACTTTGATAATAAGACAAAAGAAGAATTGGTAGATAAGCTGTATGAGATGACCGAGTATGGCGGATACCTATTTATAGGCCACTCGGAATCGATAAATCGTGATATAACAGGATTTAGATATATTATGCCGTCGGTTTACAGAAAGGAAGAAAGTAATGTGCCATTCGGATTTAAATAAGGGGTGATGGTATGAAGAGCGGTAAAAAGATTCGGGTTTTGGTTGTTGATGATAGTATGGTGTTTAGGGAGATACTGTCAAGAGGAATTTCTTCTGACCCTTACATAGACGTTGTTGCAAAAGCAGTTGACCCCTTTGACGCGAGGGATAAGATATTGGAGTTTGAGCCTGATGTTATAACCTGCGATGTAGAAATGCCTAGAATGAATGGTATTGAGTTTATTAGAAGACTGCTTCCTCAGTACCCGTTGCCGGTAATCGTAGTAAGTACCGTTAGTGAAGCTGTTTTTGATTCTATGAGTGTAGGGGCGGTTGATTTTGTAACAAAGCCTGATGTCCAATCACCCGGAAGTGTAGAGGGGTTTATCAATGAAATGATAGATAAAATAAAGACAGCAGCCAATGCAAAAGTATTAGATTTAAAAAGTATGATCACAAGCCATGGACTTATAAATGATAATATAGACACTAACAAGGTTATTGCAATCGGGGCTTCTACCGGTGGTACTCAAGCGATATACAATATATTAAAATATCTTCCCAAGACCATGCCGGGAATATTGGTAGTACAGCATATTCCTCCTGTGTTTTCCCGAATGTTTGCGGATAGGCTTAATAATTCCACTGCCTTTGAAGTAAAGGAAGCGGAAACCGGTGACTATCTGGAGCAAGGAAGGGTACTGGTTTCCCCAGGTGACCGACATATGAAGGTAAGACGAGTTGGAGATAAATATAAGGTAGAGTGTTTTTATGGAGATAGAGTAAATGGCCATTGCCCTTCGGTAGATGTGCTATTTCAATCGGTAGCAAAAGAAGTTGGAGATAATGCTATTGGTATTATTCTCACAGGGATGGGATACGACGGAGCTAAAGGTCTTCTCGCTATGAGAAGAAAAGGTGCAAGGACTATAGGGCAGGATGAGAAGTCCTCTATAGTCTATGGAATGCCAAAGGTTGCTTATGATATAGGGGCAGTAGAAAAACAGGTTTCTCTTGAAAATATACCCCATACAATATTTTCAATGTTAAGGTGATATACATAAGCGTAGGCTACACAACCCATTACTATTTAGGAAGGTAGGTAGGGCAAAATGACCATTGAACACAGTGCAAAAGTACAGTATTGTCCCGAAATAGAACGTATGGCAGCTGCATTTGCATGTATAGGTGATGGGGTAATATCCACTGATATAAATGGTAATATAGATTTTATGAACAATAGAGCAGAACAGCTTACCGGCTGGAAAGCTAATGAAGCGTATGGGAGACAATTTGAAGAGGTTTTCCCCATTTTTAATACAAGTACCAATAGTACCATTGACAGCCCCATTAAAGCAGCTATTACAGCAGGTGCTGTTATAGGACTAAAAAACTATTCAGCTCTTATTGCTAGAGACGGTTCAAAGAAGTATATTTCGGCAAGCTGTTCGCCGATTCAAGATTCCGATGGTAATATAAATGGGGTTGTTATTGTATTTCGTGACATTACCCGCATAAAACATATGGAAGAAGAGTTGAGGATTGAAAGGAACAATCTACAATCAATCTTTGAGTTTGCTCCGGTAAGTATGCTTGTGTTAGATGGAAATGCAGTAATTAAGCAGGCTAATAAAGCCTTTCTGGAGATTCAGAGCTGTAACCTTAATGAAATAATATACCGGCGCTTTGGCGATGGGATGCACTGTATTAACAGCTTAGAACAAGGCTGTGGGAAAAGTGAAAAATGTGCTGAATGTAGTATAAAGGAGTCTTTTGAAAAAGTATTAAGTTCAGGTTCTCCATGCAATGACATCATTATAAGTTACACTCGATTAATTGATGGCAGACAGTTTACCCCCTGGTACAAGATTAATTTCGTACCTGTTACTTTAGGCGGTGAAAACAGTGTAATGGTGGCTATTGAGGATATCACCGAACAAAAAAAGTATGAAGAAAACCTTATTCGCTCCAAGGAATCATTTCTTAAAATGATAGAGAATTTTCCTACAATGGTTTGGAGAGCGAACACTACTATGAAATGTGATTATTTAAATAAAACCTGGCTAAAATTTACGGGACTGGAGTTGGATGAGGCAATAGGGGACCGTTGGCTAAAGAACCTTTATCCGGAGGATGTTGAAAGGTATAAAAGAATTTATTATGAGGCTTTCGACAAGCGTACTATATTTGAGATAGAGCATAGGATGTTAAGATATGACGGTGAATACCGATGGGTAATGAGTATAGGTACTCCGTACTATGACATTGACGGAAGTTTTGCTGGCTTTATCGGAGCTGTATATGACATTACAGAACGTAAGGAGTTTGAAATAACCCTTGGAGAAATCAGTAATTTCTACCTTCATATACTGGAAAATTTCCCTACTATCATATGGAAGACAGGGCTTGACCACAGGTGTAATTATCTTGATAAGAACTGGGAGGAGCTTACAGGGACAACGGCTGCACAGGGACATGACTTAGGATGGATGGAGCATTTGTATCCCAGGGATGTAAAAAGGCTACGTACTGCTTATCGCAGAGCGTTTAAGGAACGTAAGCCTTTTGAAATTGAAATACAGATACGCAGACATGACGGTCAATATCGGTGGTTACTGAATGTAGCAAGGCCACTGTACGATATTGAAGGGAATTTCGACGGCTATATCGGCATGGGAATTGATATTCACGACAGGAAGGTTGCAGAGGAAGGCTTAAATCGTTACCGGATCCTTTCTGAAAATGCCCGTGATATTATCCTTTTTATAGATAACGATGGGAGGATAATCGAAGCAAATGAAGCTGCTGTAAAAGCCTATGGATATTCTTATAGTGAGCTATTATCTCTTAGTATATATGACCTGAGAAAAAATAAGGTGGAGACAGGTAAGCAAATAGAGATAGCCAATGACTCAGGTATATTCTTCGAAACTATACATTATCGTAAGGATGGAAGGTCTTTACCTGTCGAGGTGAATTCGCAAGGTGCGGTTATAGGTGACAAAAAAGTTTTGGTCAGTATAATTAGAGACATTACCGAGCGGAAGCATGCTGAAAAAGTTATACGAGACAGCGAAGAAAAGTTTAGAACGCTTTTTAACAAGGCAACTGATGCAATTTATTTGCACGAAGTCGTAGTGGACAGTAATATAATCAGCAGATTTGTTGAGGCAAACGATGTAGCATGCAAGACGCTGGAGTATAGCCGTGAGGAACTCATAGGAATGTCACCTTTAGAAATCAATAGTGATGAAAGTGGGAAAAATAAGCTAGAGGTTATAGAAAAAGTCATAGAACAGGGTACCTATACCTATGAGGCTCTACATGTATCAAAGAGTGGAAAGGAAATACCTGTAGAAATAAGCTCACACTGTTTTGAAATGAATGATAAAAAGTTAATCCTTTCTATTGCCCGGGATATTACAGAAAGAAAGAAGGCAAGTATTGAACTAAATGCAAGTCGTACAAAGTATCAAACCCTTCTTATGAATATGAATAACGGTTTTGGATACTTCAAGGTTTTAACTGACATTGATAACAATCCCATAGACTGTATCTGCGTGGAGATAAACAATGCTTTCGTGAATTTAGTGGGTATAAAACGGGAGGACATTGTGGGAAAGAAAATGCTCAATATGATATCAAGGCGTAAGTATATGTTGTATAAGGCTTTCGAAGTGATAAAGTCTGCAGATTCTATCGGAAAGAGCCTTAAAATAGATGAAATATACATAAAAAATACTGACAAGTGGTGCTCTGTATATGTCTATAGTCCCGAAGAAGGTTATTTTGCTGTAATTCTTACCGACATAACAGATGAAAGGAAAGCAGCAGAAACACTAAAAAAAGCAAAAGAGGACGCGGAGTCAGCTAACCGTGCAAAAAGCGAATTCCTTGCCAATATGAGTCACGAAATCCGTACGCCGATAAACGGAATTGTGGGAATGATAGATCTCACTTTGCTGACTGATTTGAGCTATGAACAAAAGGACAATCTGAATACTGCAAAGTCCTGTGCAAATTCCCTGCTCAAAATAATAAATGACATATTAGATTTTTCGAAAATGGAAGCTGGCAAATTAATTATTGAAAATATAGACTTTGATATCAGGAGGCTGGTAGAAGATACAGTGAAGGTACATAGCCCACGTGCTAATCAAAAAGGTTTGGAACTTAACTATACGTTTTCGGCAAGCATACCCCAATATCTGGCAGGTGATCCCAACAGATTGCAGCAAGTACTGAATAACTTAATCGGAAATGCTGTTAAATTTACCGAAAGCGGTGATGTATCGGTAGCAATAAAGAAAAACCAAACTCCAGAAGACTACATAGAGTTGAAATTCACAATAACCGATACCGGTATAGGCATTGGTAAAGAGGATATGAGCAGGCTTTTCAAGACATTTAGTCAGGTGGATGGTTCAATCACCCGTCGGTTTGGGGGAACTGGCCTTGGGCTTGTCATATGCAAGCAGCTTGTAGAAATGATGGGTGGAGCAATATGGGTGGAAAGTGAGAAGGGTAAAGGTAGTAACTTCTGTTTCACAATTAGGTTTAGACATGGAGGTCAATATATTAAAAAGCCATCCCACATTCAGCAGATAAATACGTCTACCAAACCTATGAAGTTACTTCTTGTAGAGGATGATGAGGTTAATCAGACAGTTATAACCCGTATGCTTAAAGAAAAGGGGTGCTCGGTGGATATAGCAAATAACGGTTTTGAAGCCCTTAATCTCTATGCAAGTAATAAGTATAATGCAATACTTATGGATATCCAAATGCCGGGTATGGATGGTATTGAGACAACTAAAAGAATACTGGAAAGTGAGGGTGATCAAAAGCATACACCAATCATTGCACTTACTGCCCATGCACTTCAGGGAGATAGAGAAAAGTTTATAGCAATGGGTATGGATGAGTACTTGGCAAAACCTATACGGATTGAGGAACTCTTTCATGCTATAGATATGGTTTATGCTAAAAAGGAACAGGATATGAATTACCCTACAAGAGTGAGAATAGATGAAAATGGGGAGGTTTTATTCTCCGAAGGGGATGCTTTATGTGTTCAAACTAGTGAGCCTGTACTTGATGAGATTGCAGCCGTTATTAAAGAACTTGCTACTGCAATAGAAACCGGTGATTTGTTATTGATTGAGGCTGTAGCCCATGAAGTCAAGAATTTTTGCAATAATGCGGGTATTGATGAAATCAAGGCTTCAGCATTTAAAATCGAACTTGCCGCAAGGAGGGGAAATTTGCAAGAAACAATCAAATACTCCTTACAAGTAGCGCAGGATTTTGAAATCTATCGAAAATCATTGATTTAAAATAGAGGAGGAGTCAGGAATGAGAATACTGATAGCAGAAGACGATTTAACCAGCAGGAAGTTTTTGAGTAAATTCCTTTCTCAGTATGGAGAATGTGATGTAGTAGTAGACGGGCTTGAGGCAATAGACGCATATATGTTATCTATGAGGGAAAAGCAACCCTACGACCTCATCTGCCTTGATATAATGATGCCAAAGGTTGATGGTGTCAAGGTCTTGAAAGCTATAAGGGATTTGGAAACACAGAAAGGTATACTTCCCGAAAAGAGGGCGAAAATTATAATGACTACAGCCCTTGCGGAGGCACAGTTTGTACAAACTGCCTTTGAGTATGGCTGTGAAGCGTATGCCTCAAAGCCTATCGATACTAAGAAACTGGTGGAAGTTATACAAAAGTTAGGACTGATTCAAGAAACAGAATAAACTGAAGTTAAATATCTAAAAGGCTTATAACTTTTTTGAAACCTGTGATAAAAGCTTAGTAAAGTTAAGCATTGTTAAAGGTATTTCGTTTGACATGAATAATAAAGCAAAAGTGCTGCTTTCAATAAGCAGCTTTTTATTATAAGTACATCTTATACATAAAAAGTACGGTTAGTAGGTGAAAGGGTTTACAAATAATTTACAACGCTGTTATAGTTCTGATAAATAATTTTGTATAAATATTATAAAGACTACTTTTAACACAGGAAGGATTTATAATATGTTGAGGCTTAATTCAAAACTTATATGCATTGTATTAACTCTTTCACTTGCAGGATGTTCCGGTTTCAAAGACAAAGCTTTATCGGAAAATAGAGTTGGAGACGCTGGTACGGTAGCAGCAACCTCGGGTATGAAGGTGCAAACAACACCAAAGCAGGTAGTTGCAACTCCTTCTGCTTCTCCTGCACAAAATAGAGACAAAACCCCTATAGTAACATTGAAAGGTTCAAATAGAAAGGATAAACCCTTTACAAAGAAAAACCACCTTGTATTACCCTGTGGTAAAATATATTCCATAGGCTATGGTTCCTTTGGTGAGAGGCAAGGGAAGAGCATAGACGATGAAAAACTTGCACAGGAACTGATAGGACTTATTGAGGAAGGGATAGTTGTAAAGGGGCCTTTGACAAAGCACAGTGGCGTAAGTTTGGGGATGGATTTTGGGGATGAAAAGGCTATTTCACTATATCCTACGATGGATGGACAATACATCAGTGTACTTTTCCACGGGATGCCGTGGGTAGATGTGGATAGTATTGATATTAAGGCACCAAAGCTGAGGAAAAAAATGCACGAAATTGCAGGGTGGCAGTATTATGATATTGCTGGACTGAAGGGTGTAAAGCGCATTGTAATGACCAAGGGTGATAACGTAGTTACTTTAGATAATCCTGGTGAGATTGAACCTATTGTAGCGGAGCTAAGAAAGGGAACCTACTGCGAACCATCAAAATGTCCTTTTGATAATAACAGCATAGAGTTTTACTGTGGTGATAAAATAGTGTGTGCTGTTTTGGCGGGGGATGGTTGTCCTGCCATACTGATTAACAGGAATGAATATGATATAAGCAAAGACGTGGCAAAAAAGCTTAGAGATATCATGGGTTTTGGATACTAATGAAGGTGAAAAGCTGGACTTGGATTTGCAACCTTAATTATAAAAGTGTTTGGTCCGGTTAGGCAAGCCGCATTTACCAAAGTCGGTTACCTAGTGCTTTGCTGCTAGAAACGAATTCTGTTACAAGGCACTAGACGAAAACACTAAGTTTACGCTAACTTAGCTATAAGATATGATATAATTGAGCTATAAATTACTATAGAGTAAAAAGCCAAAATAATTGTATTTTGGCTTTTTGACTTGGCTTTGTCTGCTAATAATGTGTTTTTTCTGATTTTATTTAAAAGATGGGTGGTTAAAATGAATTTTTCAAGAAGAATGAATGGTCTTACATCGGCAGTATTTTCCCAGTTGGAGAACAAAAAGAATGAGCTTCAGTCAAAGGGCCGTGAGGTAATAAATTTCAGCATAGGTACCCCCGATATGCCTCCTGCTCTTCATGTAATAAAAGTTATGCAGGAAGAGGTAGGACGTCCTGAAAATTATAAATACGCAATAAAAGATATTCCTGAACTGCTGGACGCCGTTATTCAGTGGTATAAAACAAGATACGGCGTGCAATTAGAACCCGATGAGATACTGTCCCTTATGGGATCTCAGGAGGGATTGTCCCACATATCCCTCACTCTGGCAGACCCTGGGGAGACTGTAATGGTTCCAGATCCGGGCTACCCTATATTCAGTGTAGGGCCGTCGGTTGCTTGTGCAAATCTATATAGGATGCCTTTATTAAAGAATAATGATTTTTTGATAGATTTAGAGGCTATACCCGCTTCAGTGGCTCATGAAGCCAAGCTGATGATTGTTTCCTATCCAAATAACCCCGTTGCTGCTGTAGCACCGCCGGAATTTTATGAGAAGCTTGTATGGTTTGCAAAGAAATATGATATAGCTGTTCTTCATGATAATGCTTACAGTGAGCTTGTGTTTGACGGAAAGAAGGGGGGAAGCTTCTTGAGCTACACGGGTGCAAGAGATATCGGGATAGAGTTTAATTCCCTGTCAAAATCGCATAATATACCTGGGTGCAGAATATCCTTTGCATTAGGGAATAAAAAAATCATAGAGCAGCTTAGAAACCTCAAATCCCATATGGATTATGGAATATTTCTTCCTGTCCAGAAGGCTGCGGTTGCTGCACTGAATGGGCCACAGGATTATGTACGGGAAACCATGCTGACCTACCAGAAGAGGAGAGACATGCTGGTAGACGGCCTCGGGAAAATAGGGTGGACCATTGATAAACCGCCGGCGACGATGTTTGTTTGGGCTCCTATTCCCGGGAAATATTCCTCATCGGTAGAGTTCACCTTTGATCTGCTTGAAAGGACAGGTGTAATCGTGGTTCCCGGCAGCAGCTTCGGGGAGATGGGAGAAGGCTACGTCAGAATGGCTTTAGTACAGTCGGAAGAGAAGATACTAAGGGCTATTGAACTTATAAAAAAGAGCGGTATAATGAGTTAAAAGTGTAAATGCATGGAGGGAAAGATGAATCTCGAATGGAGTTTGGATGAACTATATACATCCTTTGAATCACAAGAGTTTAAAAACGACATGGAAACATGTCTCAAAAAAATCGGTGAGATAACTGAATGGGCTAGAATTAATTTGGAAGATAAGGCAAACGCAAAAGACAAGTTGGAGGCTTATATAACAAACTTAAATGAGTTCTACGACTTGTTTACCCGATTGCTGAGCTATTCCGAACTGGTGCTGAGTGTAAATGCCCGGAGCGAAAAGGCACTGCAGTTTGTTGAAAAGCTTGAGCACAGCATTATAGAACTTACGGGGCCTCAGGTAGTCTTCCAGAAATGGGTTTCATCACTGGAAAATCTGGACGAGGTTATCGGAGAATCGGAGCTCTTGGAGGAGCATCGTTTCTTTATCGAGGAAGTTTACGCCAACAGCCGTTATATGTTGAGTGAAAAGGAAGAAATTCTGGCGGCCAAGATGAAAAATACCGGCTCTGGTGCATGGTCAAAGCTGCAGGAGCTTTTGACTTCCACCTTGCTTGTAGATATAAAAGTAAACGGAGAAGAGAAGCGTCTGCCTTTATCTACTATTAGGAATATGGCTCATGAAAAGGAAGCGGAAACAAGGAAGACTGCCTACCACGCCGAATTGGAATCCTATAAAAAAATAGAAGATTCATCTGCAGCCTGCCTGAATGGTATAAAAGGTGAGGTAATAACAATGTCGCAGATGAGGGGATATTCCTCTCCACTGGAAAAGTCACTGATAGATTCCAGAATTGATGAAAAAGCTCTTCAGGCTATGCTAGCGGCTATACGTGAATTTTTACCTGTGTTTCATAAGTATTACCGCAAGAAAGCCGAACTTTTAGGCCATAGCAATGGACTGCCTTTTTATGACCTGTTTGCACCAATGGGCAGCGTTGATATGCGTTTTACCTATGATGAAGCCAGAGAATTTATAGTCAAAAATTTTAGAAGCTTTAGTGATAAGCTTGCCGATTATGCAGATAACGCCTTTAAGAAAAGGTGGATTGATGTAGAGCCAAGGGAAGGCAAAAGAGGTGGAGCATTCTGTTCTAATCTTCACTCCATAAAGGAGAGCAGGATACTTACCAATTTTACAGGGAGTTTCAATGATGTTACTACACTGGCGCATGAGTTGGGGCATGGCTATCATGGGGAGTGCCTTGTAAAGGAAACATATCTGAATAATAATTATACAATGCCCATAGCGGAGACAGCTTCTATTTTTTGTGAGACAATAATAAAGAACGCTGCACTAAAGACTGCTTCGGAGGAAGAAACCTTTGCAATTCTGGAAAACGACTTAGCGGATTCCGGACAGGTAATTGTAGATATATACAGCAGATTTCTTTTTGAAAGCAGAGTATTTGAACGTAGGGTGGAAAGCTCACTGTCAGTAAATGAACTAAAGGAAATTATGATTAGCGCTCAAAAGGAAGCCTACGGGGACGGATTGGATCAAAATTGCCTACATCCGTATATGTGGGCATGCAAGCCACACTATTACTATGCTGAAGCAAATTTTTACAACTTCCCCTATGCCTTTGGACTCCTCTTTGCAAAGGGGCTTTATGCTGAATATCTCAAGAGAGGGCAGGCATTTGTAGAAGAATATGATAAGCTTCTGGCGACAACCGGTAAGAAAAACATAGCTGATGTGGCAGCGATGGCTGGAATCGATGTTCACTCGGTCGATTACTGGAGAAGCGCGTTAAAACTGATAGAGGATGACATTGAGAAGTTTATTGCTCTCAAGTAAAGATGGCATTATAGAGGTCAATAACAAATCAAAGGCAACAGCTTAATGGTGTTATATAAGCTGCTGCCTTTCTTCATAATGCTGAATAGTTAAAAGTGCTAAAAAATTAGCCGAAGAACTGTTGATTATAACGAAGGAAATTCCAGTTGAAATATAGAATCTATGGTCGGAGAACAATGAGGAAAAAAGTGGCATGGAGCTTGTGAATCTTTTACATGCTGCTTGTGGAGGGGTTAGGATGAAGATAAGAAAGCTGTGGATTGCCGGATTAGCTGTGCTATTTGTAACAATGAGTTTTATAGTGTTACAGTGCGGTATATCAATTCAAAACGAAATGCTAACAGTAAATGGTGAGGGTAGAACCCTAAAGGTAGGAGAATGGATAAATTATACTCTGGCACTTACGTCCGATACTTTACCTGTAAAGCCCATTAGCTGGGAAAGCAGCGATGAAAAAATAGTCAGGGTTGATAATGATGGAAGGGCAACCGCGATTAGTGAAGGTAGTACTACAATAACTGTTAAAACAGGCGATGGAAAAACTAAATCCTTTAAAGTATTTGTTGTATCGGCCATAGCGCAAAACACTATCAGAATACACTATCATCGCAGTGGGGGAGATTATTCACTCTGGGGATTACATATTCAGGGAGAGGCAATCTCCAAGGGCACAGAATGGGCAGATCCATTAGCCTTTAATAAGACCGATGGTTTCGGGGTGTATATTGATATTCCTGTGAAATTGAGGACAAAGCCGTTAGGTTTCATAATTCACCGTAGTAATGTGTTGGATTATACAATAGAGAGATATCTACCGGACATACTTAAAAACAAGGAATTTTGGATAGTAGAAGGAGATCCTGAGGTTTATACAAGAGAACCATTGTTAGAAAGCACGGAGTGGAAGGAACGGCCAATACTTGAAAGGGAAAATGAATTTATAGATATAGATGAACAAACCATTAAGTTTCTATTTAAAACAGAAGCAGGAGCTAACGTAGAAATGTTTATAGGCAAAAGTCCTAATGCCTTAAAGAAAGTTAAAAGTGTAAACAAGTATCTTAATAACGGATTGAAGTTGGGGGGCTTAGAGCCGGGAGAGAGATATTACTTTACCATATTGGTTACGAAAAATGCTAAGACTAAGCAAAGCCCGGTATTATCATTTTTGAAACTTGATAGCACAGATACCGATAAAGTAGCTGAATGGGCAAGAAAAAGTGTGTTTTATGAAGTAGCCGTAATGAATTTTTACGATGGAGATGGTGATGGATTAGGCGACTTCAAGGGTATGACAGAAAAGATTGGCTACTTTAAAGACCTAGGCGTAAATGCGCTTTGGCTAATGCCTTGCTTCGATTCTCCTACCTATCACGGCTATGATGTTAGCGACTATTATAAGATTAACCCTAAATACGGAACAATGAAGGATTTTGATGAATTCTTACAGACAGCACATAATAATGGTATTAAGGTAATTCTGGATTTAGTTCTGAATCATTCCTCAACCGAGAATTATTGGTTCAAAGAGGCTAGGAAAGGAACTGGAAGTGCCTACAGAAATTATTATACTTGGGCAGGTGCATTGGATAATCTCTCGGAAAACGGGCCTCTTGGACAGAATCCATGGAGAAGGCTGAACAACAGCTCATACTATAATGCAATATTTTCTTTTGGAATGCCGGATTTAAATATGAGAAACCATCAAGTAAGGAGTGAGGCAAAGAAAATAGCAAAATTCTGGATTGACAAAGGTGTTGACGGATTTAGGCTGGATGCCTCTATGCACATTGATAGTGAGGATAGAGAGGTTACACACAACTTTTGGCAGGAATTCAACAGTTATATAAAATCAGTAAATCCAAATGCCTTTGTGTTAGGGGAGAACTGGGCAGGAACGGATGAAATCGCAGAGTATTATAAAGACATGGATTCATCCTTTAACTTCCCGCTTAGAGGTGTTATGTTGGCAGCAGCAAGAGGTCATGAAAGGGATATTCTACGAGAAATAAGTGCAATGCACAACAAATATAGCAGCTATTCTACGAGGTTTATCGACTCCACATTTATATCAAATCATGATATGGACAGGGCCGCTTCGGAGTTAAACGGAGAAGCGGATAATATAAAACTGGCAGCTGCACTGCAAATGACATTGCCCGGTACACCCTTTGTATACTATGGTGACGAGCTTGGGCAGTTAGGAGGCGGCTCACATCCTCATATAAGAGAGCCTTTGGACTGGTATGCAGCAGCTGAAGGAAAGGGAATGGTTACAGAAGCAAGCTGGAGAAGGGAAACTATGTCGAGCATGGGATACACCGATGTGAAGGATGGTGTATCGGTTGAAGAACAGAAAGATAAGCCTGATAGTATTCTAAACTACTATAAAAAGCTAATAAGCATACGTAAGCAGAATCCTGAATTCTTCGCTGGAACCTACACTAAATTGAAATCACCGGCAAGAACATATGCCTATGACATATCTGGTAAAATTATGGTAGTACATAATTTAAGCGGTGAAACTAAGACAGTAGATGTACAGAAAAATGCTCAAGAGCTGATTTCGGGAAGTTCCTATAAGGCAAAAGAAAAGGTAAAGCTAAAACCTTACGGTACTCTTATTCTAAAGTATAAAAACTAAAAGGTATGGGTGTTAAGGTTGTGGCTGTCCGGAAGATTAAATTTAGTGACAGCCACAGCTTTAATAATTCTAAATTATTTCAAAAAGCTTCTAATGAGCGAGTATATCTCTGAATTCCCCTGTATCGGTTATAGGTGACTGACATGTGAAATTCTCACACACATAAGCAGTGGGCTTACCTTCGATACTCCTGTAGTTCTCTACAAAGGGAGCTATTGTCCTTAGTTCATTGGTATCATCAGAGTAAAGCAGCGAGATTGTAAAGGGCCTGAAATTCTCCCTGATTATATCAAGCATTTCTTTAGTATCATTATAATCGGCATTACCCACTATCACTATATCCTTGGCCCTTGATTGTGCAAACATCAGTGCTGTAAGCGAGAATGCATAGCCTCTAGGAGCCCTTTGGAAGCTGTTGCCAAACACCTTGAACATTTCGGAGGCTTTTTCCTCCAGTTCATGCTTACCTGTCAGATGGGCAAGTCTCAAGAAATTCAGAGCCGAGACCGAGTTGCCCGAAGGGGTAGCTCCATCGTAGATTTCTTTGGGCCGCATAATAAGCTGCTCGCTATCACTTCCATATATGAAGAGCCCTCCGTTATCTTCATCCCAGAAATACCTGATCAGGTCATCGTTTAATCTTAATGCTTTTTGGAGATATTCAGGCTTATAGGTAGCCTCGTAAAGCTCTATCAAGCCCCATATCAAAAATGCGTAGTCATCTACATATCCGGGATAGGCAGCTTCACCGTCACGATACCTTGCCATCAAACGCCCGTCATTTCTTACCAGCTTTGAGAATATGAAATCTACCGCTCTTTCAGCTGCCTGTCTGTACTGCTTATCGCCCAGTATCTTGGAGCCGATAGCCATAGCTGCAATCATAAGCCCGTTCCATGCGGTAAGTATTTTATCATCCTTATAGGGGTGGACTCTTTTTTCTCTGTAGTCAAAAAGCTTTTCTCTGCTTGAGTTGATAAACTCCCTGTCCTCATCAGGTATAGAGTTTTTTATAAGGTTTGGTATACTGAAGCCTTCGAAATTTCCTTCCGGGGTAATGTTATAATACTGGCAGAACCTTTCACCATCAGGGTCTCCAAGTACCTGTTTAACTTCATCAAGAGACCATACATAAAACTTGCCCTCTTCACCCTCAGAGTCAGCGTCTTCAGCCGAGTAAAAGCCTCCTTCCGGCGAGGTCATATCCCTAAGAACATAAGTAAATATCTGTCTTGCGGTTTCTGCATACTTTTCTTTCCTAGTAGCATGGAAAGTCTCCAGGTATGCTATAGCCAGCAGGGCATTGTCATACAGCATTTTTTCAAAATGGGGTACAAGCCATTTCCTATCGGTGGAATAGCGGGAGAAGCCGAACCCTATATGGTCGTATATACCCCCTCTATGCATTGAATCGAGGGTTTTTTCCACCATATCAAGTGCAGGAGCACTCTTTGTCTTATACCAGTATCTTAGCAGGAATGATAAATTGTGGGCTGTTGGAAACTTTGGAGCGTCACCAAACCCGCCATATACACTGTCAAAATCATTTTTGAAATCCTGAAATGCTTCGTGAATCAGCTCTTCCGAAGGTATCTCATCCAGAGTGTCGGTAAAAGTTTCGGTGATAGCAGAGGCTATTCTATTACCCGAGTGTATAAGCTCACTCTTGTCGGAAGTCCATGCCTTATGCACGCTATCCAGGACTGCCATCAGTCCTGGCATTCCCATACGGCGGTTCTTAGGGAAGTAGGTGCCGGCATAAAATGGCTTTTTTTCGGGGGTCATAAATATAGTAAGGGGCCAGCCGCCATGGCCTGTCAGAGCTTGACACACAGTCATATAAATGTGGTCAACATCAGGGCGCTCTTCACGGTCTACCTTGATGGAAATAAAGTACTTGTTGAGTACTTCCGCTACTTCCTCATCCTCAAAGCATTCGCGCTCCATGACATGACACCAATGGCATGTTGAATAACCGATACTCAGAAATATGGGCTTATCCTCGGCCGCCGCACGGGAAAAGGTTTCAGGTCCCCATGGATACCAGTCTACGGGATTATGGGCATGCTGCAGGAGATAGGGGGATTTTTCCTGCAAGAGTTTATTGTTGTATTTATGTTCAGACATTTTTTCATCTCCTAAAGAAATATTCAGTTTATTATTACCCTGATTTGATGAAAACAATAAAAATGAGTTTCTAATAATAATTAATCTACTTGTATATCAAGTTGGGTACTTCTTATCTAATATATTGATAATTTTACACCAGATATATATCCCTACTCCCTCCAGTGTAATGTATAGATAAAACTTCCACATAATACCACCTCATTTGGATTTGGAGATATAAACTAATTGTTTAAACCACGCAATGCTTGTCATAATAAGTATATTAATAAAAAAACTGGCCGTATAATTATAATGTATATGTACAAGAAAGCCGTATTTGACTAAGCGGGTTTCGAAGATTACAAACCCTATTGAGAATACAAATATATGTATTAATTGTAATTTGTTATTGCTTGGTAAATACTGCATAAATATTACCCCCATAGTAAATGCAAGTCCAATTGTAAAGAAAACTGGTATTCCCAGCAAGTATATGCCAGCGTTTTGTACACGGTACAATCCCAAGTGAATACTAACTCCATCTTGCCATAATTCCAAAATAGAACAAGCTATACCTGCCCAAACGTTTTTTTTGAATAAGTGCCAATCAATTAACAATAAAAAAACAACCCAGCCAATAATGAAAGTGTAGAACCAACCATTTAATATAATTGATTTCAAAATATCACCTCTTGCTAAGTATTTAGAAATTTATTGGGTTTAAGAAAATTGGTTTTAAACCAGGCAAGACTTAATAGAAAAAGGAGTATATGTGATGCACCATAGGGTTTAAGATAGATATAAGTCAGTATATTAAACGCCGCAGATATATATTTAAGCAAAACATAAAACAGTGCCCAAAGTAGACCATGAGTTAACTGCAAGTATATGTTATGCGGCAGGAATTGTAAAAATAGAATTCCCATTGTAAATGCAAACCCGATGGTAAATATATTAATATTATCTGAAAAAAGGATGGAATCAGGCAAATGTGAATTAACTCCATTGTATTTCCAAAGGCGTAAAATAGATGCATCCAGGTTGAAAATGAGCTTAAATACTGCTGCGATAATTCCACCATAAATATTAATATGTATTTTTTCCCAGTCAAGTAATAATAAAAATAAAACAAAGCTTATTAAAAAAGTGTATAAATGAGGATTCATTTAGCTCACCTCGATAGAAGGAATTAGTTATTACACTTGCAACTAGTATGTGTTTAAAGGTAGCGATATATTCCGTTGATAAAAGTTTCTCTTCATCAAGTATTCTGTACTTTTAATTATAGTGCTTTTTTTAGATACCATGACGGTTGTGACACCAATGGCAGGTGCTATAGCCAATACTTTAAAATATGGGTTTGTCCTCATCTACTGCACGTAAAAAAGCCTCGGGCCCCCATGGATACCAATCAACTGGGTTGTGAGCATGTTGAAGAAGGTAAGGAGATTTCTCATTAATTAATTTGTTTATATTTTTATGTTCAGTCATTTTTTTAACTCCAATTATTTATTTTCTTTAATATTACCCCAAATTAAGAAAATTTATTATTATAGACAGCTTTCCATAAATTGCAGGAAATATTTTTCTCATATCCAATGTTACAGATAAAATCTTTATTTCGGAAATTTAAATAGGCGTAACATCATCGGGTCAGTTCTATAATTATTTAGTTTAACCATTTCGGAATAAAATACATATCATGTATGTAAGAAAAGTTTTTAATGGGGATGTCTATAAATGAGACAGTACTTTAATCCTTATAATTTGCCAACAAGCTTTCCTCCTCAGCATCAACCCCAACAGCCAGGTATTGAGGCTATAATGACTCCAAAGCCTATATCTGAACCCCCTTTGCCCGAAAAATCCGGAGGAAAACTATTGAACAAGGTGGCAGTTATTACAGGTGGAGATAGTGGTATTGGCAGGGCTGTTGCTTATGCCTTTTCAAAAGAAGGGGCGGATATTGTCATAGTTTATTTAAACGAACATGTAGATGCAGCCGAAACAAAGTCCAGAATAATACAACTTGGTAGAAAGTGTATAACCATAGCTGCCGATATCAGTTCCGAATTAAATTGTCAGCATATTATTCAAGAGGTTATTTGTAATTTCGGTAAATTGGACATATTAGTAAATAATGCTGCTGTAATTTTTCCCAAAAATCAAGTGGAAAATATATCAAAATGCCAGTTGGAATTAACCTTTAGTGTAAATGTGTTTTCCTGCTTTTATTTAACGAAAGCTGCATTACCTTATATGAAACCAGGCAGCTCAATTATTAACACGTCCTCCATAGCAGCTTTTGAGCCTTATGGAAGTGCAGTTGATTATGAAACATCCAAGGGTGCTATTGTCACATTCACCGGGGCACTATCCAGAAATTTACTTCCGCGGGGTATTCGCGTAAATTGTATAGCCCCAGGTGAAACTTGGACACCTATAGTTCCTGCAGCCTTTAATCCTGATATTGTCGCTTCATGGGGGACTTCCACTCCTATGGGAAGGGCTGCTCAGCCTTTTGAGATAGCACCTGGTTATGTGTTTTTAGCCTCGGATGAATCAAGTTATATGACTGGTCAAACACTCCGTATATATGCTTAAATGAGCGTAGTTTAAAGATTGAGGGGTAAGATAAAAAGTTCTTTGTGGATACTTGATAATACAACACTAAGTTTACACTGACTTATCTATGATATATATTATCCTAATTTTAGATATTCAAATATTTCAAAAGTTAGTTGAGAATAATATAGAGTACAAGTTATATGAATGACAGATAGTCTAGGTTGAACTTAGTGATTTCCAGTTAGGCAATGAGCTGTGGAAGTGCGATTTGCCTAACTGGATAAAATCACTTTCAACTTAAACTATCTATATTATTTGAATAAATCTATCGAAATAAGCAACATTAAATAAATAGAAGCAAATAAAATTATTGTCAAAAGTGTAATGATAAGCTTAATGAATAAAACGGGGTGTAATATGTCAAACGTAATGTGGTATATTGGCTTAGCTGCCATCAGTATGGGAATTGCAGCCTATGCGATATATATGAAAAGAGATACTTATAAAATTTCTACATTCATAGTGTTTTATATATTTGCATCAGCAATAACATGGATTGGCGAATTTATTGTACTTGGGCTTTTTAATTCTTACGCATATAAAACGGGTTTGTTCCAAAACCCTTGGGCACAGAACTTACTTGGCCATTTATTTCTCAATGCGAGCATGTTCCCCGCAGCAGCGACTGTGATGGTGGCTTATTCTTTGCGATATGGCTATTTTGCCTTGGTTGCAGTAATATTTGTACTTATAGAGTATATATTTGTAAAACTCGGACTATATGAGCAGCATTGGTGGAGATACTATATGTCAGCTATTAATGTTGTTCTATTTTTGCTTATTACAAAGAAATGGTTTTCTAAAATGAATCAAGAACGTTGCGGATTAACTAGGACGATAATATTTTACTTTGTTGCATTTTTAATCATACACATTCCAACTCCAATACTATTGCTTTTAGGCAAGCAGCATTATCAGTTAGGTTTGATTAATAATCTAGCTAGGGATTTCTATCTTTCAAGTACCATAATTGCTTTTACAAATCATCTTATTATATCTTCCTTAGTTGTATTCTTTGTATGTATACTAAAAAAATGGTATTGGAAAATAGCAGCTTATATTATTGCACTTATAGTTCAAACTACATATGCAAAAATGAACATCTTTATTATTCATGGAGATTGGAAATTAATATATTACTTACTTATACAGGTATTTTGCATAACAACATTTATTTTGATTGAAAAATATACATTAAAACCAAATAAAAATTGTCTTAAAACGAATAGATAAAATATTTCATTATCAATCTAAAGCTATTAATAGCATACCTATAATTTACGCGATTCACATAACAATTAAGCAAACCATTTCATATACTGAAGTAGACATAATGTTGAATTGTGAAAGGAGTTGCAAGAATGGGTATTGCTAATATAAAAGGTTTTTTTAGAAGTGAAGATGCCATACTACTTGCAGCCATATGCTATCAAACTTACCCGTTTTTTGAAAAAGGAAAGCTTATCTTACCAAAAGGCTTTGAACGCCGATATACCATTAATGCTATTTCTGGTGTCGCTGAACCTAAACAAGCAGTGTTTGGTTTTATTGCAGAGTCAAAGGATAAAATCATTTTAGCGTTTAGAGGAACAGATACAAATGAGGATTTGGACTCAGACCTGGACATATTTCAAATGCCTTATCCTTATGTAGAAAATACAGGGAATACCCATCGAGGAATTACAAATATCTATCAATCCACAAGAGATAATTTAATCGAAGAATTAAACAGACTTTCTCCATCAAAAAAACTGTTTATTACAGGTCACAGCTTAGGGGGAGATTTAGCAATACTTGCGTCTTTAGATATTGCAATGAATACTAAGTTTAAAAAAACTACCTTATATACGTTTGCAGCTGGACGTGTCGGTGACCCTACTTTTGTAAAATGCTTTAACAAAGAGATAAAAAGAAGCATACGTATTTACAATGACCATGACTTTATACCTACTCTACCGGCTGCGGAGTATCCGGCTCCGTTTACAGAAGATGGACTGATCTATCGACATGTCAATAAAAAATATCCCATAGCTTTTCAAATGAATAATATGTTTCTTAATCATAGGATAAACTGTTATTTTAATACCCTAAGCAAAGAGGATCCTGATTTTACCGAAAAGTTACGCCTTGAAAATCCGGGTTTTTGTCCTGATACAGGTACATGTTATATACATGACTGAGTGTGCGGGGAAAGGCCATATATAGGAGTATACTAAGGTTAATGTGGTTCTTGTTGTTCCGAAGGAATTAAATTACGGCATGCATACTAGCATGAGAGGCTCTGTTGCTTAAGACTGGGCCTTTTTTATTTTGAGTAAACTATCCGTACTTAACGTTGACATTACTAAAAAAATAAGATAACATTCTTACTTAAACAAATTAGGCTATGGCAACAAGGATATTTCTGGCGGTATAACACAGTTTTGGCAGCAAGCTTCTTTGAAGATATCTCCAAAACAACAGGTAGAAATTCTGAAAAGAATATATACATATCAAGTACCTGTCTCTAAAAGGAATATTGATATTGTAAAAAAGATATTGGTTTTATCAAAAGAAAATGATGCTGTACTGTCGGGAAAAACCGGATCCGGTCTAGCAAGTGGCAAGTTTATTCGACAGGGGTCAAGCGATCAATATGTCATTGGATGGTTTGTTGGATATGTTGAAAAGGGTGAAAATGTCTACTTTTTTGCAACAAATATTGAAGCTCCAAAAGAGGCTACAGGTGTTAAGGCTAAGGAGATAGCCCTAAAAATTCTAAAAGATAAAAATATATTTTAGAGTAAGCTAATGATTATTCAGTTTATGTAATTGGCTATGTATTCTCGGATATGGAACCAAGTATATTTAAATGCCATGGCGTAAACATTGGAAAGTATCGGGAGTGGGAGTTATAATGAACACAACAAATGAAACAGCTAATAAAATCAAGGCAATAGTAAATGAAGTCTCAAATACATATAAAAAGCATACCGAGGCTTGGTTTGACGGATTGATTGTTCATGGCTCTGCTGTTAAGGGAGGTTTTATTCCGGGCTGTAGTGATATTGATTTCAAGCTGTATCTAAGGGGTTCCGCTTTCAATTCCTATGGCAAAATTCCCATTGAGTTGGGGTTAAAAATTCAAAAGGATTTATCGAGTATTTGTCCTAAGCCATTTAGATATATTCAGTGCGATGTTAAAAATATTGATACTTTAAAAAATGATATAGGGCTAATTTCAGGTACATATCAAGTTGTAAGCGGAACCCCACAGATAAATGAAGCAACTAATGAGCAGCTAATAGAAAATGCGAAAAAGTCCCTCGAGAATTTAAAAGCTGTTCCCGATTTTATAATTGATTGTTTAGTGGAACATGGAGGGGAAAGGTTATCAAGTAATATAAGGCTCCTTTGTACAAAGGTATGGCCGATATTATATAGCGTTCTGGTTTTAGAAAAGAGGGATGCTTTATATGTATGGAATTTGCCTAAAGATAAGGCTATACAATTGACTGATGGGAATACACCTTTAGGGAAAGTGATAAGGGAGTTCTATAACGCTGTTGTTAAGCATTACCCAAATGAAAGCTCAATTGATAATGCCCTTGAAGTCATTAAAACAGGGGTAGATTTTCTGGAAATATCTAAGGTGTGGTGGGCTCAAAACAGGGGAGTTGAATAGCAACATAACTATGATCGTATCACAGATTACACATAACCTAAGCTGACTTTCCATAGGGGACAGTGGATAATTTTTATATATTTTTTGCAGTTTATTACATCTAAATCGAAAAGAATCTACTATTAAACTGAGGGTGAGGGCTATGATAATTAGAGAAGTAAATAAGAATGATTTACTTTCTGTTGCAAAGGTTCAGGTTGAAAGCAATCGCACCACTTACAAAGGAATTATGCCTGAAGAGTATTTGAATAATCTATCCTATAAGGTTATTGCAAAAGGTTGGGATGAGAGATTATTTAATGAGAACAGAAAGGAATTTATGTATATTGCGGAGACAGATGAAGGAGAGATTGTTGGTTTTGTTTCAGCAAATTTAGAAAGGGTTAATGATTTGTTTGAGGGGGAAGTCAGTTCAATATATATACTTAAGGAATATCAACGCAAAGGTATTGGAAAGTTACTTATAAAAGAAGTAGTGTTAAAATTTATGGAGAACAGTGTTAGAAATATGATTTTATGGACGCTTGAAAAAAACCCTTCACGGTTGTTTTATGAACACTTGGGAGGAAAGATAGTTGGTGAGAGGATTATTAACAGGGGAGGAAAGGAACTACAGCAATTCGCGTATGTTTGGGAAGATATAGATTGCTTATTATAGAGTAGTTTTATATTATGTACATTAAGCCCCCTACCTTGTGAATATGGAGCCTTTTTTATTTATTGCACTATTTATTATATTTGTATAATAAATACCCACAATAGTAACTGTTTACATAAGCATAACATATTGTGAATTAGAATAATGTAGAGGTGATTTTGATGACAGAGCCTCATAAATACGCAGAGTATATGCCTTACCCCAAAGTAGGCAATGTAGACAAAAATCCACAATATGTAAAGCTGCTGATGGATGATTATGCAGGAAAAGACAGTGAGCTTACCGCAATAACCCAGTACACCTTTCAGCATTTTACAAACGGCGGAGGTAATGTGGAAGTTGCGCGGACAGTTTTAGCAATAGCAAAAGCTGAAATGAAGCACTATGCACTACTGGGAGAAGCTATAGAAAAACTCGGTGGTGATCCCGAGTGTAAAGGTGGACACGAAAACATGGGTAACTATTGGAACGGGAAAAATCCCAATTATGGTATCAGTCCGAAAGAAATGCTGGAGGCAAATATTCAGGCGGAAAAAACTGCTATAGAAAACTATACAAAACATGCCGAACTTATTGATGAGCCCGATATAAAAAACCTTCTGTTAAGAATCAAAAGAGATGAAGAAATTCATCTACAGCTTTATACAAATCTATTAAATAGAATAAATAGTAAAAAGGATTAATTAATAGGGAAATAAAGGATTTATGGGGCATATCATATGCCCCATTTTCACTACCAACATTTAAAAAACTCTCCTACACCTAATCCTCGACCGGGGGTATCTGAAAGGAACAAACAAAGAGCTCTGTGTTCGTTTTAACAGTATGCATAATACCTGCAGGAACTACAAACACCCTACCTACTTCTAGTTGAACTTCGCTATCTTCCAGTACGCCAAGTCCCTCACCTTTAAAGCAGTAAAAAACCTCATCATACTTAGGGTGATTATGCATAGGAAGTTCCCTTTCCGGGTCAATATGATACACATTTGTGATTATCTTATTCTTAAATTCATCCAAATTCATATCAAATACTCCTTCAAATTTCTATATTATAAGGTTGTTCAAATTCCTTGGTGTTTATCTATCGGTGAAATAGTCAATAATTGTTAAGGGTGATGATATGTTCGGAAAGAGTCGCAAAACTAATGAAACAAAAATAAAAAAAGATAATGCTCCAAAAAAGACTAAAAATGAATCAACTTTGACAAAATCACTGGAAAATAATATTTCTTTATTTAAAAATATCTTTTCGGGTGACGAAACGCTGATTATAAGAAGATTTCAAAATAAGTATTTAGCTGCTGCAAAGTGCTGTATTTTATATTTTGATGGAATGGTAAATACTGAAATACTTAATGAAAATATAATACAGCCTATACTATCCGGAAACCTTGCTCAAGAAATATCCGGCGACAACCTTTTAGAAGAATTACAGTATAAGGTAATCGTATGTGGCAGTGTCCAGGCAACAGCGGATATTGATGAACTTATCGGCTCTATAACCTATGGAGATACAATCTTTCTCTTGGAGGGATACGAAAAGGCTCTAATCATAAACTCAAAAGGTTGGAAAACAAGAGCTATCAGTGAGCCGGAGTCCACAAGGGTGGTACGTGGGCCAAGGGAAGGATTTAACGAATCCATTATCATAAATCTATCTTTAGTCAGGCGAAAAATAAAGAACCCTGATTTGAAGTTCAAATTCAAGCAACTAGGGGAGCGGACACATACAAAAATATGTATCTGCTATATTGAAGGTTTGGCATTAGATAGTATATTGAGCGAGTTGGAGCAACGGTTGGATAAAATAGATATTGACGGAGTTATCGACTCTGGGTATATACAGGAGTTTATCAGGGACGAGCCTTTTTCACCCTTTGAAACGGTAGGATATAGCGAAAGGCCCGACGTAGTTGCTGCAAAGCTGCTCGAGGGACGAATAGCTGTATTTGTAGATGGAAGTCCTTTTGTACTGACAGTTCCATTTGTAATTGCAGAGACTACTCAAGCAAATGAAGATTATTACAATAATTACATTTATTCATCAATAAACAGGTTTCTGAGGTCTAGTGCGACAATTATCTCGGTAAGTATTCCGGCTTTATACCTGGCAGTTACCACATACCACCAGGAAATGCTGCCTACGCCGCTGCTGTTAAGCATAGCAGCTTCACGGCAAGGTGTCCCTTTTCCTACGTTTGTATCCTTACTTCTAATGCTTATAGTATTTGATGTATTAAGGGAGGCAGGTACCAGAATGCCGGCTCCCATAGGCCAGGCTGTCAATATAGTCGGAACTTTAGTATTGGGTCAGGCAGCTGTAGAAGCAAGGTTGGTCAGTGCACCGGTTGTAATCATAACCGCCTTAAGCGGTATAACCACATTGATGAATATAGGTATGATAGGAGCAACTATCATAGTACGAACTTTTTTATTATTGACAACTTCGTTTATGGGTATCTATGGATATATTCTTGGTTTTATGATTGTAATTATCCATCTCATGACAATGCGATCATTTGGTGTTCCTTATATGCTAAATCTTTCTACATTTAAAAACCATAACGCTCAGGATGTATGGATACGAGCTCCATGGTGGACTATGACTCTAAGACCAAAGATAATAGCAGCAAAAAATCTGGTTAGACAATCAACTAGGAAAAATAACAGGGGGAAGTAGTCTATATGAAGACCATAAGAATGATTCTACTGGCTCTCTTAGTTTTTATAATACCGTTAATAACCGCAAGCTGTTGGAACTATAGAGAAATAGATAAACTTGGAGTTGTAGCAGGCGTGGCTATTGATAGGGGGAAGGATGGAAAGTATAAAATAACAGTAGAAATTGTAGAAGTAAGCGGCGGAAAAGACTCTAAAACAGAGTCAAGAATAATAACAGCGGAAGGGAAAACTATATTTGACGCGGTAAGGAATGGAATATCTTTGTCAGGGAAAAGACTGTATTGGAGCCATACAAAAGTTGTTATCATAAGCAGGCAGCTAGCTGTTGACGGAGTAATACAGGTGCTTGACTGGTTCAACAGGGACGCTGAAACAAGAGCGGACTTTCATATTTTAGTTTCTAAAGGTGAATCTGCAAAGGAAGTCCTTGAAATAGGAGAAAAGAATGAGGATGTTAAGTCATTTGATTTGGAATACATGATAGAAAACCAACGAAGTCTGTCTAAAGCTCCTCAAACAGAAATATGGGAGTTTACCAATGAGCTAGCAGCGCAAGGTGTTGCTGCTGTGGTTCCTGCGATTGAGTTATATAAAACAAATGGGAAGGTTGTTCCACGTATCATGGGAACAGCAATTTTTAAGGAAGATAAACTACTAGGATTTATAGATGGAGAAGAAACAAAGGACATGCTTTTTATACAAAATGAAATAAAAGGCGGCTTGCTAATAGAACAGGAAGATGGAGCGGAGGATGCAATGCCTTCGGTATCCCTTGAAGTATTTAATAGCAAAACAAAGGTTGAGCCTACCATCCTTCAAGATGGAAGCATACAGATGAATATAAATACCGAAACAATTGTTGCAATAGATGAAATTGGAGGTAGCGAAAACGTCATTGACGAAGAAGGACGAAAAAAACTTGAGCAATCTGCCGAAGAAACACTAAAAACCCGGATAGAGAGCTTAATAAAAAAAGTACAGTCTGAGTACGGAGCGGATATATTCGGGTTTGGTGCGAAGCTGCGGGAAGATAAGCCTAAGGTATGGGCTGGTGTAGAGAACAGGTGGGAAGATATATTTAAGAATTTACAGGTAAAGGTCACTACAAAAGTACACATAAGAAATAGTGCAATGATGGCAAAACCGTTAGAGGTGGGCGATTAAAAATGATTTTATTAGTTTTAATAGTATATGTATTGCTGATAATTTATGAGTTTATGCCACTGTATAAGCAAAAGCTTTGGCGTGATTTTTGGGTCAATATGGTATTGGCAGCATTTTCACTTACCGTTGCAATACTTTTATCTCTCGATGTAAAAGTACCAAGCCCGGAAGCACCGATACGGGAAACAATAACCTCAGTATTTGGAAAGTAGGTTTGTTATGCGCAAAGAGCAAATTACCGATAAAGAAGCAATTTGTACTCTGATTATTTTCATAATGGGAAGTACCCTTATTCTAGGCGTTGGCGGAGAAGCTAAAAATGACGCATGGATAGCAGGAATCCTGGGCATTGTTATGGCGATCCCAATTATATTGGTATACTCACGTATACTCTCGCTTTTCCCGGGTAAGGATTTGTATGAAATATTGAGTATTACACTAGGGAAAATTTTAGGAAAGGTCATTGCAGTATTGTATATATGGTATGCCTTTCATCTGGGTGCTTTGGTAATACGAAACTTTGGTGAATTTGTAAATATAGTGGCTATGCCCGAAACACCTATATTTGTCCCGATGATATGTTTGGGATTGGTAGGCATAATAGCTGTAAGATCAGGGGTTGAGGTAATAGGAAGATTGAGTGCATATATGCTGCCTGCTATTTTATTTATCATAGCAGTTGTGCAGATATTGGTAATACCCCGGTTTGATCCAAGCCACATTAAACCTATACTTGCGAATGGATTAGGACCAGTACTTAAAGGCGGCTTTTCGCTTTTTTCTTTCCCTTTTGCCGAAACGGTACTCTTCATAGGTGTATTCTTTTCACTAAAAACAAAAAAATCATCATACAAGGTTTATTTTTTTGCAACAATATTTGCTGGAGCAATTATTGTCTTTATAACATTAAGGAACATTGCAGTTTTAGGGGGGCTGCTTGGAAATTTACATTTTCCTTCCCATGTGGCTGTAAGCCGGATAAGTATAGGAGAATTTTTGCAAAGGATAGAAGTTGCCGTGGCTATAGTTTTTGTTTTCGGTGTTTTTATAAAAAGCTCGGTTTGTTTGTTTGTAGCTTGTAAGGGTATTGGCAGACTGTTTAATCTAAATGACTACAGAACAATTGTAATACAGACAGGATTATTAATGATTTATTTCTCTTATACTGTTTATGACAGTGCTATGGAAATGCGGTACTGGGCTTTTAAGGTTTATGCCTACTATGCTTTTCCGTTTCAGGTCATTATACCTATACTGCTCCTTGTAGCTGCAGAAATCAAAGTAAGAAAAAGAAAAATATCTATAGCGGCAGGTAGGGAATGAGCGCTGGCAAATTTTAAAATACGGAGTAAAAAAATGTATTGACTCTACTTTCGTAGCATGGTATACTGTAGCTGATTAAAGGGGAGTAGCTTACAAGCTGTAAAGCCAACAACCGGCGTTAATAGGCGTCTGGCTTTATACTCCACAACGGAAAGCAAGACCTTTAACATAATTCAGTATTATTCTGAGTTGTGTTATAGGTCTTTTTATTTTATAAAAAACAAAAGAGGAGAACTTATGGAACTAATTACGGGACTAATTGATTTTATCTTGCACATTGATAAGCATATGGCCGAAATAGTCCAAAACTATGGAGTGTGGACCTATTTAATCCTTTTCCTTATCATTTTTTGTGAAACAGGCTTAGTAGTAACTCCTTTTCTTCCCGGTGATTCGCTGTTGTTTGTAATAGGAGCTCTGGGAGCTTCGGGAGCACTGGATGTAAAGCTGGTAACCATACTATTAGTTATTGCAGCAGTAGGAGGGGATACTGTAAATTATCACATAGGTAAGTTTATAGGTCACAAAGCGTTTAAGTTCAAAGATAGTCGCTTCTTTAAGAAAGAATATCTTGAAAGAACACATGCGTTTTATGAAAAGCATGGTGGAAAAACCATTATTATTTCAAGGTTTATTCCGATAATCCGCACCTTTGCTCCATTTGTTGCCGGTATGGGAAGTATGAGCTATTTGAGGTTTATAAGCTACAATGTAGTCGGCGGTATTGTATGGATTTTGCTGTTTATCACCGCAGGGTACTTTTTTGGAAACATCCCGGTTGTAGAAAACAATTTTACGCTGGTAATTTTTGCAATTATTTTTATTTCATTTCTCCCCGGAATTATTACTTATCTCAAAAACAGGAAGAAGTAGTTTAATTGTATAGCGCGCGACTGATAGGTGTAGTATCCACTGGCGGGTACAAAGGTGTGTTCAATGGTGAACATGATTTTGAAAATAGATGGATTAGTATAGAGAGCACTAGTGCCTTGTAACAGAATCTGTTTTTAGCAGCAAGGCACAACAATCAAGGAAGTGCATTTTTAACATTAGAATCAATAGAAATTTGTAATATTAAAAAGCACTAGTACTTATGCCGGCGTGAGTACTAGTGCTGATAAAAAGGTAATTTTGCTACTATTGATTGTAAGTTTTAGGATACCGCTAAAGGCGGAACTTAATGATACATTAGCAACAAAAATGGTAAAAATATAGTATTCATATACTTGCAGCATAATTTAAATATTGTTTTAAGAGAGAATAACTATTATCGACTGCTGTAATAAACAATCAAGGAGGGGTATTAAGTTGTCAACAAAGAAAGCATTAGCATGGGTGGCATTTTGGATAGGCTTAGCATTGGCCTTTAATGTCGGTATTTACTTTTTCATGGGTAAGGAGAAGGCGCTTGAATTTTTAGGTGGGTATATTATTGAGCAAAGTCTCAGCATAGATAACCTGTTCTTATTCATAATTGTATTTTCAAGCTTTGGAATAAAGGCTGAATACCAGAGAAGGGTTTTAAATTACGGTATAGCTGGTGCTATTATCCTAAGGCTGGTATTTGTCGTATTAGGTGTAACAATTGTAAACATGTTCCACTGGGTTCTTTATATATTCGGTATTATCCTTATAATTAGCGGTATAAAGATGATGCTCAAGCATGATGAAAATGAAAATATGAAGGACAGCAAGATTATAAAACTGCTCGGAAGAATAATACCGGTTACCGATACTCTTGAGGGCGAGAAGTTCTTTGTCAGAAAAAACAAAATACTTTATGCTACGCCTTTATTTGCTATTTTAATTCTAATAGAATTTACAGATATAATATTTGCTATAGACTCAATACCAGCTATATTCTCTATCACAACGGATCCTATTATTGTGTATACATCAAATATATTTGCCATTATGGGATTAAGAAGTATGTACTTCGTGCTTGGAAAAATGCATGAAAAGTTCAAATATGTGAAATATGGGGTTGCTCTAATCCTTACGTTCACAGGAATTAAGCTTTCAGTATTGTACTTCCATATTAAAATACCTATAGAGTGGTCACTTGGAGTTATTTTCTCAATATTGGCTGCTAGTATTATAGTATCAATACTGTTTAGTAAGGATTCGCGCTTGAAAAAGTTGAGCTAATACTACTTTGTTATTTTGGAATTTATGCTGAAGAAATAACAATCCAAAAACGTTGTTGATTATTTCTTCAGCGGCAAATTAATGTTGTAATTTGCCATAATTAAAGTAAATAACAAAGTAGTACTAAATGGAATGATGTATGTAAAAATGATTGTCATATGTAGAAACTTATCTCGAACTATATAAAAACTGAATATTAAAATATTAGCTATGGAGGCATTGTTTGATTATAACAAGCCTCCTTTTTTATTGTAGTGAAATAGATACAATAAAATGATATTGACAATCATTATCAATTATAATATAATCATAACAAGTAACATGGGTATAAATCCCATGACTCTATAAGAAATAAAACAGTAAAGGATGAAGCAAAATGAGCATTGTACTGGTAGGTGGGCACGATAGAATGCATGATATATACAAAAGTGTTTGTAATAAATATGGAATTTCCGCCAAGGTTTATACCCAAATGCCCGCAAGATTTGATAAAGCAATTGGAAGTCCTGATGGATTGATTCTGCTGACAAATACAGTCTCACATAAAATGGTTTTGGCTGCTGTAAAAGAGGCTAAAAGAAAAAATATACCCGTTGTAAGGTGTCACAGCAGCAGTGCCTCCTCGCTTGAAAATATGTTAAGAACTATGAAAGACAGCCAGGCAATTAATTAAACTTGAAAGGGGAATGGACTATGTTAAATATGATAATACGGCAATTTATTAATTTACAACAAAATATGGATGATGAGAATTATTTATTATCAACTATAGCATACTCTATAGCTCCTACCATCGGCACAAAGAAGCCTTCCTCATTAGTTACCTTTACAAGGGGCAACCGAAATCTCTATGAACTATGGGATAAGTACAAGGATGAAATATCCGGTAAGCTTACAGTACAGTTTCTTGAGCTGCGCAGGACGGAATATAGCACTATGGTACTGTTTTATAATCCAAGAATATTAAAGTTAATTATAAACGGGAGAAAACACAGAAGCTTCCTTGAAGAGTGCGGTTATAAAACCGATATGGACCTACATAATTCATTAGAGCTATTAAGAAACAGATTTGCTGCCGGGTGTCCCCATGAAATTGGAATTTTCTTAGGTATACCTATAGAGGATGTTCTAGGTTTTATAGAAAACAAGGGTAAAAGCTGTCTTCTATGCAAATATTGGAAGGTTTATCACAATCCTGAGCGTGCTAAAACAATATTTGATAATTATGATAAGGCCAAAATTAACATTATGCGCATTATAAAAAGCAACAGGGAATTCTATAAATCATTAAACTTCAGTATGTGCTCATAGACAGTAAAGAATGCGTGAAAAGTAATTAACACTATAGAAGTCAGCCTAGTTTCCGTTTTTTACTTACATAAAGGCTGCCGTCACTTTGCAGCTCAGCGAAAAAAACCTCTTTGATCGAATTTACTCCAGCTTGGCTTAGTTGCGTATCTAGCCAATTTTTATCAAGATTTAATTCCTTCAGGTTTTTAGCTACCAGTTTGCCGTCAACAATAATTTCAGTAGGTATATAGGGGCGGCTTGATGTCTGTATTTGCATATCCTTTTTTGATACCGAATCCAGTTCAGGATTTTTTAGTATACTAAGCTGGCCGTTAGGCTCAAGTATAGCATAATCAACGTCGCGTATGGAAAATACATTATTAACTCGGAGCAGCATAGTAAGATCATCCATATTTAATCGTTGTGAAGCCAACTCCTTTTGCATGATTTCACCCTTTTTTATCACGATAGAGGATTCTCCATCAAGGAATATTCTTGCTTTTGAGGACTTCAAACTGACATACTCAACAATAAACGTTAATAGCGCCCATATGACAAGACCCGTAACACCGTCAATCAGCTTAATATCTCTGTGTACAACCATATCACCTGCTATATTTCCCATAGCAATACCGGTTATATACGTAAAAATAGTAAGCTGTCCCAACTGCTTCTTTCCAAGAAGGCGTGTCAGAACCAGCAATACTGTAAAGCCGATAGCAGTCCTAATAGATGTTTCAATAACACTTTCCATAATATCTCCATGTATTCTAATAGATATTTATATGAAATCTGAAGTAAAAGCATATCACTATATCTTTTCCCATAAACGAGTAATTATATTAGTACTACTTTGTTATTTACCTTAATTATGGCAAATTCTAAGCTTAATTTGCCGATGAAGAAATAATCAACAGTGTTTTTTGGTTGTTATTTCTTCATCATAAATTACAAAATAACAAAGTAGTATTATTATAAAAAATTCAAAGTCTGAATGATGTATTCAGCTAATTTTCATACTTGAAAGGAGCATGAATAATATATGTGGAGATGTGGGTATGCTGAATTAGTACGAGATATTTTGAGGTAAAGGTCTGCTCAAAGCATTTTGTATAGAAGCAAAACTGTAAGAATAGGGAGGTGAATATAATGGATGCAAACGCACCTTGTATGAAGGTAAAATGTGGAGTTGAAAACTGCGTGTATAATGCCCATAATATGTGCCATGCGGAAGCTCTTGAAGTTAATAATATGAACGGAAAACGTGCTGATATAAGTGATGATACATGCTGTACAACCTTTAAAGATGCAGAATAATAAAAAGGGAAGAGGTCTTACATGACCGATTCCCTTTAATTACTACCCTCTGAACTTAAATATCAAAATTCCAAGTATTATGATAACAACACCTAGAGGTTTGGTAAAATCAAAACTTACCTTAGGACTTCCAAATAAGCCAAACATATCGATTATAAGTGCAGCTAAAAGTTGAGTAATTAAGAGAACGGATATAGAGAAGCCTGGGCCAAGGAGAGAAATTCCCTTCATTACACTTAATACAATCACAACCCCCATAACCCCACCAAGGAGATAAAGTTTGTTTACCTCGGTGATTTTACTGAAGCTATTACCTTTAATAAAAGAAAATACAGCTAAAGATGTAATTAGTCCCACTAAATGAACTATAACGGTCGCTTCAACTTGACCGATTTTATCGCTTAACCTTGTGTTGAATACACCCTGTACAGTAATAAGCACTCCTGCAAGTATGGAAAAAAATATACCTAGCATATCATATACCTCTGATAAAATATTAATATAACAGATATCGTTTAATTCTATTCAAACATACTCTCGTATAGATAGTCTATTCAAATATCTATTTACGAATACACATCATTGTATCAGAAAAGAAAAAACCTGTCATCCTGTAAGTAAACTATATAAATTGCAAAAAAGAATCTACAACGAAGTTTTCCCTAAATCTTTTTTGCAACTTGTTACATTAGGTTATATTGCGATAATCAAATTTTTCCTTGTAATATCATTATCGCAATTTATGTACATAGCCCTTGTAAGATATATCGGTTGAATATATACATAATGAGTGTTAACATTTAGATAAGCAATATAATCTGTTTATATAGTTTTTTTAATAAATCAGGAGGAGTTTAACTATGGATTGTCGCCTAGGCTGTGCAGCCTGCTGTATTGTTATTTCTATCTCAACCCCTATACCCGGAATGCCTGAGGGAAAACCGGCAGGGGTTAGATGTATCAACCTGACTCCTGAAAATCTTTGCAGGTTATTCAATAAACCTGAGCGCCCGACAGTCTGTAGAACTTTAAGGCCGTGTATTGACATGTGTGGTGAAGATAATGAACATGCATTCCGGTTTCTAAGCGGCCTTGAAGAACTTACAAAACCGTAAATAATGTATCCTACTCGGCTGATAAGTATATGAAGTGTAAATATTTAACCCCCTTTGGTTGATGGAAGCACCATCCCGAAGGGGGTTAATTTATATTAAGCAGAAGCTTTATTTAAGCACCTGCGATTTCTATAAAGGTTATAAGCAATCAGTTCTAGAGCACTAAAGATGCCTGAGGTAACCCAATATATCCCTAAGGATATCGGAGCTTTAAAGAAAATCAGAAAATTCATAGCACTTATAATCAAAACCTGCACTCTTGATACCTTTGGAGCAGTTGCGCTATTTAACATGCCTAATGAGGTAAGGATATTAGGAGCAACTTGAACTAACACCGACAAGAGAGGTAAGATAAAATATGTGTCGGGCAGCTTCAAGCTTGATATCCATGGTATAACTATAGTACCAATTTCAGAAGGCATTTTTAAGAAAACATTATACAGTGTATACATTATAGGCAGTTGGAGGAGTGTAACCGAACAGCCAAGCATATTTTTAGCTCCTTCGCTGCTATATCTTGCCATCTCGGTATCGAGTTGAGGCTTGTCGTCTTTGAACTTTTCCTTTAGTTCTTCAAACTTTTTTGATAGGTTCTGCTGTTTTTCAACACTCCTTTTTTGCATTAATGAAAGTGGAAGTAAAACAGCTCTTACCGCAAAAGTCAGGATTATGATAGCTATACCCCAATCACCTGTAAAAGAAAATACTTGATTTAAAAGATTATATAAAGTGTTAAAAATGATGTTCACATGAATTCTCCTTTAATAATTACTTGTTTATTTACTGCAACATCATTTTTAAACGGCTAAAAAGATAAAACCTCCATACCTCATATTTGTGATAGTTTAAATAATCGCTAATCCGAAGCCTGCGGATTTTGATATAGTCATATAAAAGTCCAACCAAAACCCTTTTAGAAATATTTCTAGAAGGCAGACTTAGTTTTAAATTGCTACTGATAATATAGTATGTAAAAAATATGCTTGCGAACACTAATAAAAACTGTAGCAAATCTAAAAATGCTGGATTATTTATGATGTTCGCCTCCTTTGACAAAATATGCATACGATTAATACATAGATAATAATACAACACTCTATATATAATGTCAACACAGTACGAGAAAATACTTATGAAAAGTTACAGTGTAAAAGAAATAAAACAATATATAAGGGAAAGCTGGTCTATAGAAATTCAAATCAGTACTAATAAATAATAACATTTAGCTGTAATTCTTGATAAATTAGAAAAAATTCTACAAGTAATATGTTGTGCAACAGCGAATTAGAAGTCTAGCAATGTAATAAAATAAACTTAACACTTTATTAGTATTAACATAATAAGTTTCCATCTGAAGATAAGTCATTGTAAAAGTATTTTTATCCAGTCAGGAAAGTGGCACTCATCACAGATCATTGCCTAACTGGAAACCGCTAAGTCTACACTGACTTATCTATAACATTACAGGAGTGATAAAATGAAAAAAATTAAGAAGATTATTGTATGCATAGTTATAGCTTCCATGCTTGCAAGTGTTTTTGCCGGATGTTCTGCAGCAGATAGGGTCAATCTTTTAAATGCCCTGGAGAAGAACCTCACTATAAGGTCTATGGAAAGCAAGAGCGATGTTACGCTAAAAATTGGTCTTGAGGGGCTGCCCGAAGAGGAGCAGCAAATGCTGCAACCATTATTAGCAGGATTGGGGAATATAAAGATACAAACCCACCAAAAGACTATACAAAATAAGGAGAAGACTATTACTCAAGCTCAGATTGATGGAGCTGTTCAAGTGGAAGACTTGAAAATGAACAGTTCAATGTGGCTCAGTAGTGATATTTCCGGACCAAAACCTACTACAACTCAGATAGTTAGGTTGCCTATAGTATTAAGGCAAAATCTACCGGGAGAGTTTGCTGGTAAGGAATATATGGTGGTTGACCAGTTGGAAATAGCTGATGAAGAAGGGACAACACCGGAAGATTATAATAAAATGATGGAGCTGATGAACAACCTTGAGCCCAAGCTATTAAACTTCCTAAAAGATTATGCCATGCACTTTGATCCAGGATTTGCTTTTATAACGCATAAGGATGACAGAGTTGTAGACGGTGAACATTTAACGGTGTATGAATTAAGGCTTGACGATGCGAAGTTTAAGTCTCTTATGAGGTATGCGCTTACCAGTTTTGCCCATAGCAAGGAAGCGAAAAATCTGATAAAAGAACTTATAAATACTATGATAGCAGTATCGGGGGATACCGAAGCTGGGGAGGACCTCGAAAAAGCCTTTGATGAGTTAAGAGACGGTTCAACAGAATTCCTGGAAGATGTTAATAAGGTGGCAAGAGCATTTAAAAATGTAAGGCTGCTGGGGGATAGGGGAATTGTAATTAACTTTGCAATAAATGAAGAAGGATATATTGTAAATCAGAACGGTGTAATGGATATATTACTTGATTTCCAGGCAATTGACAAAGCATTGGAGAAGCTTGACGACGGCAATGGCACTGCCGTAGAAGGTATTCCTACACCTCCTGGAGTATTGAAACTGAGCATAGACTTTAATACCGACATATACAACATAAATGAGTATATAAAAATTGATTTTCCACATCTAAATGAACAGAATTCCTTTAAGTTTAGTGAGTTAATGGCAGCAACGACAGAATTTGAAGAAATACCTGAGGATATGGGGTACGAGGGTGATAAGCCTATAGATGTTGTAGTAAACGGAGAAAAATTGGAACTAGAGCTTCCCCCAATAGAATTGGAGGAAGCAGTACTACTTCCTATAAGTGACATTGCTTTAAAACTTGGTGCAGATGTAGGGTGGGATAAAAGCGGTGTAGTTACAGTGGTGAAGAATGGGGCAACAATCATATATAAAACTGACAGTGCAGATGTACAGATAAATGGACAGTCTAAGACAATGGAGTACCCTGCCATTATAATAGACAGCAAGATGTATGTTCCTCTAAGCTCAATTGCTGAAGGATTGGGTGCTGACATGAACTTTGACGTAAGTACGCGAACCCTGGTGATAACCGGCAGCTAGTGTTATTAAAATTACAAATTTGAGGGCATTTCAAGAAGACACAAAAGATTGTGTATGGAGGAAAGCATATGAAAGTTGAAGGATTTTTTAGAAGTATTAAGGCTGCAAATGAAGCAGTAGAAAAGCTAAAAAATACTGGGGTAAATAAAGCCTTTGTAGATTTAAATGACCACTATAATGAGGAAAGAAATATAGAAACAAACTTACCCGGTACCGAAACCTCTACAAGTCTCTCTGGCTTAGTTCTGGAATCGGACGCGCACGGTATAGCCAGAGGAAAGTCACCTCTAAATGCAGCAAGTCCTATGGTCAGTGGTATGGGAGGCTTTGAGGAAATTGCCGACATTAATTGTAAGGTGATAGTTGAGGCTGGAGAGCAAGAAGTGAATAAGGTAAAGCAAATAATTAAGGAAATGGGAGGGGAGTTGGATAGCCCTAACCTAAAGAAACCAAAACTCCAAAATGACGAAGAGATTATTCTATACAATGCATTGGACGAAATTAGGGAAGACCTTTTTTAACACAGATTAAATTAAAATACAAAGCAAGCAGCAAAGAAGTCTTCCTTGCTGCTTGCTTTGCTATAAAATCCTTACTCGCCTAAAAAAGGGATTATAGTATTTATTTCAATATCATTATTGGTGAACTGATCAACAATTTTACTAAGGGTAGAAGAATCAACTCTGCTTGTTAGAAGTACCACACCGATTTTACCTTCAGCTTCGTCTTTCTGGATAACTTTTTCAATATTAACCGAATTATCAGCCAGCAGGGAGCAGATAAAGGCTAGTTTGCCGACTATATTCTCCACGCTGACTCTCCAGTACAGGTTATTCTTATACTCATAGACATTTTCAGTGGGCTCAACACCTGAATACATCTCTTTTATCAGTCCGCTAATACCTTCGTCGGGGGTAGTAGCTATACTGATTAAATCATCAAACATCGCTGAGGCTGTTGGCTTTGAGCCTGCACCCTGTCCGTAGAAGCCCAATACTCCCGTATTGGAGCCCTTAAATACAATTATATTATAGTTTTCTACAGTATTGGCAGCTATGTGGTTTTCATTGATAAGGCAGGGGCCAACCCTATATTTAAGCTTATCATCCTGATTTTCCATAATCACCAAAGGTTTTATTTTATAGCCCAGTTCATTTGCGTACTTCATATCTAGAACAGTGATATTTCCAATAGGTGTTGTACTTAGTTCCTTAATATTCAGCCATTTTTTCATAGAAAACATAGTCAGAATAATTGACTTATAGAGTGCATCAAAACCGTTTATATCCTCTGAAGGATCATTCTCCGCATAGCCTAACTGCTGAGCCTTTTTTAAAGCATCCTCGAAAGAAAGATTATCTTTTTCCATCTTCGTATATATAAAATTGGAAGTGGCATTTAAAATACCTACGATTTTTTCGACTTTTTCACCCTTAAAGCACTCCTTTAGTATCTTAGCAACGGGTATTCCACCGCCTACAGTGGCGTCAAACCTCAATTGTGCACTGCTGCTGCTGGCTAGGTCCAATATTTTTTTACCATAGAGTGCAAGAACCTTCTTACTGGACATTACAACCGACTTGCTATTTTCCAGAGCACTGATTACAAACTCCTTAGTATTTTCAGTACCTGCACCGCCCATGCATTCACATACAATATGTATATCCTTATCAAAAATTATGTCAGCCGCATTGGTTGTCAGCTGAAGTTCGCTGGTATCCGTATCCCTTTTTTTATTTAAATCTCTGACAAATATTTTAGAAACCTCAAGCTTTACTCCATACTTATCAAGTATCCTAGCCTGATTTGAGCGTATTATATTAAGCAGTTCAGCTCCGACAACCCCTAATCCTAAAAATCCTATTTTAACTACTGCGTTAGGCATATCAAACCTCCAGAATATAATTAAATTTTAATAATTCCGTAATATGTACACATACTGTGGACATTTGTGCTTGTGAGGTGTATTTTATCATGGTTAATTATAAAATACAAGATATATAAATTGCAAAAAAGAATCTGCAACGAAGTTTTCCCTAAATTTTTTTGCAATTTGTTACCTTAGGTTATATTGTGATAGTAAAAATTTTCCTTGTAATAGCATTATCGCAATTTATATAGATAAATATAGTACAATATCGTTATATATAAGATTCGTATAAAATTGCATTGTTATACCTTTTGGTGGAAAAGGAGAAACCGTTAAATGCGAAAAGTAAAAAACTCGCCTGTTAAGCGAGTTTTGATTTCTTTAAGCTATATTTTAAATTTAAAACATTTTCTTTTTTGCCAGAAAGTAAACCGAAAGAGCAGCCAAAGTAAGTGAAATCATAATTACAATAAAGAAGGCATGTGGATGGTGAGCGAAAGGTATCTCCTTGACGTTCATACCGTAAAAGCTTGCAACCATCGTAGGGATCGCCATTACTATAGTTACTGAAGTCAAAAACTTCATAACTATATTTACATTATTTGAAATCACCGAAGCAAAGGCATCCATAGTACCGCTCAATATGCTGCTGTAGATATTTGCCATTTCTATTGCCTGTTTATTTTCTATAATAACATCTTCCAATAAGTCAGTATCATCGGGGTATTTTTTTATGTACTCAAGCTTAAGCATTTTTTCCAAAACCAGTTCATTTGATTTCAGAGATGTTGAGAAGTATACAAGGCTCTTCTCAAGCTTTAACAGCTGTATTAGTTCTTTGTTTTTCATAGACTTATGAAGGTCTTGCTCAATTCTATTGCTGATTTTGTCTATATGCCTTAAATACTGAAGGTACTGTGAGGCATTCTTGTAAAGAAGCTGCAGAATAAACCTATTTTTATAATAAGTGTAAAAGGACTTTATACGTTTATTGATAAAATCTTTTATAAGCGTATTTTCCTTCAAACATACCGTTACTATACCATCTTTAATGATTATGATTCCAAGCGGGATAGTAGTATAGACATTGGAATTACCTTCTTTTTCAATTATAGGAATATCTACGATTATAAGTGTCTGACCGTTTTCATATTCAATTCTGGCGCGTTCCTCTTCATCCAGGGCTGCTTTTAGGTATTCTATATCTATTTTCAACCCATTACTTACTTTTGTGATTTCATCCTCTGTAGGATTTGTAAGGTTAACCCATATTCCTTCTTCAAAGTGTTGGAGACGTGATAACTCCTCATTTACTGTTTTGAAAATTTCGAGCATTTTATTCACCTTCTTTTCCAAATGAATTTTGTGGCATATGAGTTTATTTATCTATACGCAATAAAGCCTAATCTATAGGGGGTGGCAAGAAAAATAAACCCATAAGGTTAGGGGAGAATATAAAATTATCACTACTACCAGGGTCACAATCCATACCAACCACCTCCAAGTTTTATGGCAAATAAAAAATCCCTTCATAGATAGTGAAGGGAAAAGAAACAATAGTAAACACAAATAGACCTAAACCCTTCACTCGTTGAGTTTTAGCACTATAGAGCTTTGGAAACGTTCATTTCCAGCTGCGTTAAGTAAAACCTTATTTCGGTAGTACCTGTTGACCCTTGGGCATCTTTCGATGTGGCAGGGCAGCAGCGTGTATCTGTATAGTAACCTCACCTAACGAAGATTTATTTTAACAAAGGTAATTATACAACTTAAATAAGTCAATTACAATATGTGTTTGCCAAAAAGAGTGATTTTTAACGATATTTCACGATATTTTTTCAATAATAGATATTAGAGCTTACTATAGCGTGTATGCTTCGTATTATTAACGATAGTAAAAAAATGCCTTATGTTAGATTGTTTGATAAAAAGAATGAATATTAGCAAAATAACTGTTTGAAGTCAATTAATGATTCTAATATGGCAATATAAACTTGTTTAAAAATAGTGAAATTTAAGATATGTTATTATTAATAATAGAAGGTAGTTCACCTAGCAAAATAAATTAGATTCAGAAATGAAGCAGTGAAAAGTTCACACAAAGTTAACAAAGATTTCGACATAATTTGCAGGAATTTTTAAATTTCAAAAGAATATTACATAATAGTTTTGCTTAAATTCAAAAGGTGGTATATAAGCTATAATAACAAAAAGGATGTACTACGAGATAAAAAGCTAATTTTTGGGGGTACTTAATATGCGTTTTTTTTACAATCTTAGACTAGGGACAAAAATAATAATACTTGCAGTGTTTTTTACAATTTTTATGGTAGGTATCGGAGTATCTGGAGGGATTAATCTTTGGCTGGGAGAAAAGGATTTTAAGTCACTAAATAATGACAGGCTTATGCCTATTTATGACCTAAGCGAAGCTAAAGCACACTTAATGGAAATACGCCTTAAAGTTTTGTCCCACGTAAATACTCTTGACATGGGCATGAAGGATTATCTGCAAAAGGAAATCGCGAGAGAAGAAAAAGATATGTATGAGCATATTGATAAATACTCCGGAACATATCTAGTTGATTCAGAAAAAGTAGGTTTGGAAGTATTGAGCAAAGCATTACAAGAGTATGTTGCTTCAAGAGATGTTACACTTAAATATAGCAGTGAATTAAAAATAGATGAAGCAAACTCTAATGCAAATCGTGATGCTAAAGCCAAGTTTGAAAAAGCTGTTAAAGCCTATGATGATTTAATAAAGATTCAGATTGATGTGGCTAAGGAGCTGTATACTAGTAATGAAGAAAGATTTAGACAATCTGTTATAGGGTTTGCTATTATAATAATTATTTGTATTGTTATAGGGTTTGTTCTTTCATATTTTACCATAAGAACGGTGGTTGTTCCGGTTAAGAAAGTTACCTTAAAATTAAATGAAATATCACAAAATGGTGGTGACCTGACACAGAGAATAGGCATAAACGGAAAAGATGAAATAGGGGAATTAAGCAGGGCCTTCGACATGTTCATGGACAAACTCCAGATAATTATAAAGGAGGTAATGGGATCTGCAAACACCATAGCTGCGTCAAGCCAGCAGATATCTACAGCAGCCAGTGAGTCAAATAAAGCAATGGAGCAAATAGTACAAACAATAAACGGTATTGCCGAGGGGACTTCAGAAAACGTAGCAATTGTGCAAGAAACCACTGCAAGCCTTAATGATGCAGCAAGGTTTTCAGAGTCTACCGCAGCTGCAAGTAAGAAGACTAATGAGAATAGTCTCAGAGTTGAGGAGGCGGCCGAGGAAAGTACAGTAAAAGTAAATGACGTAGTTGTATCAATAAATAATATCGCCAGTTCATCCAGGGAAGTAGGGGTTATGATAGATGATCTAAGCCAATCATCATTAAAGATAGGAGAAATTACTCAGTTTATAACAGGTATATCGGAGCAAACTAACCTCTTGGCTTTAAATGCAGCCATTGAAGCTGCTAGAGCGGGAGAAGCAGGGAAGGGATTTAACGTAGTCGCAGAGGAGATACGTAAACTAGCCGATGAAAGCAGCAGAGCAGCTAAAGAAATTGTTGCACTTGTAAAGGAAAATCAGGACAAGGCAGAAAGGGCTGTGAAATCGGTAAATGAAGTTGGTAAGATGGTTACTCAGGGGGTAGAAAAGGCTAGAGAAGTAAAAAATAATATAGACGACATAACGTTAAACATAAAGAGTGTAGTTGGTCAGATTGGAGAAATCGACCGTGCAATAGACAAACAGGCTACAATAACAGAAGAAATCACAAAGGCTATGAATAATATAGCAAGTACAGCAAATGATACTGCTTCAGGCACCGAAGAAATGAATGCATCTATTGAAGAACAGATGGGAACAATGGAGGAAATTGAAGCAACTATAAATCACCTTGCAGAAATGGCAGAGAAATTAAATACATTAACATCAGGTTTCAAAGTATAAATACTTTACTAATATAAAAATGCTGTTTGGGTAGGTTTTCCAAACAGCATTTTTATATTAGAACGGCAGGGACGATAGGCAAGCTGTTAAGTTTTGCAGATCTTAACCTTTGAAATTCGCTTCTCGTCCATTTTTTCTACTTTAAATACAATACCTTTAAATTCGATATCGGGTTTTTCCTCTTCATCGGGAATTCGTCCTAACTGGCCTATTACAAAGCCACTTAATGTATCATAGTCTTCTACAGGAAGGTCAATGTTCAGTACATCCTTAACAAGGTCAAGGCTGGAAGAACCACTTATAATAAATGTATTATCGTCTAGTTTCTCAACTTCCTTCTCTTCATCATCATACTCATCAAAAATATTGCCTACAATCTCTTCAAGGAGATCCTCGATTGTTACTATCCCAGCAGTGCCACCGTACTCATCAATGATGACAGCCATATGTAATTTGTTTCTTTGAAGCTCTTTTAATAGCTCATCAGTCTTTTTTGATGATGGTATGAAGTAAGGCTTACGTATAACATCCTTCAAGTTAAAAGAATCATCAGGATGTGCTTTCACAAACTGGAGAAGGTCTTTAACATGAAGAATACCTACAATATTATCTATTGTTTCATCATATATCGGTATGCGGGTATATTTTTCCTTTACTACTACATTCATAACTTCGAAAAGTTTTGATTGCAAAGTTATACCTATAATATTTGTGCGGTGAGTCATGATCTCTGAAACCAAGGTGTTATCAAATTCAAATATGTTATCAATCATTTCTTTTTCACTTTCTTCAATAACACCTTTTTCCTCACCAAGGTCTACCATCATTCTGATTTCTTCTTCAGTTACACTCTCTTCATTAGCGGAGGGGTTACCACCGAAAACCCTTATAATAAAGTTGGTGGAAAAGGTTAGGAACAGTACAAAAGGATTGGCAATACGCAAAAGCAGAGACAGCGGTTTGATAGAAAACATTGATATAGCTTCAGGCTTTTGCATTGCTACCCTTTTGGGAACAAGCTCCCCGAAAACCAGGGTAAAGTAGGAAAGTAATATTGTTATAATTATTAATGATAAAAGCTTGATTATCGAATCATCAATTGGTACTCCCGCAGACTTAACAAGATTAGTTAGTCTATCTGCAAAACTTTCAGCTGCAAAAGCACTTGCCAGCAAACCCGACAAAGTAATACCTACTTGAATAGTAGCAAGAAACCTGCTTGGCTCACTAACGAGGTTTTGAAGAAGCTTGGCCTTTTTATTGCCTTCAGAAGCCATTTTTTTTATTTTATTATCATTTAATGAAATGATAGCAATTTCCGATGAGGCAAAGAACGCATTAACTCCCACCAGAATTATGAGAAAAAACATTTGAATCAAGAGACTGCTGTCAAACCCCATTGAACTAAATTCTCCTTTCAGTAAAAAGACAAAATACTTTGTATAGGGTTACAGTATTTTGTAGCTATAAACTTATATAATCAAATTTTTAGCTGCTATAGTAAAATCACAAAAGCCTAATAAGAATTACTAGGCTTATTAAATAATATGTTCAAAAGAATACTAAATTATGTCATTTGTTAAATCTTAATATACTATTGCCGGGTAAAAATGTCAACAAACTATAATAGATGAGCAGGTATTAATTACTTGTAACAATTAAAGTTTGTTCAGAAACAATAAACATGAATGTTATATATGGTTATGTGACTTTAGAAGATTTAATCAATGAAAATTGCATAAGGAACTTTAAGATAAAAAGCATATTTTGTGTGAATAAAAAATATAATTATAAATGGATAAAATCAAGTTGGAAATATAACATGAATGACAGTAAACACAATCATAGGATAGGCTTGTTATATCTAAAGGCTTTCATTTTAGTTGAAGGGAATGGTGACGCAAAGTGAATTCCAGAAATACATTTCAAAAGGAAGTTATCCGGAAATTAAAGTTTTCAAAAAGTCTGAGCCCTTTAGAAAAAAATATCATAATATTTAATGAAAACAATAATTATATAGGAAGATTAAAGCCACTAGATGCCGGGCTGTCAAAAAATAATGAAGTCATATACAAACTAACGGAATGGCGCAGCAGGTTTATGAGGCATTTCCTGACTCAGTTTACTACTACTGAAGAGGGGACAAGAAATTGGTTGGAGAGAGTGCTGCTGCCAAATGACGATATAATACTGTTTTTAGTATACAATGAAGGAGATAACCTAATAGGACAAATAGGGTTTAATCAAATTAATGAGAATAGTGCTGCCATTAATAACCTAATACAAGGTGAGATTCATGAGGAAAGTCAACTATATTACTACGCTGAAAAGGCACTTCTAAAGTGGGGGTTAAATACGTTAAAGCTTAAAAATGTATACGGTTTTGTACTTGTGGACAATTTTATGAATGATGAGTTAAGTATGTCAGTTGGCTTAAAAATGTCCGATAATGTTCCTTTAAATAAATCACTTTTAGTAAATGAGCTTCGATTGTTGTTTGGAGAGTCGGGAAGGAATAGTTCAGACAGTGTATATTTGCAAAAGGTTGAGCTTAACCTTGATGAGATGTTTTCCGGTGTGGGATGAAAACATCTATCAAAATTGCTAAAGTGTCAATTTGTATATATGATTATCAAGCTCAGTCAACCCTGCAACTGGACAAGTTATAATAATAAAAACTACCTAATATTAAATCTATGACCTATATAAATTGCGATAATTATATTACAGGGAAAAATTTGATTATCGCAATATAACTTAAGGTAATAAATTGCAAAAAAGATTTGTGGAGAACTTCGTTGTAGATTCTTTTTTGTAATTTATATAATTAGAATTATACATAGGTAATAGAGAGGCAAATTGAACATTTATTGGCAGTGGATTGTCCCAAATATCTAACCTGAAAAAAATACACCTATTAGCCAAAAAAAGCCTACTTTCTATTTTTAGGGCAATAAGTTACTATTGAATTAAGAATAGATATAAGGTACAGCTAAAGCGTTTAAAGCAGGTACAATTTTTGTTAATCACTTGTTCTTTGAAAACTTAAAAGAGCTCTATTTGCAGCGGTTAGACATAACAAAAAAATTATTGACACACTTGAAAACAAGGTGATATAATGAAAACGCAGGGCAAGCGGTTGCACAATAAGAGGTTAGCAAATGAGAGTAACAATTAATGATATAGCAAAAAAGGCGAATGTATCACCTTCTACTGTATCTAGAGTAATAGCGAATAATCCTCGAATAAGCAGTACTACCAGTGAAAAGGTATTAAAGATAATGAAGGAAATGAACTATCATCCAAATATGATAGCACGTTCCTTGGCAAACCGCTCTACTAAAATAATAGGAGTGATTGTCCCCGGGGCCATAGAAAAAGCATTTCAACACCCTTTTTTTCCTGAGATACTGAGAGGGATAGCGTCGGAGGCTCATAAAAATACATATAACATTCTAATATCCAGCGTGACCGAGGTTAAAGATGAGAAACAGGTAATTAATGAACTAGCCAAAGGTGGCATAGCTGAAGGAATTATACTGATGACCTCCAGGATGAAAGACCCTTCAATAGCAGAATTGATTAAAATAAATTTCCCGTTTGTTGTAATAGGAAGATCTATGGTTGATAGTGAAATAAACTGGGTTGATAACGATAATTTCTCTGTCGCATATGAATTGACAAAGCATTTTATAAATCAAGGACATAAAAAGATAGCTTTAATAGGAGTCTCTAAGCAAGTTGTTGTAACTCTTGATAGATTGGAAGGCTACAAAAAAGCATTACTTGACAGTAATCTGGAGATTGATGAAGGGCTTATAGTTGAAGGGAAGTTTTTTGACGATATTGGCTATGGCTTGATGAAAAAGATTCTTGATGAAGGTGCTCGCCCTACAGGCGTTATAGCCTGCGATGATGTACTAGCCTTCGGTGCAATAAAGCTTTTGACTGAATATGGCCTAAAGATACCGGATGATATAGCTGTGGCAGGCTTCAATAACCTTCCGTTATCAGACTATTCAACTCCTTCGCTGACATCTGTGGAAGTTAATGCGTTTGGTCTTGGTGCAAAAGCATTTCAATTGCTTATCAAAAGCATTAACAGTAATTATGAAGTTTTTAATAAAGCTATAGTACCCGCGCAATTGGTGATTAGAAATTCAACTTTAAAGCAAGTTTAGATAAAGCATATTTATTAAATGGTATGCTATAAAAATGAATAAAAAGACCTCGAGTCTTTTTAGATATAAAAAAATTAAAGGGGGATTTAAAAAATGACCAAAAGATCAAAAAAGGCATTGTCAGTGGTAATGGCTCTCAGTTTATCTGTGGCCATGGCATTCGGCGCAGTAGGTTGTGGTGGTGATTCTTCTACATCAAGTAACACAAGCACTGAGGCATCAGCTTCTACTGCTTCTACTGAAACAAAAGAACCAGAACTCAAACCTGTAACAATCAACCTATCTGAACAGGACGATGCAAAAACTGTTGACCCTACTTGGGCAGAAGTAGTAAAAGAATTCATGCAGAAGTACCCAACAGTAACAGTTAAGACATTACATAATGAAACAGAAGGTCAGAGAACTGACTGGCAGAACTCCGTTGCAGCAGGTGCAGGTCCAGAAATCATTTCCTGCCCTAACGACAACGTTGGACTCTTCGCAACAGCTAACACTGCTATGGAACTTGATAACTTCTTCTCAAAAGAGTTCTTCGCAACTCTCAGACAGGAAGATGTTGATGGTTTCAGAATGAATGGTAAATTATACGCTATACCTTACAAAACAGGTAATGCTTTAGCGTTAATTTACAACAAAAAGTATGTAACAAAAGTTCCTGAAACTATGGACGAATTAATCGAGCAGTCTAAAGCATTCACTAAAGACGGTAACTACGGTCTCGTATTCAACATGGCTGAACCTTTCTTCTTCATTCCTTTACTCGGTGGTTTCGACGGTAAAGTGTTTGATGATAAAGAAGCTATTTCTCTTAACACAGAAGCTATGAAGAAAACAGCTCAGTTTATGTATGACTTAAAATATACACACAAAATAGTGCCTAAAGAAGCTAACTATGACGTTGCTAACGGTCTCTTCAAAGACGGTAAAGCAGCATTCATCTTCAATGGACCTTGGGTATACTCCGAATACGCAGAAAAGAAAATCGATTTCGGTATAGCTAAAATACCAAAAACTTCAGATGGTAAGTATCCACAACCATACACTGGAGCAAAAGTATTTATGGTTAACCCTAACATCAAAGATGAAAACACTAAGCTTGCTGTTAAGAAATTCCTCGAATTCGTTAACTCAGCTCCAATACAGTTGAAACTTGCTAAAGTTACAGCTGAGTTCCCAACTAACTTAGAAGCTTTCAAAGATCCTTCAATCGCTAGTGACGAAAGAATGAAAGCTCTTGGTGATCAGATGTCAGTAGGTACACCAATGCCTATCCGTCCTGAAATGAGAGCTGTATGGGATGCTATGAGACCTGTATTCGTTGAAGTAATGGCTGGTAAAACTAAACCAGAAGATGCTCCAGCAAAAATGCAGACTCAAGCAGAAAAACTTGCTAGTGAACAGTTAGGTAACTAATTATTTGAATAACAATTAATTTAGTCTACAATATATTTAAGGGGGAATGTATTACATTCCCCTTAAATAAATTATAAAAAGGGGGGTAATTTTTTGAAACCAAAAAATAAACTGTTACCTTACTTGTTGATTGGCCCAGCAGTGCTTGTGCTGATAATAATGGTAGGGTATCCGCTTTTTTACGGAGTCAGGCTATCGTTTACAAACATGAGCTTAAGGTACTTTCTAAATCCTAAATTTATCGGGCTTGATAACTATACGAGAATATTTGCCGATGTTGAGCTATATAAGATAACTTTAAGGACGTTTGTATGGACTTTTATAAACGTATTCTTCCATGTATCTATGGGTATGTTCCTTGCATTAATTCTAAACAGAAAGCTTCCTTTCAAAAACTTCTTCAGGGTTATTTTAATGATTCCATGGGCTATGCCTCAGTATATAGCAGTTATTACATGGAAAAACATGTTCCGCTCTGAGTATGGCGCTATTGATATTATACTTAATAAAATAGGTATATCTGGATTATCTTGGCTTAGCGATGGAAACTTGATGTTCGTTGCCGCTATAATAACTAATATATGGCTTGGTGTTCCGTTTATGATGACTACTTTCCTTGGTGGATTGCAGAGTATACCACAGGAAATGTATGAAGCCGGTGATATGGACGGTATTAAGGCATGGAGCAAGCTAAGGCATATTACGCTTCCACTTATGAGACCGGTTATGGTGCCAGCAGCTGTTTTGGGTATGATTATGACATTTAACATGGTAAACGTTATATTCATTATTTCTGATGGTACAGGCGTAGACTCGACGCACATACTGGTCACAAAAGTATACAAAGATGCGTTTACATACTTTAGTTATGGAAAAGCTGCCGCAATGTCCGTTATAATCTTCTTAATGCTTGCTGCATTCTCAACAGCGTTTATTAAAATATTGAGAGGCGACGAGGGGGTATACGATTAATGAAATCAGAACGTTTTGAAAAGAAAGATTCGCTGCTGAAAATAATATTTTTCTATGCAGTGCTTACCGCTATGCTGATAGTAACTATCTTTCCGTTACTGGATGTTTTAAAAATCTCCTTGAGACCTTATGGAAGCCTTTTCAATGCAAGCTTAAAGATTATACCTGATGATGCTAGTTTAGAAAATTATCGTGTGGTTTTCTTTGATAAACCATTCTTTACATGGTTGCGCAACAGTTTTATAGTATCTGCGTTAACTTCTGTGTTGGGTGTAACGGTTGCTTTTACTGCCGCCTATGCATTCTCAAGGTATAAGTTTAAAGGTAAAAATGTAAGTATGCTTTCATTCTTGCTTACACAGATATTCCCTGCACCTATGCTGCTTTTGCCAACTTATATACTTTTAAGACAATTTGACCTTATGAATGATTTCAAAGGACTTATAATTCCATATGTTGCAACTGCGGTTCCATTTAGTGTATGGGTTTTAAAGGGCTTCTTCGATACTATACCGTTTTCGATAGAAGAGAGCGCTCATATGGATGGAGCTAGTCTGTTCCAAATGTTATACAAAATAGTAGTACCATTATCCATGCCTGCTATCGGTGTTGTAGCGTTAAACTCTTTCATGCAGGCTTGGTCGGAATATGTTATCGCAAGAATAGTATTAACCAGCAAGGATTTACATACCCTGCCGGTAGCACTTGTCGGCTTGACCGGTTCATTTAATACCGACTGGGGTATATACTGTGCAGCCAGCTTGGTAACAGCTGCTCCAGTTATGATAGTATTTATGTCATTCTCAAAGGTATTGATAAACGGTTTGACGCTCGGTGGTGTAAAAGGCTAATAAGGTGGTGTATTCAGAATGCTAGCAAAAAGAAGGTTTACTCGTATACTTGTATTGATCATAGCATTTACATTAGCCTTTTCGGCTGTGGCATATGGGGAAAATAAGCCATTGAAGGTCAATCAGGATGATTTGATTTATTTTATAATGACCGATAGGTTTTATGATGCAGATAAATCAAATAATCAAGACGTAGCCGTTGATGATTTGGGAAGCTTCCATGGTGGAGATTTACAAGGTGTAATCGAAAAATTGGATTATATCAAAGATTTAGGGTTTACTACAATATGGATAACCCCTGTAGTTAAAAACCAAAATGGCGGATATCATGGTTATTGGGCAGTTGATTTCTACAAGACCGATGAGCACCTTGGAACTATTGAAAAGTTTAAAGAGCTTGTAAATACTGCACATGCTAAAGGAATCAAGGTAGTATTGGACATAGTTGTTAATCATGTAAGTTCAATGCATCCATTTGTTGGGGAGCCAAAGTATGAAAAGTGGTTCCACGATAAAGGAAACATATCGAATTACAATGATCAAACAGAGGTAGAAGAGGGCAAGATTGCTGCATTGCCTGATTTTAACCAGGATAATCCCGAAGTTTCTAAGTATTTGATCGATATGGCTAAATGGTGGATTAAAGAAACCAACATAGACGGATTTAGGCTTGATACAGTGAAGCACGTCCCTAAAAGATTCTGGACAGAATTTACTAGAGAAATCAAGAAGGATTATCCCGATTTCTACATGATAGGTGAAGTATGGAATGGGGATATGAACTATGTCGCGGACTATCAGAATACAGGGATAGACGGATTGGTTGATTTTCCGATGTACTATGCACTCACTGATGTATTTAAGAATTACGCACCTACCAGCAGATTGGCTGAGATGATTGAAAACAGCAATAAATATTCCAATAAGTATTTAAATGGAACATTTATTGACAACCATGATGTTGAAAGGTTTGTTAACCAGGTTTATAAGGAAAAAGATGAAAAACTTCAGCAGGCTATTACTTTTATGATGACCTATACAGGTATTCCTGTTATGTACTATGGTACTGAGATAGGACTTGAAGGTGGAGCTGATCCTGACAATAGAAGGGATATGGATTGGAGTGCCAAATCCCCTACTACAGAGCTTGTTAAAAAACTGGCTGCAATCCGTAAAGCCAACAAGGCCTTGACAAGAGGAGATATTAAAATTCTAAAGTCTGAAAAGGATTTTATAGCTTACTCTAGGAAGTTTGAGGACAATACTATAATAGTAACTTACAATACTTCTAGCTTACAAAAAAACGCACAGTTTGATATTCCTAAAGAGGATGTAGAAAAACAATCTTTACTTACTGATTTGATAGGTAAAGAGGGCGCGAAAGATGTAAAGATAGAGGATGGAAAAGTTTCTTTAAGTATGGCTCCATCCCAGGTTAATGTGTTTACGTATAAACAGAGTAGTGGGATTGACTCAAACGTTGTAGTAGTAATTGCAGGAGGAGCGTCTGCAGCCACTCTATTAATAGTTGTAGTAGTTTTGCTTAGGAAAAGAAAAAGATAAATAAGACTAATATAAAAAAAGAGAAAAACTTTATCAGTGAAAGAATAGATAAAGTTACCTAAAAGAATAGGTGTATATATGGAAAACATAAGTTTTATTATTAGCGAATTAAAAAAGAAAAGAGACGGCTTTACAGGTAATTATTTTATACCTGAAGCATGGAACACTATAGGGTATGGCAATTATACAACAGACGAGGCAAGAAAAGGCCAGATTAATGTTAATCCCTACGATTTTATAATCTCATGTATTGAGGAAAGCATATTATCTAATGGTGAAAGTGCCGAGTGCAGTAATTCTGAGGACGAAATAAACCTCAAAAAAAATACTATGTATGGCATGTTCCCAAGAATGCTAACAGCATGGGAGCACTATGATAATGGAAAAATTTGCTCAGGTACATTCTTAAAGGCATTATGCTACCTGCCATATCTAAGAAAACTAGGTGTTGATATTGTATATCTGTTACCTATATTTGAATATAGTGATAGATATAAAAAGGGTGAAATAGGCAGTCCCTACGCGATAAAGAATATTTACAAGCTAGATAGAAATCTTCATGACGAATTGTTGGGCGAATATGACGAAGCTCTCCTCGATATGCAATTTAAAGCTTTTGTAGAGGCTTGTCGTATCCTCGGAATGAAAGTAATGGTAGACTTCGTTTTCAGGACTGTATCGAGGGACAATGACCTAGTTATTGAGCACCCGGATTGGTTCTACTGGATTGATTGTAAGTATAACGATACTTTTTCACCTCCATACGTAGAGAAGGAAAAAGAGTTGACTGTCTTAACCGATAAGACATTAAAAAGTCTTTATACTTGTAGTGGTATAAATGAATATTTGTCTAAGTTTACTTACTCACCTAAGGATTTGGATAGTCAGAAATGGGAAGAACTAAGGGAAAGCCATAAAACAACCGGCAAGAACATTCTTACTCTTGTAGAGGAAATGTTTGGTGTTACCACAACTCCAGGCTTTCCGGATGTAATTAATGATCCTCAGCCACCATGGTCTGATGTTACGTATTTAAAGTTTTACTTTGATACGCACAACGATGTCAAAAAATATATAAAAGAAGGGCAGCCGCCATATATCTTACAGGATGGTGCATGTTTGAATGTATATCAAGGTGAAGAAGCCAATACCGAGCTCTGGGATTATGTAACAGGGGTTATCCCATACTATCAGGAGAAATTCGGTATAAGCGGAGCCAGAATAGATATGGGACACGCATTACCACCTGCACTTAATAAAGTAATTGTTGAAAAAGCTAAGGCAAAAAATAAAAACTTTATTTTATGGTCGGAGGATTTCTTTGAATCAAATTCACAAGCTGCTAAGGATGATGGATTCCATTTTATTACAGGTGTTATGTGGCAGGATTATAAAAAGTTTGAAAGACCAAGCTTTAATAAAATCCTTATGAAGAGACTTTTGGATGCTGCGATCCCTGTAACAGGTGGACTTGAAACACCAGATACTCCTAGAGTGTGCTATGTGTACAACGATAAAAGGAAAGTAGAACTATTATTACTATTGTACTGGTTTATGCCAAATTCTGTACCTTTTATAAATAATGGTTTAGAGTTAATGGAAATTCAACCTATGAATCTGGGACTTGATAATACCGAGCAAGGTAAATTTGTTCTGGATAAAGACGATCCAATGTACGGAAAGCTTGCATTCTTCGATAACTACTGTCTACATTGGACAAATAGTGAAAGAAAGTGGATGGATGAAACCTTAACTAAAGCATATAAGTTAAGAACAAAGTTCATTGACGTTATAGCTAAGGATGAAAACTATGTAAGACAGCCTGAGCTGGAAAAGAATAAAAAGATAACTTCAGTTTGCTATTTTGATAAAGTATTGGGCAAATTTGTTATATTTTTAGCAAACAGGAATTTTGATTCAGGAGCTAAGATTGATTTTAAATCACTTCTGCCGCAGGAAGTAATGGAAAGCAAACAAAACATTAACGTTGTGTATGCAGACGGTGATTTTTGCAATATCGAATGGGGAACGGATAAAGTCAAATTAATGTCCCCAGGAGAAGTAATTATTGCATATATAGAGAAAATTTAGAGTTTAAATACTGGAGGTTATTATTACATGAACAATCAAGCTAAAAAACAACCAACTGTGGCGTATTTTTGTATGGAATTCGGTTTACACGAAGATTTCAAAATTTATTCAGGCGGACTTGGTATACTTGCAGGAGATATTATAAAGGCTGCAAAAGACGGTGAATTCCCGCTTGTAGGAGTAGGTATACTCTGGAGACAGGGATATTGCACTCAGCTTATAGGTCAAGACGGAAAGCCTTACGATTGTTACCCTGCTTACAAGTATGACTTCCTTGAAGATACAGGGGTTGTTGTAAGTGTAAAAATCAGAGGTAGACAGGTTAAATGTAAAGTTTGGAAATGTACAGAATATGGCAATGTGCCTTTATACCTGTTAGATACAAATGTACCTGGAAATGCTGACATATTCATTACTGGTCAGCTCTATGGATGGTTCTCTGAAGAAAGAATAGCTCAGGAAATGGTTCTCGGTATAGCTGGGGTTAAAGCTTTACAAGCACTTGGCATAGACGTTGATGTTTACCACTTCAATGATAGCCATCCTGTAGTTGCTGGTATTGAGCTTATCAGACAAAAGATGGATAACGAAGGTATGTCTTTTGAAGCAGCTTGGGAATTAGTAAGAGAAAAAATCGTATTTACAACTCACACCCCTGTTGTTGCTGGAAACGAAGTTCATGAGCATGAGTTATTACAATACATGGGAGCTTATAATGGATTAACTTACGGTCAAATGCTTAAGATTGGTGGCGAGCCATTCAGTATGACTGTTGCAGGTTTAAGGCTTTCAAGGATTGCAAACGGTGTTGCACAGCTTCACGGTGAAACTGCTAGAAAAATGTGGGCACATGTTGACGGTGCTTCAGAAATCTTAGCTATCACCAACGGTGTTCATAACGGTACATGGCAGGATAGCAAAGTACTAAGTGCTGTTAAAGAAAATGGAGATGTATGGGCTCCTCATATAGAAGCAAAGAAAGCAATGATCGAAGAAATATACAATAGAAACGGCGTAAAGCTTAATGAAGATGTGCTCACTATAGGTTTTGCTAGAAGAGCTGCTCCATACAAGAGGGGAGACCTCATATTCACTAAGAAAGAAGTTATCGAGCCATTATTAAAAGAGGGCAAGTTACAGATAATTTTCTCCGGTAAAGCTCATCCTAACGATTTGACAGGTAAAGAGATTGTTTCTGTAATGTACCAGATGTCAAAAACTTACCCTAATGCTGTTGTGTTCTTACAGAATTACGACATGAAGATCGGAAAGATGCTTACTAGAGGTTGTGACGTATGGTTGAACAATCCTAGAAGGCCTTTGGAAGCAAGTGGTACTTCCGGTATGAAAGCTGCTATGAACGGCGTACTCAACTTTAGTGTTCTTGATGGATGGTGGCCAGAAGGATGCGAGCACGGAGTAACCGGATGGCAGATTGGTGATGCGTATGAAGGAGAAGATCAAGATTTAGTTGATATGGAGTCACTCTATAAAGTACTGTTGGAAGAAGTAGTACCTACTTACTACGATAACAGGGCTAAATGGGTAGAGATGATGAAGGCTAGTATCAATATGTCAACTTGGAAGTTCTCAGCACTCAGAATGGTAGAAGAATATTATAAGTTAATGTACACTAAGCCAGAAGCAGATGCTAAGGGCGAAGCTGCTTGTTGCTGCTGCAACAAGTAATTCCACCGAGATTTTTAAAAATTAATAAGATAATTAAAATACGATCGGTATAAAAAATACCGGTCGTATTTTTTTGTACATATAAATAAACAACATTAACTGCAAGGTTACATATAATGTAGTAGTAGTTTTATCATACTCGGAGTGATTAACAATGTTTTATAGAAAATGTCCTTCTGCTAGCATTCCATATGTAATAAAACCTGGAGATACTCTTTATAAACTGGGTCAAAACTATGGAACTACAGCTTCAGCTATTATAGCTGCAAACCAAAATATAAATCCAAATATACTACAGGTTGGGAAGCAAATATGTATACCGATACAAAAGCAGTGTCCGTCATGCCCTGAGGGTAATTATTACACTATAAAGATAGGGGATACCCTATATTCTATAGCTAAGTTTTTTAATATTTCGCTTGATGACTTAATTGAAGCAAATCCAGGCATTAATCCCAATAGTTTGAGGATAGGACAAGTTATATGTATTCCTCTGGCTACACCTCCGATTACTTGCCCTTTTGGTACCACTGCATATATAGTACAGCGTGGAGATACGTTATATTCTATAGCTCTAAGATTTAGCACTACAGTTATAAGTATTATTAATGCAAACCCAAGCATAAATCCAAATGGCCTGCTCATTGGGCAAAAAATTTGCGTACCTATAGCTTGGAGCAGCTATAATAATCCTGTTTATTATGTTAGTTTTATGTTTCCTTCTAGTTGGCAGCGAATAGATGAAACAAGGTATGAGGGTATAACAGGATTCTTCCAAATAGCTGCTATTTCTTCCGAAGAAAACCTCAGCAAGGTCTGTGAAAATGAGGCATATCATCAGATGAATCCCTACGGGTCACAGCCCGCAATAACACAAACACAGGTGCAAGGCAGCCAGGCATGTTTTATATTTCCATCCCCTGACCAACCTCCAGAAATGAAACGTCAATCAGCCTTAATTTTGAGATATCCTAACCCGATTGTAATATCTGGCGAGCAGTACAATTATTTTATACTGTGGTCTGATATAAATCATATACGACAAATTGGTGCAACTTTAAAATTTCTTAGTATATAAATTGCAAAAAAGAATCTACAACGAAGTTCCCCCTAAATCTTTTTTGCAATTTATTACCTTGAGTTATATTGCGATAATCAAATTTTTTCTTGTAATATCATTATCGCAATTTATATATAGATAACCAAACTTAAAAGTGATTTTTTCCAGCTAGGAAATCACCACTTATCACAGGTGTTTCCCTAGCTGGAAATCACTAAGTTTAACTTTGGTTATCTCTAGCACTAGATTATTAAAGTTCGGTAGATTTTTAAAATGTAATTAAAACATATATTTTGAAATAAGGCGCTTAATTTATTTGCAACATCTTCCATTAAATTGATTTGTGGCTGGAACTCTCCGGTATTACTGTTAAGTAATATGTTTACACTAGTAAGCCTAGCGTCTATACCTGACGCAATAGCAGCTGATGCTGTAAAATCAATTAGGAAATATAGCATTACTAAGCATGGGATTATTCTATTATAGCTTAGTGGTATATGTATAACAATTTGCTGGATATGAGGGTGTAGTATATAAAGGATTAAAACCGATATAATGCCCCAAACCAAAGAGAATTTCAAGCATATACGGCCTTGAATATTTAGGAACTCATCACTATAATCCCATAGCACACTATTAAGAGTCGATTCGAGCACAAGCGCGGTTGTATATTCAAGTACAGTAGTTATAATTATGGAGCCTAAAAAGAATAGGCCAAGGCTTTTTTTTATTGGAGTAAGTAGTAGAATTAATATTAATGCACCCACTCCATATATTGGGCAAAATGGCCCATAAAGAAAGCCTCTATTAACAAAAACGCCAGTTTTTACCGACATATAAACTGTTTCAATACACCAGCCTATAAATGAATATAGGAAAAAATAGTAAGGTAAATGATAGATTTTATAGTCTTTTAATTTAAAGCCTCGCATTGAGCAGCCCCCCAAATAAGCAAATGAAAAATATCATCACCATAGCGCATATTTATCTAGGTCTATCATATGACCAGTGGCTATAGGTATTGTTGTTTTATACCATATAACCGATTTATATTAATTAGTGTATGCTGTAGTTTTTTATATGTTTACCATATACAAGTTAAGCTATTGAGATTATGTCTATGTGAATTACTATATAAATTGCAAAAAAGAATCTATAACGAAGTTCTCCCTAAATCTTTTTTGCAGTTTTTTACCTTAAGTCATATTGCGATAATTGCATTTTTCCATGTAATATCATTATCGCAATTTATATAGTATTAGAGGACATGGGGTATACTTGATTTGCAGATAAGGGGTAGTGAGGAAACAAATTTTATAAGGGAGCAAAAAAATAAATCCAGGTGTGTTAGCCTGGATTTTTTGATAGTAAAATGGTTTTAAATAGCCTTTTGATTTCTATGGTTATGAATATTAGGTTTCAACTTCAAATACCGGTGTTTTTTCAACTACCTTTATACCTTCTACAATTTGACCGTCTTCGGTAATAGCTATATCTCCGGAGATTCTGATTTTCTTTTTCAATTCAGACCAATTAGCTTTTTCTTCAACTTTAAGAAATTCGTCTAAAGAATTTTCTTTGAGCCATTTGATTAGCTGTTCGTCATCCCGTTTAAATTCGGGAGGCGAGTACTTCACTTTTAAAGTTCCGGCAGGTAGTTTGTATGTTTCCTGGGTTTTAGTTCTATTGTGGGGCACTGACTCAAAGTATCTTTGAAGCTGTGCTTCCAGAAAGGAGGTTTTGCCCTTTAGTTTTTCTTCTGCCTGCTGTATTTTCGTTTGGTATTCATTAATCATAGTTTTACATACGTTAATATATCGCTGTGTCTCCGCTCTTTCCTCGGCAATTTTTCTAAGAGCCCATTCGGCCTTAGTATCATTATCAATTATAAAGCCTTCTTGAGTATCACTTTGGTCATCTATTATCTCATCAATAATTTTTAATGCCAGATTATCATTGTTCATTTAAATCTCCATTCCGCCGCTGTCGCTGGCGGCACAAATAGTAATGAAAAAATGGTGCGCGACTTTCACCAAAATGCTATCTTAGTCTTGAGGGGAAGGTAAACTACAAAGCACGGTAGGAGGAGTCGTAGATCGC
>JAOAEJ010000051.1 GCA_026416815.1 Clostridia bacterium | reverse complement strand
ATTACTTAATTTATAATATCAACTCACTTGACCATCTCCAAGTCCTACTGACATAACTGTCAACTGTCCTCTGTCAATTGTCAACTGAATCAACGAGTTCCTTTACACTTACACTGTTTACTTTTCAAAGTCCATTCGATTTTGCATTAGCAAAATTCGATATCTTACTGTTTGTTTACCACTCTCTCGAGCGGAATCATATCTTACCATGCCGTGTTGTTTATGTCAACACTTTATTTCTTACCAATTTATTCTTCCGTAATTCCTTTATTGTGCCGCTCACTTGCGAGCGGAGTGTTATCTTAACACGGTAAATACTTTGTGTCAACACATCTTACGCTAGAAATTTATACCAAACACATAGTATTTCTATGCTATATATTTTCATACTTGTTTAAAAAGGTAACTGAGATTATACCTTTTAGTAGTAATACGAATAGTACAATAAGGCGATATACAGGTCTTTTAAGTATTCTATACAGGCTTGGAATTCAATGTTCCAAACTCTTTTTCCATAAATCAAAGCACTATTTATTTAAATTCTTTTGAATTATTTCTAGCTCCTTATCATACAGCTTCCATAGGAGTAGCTCTTTTTATCGTTAGAGAGTACTTAAATATGAGTTTCTCCTCTTTGACAACAAAAAACCTCCTGTCTCTTATGCTTCAAAGATCAGGAGGTTTATATGCTAAACTATTTTACTTGAAACGATACCGGAACTCTAACAAACTCAGGTACATTTGGCAAACTTCCCTCTTTGGGTCTGAAAGCTACCTCAAGGTGCAGCCTTTGGGGTATAAATATAATTATCTGCTGAGTCATTCCGTTATACAAATCCCCATCAGTCATAGCCCCAGGGCCGTCCCCATTGTTGAACGATATGACTTCTTTGAGTTCTTGAAGGTTTACTATATTGCCCTTTTTGCTAAGCTCACTCTTCATGCTGCTCCATCTAGGAATATTTAATGGGTTTTGCGTATGATTGTCATGATTTCCTTTTAAAATAAAGGAATTAACTGTTCCTAAAGCATTGTCAAATCCCCACTCTACCCCGTTATTAAGAGCTGAATCGACACTCCTGACGTCACGCACATTATTTACATCTGAGCTGATGTTGTTTTCTAATACTTTACTGTCAGCAGGATCTGAGAGTAATATCAGGTGGCTAAAAGTATAGCTTCTTTCTTTTGCTTTAACATAGTCAGCAACACCATCAAGAGTTTTTTCATTTTCAAGCGCATACCTTAAATCTAAAGGATATGAACGCTTTGAAGTTGAAGTATAAGGGCTTCCGGTACTAGAATCTAATATTGCAGCAAACACTTTGTTATCATTGAATCCACTGATAACGCCCATATATCCCATATAGCTAATGGTGCAAATAGATTTATTACCGTTCTTAAAAGTTAAAACTGTTTGGATATTGGCTAACTGGTTTTTTGAACCACCGTACCAGTCAAGCACCCTTGCTGTCATTGTGCTTTTAGTAGAAGAACGCTTGCCGAATACTGAAATCCCCGAACATTGTGTACCTCTACCTACATCAGGGAACAGGTTTATAAGATACAGTTCGTCTTTTGAGAGCTTACCGTCGCCTCTTACATTTTCAGAACCTGCGGAAAGTTTGGACGCTATACCCTCTATTTCATCCCTGTAGTCCTGTTGAATCTGCGGCATTATTTCATGAGCTCTTAATAAAAATAGTCCGTAAATGTCGTCAGATGGTATTACCTCGGTTATGTACGAATCCCACAATGCTTCGAAATTCGGCACAGCTGCTAATATTTTTTCTCCATACGCTTCTCCCATTTCCCTGTGGGCTAGACCGTCACTAAAATCAAGTACTATCTCAAAATGAGTACCTTTATTAACTATGGTAACATTTTTGCTAGTGTCCCCTGATTTCCATCCCGACATGGTAACAATAAGGATGATACACATTAAAATTGAAAGACATTTTCTCATTTTGTCAACCCCTTCTGAATTCAATATACATTAATCTACGAAATTGTAATTTCACCAAAACTACATTATAAAACTACACTTTCGTGCGTATAATATTAGCACATATGTATTATTATGTCAATTATATGCACCTTTTTATGTGAATTTTCTAAGATAAAATCAAAAAACTTTCTAAAGTCCCTTTTTATCTTATCCTTAAATAAAACAAAGCCAATGCTATTAACTTTCCTTAGTAAATGACAGTAAAAAAAGCTGCCGTAATATAAAATACGCAAGCAGCTTGAGTAAAATTGTTAATCACTTTAACGGTTTTATCTACCTTAACTTATTTACTACCTTTAATATTTGCAATAATTTCATTAGCTATATCCTCAACCTGCCTACTTGTACAATCTATAGTTAAATCTGCATATTTTCGGTATAAAGGCAACCGTTCATTATAAAGATCAGAAAGACTTTGTCCCTCATTCCTTGCGAATCTGCGTTCTGTTGTTATCCTTTGGTCAATTTCAACCAATTCAGTATAAAGAAATACCACCAAACCGTTAGTGCCCTTTAAATGCCTTATGGCTGCTTCACTGTATACAACTCCACCACCTGTAGCAACAATATGATTATCTACATCCATTTCTAAAATGGTATTTTCCTGTATTTCAAGAAACTTAGCCAACCCATCGGTATTTACAATCTCCCGGAGAGGCCTGTTCTCTTTGTTTAAAATAACCGTATCTGTATCTACAAATGGCAAATCAAGTGCTTGTGACAATACTTTTCCTATGGTACTCTTGCCTGAACTTGGCATACCAATTAAAACAATATTACTTTTACTCATAAAATGACATTCCCCCACTAAACCAAAGTATTTAACTCTAAATATGATAAGTTTCTAATAAAAAATTATAAAATAAAGCTCAAATTTATTCAACAAATATAAAAAGCAGGGTTATCACCTGCCTTGTTTGTATAATTAAACTTTTCCTTGATTTAATCGCCTCTTTGTTATCAGCTTATAAACCATAATTCCTATAGCAGTAAGTACTAACAACGCGATAACAATACCATTATAAGTTGACAGAGCCCTTTTTACATTTTGCATATTATTACCCAGAAATCTGCCAAGCAAAAGCACTAGAATATGATGTACTACAGATGAGGCTAATACTGATAAATATACAACCCCTGATCTAACCTTAAATATCCCTGCAAATAATATTAAAATAGCGTTAACACCAGGGATAAACTTACTTAGAAAGATGGCATACAGTCCGTACTTCTCAAATACCTTCTCAGCTTTTTTCTTATGTTTTTCATCTATATATTTTTTTATTAAGCGGTACTTAAATACAGTATCCCCTTTATGAAATCCAAACTTGTATACAATTAAAGAACCTATAAATGTGCCTGCAATTGCATTAAAAAGGATTGGTATAAAATTAAAATTGCCCTTTAAGGTAGTCAAATAACCTTGAAAAACCAGTACAACATCCCCTGGATGCGGTGGAAATACCAATTGAAGCATATTTGAAACAAAAAACAATATATAAACTAAAATAACATTTTTTTCTACAAATCCATTAATAAAATCCAGTACCAGTGCTTCCATCAAACCCTCCTCACTATTTTGCTTCAAGTCTATCATAATCCGAATATAGTGTAAAGGTGTCAAAGTAACTTCTATAATGTCGAAATTATTCATGCAACAATTTTATTAAAATATATTTAAAAAGTGTTCAAATTTGATTAATATATAGTAGTGGAATAAAAGTGTTATATAGAAAAATTATGTTTTAAATAACTTAAATGTAAAGGGCTTATAAACTTATGAGAATGTCAAGAAAATTTTGGTTCGTATATATTTCATCAATCATACTTTTATCAACTGCAATGATTATGACATACAGATTTACTAAGATAGATAATGGTCCCCATAGCAGGGCCACGCCTGATAAAGTTGAAAAAACTGCTGAAGACAGTTCCAGACCCAAACATAATATCAATACCGATAACAACACTTTAGTAAGCATACCAGTTGCTCCCGAGTCCAAACCATCAAATTTTAATTTTAAATGGGATATTATCTCAAGTAATAAGTTAGTCAAAAATTTCGTTAGAAATGATAAAATCAGTTTTTCAAACCCGGAACAATATACCGAAGTTGATGGTATAACATGCTTCAGAGGTAATAATTATAGGAACTCGGCAAGCTTTGGACATGCAGATATACTTGAACAAAAGCTTGAAAAGGTCTGGAATATAAAAATTAGTTATATTGACTCTTGGACAGGCGTGGGCTGGAACGGACAACCCGCAGTAATAAAGTGGGATGAGGACATAAAAAGTATAATGAACTTATTCCCAGACAAGAAAACAAAAAATAATTTGAAAGAAGTAATATATGCAACCCTTGATGGTAAAATATATTTTTTAGATCTTGAAGATGGCACATCTACCCGTGAACCTATCGATGTAGGTTATCCCCATAAAGGAAGTATAACTGTTGATCCAAGGGGATATCCATTACTTTATGCAGGACAAGGAATTGATGAAATCAGTGGAAAAGGCCGTGAAATCGGATATAGAATTTTTAGCCTTATAGACCAAAAAAAGCTTTTTTTCATCAATGGGTATGACCATTATGCCCTTAGACGCTGGGGAGCATTTGATTCAACAGGGTTGATCGATAAGAAGTCCGATACACTTATTGAATGCGGAGAAAACGGTATCTTATATTCAGTCAAATTAAACACACAGTTTAATAGAGATAAAGGCACAATAGCAATAAACCCAAATATTACTAAGTATCGTTATCGTTCACCTAAAAAAGGAACACTAGGAACAGAGAACTCCGTTGCCATTTATAAAAACTATGCCTATTTTGCAGACAACAGCGGTACATTTCAATGTATAGATTTAAACACATTAACTCCCGTATGGATTAGAGACGTGACCGATGACACCGACAGCACAACAGCAATTGATGAAATAAGCGACTCGGAAGTTTATCTTTATACAGCATGCGAAACCGACAAACAGGGCTCTGGAGGCTTCAGTTACATAAGAAAAATAAATGCACTTACCGGCAAATTGGTTTGGGAGAAATCTTACAAATGTATGTTTGATTCACAAACAAACGGAGGTACTCTTGCCTCTCCTGTAGTAGGCAAAAATGAAATTGCAAACTTAGTAATATATAATATAGCTAAAACAGGGACAAAAGGAGGAGGAAAGCTGGTAGCCTTGGATAAGAAAAGCGGTAATGAAGTATGGGTTGTGGACCTTCAAAGCTACTGCTGGAGCTCTCCTGTTGATGTATACAACAAAGACGGTAAAGCTTACTTGATAGTATGTGATTCTGCTGGAAGAATGATGCTTTATGAAGCAAAAACCGGGCAACTCCTTGATACAATCTCCCTTGAAGCTAATATTGAAGGCTCCCCGGCTATCTATAATGATATGATTGTTGTAGGAACCAGAGGGCAAAAAATATGGGGTATAAAGATAAAATAGAGCTGCATTTTATCTCCATATGCAACTCTTATCACTTTACTTTGAATTTTCAAAAGTTAATTTACATTTATCAGCACGATATTTAGATACTATGTACTCAACAACCTGCCCGCTTTTCGAATATAGTATATTGTCAATCTTAATTAACGCTTGCCCGGTCTGAATTTGCAGATATTGTGCATCGCGTTGGTCGGTATAGACTATTTCCAGGACACTCTTTGTTCTTACAGGTATAAGAGGATATTTGCCTTTTAAAATATCGTACGAAGGCTTTTTTTGCTTTATGTCATCAATAATTGTAGGGAAAAGATTTAGGGGTAAATATGATACATTCAAAGCAATAGTATCACTATCATAATTACTCAGGTATGTTACCTCTACAAAACTATACTTTTGATTATATGGGAAATTAAATATCTCTTCCAGCCTCTTGGTATACTCACTCTCTAGCTGGCTGACCGATATTATCTTTTTCTCACCGGGAACCTGACAGTCCAATATAGAATCGGTGAATCCGGAATAATTCTTTATATCTATCCGTGTCTTTAACTTAGATACAAAAGTCCCCTTACCCTTTTCTTTATATAAATATCCGTTATTAGTAAGTTCGGCTATAGCCTGACGCACGGTGGGGCGGCTTATATTATACATTTCGCATAATTCTTGCTCTGAGGGTATCTGAGAGTCTCCTGAATATTCTCCACCTTCAATCTTTTCAAGTATCAAGCTTTTTAGCTGCGAATACAAGGGAACATTACTATACTTATTTATCATTATAGGTCCCTCCATAAAATACATCAACATAATAACACATAATTACATCCTTACTAATTTTATAATATATTTTTGTAAATTTCAACATAAATCAGCTTGATGTTGGGTTAAAATACCATATTTATTATATAAAAAACAGACTCCTTAGCCCTACCAACCTTAAATGAAATAATGGCAGCAGCTAAGGAGCCTGTCCTTTTATAACATATTATAATTCAATTTTATGCTGATCTGATATTAAACCTTAAGCTCAACCTCAATTTCCTTGACCTCATTTTTTTCAAGTACTGGTTTTACATGGTCTGTTATAAAGTCAACTACTTGTTCAGGAGCTCTACCCACATAATTTTTCGGCTCTAAAACAGCTTTGAGCTCATCTAGACTCAACCCAAAGGTCTCATCAGCAGCGATCCTTTCAAGCAAATCATTCTTATTCCCTTCTACCTTTACCTGCTTGCCGGCTTCCATAGAATAAACCCTAATCTTTTCATGAAGTTCCTGCCTATCGCCGCCACGTTTTACTGCTTCCATCATTATATTCTCCGTAGCCATAAACGGCAACTCTTCCATAAGGTGCTTTTCAATTACTTTTGGGTATACTACCATGCCATCTGCTACATTTATATAAATATTCAGTATAGCGTCAACTGCCAGGAATGCTTCTGGTACGCTGATACGCTTATTGGCAGAATCATCGAGAGTTCTTTCAAACCACTGAGTGGAAGCAGTAATAGCAGGATTTAAAGCATCTACTATTACATACCTTGCAAGTGAAGAGATTCTTTCAGACCTCATTGGGTTCCTCTTATATGCCATAGCAGAGGAGCCAATTTGTTTTTCCTCAAATGGTTCTTCTATTTCCTTCATGCTTTGGAGCAATCTCATATCGTTACTGAACTTATATGCACTTTGGGCTATGCTGCTTAATACGTTTAATACCCTGCTGTCCAGTTTTCTGCTATAGGTCTGCCCAGATACAGCGAAAACATCTTTATAGCCCATTTTATTAGCTATAAGGCTTTCGAGCTTTTTTACCTTTTCATGATCGCCGTCAAAAAGACTTAAAAAGCTTGCTTGTGTCCCGGTAGTACCCTTTGAACCTAAAAGCTTCATATTTGAAAGCACAAAGTCAATTTCTTCTACGTCCATTAATAGTTCTTGAATCCACAGACACGCCCTTTTACCTACGGTAACCAGCTGAGCTGGCTGGTAGTGAGTAAACCCAAGGGTAGGCATATCCTTATACTCCATAGCAAAATCCGCGAGCTTTTTGATAACTGTCAAAAGCTTGATTTTGACAAGTTTTAACGCTTCTGTCATAACTATGACATCAGTATTATCTCCTACATAGCAGGAAGTGGCACCAAGGTGTATTATACCCTTAGCTTTTGGGCACAGTTCACCATACGCATGTACATGCGCCATTACATCATGTCTAAATTCCTTTTCCTTCTTTTCCGCTACATCATAGTTTATATCATCTTTGAAACTCTTTAACTCATCAATTTGCTCTTGCGTTATATTAAGTCCTAACTCCTTTTCCGCCTCAGCAAGTGCTATCCATAATCTTCTCCACGTCCTAAATTTCATATCTGGAGAAAATAACTCCTGCATTTCCTTACTTGCATATCTGGCATTAAAAGGACTCTCATAAGTATTTTTCACTTTATTCAACCTCCAACATATATTTAAATATATAAAAAACTATTTTTGTTTACATCAAGCAATATTATACAGTTTATTACTCTGTAAATCTATAAAAATTCAGCAAAACTAAAAAGCACTAAACAAAAAAATTGGCGAGATAAATCACTATCTCGCTTAGATATTTATGAATATGAGATTGATATAGGGAATATCCAATCGCTATCGGAAAACCCCACCACAATTATATTACCAATAATCAAACAAATCAAGCCTAAGATTTATGTTAAAAGAAAATATACATAAATTATCCAATATTTTTTTGATTAATTATCTTTTCAAGACTCACCAATTGAACACATATACAAAATACCTCTATGGCCGTTTTGAGTTCGTCAAGAGAAGGATAGGATGGCGCTAAACGTATATTTCTATCTCTAGGATCCTTACCATATGGGAACGTTGCACCAGCAGCTGTCAAAGTTATTCCAGCCTCAGCCGCCATTGCAACAACTGCTTTAGCACAGCCATCCATGGTATTAAAACTTATAAAATATCCACCATTCGGCCTATTCCACCATGCTATATTTTTGCCGCTTAACTCAGACTCTAGGACATTCAGTACAATATCGAACTTAGGTTTTAGTATAGATGCATGCTTTTTCATGTGCTGCTCTATATCCTGCATACTCTTAAAGAAATGCACATGGCGAAGCTGGTTTATTTTATCCGGTCCTATGGTTTGTACAGATATTTGTTTCCTTGTGTAATTTATATTATTTTCACTTGCAGCAAACATTGAAATACCTGCACCAGAAAAGCTCAATTTGGATGTAGATGTAAATATAAAAACTCTATCAGGATTACCTGCAGCTTTACAAGCCTCAAGAATATTCTTTAACTGATCATGTTTATCGGATAAGTGATGTACCACATATGCATTATCCCAGAATATACGAAAGTCTTTTGCTTTAGTTACCATGCTTGCCAAGCGGTCAACTACCTCATCGGAATATGTAATTCCATCGGGGTTGCTGTACTTAGGTATACACCATATTCCCTTTATACTTTCATCTTCACGTACATACTTTTCTACAGCCTCCATATCAGGTCCGTCGGAATTCATATCAATATTTATCATCTCTATATCAAACAACTCGCATATAGCAAAATGACGATCATACCCAGGACTGGGACATAAAAACTTAACTTTTGGCAATTTACCCCAAGTCAATTCACTTCCATACACACCATGGATAATCGCTCTAGCAATAGTATCATGCATTAGGTTAAGGCTTGAATTACCCCCGATAATAATTTCATTAGTACTCACTTCAAGCATTTGAGAAAAAAGTTCTTTTACTTCAGGCAATCCGTCAACTCCGCCATAATTACGGCAATCAGTTCCATCAACAGATATACAGCTATCGCTTGAGTTTGGATAATCAAGCATTTTCATCGAAAGGTCCAGTTGTTCAGTGCATGGTTTACCCCTAGACATATTATAACTTAGGCCTTTAGCTTTAAATTCATCGTATTTTTTGCGTAGTTGCGACATATATTCTTGCAGATCTTGAATACTGTTTGAAGCAAAATCATGCATGATAACAGCCTCCCTTAAATGATCTTTATAAATTATTATAATATTAAACGTTATTAATTACATTAGTTTCTCGAAGGGATTTCTATCCTGCTTTATACCACCAATTTATTTTAATACATAATATTATTTGGTGCAAGTTAATGATAACAAAAATGCAAAAAAGATATTAAAAAGTAATTTATACAGCTTGTATTGCAAGTTTTAATTAAAATTTATTCAAGATAAATTTACAACCTATGGCATAAGAGTAATTAAATACAATGTTTATTCTGTTTATTAGTACACATAATAATAGCACAGGGTTCGTGATGGTTGAGCCAAGAGTATTATAAGGTCTTAATCGGCTTTATAATATTCGGTCAAAGGTTGATATCAGGTCTCGTCCTATAGTTGACGCTAAGGCTTGATATTAGCCGGAGAGAAGAATATTATAGGTCTTGTAAGGCTATATTGCAGTCAAAAAATTGCAGTATGGTTAAAAGGGATATATAATATTCGAGCTAAGATTATCAGGGGTTCCGCAGGCCAATAACGGCTGTCTGGAGTTGTCTGAAGCTTTATATAATTTCTGGATGGTTATGTTGACATGCTGGAGGTCTGTTGCAGTCGAGAGATTGCAGCAGGTTTCTAAGGTATCCTTGCTAGTCAAGCAAAGGTTGGTGCAAGTTTCGTAATGCTTGTGGACAGTCGAAAGATTATCTATGGGTATGCAGGGATTTGTATCAGCTGTAGTGTAAATCATCATGAGCTCTTGTTTGTTAAAACCAAAAGCAGAACTTCATTTATAAATACATAAAGGCAAGTGATAAAAACAAGGGTCTTAGGTATCCAAGTTACCTAAGACCCTTGTTTTTATAGCACTTCTTTAATTACTCGAAGAAAATTCCCCCCCGCAAGCTTTTCAATAAACTCCTGAGGGTAATTCAGCCGGATCAGCTCATTGAATATCTTGCCAATATCCTGCAACCCAGCTACATCTTCCGGAGTGTTATCAATTCCGTCAAAATCCGCTCCTAGACCTATATGCTCATAGCCTGTAAGTGCTACTATGTGTTCAATGTGTTTAACTATGTCCTTAGTAGTTGCTTTACCTGCTTCATTTAAGAAGCTGGGGAAAAGATTAATACCTATTACCCCACCATTTTTCCTAATTGCTGCAATTTGTTCATCGTTAAGATTGCGTTTATTATTGCATATTTTTTTTGCATTTGAATGGGATGTTATAATAGGTAAGGATGATAACTCTATAGCATCCCAGAATCCTTTCTCGGATATATGTGATAAATCCACAAGCATTCCAAGTGAATTCATCTCCTTAATTACATCTCTGCCAAATGGGGTCAGGCCTCCACCGGACGAACCATCTGCTACACCGTCAGCAATTTCATTTCTATGATTCCATGTAAGGCATATACTGCGTACCCCCAGCCGGTAAAAAATTCTTAAGGCCGATAAACTTCCCTGTAGGGCTTCGCCACCCTCAATAGAGAGAATGGCTCCAACCTTACACTGATTTACAGCTGTAATAATTTCATTGTAATTACAACATAACATTATATCATCCTTATGGATATCTAACTGTTCGTAAAATTTATCTATTATCTGAATTGCCCTTTTTAGGGCATACGCCTGACAATACGCAGGTTCTATAAAGGCAGCAAAAAATTGTACGAAGTTGCCTGCATTCTTCATTCTAACAATGTCAACATGGCTCTCGTTTTTATATAAATTGGCGTTTGACTCCATTATTTTTGTTATGGTATCACAGTGTGCATCTACAATTATCATAACTACTACCTCATTTCTTTATTATCCATATTATTATAGCATACACCTCTTCAAAAATTTGTTTACCTAAAACAAGAAACCTTAAATCTTTTCTTCAAATAACACTATGCAATTACATTCCAAAATATGATATAATCACTTTATGTATTTTGAACAGGAGGTCAAATTAGTATATGTTTCAAAGAATTAAGAAAATACCGTATTTTAATCTAATACCTATACTGTTAATATCTTTTGTACTTTACAAAATTGTGAACAGGCCTGAAATATTAACATCTGCAGTAAGCTCTGTTCTTTCTATTTTCAGTTATGTTATATGGGCTTTTGCTATAGCTTATCTTTTAAATCCCATAATGGTATACCTTGAAAATAGGTTTAAATTAAAAAGGATGTTAAGTATCACAATTATTTATCTGCTTTTTATAGCTGTTATAGTATTTGCTGTGACTATAGTTTCACCATCACTGGTAAGCAATGTGGCTCAACTGGGACATAGCATGCCAGGTTATATTGATAAAGCTCAGCAATGGATTACTACTAACGTTACAGATTTGCAAATGTTCAACGATAAGTACAATATAAACTCTTATATCGATAAGAACCTAAAAGATATCCTTCAACAAACAAGCAAACTACTTGATTTGTCTTTAAATTTCTTATTCAGAAAGACGTTGGACTTTACTTCTACTATATTCAAGCTGGTATTTGGATTAGTGATTTCAATCTATCTGCTAAAAGATAAAGAAGTACTTATCACCAACATAAAGAAATTTATGTATATAGTTCTTGAAAAAGAGCATACGGACAAGCTAATAACCATTGGAAGAAGAGCAAATGTAGTTTTTTCAAAATATATCGTAGGCAAAGTAGTAGATTCGATAATTGTAGGTGTAATATGTTTCTTTGGCCTTTTAATACTTCAGGTTCCCTTTGCACTGCTTATTAGTATAATTATCGGATTGACCAACCTCATACCGTATATAGGCTCATTTGTAGGTATTGTGCCCGCTGTAATAATCCTCTTGTTTGTAAGCCCGATAAAGGCTTTGTGGGCACTTGTTTTCCTTATAATACTTCAACAAGTCGATGGATGGATTATAAGCCCGAAAATAATTGGTGATCAGATAGGCCTTAGCCCTCTAATGATAATTATTGCAATTATGGTTGGAGGCGCATTATACGGTGTACTGGGTATGTTCCTGGCTATTCCGTTATTGGCGGTTCTGAAAGAACTATATGATGAGTATGTTGAGGAAAAATTGGCTTCTAAAAATATTCAGGTTTAATCATCTATTATATAATAGCCTCGGGTGATCTAAAAGACCCCCGAGGCTATTTCTTTAAAAAGCATTTCTTATCAAATTTATTTCCTTTACATTAGTGGTTTCCTTACTTTTGTTTACAATAACTTCTACAACATCAAATCGAACATTACTGTCACTTAATGCATTGTTGCTCATATAGATTTGAGCCAGTTTTATAATAGTAGCCTGTTTTTTTCTACTTACAGCTTCCGAAGGTGTTCCAAACAATGTACTACTTCTGGCTTTGACCTCAATAAAGCATAGATACTCATTTTCCCGGGCAATTATGTCAATTTCCCCCAAACGCCCTACCCTATAGCTATGAGCTAAAATGCTGTAGCCATTTTTTATTAAAAAATCGATAGCTATTTTTTCACCGGCATTTCCAAAGCTTCTCTTATTGCTATTTTTTTGAACCATTTCTTTTACCATAAATCTTATCCAGATTACTTACAAACACAAGTATCTCAGCTACAACCTCATATAACTCAGCAGGAATTTCATCTCCGATATTAAGTGCATTTAAGGTATGTGCCAGCTGTGTATCTTTATATACAGGTACATTGTTCTCCTTTGCAGCTTCTAAAATCTTTTCAGCAACCTCACCTTTACCAAGGGCCACGATTTTAGGAGCTACATTCTCGCCTGGAGTATATTTCAAAGCTGCAACTTCCTTGACTTTTTTTTGGTCTTTTTCGCTCATAAATATCACCACGCTACAATCTATAATCTATAGAAACTCTACTTCCTACCAGTTCTTTGTTTACTATTTCATTAACATTAGTTACTTGTACCTGCTCTTCTATCAATCTATATTTTAAGTCTACAAGCTTAAACCCTTTTTCCTGAAGAGCATTATATAAATCCTTATGGCATTCTCTTATAAAACTGAATATGCCATCATCTTCTACCCGTATATTAATACTTACATTCTTTTTATTCAAGCCTATGAGCGAATCAACCTGCCCGATATTTTCGGTATTCAGCGAAACCAACATTGTTACGTTTTCAGGGTCAATTTTTCGTTTTCTTGGATCCCTTTTTAGAATAAATAACTCTCCGGTAGTATTTTTGTTACCCATATTTATAGGAATTTGCAAGTAAGCATTATAATTACTTATTTCACTTAAAAACCGTACATTACTCTGAATATTATCTATTCTATTAAGAATTTCATAATTGTTTGGGATTACCGAACTGCTTATAACGTTTTTAATGACTTCCAGCTTCTGTGAAATATCTTTATAGTTTTCTTTTATATCAATGTCCTGAGAAAGAGTTTTAGAATCAGCCCTAACAAAAAATTTATCAAATTCCTTACGGATAATATCCTTTATGTCTTCCCTGCTTGTAGCTCTTTCCTTTAAATTGATATTCAACTCTTTTTCATGGCTAACTGAATTACCCGCTTCTTTTAGTTTTAATACCGCTTTTTCAAAAACATCTGATATGTCATCGATGGTGTTCAAGGGAATCTTAGTATTTACCGAATCGTTAGATTTCAAAAAATCAATTATCTTTTCTTTTAAATCACCGATTTTGAATGAATTATTTCCATTCCGTTCAATTTGAGTTTCTAAAAAGCCTTTTAAACTCTCTTTGAAATCAAGCTTGTCAAATATTTGCTTTAAAGGTATGTTATTTGTCTTAGCAATTTCATTACTTAAGGCATTAAGTAACCCGTCAGCTTTTAAATTTTGCATAGGCATAGCATCTTTGGTTTGCAGTAACCCCCCCGAAGATACAGTTTCCCTCAATTGCGGACTAAGCGCCGGCTTCGAGTCTTTTAGCGTCGTAAGGCCATTTTTAATCTCCAATAATACAGCTTCATCATCAATACCACTAAGCATTTGCTTAACACGATCTATGTCTGTCCCAAGCTTAAGCTTGCCTTCAGTCAAAGTTTTTAAGGCCGTAATATTATTTTCTTTTGCTATTATATTATTAGACTCTAGAAATGTAGCTTCAGCAGCATTTAGTTCTTTAAATTTTAATAATAGCTCAGCTATTTTATTGAAAGTTTCTTTATTAAGGGGTAAATTATGTGTTTTTATCTGCTTTGCAATTTCTAGATTCTCTACACTAGGCTTAATACCCATGGAAGCTATTTGTTTCTTTATTTCATTTCCCGCATCTTCGGAGTTAACCAAGTTAGAATTGCCTTTAACCGTCTCTAAAAATAGTTGAGATTCATTTTTACCTTTAACACTAAATTCAAGAAATTCACCTTTTTTAGCATCTAGAGCGGTCATGGTTGAAGCTGTAAATGTAGTACCATCGAAAAGCTTTAACATAACCTCATTAGTAGTAAAATCAATTATTTGAGCCCTTATTATATCTCCGACATTTAATCTGCCCAGAATATCTGCAATACCCGAAAGGTTAATCGAAGTTTGACCTGAAAATACACCGTCTATCCTCATAGCAAATTCCCCCAGACGTATATTTTAATGGTTATACCAATCTATAAATCTTTAGTAAAGTTTTTTACAAAGCTTACTCTATGTATCGGACAAATCCCATATTTTTTTATAGCATTTATATGCTCCTTAGTCCCATAACCCTTATGCTTTGCAAAACCATACTGGGGATACTCCAAATCAAAGTTATCAACCATTCTATCTCTAGTAACTTTTGCTAATATTGATGCGGCCGCAATCGAAATGCTGAAGCTGTCGCCTTTAATTATAGATTTCTGCTCAATATTTACATCCTGAAGTTGAACTGCGTCGATAAGTAATATGTCTGGTTGAGGCTTTAATTGACTCACTGCAATCTGCATAGCTTTCTTTGTAGCATTAAGTATGTTTATATCATCAATACATTTTTCGTCTACAATCCCTATCCCATAAGATAAAGCCTTTTCTTTTATAATATCAAATAGGTAATCTCTCTGCTTATGGCTAAGCTTTTTTGAATCGTTTAGGTTTTCAATAAAAACCTTCTCAGGCAAAATAACTGCTGCAGCCACTACAGGACCGGCAAGGGGACCTCTTCCTGCTTCGTCAATACCGGCAATAAACCTATAGCCTTGTGAATAGGCTTCTTTCTCATATTGGCTCATGTCATTGAAACGGGATACTTCTTTTTCCAGCTCTACTTTTTTCCTGTTATACTTATCTATAATCTTATCAATAGATTTACTACAACAGTGCCTAATATCATCAAGGTATTTCAATGCCGATTCAACATTCATTTCCTTTATAACAGCTTCGACGTCTTTTATTTTAAGTTTTTTATCCATGTTTTCTCCTTTTGGCTAACTATACAATATTGGGCCTTTCTAGAGAAACTCTACCAATTTTGCCGCCGCGGAATTCATCCAGAACGATTGCTGATATTCTAGTTAAATCAATTTCACCACCGGATATAATACACCCTCTATTTTTGCCCGCAATACGTAGAAGTTCATCACCACTTTTATCCTCTAAATCAGCAAGCTTAAATCTATCTTTAATATTCTGCGGATAGGATAAACTTAAATGCTTCAATAGCTCCGAAGCAACCTCGACGGTATCCATAATATCATCTTTAATTGCTCCTGTATAAGCAAGATTTAAGCCTATCTGCATATCATCAAACTTAGGCCATAAAATTCCCGGTGTATCGAGCAACTCTATTTCCTCGTTTATTCTAATCCACTGCTTTCCACGGGTAACCCCAGGTTTATCACCGGTTACTGCGCTTGCTTTCCCCGCTATTTTGTTAATGAAAGAGGATTTCCCCACGTTTGGAACCCCTACAACCATAGTTCTTATCGGTCTGAATAATCTCCCTTTTTGTTTTTCCCTCTCAATTTTTTCAGACATAATATCGCGCAGTTTAGCTTTTAACTCATTTATACCTTTGCCTTTGATAGCGTCTATGAAAATATTGGCATAACCTTGAGAGTTATACCATTTGCTCCACTCTTTAGAAACTTTTTCGTCAGCAAGGTCTGATTTGTTTAGTACTACGACTCTTGGTTTATTTTTAACTAATTCGTCAATCTCAGGGTTTTTACTACTTATAGGAATTCTCGCATCAAGAAGCTCAATTACCACATCTACCAGCTTAAGATTTTCTGAAATCAACCTTCTGGTTTTAGCCATATGTCCTGGAAACCACTGTATATTCATTTTTCCTCCACACCAATTATGCACATATACGAAAACTACCTAACAAATTATACTTATGATAGGTAGCTTTCCTGCTTTATATTAAGTTAAAATTCACTAATTTTCTCCGTAAAACTCATTACCTATATATTCCACCAAACTCTTGTAAGGGCCAAATCCTAAAGACAGCTTTTCCTCTTACCTTGTCTATGTCGATTGGACCAAATTGCCTGCTGTCACTGCTGTGTTCTCTATTATCACCCATAACAAAAATTTTATTCTCAGGAATTTTTATAGGCTTATCTGTATTAAAGTTATAAGTCACCCCTTTAGCATAGGGCTCATCCAACTTCTTACCATTCAGATACACTGCACCATCTTTAATTTCAATTTCATCACCCGGCACTGCTATAACTCTTTTTATATAATCCACTTCCTGTGGGTTAGGTATCGGCAGGTATTTCAAAAGACCCTTCAAACTGCCCGGCTGATGCTCAAATATAATTATATCTCCCCTCTTGGGTTGGGAAAAATAATAGCCCAGCTTATAAACAATGAGCCTCTGCCCTTCAAAAAGTGTATCTTGCATAGAAACCATCTTAACTTCAATGGGAATAAATAGAAAAGCCTTTATTAGCATTGCAATCACAAGTGCAATTACTATAGTTACTGCCCAATCAAGGATTTCTCTTAAAACCTTGAACTTACCTTTTTTTACATCTGATGAATTATTCTCTAAATCCATAGTGATTTACCTCTTTGTAAGTAATATCATAGGCAAAATAAACAGAACCAATAATTTTCTTAATTATTGTACGCTACTGGTATATAATAAAAGGGACATATAGTCCCTTTTATGTAACTGCATTATTTACTTACCAATCTTTCTTTTACCTTTGCAGCTTTACCAACTCTTTCACGTAAGTAGTAGAGTTTAGCTCTTCTAACCTTACCTTTTCTTACCACTTCAATATGGTCAATTCTTGGTGAATTAACCGGGAAGATTCTTTCTACTCCAACACCGTAAGAAACTCTTCTAACAGTAAAGGTCTCTTTTATACCTTCACCTTTTTTGCTTATAACAGTTCCTTCGAACACCTGAAGTCTTTCTCTGTTACCTTCTTTGATCTTAGCATGAACTTTTATAAAATCGCCTATTTCCAATTTTGGAAGATCTGCTCTTAATTGTTCCTGCTCAAGTGCTTTTATTAAATCCATTGTTATTCCTCCTTCCTTCCTAGACGTTCATGTAAGTATATCTCTCAAACAGCGGACCGTCCGTAATTCACACGCATAACATTATACCATACAGTATAATTATTGTAAACATATTAATCAAGTTTTTATTTGACTAATATTAAACTCTTTTACTGTTCCAAAATCTCTTGCAGCTTTTTTTTATCTTCCTTGCTTAAGCTTAATCTTTCAAACAAATCCGGTCTTTTAAAATATGTTCTTTTTAATGCCTGCTGCCTTCTCCACTTTTCTATATTTGCGTGGTGACCGGACATCAATATTTCCGGTACTTTTCTGTCATTGAATTCATAAGGTCTGGTATACTGAGGATATTCAAGTAACCCACTGTAGTGAGATTCCTCTGTGAATGAATTTTCATTGGAAAGCACTCCGGGTATAAGCCTGCTTACGCAATCTATCAGCACCATCGCCGGAAGCTCCCCACCTGTAAGTACATAATCCCCTATAGATATTTCCTCATCTACAATTTCTTCAATTATGCGCTCATCTACACCCTCATAATGCCCACATAGCAGTACCAAGTGTTCATAGCTTTTAAGCTCTTCAGCTATTTTCTGGGTTAGTACCCGCCCTTGAGGACTCATATATATAACCCTTGGCTTATTGCCTACCTCAGTTAGTATTGAATTATAAGCGTCATATATAGGCTGTGCAGTCATAACCATTCCATTACCGCCGCCGTAAGGATAGTCATCAACTTTTCTATGCTTATTTGTAGAAAAGTCACGGATGTTAATAGTATTCACTTGAATTATTTTACTTTCCTGAGCTCTACCAATTATACTTTCATTCATTACTGCCCGGAAAATATCAGGAAATAATGTAAGTACATCAAATCTCATCATCCACAAGTCCTTCCGGAAGTGAAACTACTATTTTCCTATCCTCTATGGAAATTTCCTTTACAACACTTTTTAATGCAGGGATAAGTATATCCTTACTTTCTTCATTTGAAACAACATAAACATCATTACTTCCAGTTTTTAATACGCTTTTCATTTTACCGAGTACTTTACCAGCTGTATCAAAAACATCGCAATCAATAAGATCACAGATAAAGTATGCATCCTTTGGCAATTTTACTGCATTTCTTCTATCAACCTTCATGAGTAAGCCTTTTAAAGCCTCAGCAGCGTTCATGTCGCTTACTTCCTTAAATTTTATAAGAACAAATCCCTTAAGGAACTTGACATTCTCAATACTATATTTTTCGAGGTTATTTTCTTTTTCTATAAACACCCACTTTAGTTTATTGAATCTTTCAACATCATCGGTAAGGGGAAGAATCTTAACCTCACCTTTTACACCATGAGTGTTTACAATTTTACCAATTTCAAGATATTCTTGCATTTTCAAGCACCACCTAAAGCAACTTCTTTTTCTACCACAATTCGTAGAAAATATCTATTTATATAAATTAATTCTATCCAAAAAAACATGTTCATATAATAAAAAGGCGACAATTCGCCTTTTTACTGTATGATTTCAACAACAACCCTTCTATTATCCTTAACTGCTGCAGCTTTTATTACCGTTCTAATTGCTTTTGCTATTCTGCCTTGCTTACCGATTACTTTTCCCATGTCTTCCTTTGAAACCTTCAACTCAAGTATAATGGACTTTTCTCCTTCTACTTCATTAATTGAAACTTCGTCGGGGTAATCTACAAGCGCCTTGGCAATAGTTTCGAGAAGTTCTTTCATTATTCATACCTCCCGGGGTTTTGCTTTAATTACTGCATAACTCCAACTTTTTTCAATAATGATTTAACTGTATCGGTTGGTTGTGCACCATTTTTTATCCATTTTAAAGCCTTTTCATTATCGATATCAACTTTAGCTGGTTCAACAACAGGATTATAAGTACCTATTTCTTCAATAAACCTTCCATCACGTGGATATCTTGAATCAGCAACAACAACCCTGTAAAAAGGGCTCTTTTTTGCTCCCATTCTCTTTAAACGAATTTTAACTGCCATTTACTTTTCACCTCCTTCTCAAAATAACTATCATTTATATTAATTTTTAAAACGGTAATCTGAATTTGCCCATACCTTTTTTGTTGTGTTTGCCCATATCACTCATTGCTTTAAACATTTTTTTCATTTCTTCAAAGTCCTTCAGGAGTTTATTAACTTCTTGTATTGTTGTTCCGCTTCCTGCAGCTATCCTCTTTCTCCTGCTTCCATTAATAACTGAAGGATCATTTCTTTCCTGCCTGGTCATCGATTTAATAATAGCTTCCACGTGAAGCATTTTCTTTTCATCAATATCAACATTTTCCAAGGCTTTTGAGTTCATACCCGGTAGCATTGATAAGACTTGTTGCAGCGGGCCCATCTTTTTTACCTGTTGCATTTGTTCCAAAAAGTCCTCGAGGGTAAATTGCTGAGTACGCATTTTCTTTTCCAACTCTAGAGCCTTTTTCTCATCAAATGCTTCCTGTGCTTTTTCGATAAGGCTTAAAACGTCACCCATTCCCAGTATTCTTGAGGCCATTCTATCAGGGAAAAATGGTTCGATGTCACTGAGTTTTTCACCCATACCGGCAAATTTTATAGGCTTACCGGTAACAGCTTTTACAGATAAAGCGGCTCCACCTCTGGTATCACCATCTAGCTTTGTCAGCACTATTCCATCAACACCAAGCTTATTATTAAAGCTTTCCGCTACGTTTACAGCATCCTGGCCTGTCATCGAGTCCACAACCAGTAAAATTTCGTGTGGATTTACAGCCTTTTTAATATTTTCAAGCTCGTCCATCAACTCTTCGTTTATATGAAGTCGACCAGCTGTATCTATGATTACAAGGTCATGCTGTTGTAACTTTGCATGCTCTACTGCTGCCTTTGCTATATCAACCGGGTTTATTTTATCACCAATAGAAAATACAGGCACGTTTAATTGTGACCCAACTACTTGCAGCTGTTTTATAGCCGCTGGTCTATAGATATCACATGCAACGAGTAAAGGAGATTTTCCCTGTTTTCTTAATAAGCTTGCAAGTTTACCTGAAGTAGTAGTTTTACCGGAACCTTGCAACCCCACCATCATAAACACTGTGGGTGGCTTAGATGAAAATGTAACTTTACTTTGCACCCTTCCCATTAGTTCTATCAGTTCATCGTTAACTATTTTTATGACTTGTTGTCCTGGTGTAAGGCTTTCCAGAACATCCTGACCGACAGCCCTCTCGGATACTTTATTTATAAAGTCTTTAACAACTTTAAAGTTTACATCAGCTTCAAGAAGCGCGAGTTTTATTTCCCGCATCATATCTTTTACGTCTTTTTCGGTAACTCTGCCTTTTCCCTTGAATTTATTAATGGTTTCCTGTAGTTTACCGGATAATCCTTCAAACAAAGACATATACTGATCCCTCCCAGCTTATATCTTATTAATTATTTCAATAATCCCATTCTCGACCTTTTTGAATTTTTCTTTATTCTCGTTCGATAAATTATTTATATCAATACTTGCAATAATATTCAATATTTCTTCCATTTTTTCCTTCTGTTCATAAAACTTTTTTACAAGTCCAAGCTTTTGTTCCAAATCATTTAGTATAGTTTTCCCTCGCTTCTCATTATCAAAAACCCCTTGCCTGCTTATATTAAGCTGTTCGGCAATCTCACCGAGGGAATAGTCATTATTATAATGCAAGTCAAGTATTTCGTATTGTCTTGCAGTTAAAAGCTGCCCATAAAAATCTAATAACAAACTTATCTCATATATTTTATCCATAAGGTAATCCAATCTAGAATAAGGTGTAAAGTATTTTTACTTTACACCTTATTCTAGATTATAAATTTTACTTTGTCAAGGTTTTAAATAAAAAAACAGGCGGAAAACCTGTTTTTTTATTCCTATTGACCTTTAAACTCATTTAGCATGCTATTTAACTCATCAAGCTGCTTTTGCAATTGATTTACCTTAGACTGAATGTCATTTATCAGTTTTTCATTATCGGTCGTAACCTTATTATCAGTAGCTGGCTGGTCAGTTCTTTCAGGCTCCGCCGTATCGATATTTCTAATTCCTGAAAACAAATTATTTAATGCACTATTCAAATCAGTTCCTATACCGTATTTAAATTCCTCGCCTTTCTGATATCCTACTACTATTTCCCTTACCTGCGGAATTGAGGATGGACCAGCTGACTGTATATATATTGGCTCAACATATAATACGCTGTTTTCTATAGGTATTACAAGCAAGTTCCCCTTAAACACCCGTGAACCGCTCTGGCCCCATAAAGTCATATCTTTTGAAACCTTATCTATCGAGTTTATATTTGACTCTACTTGATAAGGGCCAAGGATATTTGTATTTTTAGGGAATGTAAACAATAGCATTTTTCCGTAGTTTTCATTTGAATTTCTTACTGCAAGCCATGAAACCATGTTGTGCTTACCACCAGACGGTGTAAAAGGCCTCATAAGAACTAATTCTTCTTTATTACCTATTTGAGGCAGCTTTATCATATTATAGTAAGGATCAATATCCCTTGAAATGCCTGCTTCACTATTTGCTTCACCATTTCTATCATTATGCTGAGGATTCCTTGCAATTTCCCACAAGTCATGCTTTGAATAAAATGTAGATACATTGTTGGGGTCTACGTGGTATCGTTTCAACATATCTGTCTGTACCTTAAATAATAGCTCAGGGTATCTCATGTGCGCAGCTATATCTGCAGGCATAGGTTCTGTACTGAAAGCCTCGGGATATGCCTTCTTGTAGACTTTTATTATGGGGTCCTCATTATCAATAATATAGTATTTGACCTCACCATCGTAAGCGTCTACCACAATTTTTACTGAGTTCCTTATATAGTTGAAGTTGCCATAGTCCTCTGCATCCTGAGAGTAAGGATAATAGTTTGTAGTAGTATACGCGTCTATAACCCACTTTAGTCTGCCATCTGCAGTTAGGATTATATAAGGATCAGGGTCAACAGTAAGGAATGGCACTGCTCTTTGAGCTCTGCTTAAAATTTCTCTATTAAGAAGAATCTTTGAGTTTCCCGAAACATTGTTGGAGATAATCATATTTAAATCTCCAAACTTTAGAGCAAACAGAAGCCTGTCGAGCAAACCTAATTTTATACCGCCCTTACCGGTATAATTAGTTTCAGTGTTTCCATCATAGTCGATTTCTTTTAACTTGCCGCTATCTGCAGGATTCACTATAACATAATCTCTGGTCAATTCGCCGTAATATATTTTTGGCTCACTTACCTTAAGATTCCTATCTACAGAATCCATTTTCAAATCCTTTAAAATAAAATCAACCTGTCCCTCAGATGTCACCTTATTAATTGGGTTTATCACAACTCCATACCCGTGGGTATATTTAAACTTGGTATTTATATAGCTTTTATCCGGCAGCTTGTTCTTATCAATCTCTCTTGCAGTGATAAAAACCGGAATTTCCTTACCGTTTATATTATAATTAATAATATCTCCATTGTGAAAGTTATAAAAGTTGGTATTACTTTGAAGTTGGATATTGCTATCCAATGTAGCTTGAAAATCTACAATTCGTATATTGTTTTTTGTCTCGAGATTCCTGTTAATTATTTCAGGAGTAAGGTTTTGCATCGCAGGAAACTCAATGTTTTGTATTTTATCAATATCATACGCCTCTCGAGTTTTTTGGATGTTATATTTCAAATACTTGCTTTCATAAATTGGTTCATTGGGTTTCACTACGAACCCTTGAACAAGCATCGCCGATATGGTTACAATAACCCAAACAGCAGGGAAAACGGCAATTGAGTAAGCTGCATTCCTGAGTCTGCCCTTCCACATAAATACAATAGATGTAAGAACAATAGCAATCAACAGATACGGTACTATCTCAAAGTATTTTAGCCATACAGTATCATCCACATAACCAGCGCCATTGACACCTACAACTTTTGCATATAAAAGGCCTTCTTTCTGGAATTTATATGAAAAGGTCTTAATCAAAAAGAAAATTGCAATATTAATAAGATTATGCCTTACTACAGTTCTAATTTTTAAATCTTGAAGTGTAATTGTATTATTAAATACAGAAGCTAAAACACCCAGATAATAAGCTGCTGTATATATTATTACAAACATCCATAAGGCTGAAACAAATTCATAAAAGGACATGTAAAAAGGTCTCTGAAACACGTAATATCCGATATCTTTTGCAAATAAAGGATCACTAGTGCCAAAACTAGCGGAATTCAAAAAATTTATTGCCTTGAGATAGAAAAAGTCCTTTGAAACAAAAGCTCCTACAAGTGCTATTATAAATGCAACTGCAAAATTCGGAAGTTTTCTGGCTGGTAAATTATTTTCTGCTAGATACTTTTTAATATTTCTTTTTATAAATGCAGTTGTTATACTCACCAAAGCAAATATAATTATAAAGCTAATCGCTGAAAAAGCTATTTTATACTTTATATTTGTCAAATATATACTCGATAGCTTTCCAATTTCATCAAGCTGTATTACCTCCATATATATATTACTGGCAATTACCCCTACCAGCATAAATAGAGTTAAAATTATTACCGCTACCAGCTTGCCTTTAACCCCCTTTTTATTTTTTTCTTTATAATAATCATATACTACCATAAACCCTAGCTCCTTAACCTTTCTAATTATATATAATTATTTTTAAGTATAAATTGTCTTTTTCAATAAGTCCAGAGTATTTTAGCTCCTTATCATAAGTTTATTCGCCTATAACATTTATAATGAACTTTTTTCTTCTTTGACCATAAAATAATAACTTCGTTTAAATTAATCTTAATTATTCAAACACAGCCTCATCCCAAGTTTTATACTGGTTTTTGCCTAACCTCTTTGCAAGATATAATGCTTTATCCGCCTGTAGAAGTAAAGCTTCAGTTTCAAAATTTTTATCAATATTACACTCAGATATACCAATTGAACATGTTAATTTGTATTCTTCAGGTACGTAAATGCTCTTTCCTAAGAGGTCTTCAATATCTTGTTGGAATTGCCCTGTATTCAACAGTTCATTTTGAATCCTAAAGGCTATGTCGCCTGCCCATGACTTATCAGCCTCTGTCAGTATAATAATAAACTCATCGCCTCCAAAGCGAGCCACAAAGTCTATATTACGTGTAATCCTTTTTAGTAAGTCTGAGAAAGCAACCAGTATCAGATCTCCAACTTGATGACCAAATGTATCATTATAATACTTAAAATTATCAAGGTCGATAAAAAGTACCGAAAACCCTTTATATAAACCGCTATTATAGCGCATGAGACGCCCCTTCTCGTCCTCAAGCTTCCTTATTAATTCGTGTCTGTTGTACAAACCAGTTAGCGCATCAGTTGTTGCAGATTTTATCAACTTCCTATTCGCTTCGTTAAGCTCGTTATTTTTCTGGATGATTTCACGCTCACGATCCATTTTTTCAAGCCCCGAGATTAACAATTTAGAGGCGATCACTAATGTTTTCAGGTCATTATACGTAAAAAAGACCTCCTTTTTTCTTGTAGCACATATTATATTGCCAACAAGTTGCCCCTTGCTTACTAAAGGGATATAGATAATTGAATTTAAAGCTGCCTCCATACGTTTATACTCCGGATCATTAGCAACTTTTTGTACTAATTTTTCCGAGTCATTTTTAGTTAGCTTATCTAAAAGTTCGTCTAAGCAAAAATCAAGTTCCTCCGTCTGACAATTTGAATAAGTTAGTTCCCACTTATCTCCTACGTTTGTAAAGTAGAAAATCAGTTCCACTAAAAAGTTAAAGAATATAAGATCCATTACCTTAGCTATCAAGCTTTTTTTATCACTTTGCATTCCCATAATATTTTGTAAGGCATTTATAAAATTTATGTCATTTATCTCTTTATGGACTTGAGTCAAGCTGCTTTCCAGTCTAGCAGTTTCCATTATATCATCAAAATCCAGAATACTTTCTTCAAAGGTAAGGTCTACTTTTTCTATATTACTTTCTCCATATAGTTCTGAGAAGAATATAGACCTATAGAATATGTTACCCAACTTTTCACATAGGTTTACCCCCTCCATAAATAGCTCTTTTGATTTGTCAAAGTCACCTTTACATTTATAAAACAAACCAGCTTCATAAAAATACCTTATTAATACAGGCTTTTTCATAATACTATTCTTTTGCAGATACAAAAGTATTTGCTTAAAGCATTTCTCTGAATTGGAGTATCTGTTTTCTTCTTTAAAAAACAGAGCCATAAATAATTTATAGAAAAAATATTCTTCGCTGTCTTCAGGATATTTTAAAAGCTTTCTAACGTCTATTTTCGCATAACAATTATATGCAGCAAAGTAATTGCCAACCTTAAGGCAATTGACACCCAGAAGTGAGTAAATTCCTGAAAATGAATGGTATGAAAGACCATCTGCCTTTAAGACATCTAAAAGTCTTAAGATTTTTTTTAGGTAGTTTATAGATAAATCATACTTGCAAGCAAAGAAAAGATTGAGAGCTATGTTGTAATAAGTCATAGCAATTTCATTATAATTTCTTACAGTTTTTAAATACATCAATGCCTTGATATAGTATGTATGAGCTTTTTCGAATTCTGCTATCAGGGAATAATAATATCCCATACCATTACAGATATAAGCAAGTTCCAGTTGATTTCCCAGCTGTTTTTTTAATTCCTCACTTTTTTCATAATACCTAAATAAGTCGGTATAGTTTCTTCGTATTCCACATACCATACCTCTATGATGATAAGCTATCGCCAACCGATAAATATTTTTATACTTTTGCGAAATATTAATTCCTACATTAAATAAATTATCATTATCCTGGGAATATTGATTAAAAGACCCATAAGGATTAGTTGCACAATAGGCCAAAGTGTTTTCCATGCCTAGTTTTTTTGCTAAGTCTATAACCTCATTAAAAGTTTCATTCCACTCGACTTGACTAATATTTCTACTTTTCTCACCAGCTAAGAATATTAAAAAAACTAATTTAAACCTTTGAATTTCATCACCAAGTTCAATTGCCAATTTAAGGCCCTGCTTTGCAAACCTAGTGGCAGTTTCAATATTGCCCTTTTTTACATGGATAAAACCGATTTTTCGATATGCTTCACATGTTTCCTTTATATCATTAGCTTTTTGTGCATAATTCAAAATTGAATTATAATAAATTAAGGCCATATCATTCTCTTGCAAGTAATTATGCACATCCCCCAATATATAGAGCATACTGATATAATTATCTTCCTCTAGATAGTAATTATTCGATAAATAGTAGTTATATGCTGTTGTAATATACTCCTTACACTGCTTTAGTGCCAAAAAGTTCAAACAGTCTCTACTCAAATCGATAAGCTTTTTTATCTCTATAGCATTATTATTGATGTATTTTTCAATATTTGCATTTATTGAGCTAAACTTACCTCTAAAGCTAATCATCAAGTTGCTATTTTCCAAGTACTCTACAAAACTATCCCAATAGCTGTTATTTTTATTAACTTTACTATTGTGCATTAAATCAACAGTATAAATGAATAGTACTCTACTATTACTAATGCTTTGCAAGGAATATTTAATCAACTCTAAAGTTGATTCTCTTGCATTTTGGATATCTTCAATGACAACAACCAGAGGCATAGTATACGATAAGTGGCAGTAAAGCTTTATTATAGATTCCATCATTTGCCTTACTTCATATTCCAGTTCGGAAAATATGAGTTCTTCGTATCTAGATGAGCACTCATCTCCAAAATATGCCTCAAAAGTAGTCTTTTGAAAATGATAAACACCTGCTTCCTCGATAAAGCGCTTTATGTAAACTTTGTCTTTATCCTTCAAATACTCCTTGATAAGTTCCAGAAATGGAAAGAGTGGTTTTGTAAAGGTTTCAGCCACAATACATTTCTTAAATATCAGCGTATCTTGTCCAGTAAAATTTAAATATCTATCCAAATAAAGTGAAAGCCCTTCGGTATCTACTGTATTTAAAAAAACTGCTTTAGACTCTCCTGATAAGACATCCTGCCAAAGGTTGCCAAGATGTTTTATTATATAGCTATTTATCTGCTGGTATGATTCATCTTGATTGAATAATCTACTCATATTAATCCCTTCGTCATTCGTTCCACATATACTAGAGCATATAGCCATAAACAACGTAATAAACTACTAAATTGTGCTCCAGCAGCCTTTCCTAAAATAAAGGAGTCCACTGGGCGCAACTTAAGGTTTTTAATACATTATTATATCGGTAGAATATATATACTAAGTTATAATTACGCATTTTCTTAATACATTCAATTATACAATATTATTTAAATGAATTCTATTGCACAACAGCAGTTTCCTGCCAAGTTTTATACTGATTTTTTCCTGATTTTTTTGCTAAGTATAAAGCTTTGTCCGCCCGCTGAAGGAGTACTTCGGAATCTATATCCACACCAACGTTACATTCGGCTATACCTATAGAGCATGTCAATTTAGAGTCTTCTGATACATATATTTTTTTATCTAAAAACTCCTCAATGTCTGCCTGAAACTGTCTTCGTCTAATTAATTCAAATTGAATTTTTGACGCTATATATGAAGCTCCCTCAGTTTCTGTTTCTGTCAAAACAACTATAAACTCGTCTCCTCCAAAACGGGCTATGAAGTCAACATTGCGGGTATTTTTTCTCAATACCTCAGCAAATCTAGTCAATATTAAGTCTCCAATTTGATGACCGAAGGAATCATTATAGTGTTTGAAATTATCTAGGTCTATAAATAGGATAGAAAAACCTTTTTGTATTCTATTTGTAGACCCTAGTACTCTGATTTTTTCTTCTTCAAGCTTTCTGTGCAATTCCTGCCTATTGTATAAACCGGTTAACGCATCGGTAGACGCAGATATTGAAAGCTTACGATTAGCCTCATTTAATTCTTTGTTCTTTTGTATCAGCTCCTGATCCCTATCAATCTTATCCAATGCAACAGCAAGCTGTTTTGAAGCTATTGATAATATTTGCAAATCACTATATGTTAGAGTTAAGTCCTCCTTCTTTGTCGCACAGAGAATATTTCCAACGATCTGATTGTTACTTAATAAGGGTAAGCTGACAATTGAGGTCAGCGAAGCTGCTACATCCTTATATTTAGACACAGCAACATTTTGAATTAGCTCTTCACTAGCCTCTTTTGACAACATGCTTATTAGTTTCATTATATCCAAGTCTATGTCATCAATCGATTTATTTGAGTAAACCAATTTCCATTCCGTATACTCCTTGAGGCACAAGAAGCTTAACTCAACAAGAAAACTGTTATTTATGAGATTCATCACTTTATTAATAAGCTCACTTTTTTCAGTGCCCTGAGCAAGAATGTTTTGCAGTATATTTAAAAAATTTATTTCGTTTATTTTTTTGTGCAGCTTTGTTAAATTAACCTCTAGTCTTACAGCTTCAATAGTCCATCCAAAATCGAAGATTTTCTTTTTGAACTTCAATTTTTTAATTTCATAGTCCCCATTGTTAATCTCATTTCTCAATAGGCTTTCATGGAAGGTATAATTCAATTCTTTACACTTTTCTATACCTGTTTCAAACATTGTAAGAGCTCTTCCTAGTTGGTTCTGCTCTTTAAACATAATTCCATATTCATAATAAAATCTTGGAGCCATATATTTTATGACATCATTTTCTTTTTGCAAGTATACTAAAGCACTTTCAAAACATTTCTCCGACTCTAAGTATTTTTTCTCTTCCTTTAATAAGAAAGCCTGCAAAAGTTCAAATAAAAAATATTCCTCATTTTTTTCGGGGTAAGGCTGTAAATTCTTGATTTTAATTTTTGTCAAATACTCGTATGCTTTAGCTATATTGCCATTTTTATAATAAGCCACTGCTATTAATGAATAAATACCATGTAAAGAGTGATACTTAAGGCCGTTTATTTGTAATATATTCATTATCAATAAAAGCTTTTCAAGGTACTGTATAGCCAGCTTATGCTTAAATGCAAAGAAAAAGTTGGCAGCTATATTAAAAAATGTCATAGTTATTTCATGATAGTCTCTTACTGTCTTTAGACATATTAGAGCTTTGCTATAGTACATGTGGGCATTCTCATAATCTTCAGTCATGTAGTAATAAAATCCTAAACCGTTGTAAATGTACGAAAGCTCAAGCTTATTGCCAAGTTCTAATTTTAATTCCTCACTTTTTTTATAATACTTGAGAACTTCACTATAGTCGCCTTTTACCGCATAAACAAGACCTTTAGTCTGATAAGCTGTAGCCAGCCTATATTTGTTTTTATATTTTTCAGCAATTTTCAATCCATAGTTGTGCAGGGTTTCATTATCATGAGTATACTGTGAGTATAACCCGTAAGGGTTTGTACAGTAATAAGATAATGTATTTTTCATATTCAAATTTCCGGCCAATTTAATAATTATCCTGTAGGTCTCTCTCCATTGACCCAAGCTATATTTTCTACCTTTATCCTCTATGAGAAACAGCAAAAAGTAAGCTCTGAAAACTTGTAATTCATCATCAATTTCCAAAGCTAGCTTTAAACTTTGATTACTAAACCTTTCTGCTATATCAACGTTATCTTTTTTCAGATAAATAAACCCTATTTTTCGATATACATCAGCAATTTCTTGTTTATTATCTGCTTGCTGCGCTATATTTAGCAGTGAGTTATAATGAATTAAAGCTGTATCGTATTCTGCAATATATGTATTTACATCGCCAAGTATACGCAACATTTTAAACATATATTGACTTGGAATACTGGATGTATTTAACATATTAAAATTATAAGCTTTATTAATATATTCTTTGCACTCACTTAGGGCTAAGAAATTGAAACAGTCGAGACTTAAATCTATAATTCCTTGAACGTTTCCACCTAAGTTGGTCCGAATTTCCTCTGTAACTCTTCTTTCTTTTGGCATTGAAAAGCCAAAATCTATTAGCAAACTTTTAGCTTCCAGGTATTCAATAAAGCTTTCCCAATAATCATTTATGTCTTCAGTTTTACAACTGTAACATCTATTAAGTGAAAAAATTAAAAATATTTTTTTATTTTGCTTATTATTTAGAAAATATCTAATTAACGACAATGTTGATTCCTTTGCATTATGTAGATCTTCAATCAAGATGATTATTGGCATTGAATCAGCTATAGAGAAGTATAACTTCATTATTGATTCAAGCATCTGCTCTCTCTCATAATCAAGTTCTTCAAGAAGAATTTCTTCATATCTATTAGATATTTCACCAGAAAGGTATGAAGAAAAAATTGGTTTCTGGAAATGATAAACTCCAGCGTTTTTTACCAACTCATCTACTTCTATGGTGTTACTGCTTTTTAAATAATCCTTTATAAAGTCCAAAAATGGGAAATAGGGCTTTGTAAAGCTCTGTTCAACCACTTTTTGTCTCAAGACTAAACACTGCTGTGTGTCTACTCCACTTAGGTAGAAATCTAAAAAAGGAGTAAAGGAATCTGAAGACGCAGTATTAAAGAATATGGTCCTCATATTGCCTGAAAGAGTTTCGTGCCAGAGACTGTCGAGAAGCTTTACAATATATTCATCAATTTCAGTTAAAGAATTATCGTTATAAAATTCTTTCCCCATATGACCCCTTCAACATTTGTATGATATAACTTATATTATACATTAAATACTCTTAACCTTCCATATACAATATTGATTTTTTTTAAATGCTATATATTTAAATTACACTCAACCGAACATTAATTAAAAAAGGACTAAGCCCGGTGCAATAACGAACTTAGTCCTTTTAGGCGCTTGATTTAATTTTTGTCTAACTTTTTGGAGTCATCTCAAAAAATTATTCACCGGCTTTTGATTGTTTAGATTTTCTAGCGTATTGTAGCATTATTCAAAAAGTGCTTCGACAAACTCCTGACTGCTGAATCTCTGCAAGTCATCTATTTTTTCTCCTACACCTATAAGCTTTACAGGAATATTAAGCTCATTTTTTATAGCTATTACGATGCCACCTTTTGCAGTTCCGTCAAGCTTAGTCAGAACAATTCCTGTAATATTTGCACATTCACTGAATGTTTTTGCCTGAGAGATTGCATTTTGCCCCGTAGTAGCATCCAGTACCAGCAGCGTTTCTCTGCTTGAATTAGGAAGTTCTCTATCTAAAACACGCGACACCTTATTTAGCTCGTCCATGAGATTCTTTTTTGTATGCAGCCTACCCGCAGTATCACAAATTAAAATGTCAGCTTTTCTAGCCTTGGCGGACTGAACAGCGTCATATACAACTGCGGCTGGGTCGGAGCCCTCCGATTGTTTGATTAAATCTACCCCAACCCTGTTTGCCCAAATTTCAAGCTGATCTATGGCTGCTGCTCTAAACGTATCCCCAGCTGCCAAAATGACCCTTTTCCCTCTTTGCTTGTAAAGGTTGGCAATTTTTCCAATGGATGTAGTCTTTCCTACACCATTGACACCTATAACTATAATTACCGATGGAGATGTATTTAAGTTGAGGTCTGTATCTTCATCCTGCATTATACTTACTAATTCTTCTTTTAAAAGTTCCTTAACCATTTTAGGATCAATTACTTTTTTCTCTTTTACCTTCTTTTTTAAATCTTCAATTATTTTAGACGTAGTCTCAATGCCTACATCTGATGTAATTAGAATTTCTTCAAGCTCTTCAAACAACTCTTCATCTATTTTTCCGAAGGAAACTAATACCTGATCAATTTTTTCCGTTATTCCTTTCCTTGTCTTTTGTAAACCTTCCTTTAACCTGTCAAAAAAACCCATATGCAACCTCTTTCCTTTGTAAATTATGTTTTAATTCAGATAGTAAGCTTCTGTGTATCAATTTCTGTTTGTATTAGCTTGCTTTCTCACCCATTTTCATGGAAACAACCTTCGAAACTCCGTGCTCCTGCATGGTCACACCGTATAATGTATCTGCCGCTTCCATAGTACCTTTTCTATGGGTTACCATTATGAACTGTGTCTGGTTTGTAAACTTTTTTATATATTCAGCAAATCGATATACATTTGCATCATCCAAAGCAGCCTCTATCTCATCCAGGATACAAAACGGTGTAGGCCTTAAGCGTAATATTGAAAATAACAAAGCTATAGCTGTAAAAGCTCTTTCTCCCCCTGACAAAAGCATCATATTTTGAAGCTTTTTCCCCGGTGGTTGTACTTCTATCTCAATACCACTCTCAAGTACGTTTTCCTTATCTACTAAAATAAGCTCTGCCCTTCCGCCTCCGAATAACTCCTTGAATACCATACTGAAGTTGGTGTTAATTAATTTAAATTGTTCCATGAATTGCTGCTTCATAATTGATGTCATTTCATAGATTACTTTGTGCAGTTTTTCCTTTGCCTGTTCCATATCGTTTTTCTGCAAACTCATAAATTCATATCTTTCTTTAGTTTTTATATATTCTTCTATAGAAGCAACATTAACAGGACCAAGCTGTTTAATTTCATTTCTATATTCAGCAGCTTTTTTCTGCGCTGCGGGAATGTTTCCAATATCTTTTTTAAACTCAAGAGCATTTGTATACGTCAACTCATATTCATCCCACATACGGTTTTGGATTGCTTCCATCTCCGACTCTATTTTAGCTTTCCTAACCTCAATTCTGTTAAACTCCTCTTGGAGAAGTAATATATTCTTGTTAACATCTGTTATCTGGTTTATTATATCCGACGTCTCTTCCTCAATTACTTTCCGCTCTTCAACAATTCTATCAATCTCAAGTGTTTTTCCTGTCTTTTCTTCTTCATATCCTTTTATAATATTCCTTAGGCCTTCATTGCTTTCATTTAACCCTTTTATTTCGTTCTTACACCTGGATTTTTCATTGTCCCTCTTATTTATATTCTTTATACAAGCGTCCTTTTCTTCTAAAATTCTTTCAAGAGATTCTTTAACACTTGCTATACTTTCCAAGATAGAGTTAACTGAAATTTTAAAATCTGTTATATTATTATGGAGTAGGTCACGAGCTGACTGGTCTTCCTTATGCTTTTCCTGATAATCAGCTATTACGGCTTTAGTTTCGGAAATATCTTTTTCAATTTCATTTAATTCCGCTTCGTATTTTGTAAGCTCATTACCAGTTTCCACTTCCTGTCTTTCTAACTGCTCCTTCTCCTGCTTAAGCATTTCGATTTTTGCTTCAGTTCTTTTTATATTTTCATCAACCTGATTCATATGGCTTTCGTCTCGGATTCTTACCAGTTCATTCTCTCTTACTTTATTTTCTTCTATACCAATTTCGTTCAGGACTTCATTTTGCATTGAAATAGCTTCACTAATATTTTTTTCTAGAACTACTTCCTCTTTTCTAAGCTTTTCAAGAGCCTCCTGGAGCTCTACTATCTCTCTATTCCTGCTTAAAATTCCAACTCCTCTATTATCACTGCTCCCGCCGGACATTGAACCACTAGTACTAAGTATATCCCCTTCAAGTGTAACAATCCTAAAGGTGTACCCGAATTTTCGCGCAATCCTTATTCCTGCGTCAAGATTTTCCACCACAGCTACTTTTCCCAGCAAGCTCAGAATTATACCCTTATACTCAGGATTATAACTTATCAAATCTGAGGCTACTCCGCAAAAACCCTGCTGCTTTTTCAACTCATCCAATAAATTGTTTTCAAAGTATTTGCCCTTTACAGCACTTATAGGAAGAAATGTAGCTCTACCAAGCTTGTTTTTCTTTAAAAATTCAATCGCTTTTTTAGCATCATTTTCATCGGTAGTAACGATGTTTTGTAATGCTCCCCCGAGAGTCATTTCAATTGCAGTTTCATATTTCTGCTCAACAGTAATAAGTTGGGCTAGTGCGCCATGTATACCCTTTCCGAAGTCGGCAGATTGGCGACATGCGTGCAGAACCTCTTTAACACTTCGGTTATAGCCCTCCAGACTTTTTTCCATGTCCTGAAGTAATTTATATCTTGAGGACTTAAACTGTGTCTCAGACTTAATTGAGTTCTGCTTTTTTCTAAAGTCTTCCAGGTTTATATTGAGATCTTTCTTTTCTTTATTTAATAACTCAAGCTTGGTCCTTGCCTGTTTTATCCAACCATCAACTTTTTGAATATTTTCCGATAAATCTTCTTTTTTTATGACATCTTTATCTTTTTCCAGCAACAGCATATATACTTCGCTACCTATACTGTTTTGACGCCTTCTAAGATTTTCAATGTGCGATTTAACATTGTTTACCTGTGTTCTTTTATCTGATTGTGTATCAAGTTTATCCATTATACTTGATTTTAGGTTTTCAATATATCTCTCTGTCTCTCCCAATGAAGCTAATATAGTCTCTATTTGCTTTTCATAGTCCGCAAGTTTCCCTGAATACTCATCATGTTTTTCATGCAAGTATTTTAATTTAGACCTTTTTGACTCCTCTTCGTTAGACAAGTCACTAGCTTTTTGACTTATTTCATGTATCTCCTCGTCCACCCTTAGAACATTTTGTGCAAGGCTGTTTATCTTTTCCTCATTAATTTTGATTTCAGAGTTACATTTTTCCAGATTACTTTCCAAGTTATAATATTCCTGCCTGGATGTATTGATTTTTTCTTCCAAAATCTTTAATATTTCGGTATTTTTTTGATTTTCTTGTGTAATATTTTCAAGTTTTAGTGTCTCAGCATTTATATTTTCGCGTATAGTTGTATATTGTTCCTCATATTCCTTTATCTTTTCCTTAAAACGTGCTATATTCTCTATATATAAATTTACTTCCAGTTCGCGCAGATTCTCTCGCAATGCTAAGTACTTCTTAGCTGTCTCGGATTGTTGTCTCAATGGTTCAATTTGATTTTCAAGCTCACTTATAATATCATTTATTCGTAAAAGGTTTTGCTGAGTCAGTTCAAGCTTCTTTTCAGCCTCAAGCTTTCTAACCTTATACTTCATAATTCCCGATGCTTCCTCAAATATATGTCTACGGTCCTCAGATTTTGTACTTAGTATTTCATCAACCCTTCCCTGACCGATAATGGAGTACCCGTCTTTACCCAGACCGGTATCAAGTAGCAGCTCATGAATATCTTTAAGTCGGCAGGAAGTTTTATTTATCGAATATTCACTTTCACCTGAACGGAATACCCTTCTCGTTATAGTTACTTCGTTATACGCAATAGGAAGAGAATTATCGGAATTGTCTAAAGTAAGTGACACTTCTGCAAACCCCATAGGCTTTCTATGTTCGGTTCCTGCAAAAATGACATCCTCCATTTTTGTTCCTCTTAGAGTTTTTGCACTTTGTTCACCAAGTACCCAGCGCACAGAATCAGCTATATTACTCTTGCCGCTGCCGTTAGGGCCAACAACAGAGGTTATACCGGAATTATATTCAAGACAAATCCTGTCTGCAAAGGATTTAAAACCTTGTATCTCAAGCTTTTTAAGGTACAATTTTAACACCCCGATGTCTTATTTTGAACCAACTCTTTATAATTTTAACATAATTTTTGTTTTATTCAATAGTATCGTTATCCTCAATATCATAAGGTGAAGTAAAATGTGTTTATTAAATAAAAAAACCTGTTCTTTATTTTAGAACAGGCCTTTTATTAAAATACTATCTCGGTTGAATATAGAATTTTATTGCAGTTCTTTCTTCTCCGTCGATGTTTACCTCTGCAAAGGCTGGTACAGCCACAAGGTCAATACCATTAGGCGCTACAAACCCTCTGGTGATCGCTATCGCCTTCACTGCCTGATTTACTGCTCCAGCTCCCACAGCTTGAATCTCTGCGTAACTATTATCCCTCAAAACTGCTGCTAAAGCTCCTGCAACTGATTTGGGCTGTGAACTAGCCGATACTTTTAGTACCTCCATAATTTTTGTCCTCCTACAATTTCATTTCAAATATTACATTGTCAATTGCGTATACTTTACATATTTATATATTCTATATTTTCCCATAAATCCCTGCAAGTAATTAAAATTTTTTATAAATTTTTACATTTACAATGCCGATATTTTTCGAAGCTGTATACAAACAAGAATCTTGCATAATTCAATGAATTTATATTGCCCTACCAAAAACTAACAGACTCAAACAAGCAAGTCATTATATTTAGCACATCAAATTTTCATTAAGGTAATTATGCAAGATTCCTGGCTCATACTTATTAATGGTATATTTTAGCTTATTGTCCTTACTCAATCAAGAAGTTTTCCGATTTCATATTCGTGTCTGCTCTAACTTTTACTTCATTAAAATTAAACTTAGTCTTCAAATATTTAATATTGTACTTGTTTTGACCTATTACATTAGAAATAAACCTGTGGTCAGTATAAATGGTTATTTCATTTTTATCGTTAAGTTTATTCTTAACTATACACTGTACAATCTCCTTTAAAATAAGCCTTGATTCTACCAGCTGCCTGAAAGCCGGATGAAAAGGCCCTGCAACAACATCATTATTTAGATTTATACTCTCGGTCGCTTGTAGTCCAATTCTAATGACATTAATACTTTTTCTTTTATACATGTTCAGCAATTCAGAGCATATGTCAACGGCTTCATCAAGGCTAATGGGTGTATATAGACCCGAATTATACATTTTCTCAAGATAGGTATCTCTAATTACAAGTGTAGGATATATCCTTACAATCTTTGGCACAAGCTCAATGACCCTTTCAGCAGTATGAAGGGCTTTTTCTCTGTCATCACCAGGCAAACCTATCATTGTTTGAATGCCTAAATCAAAGCCAAACTCTTTGATAAGATGTGATGAAGTTATGACATCATCAATACTATGGCCTCTGCAGGTTTTTGTCAGTACTTCGTTATCAAGGCTCTGAACTCCGAGTTCTATTGTTTTAACACCATAATACTGTAAGTATTTAAGTATTTCAGTATTTATATAGTCAGGACGTGTAGACAACCTAATTGCATTAACTAAATTATCTTTAATATAATGATTGGCTATTTTCAGGAGCTTAATCTGAAGCTCTTTCTCAATCCCTGTAAAACTTCCGCCATAGAATCCTATCTCAACGTAGGCATTGTCACCGGATGTAGCTAGATGGTCTTCTATGGTTTTTTTAATATTTTCCTCTGAAGTCTCATCATGTTGCCCGCTTATTGTCTTCTGATTACAATATATACAGTCATAGGGACATCCTTTATGGGGCACAAATATAGGTATTATAATGTGTTTACTATACATTAAAATTCACCATCTTTTTGTAGTGCTGTCTTTGCTGCATTCTGCTCTGCTTCTTTCTTACTCTTTCCCTTACCAATGCCCATTACCTTGTCAGATATTTTCACCTGAGAAACAAAAACCTTATTATGATCAGGCCCTTTTTCTTCGATTATTTCGTAAGTGATTTTATTATCACTACTTTTTTGAATGACTTCTTGCAACTGGGTTTTATAATCCATGCAATTCATGCCATTAATGGAATTTACTATTAATTGTTTCATCTGCTGGTGGATAAACTTCTTTGCACTTTCCATACCACTATCAATATAAATTGCCCCTATCAAAGCTTCAAAAGCGTCAGAAAGTATGGAGATTCTTTCACGTCCTCCTGTTATTTCCTCACCCTTACCAAGAAGAAGATATTTGCCAATTTCAATATTATTTGCACACTTTATTAGAGACATCTCACATACAATATTTGCTCTTGCTTTTGTCATTTCACCTTCTGTCAGGTGCGGGTACTTGGTATAGATATTTTCACTTATTACTACATTTAAAACCGCATCCCCTAAAAACTCCAATCTTTCATTGCTATGCAAGTTTTCTGCTTTTCTCTCGTTTGCATATGAGCTATGTGTCAATGCTAATAAGATATTTTTCTTATTTTTAAAAGTATAATCAATTTTCTTCTCAAAGTATTCAATATTATCCGCTAGCGTGTCTAAGTCAATCATAGTTCCTCCTTACAGGTTTGTTTAGTACTTTATTCATTGTTATTAGCTTTAGTACTATTTTGTTATTTTAGAATTTATGATGAAGAAATAACAACCCAAAAACGTTGTTGATTATTTCTTCATCGGCAAATTAAGCTTGAAATTTATCATAATTAATGTAAATAACAAAGTAGTATTAGTCTTTCACTATAATTACTTTTCCATTTATACTACATAAAACAACATACATATTTATATGTTTAAAGCGAGGGTTAACCTCGCCTTAAACTGTAGAAACTTAATTTTATATTGAATTATGTTTTTTATTCATACTTTTTTAACGCAATTGCAGCATTATGGCCCCCAAAACCTAATGAATTTGATATAGCATACTTTATTTCTGCTTTTCTCCCTACATTAGGTACATAATCAAGATCACACTCAGGATCTGGTGTCTTATAGTTTATTGTTGGCGGCAGAAAGCCTTCCTTGAGAGCCAGTGAACTAATAATTGCCTCAACTGCACCAGCAGCTCCAAGTAAGTGACCTGTCATTGATTTTGTTGAGCTTACAGCTAGTTTTCTTGCATGCTCTCCAAAGACAGTTTTTATTGCGGCACTTTCATTTTTATCATTATGTGGTGTAGATGTTCCGTGAGCATTGATATAATCGACCTCTTGAGGACTAATTCCTGCATCTTTAACAGCCATCTGCATACATCTTGCTCCGCCCTCACCTTCCGGGGATGGGGCTGTAATATGGTAAGCATCACATGTACAACCATATCCGACTACTTCGGCTACTATATCTGCCCCCCTATTGATTGCGTGCTCCAATTCCTCAAGTATTAGAATTGCAGCACCTTCACCCATTATAAATCCATCTCTTTCAGCGTCAAATGGTCTGCAAGCGGTTGTCGGGTCTGTGTTTGTTGTCATTGCACCCATAGAACAGAAACCTGCAAATGCTACTGGGGTAATAGCGGCCTCTGCTCCACCGGTAATCATAACATCAGCATCGCCACGTTGAATTACTTTAAATGCGTCTCCTATAGCGTTAGTGGCTGAAGCACATGCTGTAACTACACATTCATTATACCCCTTGGCTTGATATTCTATTGCTATACGCCCTGAAGCCATGTTTGCTATCATCATAGGTATAAAGAACGGGCTTACCCTTCCAGGTCCTTTAGTCATCAAAACTTCATGCTGGTCTTCAAATGTTTGTATACCACCTATACCCGAACCAACCAGAACGCCAAATCTATATTTGTCAACCTTCTCAATATCAAGCTTGCTATTTTCCATTGCAAACTTTGAAGCAACCACTGCAAACTGAGTAAATCTGTCCATTCTCTTTGCTTCTTTTTTATCGAGGTATTTAGTTGGTTCAAAATCTTTTACTTCTGCTGCAATTTTTGTAGACATGTTGGAGACATCTATACTTGAAACAAGACTAATGCCACTTTTACCTTCTTTTATTGAGCTCCAGAATGATTCAATATCCATTCCAAGGGATGATACAACACCCATGCCTGTTATTACAACTCTTTTCTTCATTTTTTAACCTCCCAGAAATTGCGTTAGTGCTACATACTACTGCTTTTAATATTATAAAATTCTAGTCCTTCAAATGTTTAAAATGCATTTCTCAGATTACTGTGCCTTTTTGCTATAAGCATATTCCGTTATTAGGCACTAGGACGATTACTTGATAAATCTATATATAATCGTTTAGGAATAATAACTTTAATAATTAAATTACACTAAACGGTGAGTTCATTTAGGATACATCATCATATAGTAAATTAAAAATTCATCTATATTCAATTAATTTCCGCTAAGTTGTCTTATATGAAATAGTAATTACTCTTGTTGTAAAAAAAGTCCCCTATTAGGGACTTTTTTTATGTGTTATTCTTAATGTAGTCTACAGCATCACCTACTGTAGCAATTTTTTCAGCCTCACTATCAGGAATTTCTAGGTCAAACTCTTCTTCAAGAGCCATTATCAATTCAACTATATCAAGCGAGTCTGCTCCTAAATCATCAATGAAGGAAGATTCCATTTGTATATCGTCTTCTTCAACACCTAATTGCTCAACAATAATTTTCTTAACCTTTTCAAATACCATACATTCACCTCCTTCCGCAGGGGGTATGTTAAAACTATTAATAATTCCTATGTAAAAATATCTTCTAGCTCTGCTTAATATATAAAAGCGTTGTAAATATTTTCACATAAAGATATTATTACATAACTAATCCGCCGTCAATATGTATTACCTGCCCAGTTACATAATTTGAATCTTCAGAAGCTAGGAAACCAATAACATTAGCTACATCTTCAGGTGTCCCGAACCTGCCTAATGGAATGTTATTTAAATAATTTTCCCTTACTTTCTCGGGTAATACTTCTGTCATTTTACTTTGAATTAAGCCTGGAGCAACTGCATTACATGTAATCCCTCTTGAGGACAGCTCTTTAGCTGTTGACTTTGTAAGACCTATTAAGCCTGCTTTTGAAGCCGAGTAATTTGCTTGACCTGGGTTTCCCATAACACCAGCTACCGAAGCAATATTTACTATCTTACCGCTTCTTTGTTTCATCATAATTCTCGCTGCTACCTTTGTACAGAAGAATGCACCTTTGAGATTTATATCAAGTACGTCATCCCAATCCTTCTCAGACATCTTGATCATAAGAGTATCTTTAGTTATCCCAGCGTTATTTACCAGAATATCTATACTTCCGAAAGTTTCTACCGCCTTATTGATCATTGCTTCTACATCTTCAATGTTTCTAACATCACCTTTTGTTACAGCTACATTATAACCGGCAGCCCTAAATTCTTCTGCTGTTTCGTCTACAGCATCAGAAACAGCAATATCATTTAAAACGATATTTGCTCCCATTTGAGCTAATTTTAAAGCAATTGCCTTTCCTAATCCTCTTCCTGAACCTGTTATAACAGCAGTTTTCCCCTTTAATTGCATGTTATACATACCTCCTTTAAACTCCTAATTCGCGCATTGTTTTATTTAAAGATTCTAAAAATCTTCAACATTCAAAATCTTAATATACCTACTAATATTCTTCGCAAATTCTGCCAAAACGTTTACAGGTTCTATTTCAATAAACGTCTCAACACCCTTACCCATCATCTTTCTAACACAATCTTCCCATTAAGCCGAATTACTTACTCCATTTTACTATCGCTGAACCCCAGGTAAGTCCTCCACCGAATCCAACCAATACTAAATTATCACCTTTGGAAAGTGTATTATTTTTAACTGCTTCATCCAGTGCCACAGGAATTGATGCAGAAGAAATATTACCGTATTTATGTACATTTGTAAAGACCTTATCTTTTGAAACGCCTAGTTTTTTTGCAGCCCCTTCTATAATTCTTATATTAGCCTGGTGAGGAAAAATCATTTTTATATCCTCCAAGCTCATGCCTGTATCGTTTAATACCCTCTCGGTAGCAGCAGCCATTACTCTTACAGCGAACTTAAAAACTTCTCCACCGTCCATCCATAATACTTGCTTATTATCATGCTCTCTGCACTCAACATCTGCTTCACTTAAGCTGCAGCAAGGTAATGTAATTGTAAATGACCCTTCAGCTCCAATATCGGTCGCTAATATACCATAGCCTTCTTCAACCGGTCCTATAACTGCAGCTCCTGCACCATCTCCGAATAGTACACATGTATTTCTGTCTTCCCAGTCTGTAACTTTCGAAAGAGCTTCACAGCCAACTACAAGTATATGCTTGTAGTATCCGGTTGAAATAAACTGTTTTGCAACAGTTAAGCCATATACAAATCCGGAGCATGCCGCATTCAAATCAAAAGCAGCAGCTTTTTTGGCTCCGAGAGCTTCCTGGATAATACATGCCATTGAAGGTACCAAATAGTCCGGTGTTTCAGTAGTAACCATGATTAAATCAATATCTTCCGGTGTTATACCCGCATCTTTGATTGCAGCCTGGGATGCTTTAATCCCCAATTCATATGCAGGTGTATTTTTATCTAAAATCCGTCGCTCGGATATCCCCGTCCTTTTGGTTATCCATTCATCCGATGTCTCAACCATTTTTTCCAAATCGGAATTTGTCAAAACTTTGTCAGGTAAACAACTGCCAATACCCAATATTCCGACGGAATTAATTATCCTGCTCAATATCTTCAACCTCCATATTTTTAAATTCTTCCCCCATTTGCTCAACAACACGACTTTTAGCAAAAATATATGCTTTTTTTACAGCATTTTTAAAAGACTTTGCTTTTGAGCTTCCGTGGCATTTAAAAACCCTTCCGTTTACCCCTAGAAGAGGAACTCCTCCGTACTCTTCGTAATCAAGGCTCTTCTTAAAATTTCTAAACCCTCCTTTTACTGCTAATGCGGATAGTTTCGAAATAATATTTTTGGAGTAAATCTCTTTTAACGAGCTAAAGAAGAATGACCCTACACCTTCTAGGAATTTAAGTATCACATTTCCCACAAATCCATCACAAACAGCTACATGTACCATACCTTCCGGCACATCTCTACCCTCAATATTCCCTACAAAATTTATATTGGATTTTGAAAGCAACGAATAAGCTTGACGGACTGCTTCAGTACCTTTCTTTTCTTCCACGCCCACGTTGATTAGTCCAACTTTTGGGCTTTCAATACTCAGTACTTCCTTCATATATATGGATCCCATTATCCCGAATTGCAAATAATTGATAGGTTTGCAAACAGTATTTGAGCCGGCATCAATCAGTAGAGTCCCGCCTGTTTTTGTAGGTATTACTGCTGGAAGAGCCGGTCTGTCAACTCCCTTAATACGACCTAAAATAAGCAGTGCACCAGTCATTAAAGCCCCTGTGTTACCTGCTGAAACAAGCACATCGCCTTTTTTTTGTTTGAGCATATTAAACCCTACTACCATTGAAGAGTCTTTCTTATTTTTAATAGCCTTTGTAGGTGCATCCTCATTAGTTACTACTTCACTGGTATGAGTAATTTTCAATCTTGGATTAGTAAACTTTCTCTCTTTAATGATCTTCTCAATTTTATCCCGATCTCCTAAAAGCATAACATCAAAGCCATCTAGTTCATTTATCGCGTCTATACATCCATTGACAACTGCTTCAGGTGCATTGTCTCCACCCATTGCATCAACTAAAATTATCAATCTATTCACTCCCGGAAATAAATTAGTACAACTTATTTTCCTTCTCTTTATTCGTATTCTCCAAGTATGACCCCAACTTAAGATGATATGAGAAAGTAGTACCTATAATAAGTTACTATTTTTTTTATACTTTTTCAAGGGAAACTAGAATAAATTTACCCCTGAATACTTCAGCCTGCTTTTCATGAATCTTGACCCATACCAAAAACTTATTTTCTTTAATCCTTTTTACTTCTGCTTTCGCTATGAGTTTGCTTCCTGCATGGACGGGGGTTTTATATTTTATATTGGCCACCCCTACTAGTGCAACATGAGCATCTATGACTGCGATAGCAAGGGATTCGGCAAATGAGTATATATAATGGCCTCTTACTATCTTGGTTTTTTCAAAAACCATACTTTGGTTTGTTTCTATAATAGATATGCCATTCTTACCCAACTCCAAGTCCAACAGTTCACCAATTATTTCTTTACTTTGTAAGGTTCTTACTTTTTCATGATTTTTTTCTGCAACATTTTTTATCCTTTCCCTTAACTCGGGGATTCCTAACTCTAGTCTATCCAACCTAATAGTGGGTACACTGACAGAGAATAAATCCGCAAGTTCCTCATCAGTCAGAAAAGGATTTTCCTTTATTTTTGATTTGAGAATACTTTGTCTTTCTCTCTTTAAAAGGGATGACCTACTCATCCGTCACACCTCTCGAAACTCTCTAAGATAATATTGTATTTTTATATGTAATTATTATTACCAGATAATAAGCGTTGATACTATAAGTATATTATACAATTTTTATTAATGCAACAATTTCCTTTAATTTAAATTGAAAATAAAAAAAGCAACTTAAAGATAGATTCTCAAAGTTGCTTAACGTGTATTAGCTTGATTTTTGTTTTAAACTTCTGACTTCTGCATAGCAGCAGATATAATGCTCAATTCAAGTAATGATCATAAAAAATACGGCACTACAATCATTCATCGTGGCGAATAACTTTTATATTCTTAGCCAAATAATCATAGCCTGAATAAACAGTTATAATAACTGCAATCATCATAAAATACCTATCAAACTGTATGTCAGTAAATAGAGCCAATGGCCAGTTTTTTAACAAAGTCGCCACAATTGCTATCATCTGCGTAATGGTTTTTATTTTTCCCAGGTTACTTGCAGAAATAACTATGCCCTCTCCAGCTGCAATCAGCCGAAGTCCTGTAACGATAAACTCTCTGGATATAATCAACATCGCAGCCCAACCGGTCAAATCCCCACGCTCCACAAGAGCGATTAATGCTGCGGTCACCAGCAGCTTATCAGCTATAGGATCTAAAAACTTCCCGAAGCGAGTTATCTGTTTTCTCTTTCTAGCAATATACCCGTCAACACCATCGGTACTTGCAGCTAATATAAACAAAACTGCAGCAATAAAGTTACCTTTACTAATAATGAAATTATTTATTGCTACTAACTGTTCATGTGCAAAGCCACTATTGACCACCCAATCAGGAAAAGGTATTACAAATATCATAAAAACCGGCACAATAAAAATTCTAGATAATGTGAGTTTATTCGGTAGATTCATCTACAACCTCTCCTATCAAATCATAATCATCTGTATTTAAAATTTTTATGTTCACAAACTCCCCATTATTCAGCGGTTCCTGACTTGTAAAATATATTTCTCCATCTATTTCAGGTGCTTCAGCATATGTCCTTCCGACATAGAATATTCCATCATCTGCTACGCCTTCTACTATTGCTTTGTATACTATTCCTACTCTATTCTTATTCTTTTCTCCGCTGATATCTTTCTGCAGGTTCATTATAATGTCGCACCTTTTTTCCTTGATTTTCTTTGGAACCTGCTGTTTCATCTTAGCAGCCGGTGTATCTTCCTCTCTAGAATAAGTAAAAACACCCAGTCGCTCAAATTTCAATTCATTTACAAAATTATATAAGTTATTAAAATCTTCTTCATCTTCACCGGGAAAACCAACAATCAATGAAGTCCTTATAGTTATATCGGGTATTTTCTGCCTGAGTTTATTTATTAGACCTCGGACATCCTTTTCATTACCTCTCCTTCCCATAGCTTTTAAAACCTTATCACTGGAATGCTGGATAGGTATGTCAAGGTAGTTGCAAACTTTATTATTTGAAGCTATCTCTTCGATAAGCTTATCGTCTATTTCCTCCGGATAGCAGTAAAGTAACCTTATCCACTCGATGCCTTCTAACTCACTTAACTTTTGTATTAAGTCAACAAGCTTCTTTTCCTTATAAATATCTATTCCATACCTTGTAGTATCCTGTGCTACAAGAATAACTTCCTTTATCCCGTTTTCAGCCAATTGTCGTGCTTCTCTCAGTATTTCCTCAATTTTTCTACTTCTGTAACGTCCTCTGAGAGATGGTATTATACAGTATGTACAGCAATTATCACACCCTTCGGAGATTTTGAGGTAGGCATATCCTTTGTTGGTACTTACTATTCTTTCGTTTTCCAGATAATCCATCTCATTCAGTTTGCCGTAAAGAACTGTTTTCTCACCACTATAGGCCTTCTTGATTACATTTGCTATTTCAGTGTAATTGCCGGTACCTAAGACGGCATCTACATCTGGAATTTCCTTTATTATATCTTCCTTATACCTTTCCGCCATGCAGCCTGTTACAATAAGGATCTCGCATTTGTCATTCTTTAATTTTGCCATTTCAAGAATGGTATTTATTGACTCCTGCTTAGCAGTTTCAATAAATCCGCAGGTATTTACTATAATAATTTCTGCATTTTCTTTATCGCTTGTAATTTCATAGTCCTCTTTTTTTAATAATCCAAGCATTATTTCACTATCAACCAGGTTTTTAGGACAGCCTAATGAAACAACGCCAATCTGCTTTTTCAAAGTATACACTCCCTATCTCACTTTGTTGTTTGGAAAATTGCATAGCTTCTATTTTTATATTTATTCAGCACTACTAATGAAGTTATATAATTTTCTGATGTCAAAAACCATTTATAAATCTAATTAATTTGCTTCCCAGAATAATATACACTTTTAATAGTAATTTCTCAATAGGTTGATTAGATTTATTATTAGGATTTTATTAAATCCATAGGCAACATTTCATTTGCTTTTTCCAATAACTCTTCAATTTCGTTTTTGAGTTTAATGATTTCATTATCCAACTCTTCAGGTTTTACGCCAAGCTCGTCCAATTCCTTTAAAATATCCTGCCTCTGTTTATTCAGCTGTTCTAGCCGAGCCTCAGCCCTAATTCTTAGACCCTTGGCTTTATCAAGATTTTCTTTAATCTGACTAATAGCCTTATCATATTCAACTGACATTAATTAACCTCCTCGTACTCCTTTATAATCTCCTTTATTTTTATACCACTTATCTCACTGTTGCATAATGGGCATTTGCCGACTTTTTTGAGCAAATCTATATATTCTTTAATAAAATTAGCTATGTCATTTTTATTGTTTTGTATATATTTATTTCCCTCTAAAATAAAATTAGTATTTATTTGATACTGCCTTTTTGCTTCCTCCAGCTTTTGTAATAACTCCTTCTTCTTATGAATATCAGTAAGCTGTTCTTCGCACATTTCTACGTTTTTGTATTTTATTAAATAGTATTTACCTTTCTCTATATCTTGATTAATTATTTCCAGCTTCCTTTGGATATCTACAAGTATTTTTATCTTTGAGACTTTTTCCTCAATACTGGCTGCAGTGTCAACTACGCTTTTTATATTCCGAGTCTGCTCAATGGTACTAGATATGTGTTCTAGTTCTTTTATTACACTTTGTTTTAACCCATTATAATAAATTATTTTATTCAATTTTGTTAGTTTATTTTTAATATCATCTAATAAAATATAACCTTTATCAATATTTTCAGTCTTATGCATTACTTTTACAGTATGTACAATTTCACTTTGAACGTTGTCTAAAACAATTTTAGCACGCTTTAGAACATTAAATTTCAGTATATCAGCTTCACAACTTTTTATGGCAAGCTCACATTTATCTAACTCAACAAGCTTTTTTAAAAGCAAGTTTACTTTATAGTACTCGGCACTTAGTAATTCGTAATTATTTTTATGTGCTATAAGGTTCTCATTGTTTTTGATAAGGCTTTCAAGGCGGCCTATAGTAACTCTACTTGAATCCAAAGCCTCTTCTAAATAGGCAAGGCCACCATAACTTTCAAGTTTAACACTGACATCGTTAATTTCCTTAGAAACTCTTTCAGAGCTTTGACTTTCCCTCCTTAAGTCAATAATACAATCACGGATCGCTTTATCAATTACATGTACCCCTGTTAATCTCCCAATTGCTTTTGCACGTACTGCAGCACTTTCCGATACAAGAAAGGGGCCTTCAAGCTGACCGCCAATATTTAAACTTGAGTTTATTCCGTTATCCAGAAATACCAATGGTATTCCATGAGCTTTTACTACCTCATCCGGCACATCATTGCCAAAACCCTCCAGAACCATAGTGTTCCCATCAGGATTTATTACAGTGTACTTATTTTTGCTTTTAGAACGCTCCCGAACTACAGTATAGCCGTTGTTCATTTCGACGGCTACCCTGGCCATTAAAGCTCCTTGGCGTATAAAATCAGTTCCTCTGGGTTCATTAAAAAGCACCCATCTTATTGCTCTAATCACTGCAGATTTTCCTTGGTCAGAAGGCCCAATGATAACATTTAGCCCTTTGGTAAAATCCAATGTAGTATTCTCATGGGATTGAAAATTTTCGATTATTAGTTTATTTATCTTATTCATGAATCTTCCTCACCTGTAGAAAGATTTTCTTGTGCTATCGCAATTCTTCTGACAGCCTCGGATTTTACATCCTTACTTAACTCCTGATTGGAGGCAATCTCTTCAATTATACTGTTTATATCTATCTTCATATACTCTCCGGCTGCAGACATTTGCTTATAAAAATGATGAAGTTTCAAGATACGGTCTTGCGACTTCTCCAAATGCTGCCTATCTAGTACTTGTTCCCCCGGTAGTGCAGTTTTCAGTGGTATAGTCGTGGCAGTTATGTCCTTTCCAAGTTCTAAAAATACCACTTCCGGTTTTCTTTTTATCTCCCCGATTGAATTTGATACCCTTACCATACTGCCCGGATTTATAAAATACTTTGAGCCGTTTCTTACTATGCCGAAACCTCCGTGGTAATGTCCTGACAACGTGATATCCGCTTCAGTTTCTTTTATCTCATCTATTAGTGTATAATGTATACCTTCAATAAATGGTTTTTGCAAAAGCATTCCGTGCACCAGATTTATTGCATAGTCAACATCAGTACGTTTATCTATAATATAGTGTTTTCGAAAGTCTTCCCCATCAATTCCATAATTATATGAACTTCCAGTTAACTGTACCCTGAGCCCATCCCTCTCCAGTATTACCCTATCCTCGTATCCAAGCAATTTAATAATTCCTATGCCTTCGAGCAATCCTAGCATTGTTCTTCCAAGAGTGCCCGGGTTATGACCGAATATATCATGATTTCCTGCTATAGTGTAGATAGGTTTATTGAATGACCTAACAATTATTGCAAACTCCCTTACAATCGCCGGGGATATATCAGGCCTATCGAACCAGTCCCCTCCATGGAGTATATAATCAACCTCTAAGTCATCAGATATCTGCTTTACCTCATAAAATTTATTTTTCAACGTATCATAGAAGTTATCTGTTCGATTTTTAGGTGTCGTCCCTCTTATATGTGTATCTGTAAAAAAAAGAAATTTCATAAAATCCCTCTTATAATAATGTACATTAACAATTATACCACAAGTGTTTGTTTTGTATTAAAGTCTCCAGCTATATTATAATATTTTTCTTAATTGTACATAAAAAAAGCGCGCAATGATATCAGAACAATACCGTCACACACTATAACCTAAAATTCTTGCTTTATATTTTTTACAACCAAGTTAATTATTTCATAATCAAATCCTCTGTGCTGCAAAAAAGCATATACTTTCCTTATAATCTTCTCATCATTAAAATTATATTTGCCGAACTTACGTTTAACCAAACTCTCTGCGACGGTCTCTTCATCCACTTCCCAGTTTCCTAAGACATTATCAGCAATGTCTTCCCCAATTCCTTTGCTGACAAGTTCTAATTTAATAAGCTTTTTAGCTTTTGGCTTTAGTTTACTTCTATCAAAAATGTACTTTTGTGCATATAGTTCGTCATTTATATAACCTATTGCTTTAAGCTCCTCTACTACACTCTCCGCAGCTTCGGTATCAAAACCTTCCAGAATCAGCTTATTAAAAACTTCTTTGCCGCTTCTCATTTTTAATGAAAGAAACTTAATAGCCGTTGACTTGGCAGTTCTGAAGCTGATGTTATTTTTTATATTATCAACCTCATCGGTTGTAAGTTCCCGATTTTCATACAAATTTAAGCTTAAATAATCTTCTTCTGCAACAGAAAAGCTATATTTGCCATCAATATATACCCATAGCATGTCCTTATTCTTTTTGCTTCTTTCTACCGAGGTAATTTCCATCCCAACACCCTTTACTTCTATATTGAACAATTCTTAGCTATAAAAATAAACAAAGCCTATGCTATATTATACCATAGGCTTCTGCCAACTGTTAAGCTTCTGCTTCTAAATCATCATCGTCGTCGCTAACTACATGCGCTTCCATACTTTTTATAAATGCTTGATTGTAATTAGCTCTTATCTTAGCTTCTATTTCATTAGTCATTTCTTTGTTTTCTTTTAAGAACTGCTTAACATTTTCTCTTCCCTGGCCGATTCTCTGACCATTGTATGAGAACCAAGCACCGCTCTTATTTACTATTTCAAGGTTTACAGCGACATCAAGAATATTACCTTCCTTTGATATACCCTGCCCATAAACAATATCAAATTCCGCTTCTTTGAAAGGAGGCGCAACCTTGTTTTTTACTACCTTAACTTTAGTCCTGTTACCTACCATTTCAGTTCCTTGCTTGATGGTTTCAATCTTTCTTACATCAAGTCTGACAGAAGCATAAAACTTCAGCGCCCTTCCACCCGGAGTGGTTTCAGGATTTCCAAACATTATGCCTACTTTTTCTCTCAACTGGTTTATAAATATTGCCGTAGTTTTTGATTTGTTAATTACACCAGCCAGCTTTCTTAAAGCCTGAGACATAAGTCTTGCCTGTAAGCCTACGTGAGCGTCACCCATTTCACCATCTATTTCAGCCTTTGGTACTAATGCTGCAACCGAGTCAATTACTATAACATCAATAGCTCCACTTCTTACAAGAGCTTCTGCAATTTCAAGTGCTTGTTCCCCTGTATCGGGCTGTGCTACTATAAGGTTATCTATATCTACTCCCAACTTTTTGGCATACACAGGATCGAGGGCATGCTCCGCATCAATAAAAGCAGCCTCTCCTCCAGCTTTTTGAGCTTCAGCTATAATGTGCAGGGCAACAGTTGTTTTACCTGAAGACTCAGGTCCATATATCTCAACTATCCTACCCCTTGGGACTCCACCCACTCCAAGAGCTATATCCAAGCCAAGTGCACCTGTAGGGATAACTTCAATATTCATATTGGTGTTTTCCCCAAGTTTCATAATAGCACCTTTTCCGAACTGCTTTTCTATTTGTCCTAATGCCATTTCTAAGGCTTTTTTCTTTTCCATCATATTTCTACTTACCCTCCTCTGTAGTAAAATCACTATCTATTTAAATTAGTTATCTGCGAACATCTGTTCTAGATTATTATATATAATTATTTTTCTATAGTCAACAGCTTTTGTATAAATTTACATACTAACTACTAAATATTTTTGTTAGCTTTTTAAGCCTTGACAACATCACATCACGCATATATGCAGCTTCTTCAACTTTCATTAATAATGCAATCCCAAAGTATATGACTGCTCCTATCATTACTTCAAAGGAAAGTATAGAAACCTGAATGAGCTTAGGGTACAGATTAACCGGGAGAATATTATTTACATACCATAACACTCCTCCCATAAACACTGATGCCGGAACTACTTTAATCAAAAATTTTATAAGTTTATCAACGTAAATACCATTCATTTTCTTATTTAATATTACTAAGAGTAAAATTGCATTTATTGCACTTGATATAGAATAGGAAAGAGTCATGCCGGCTATTCCCAGATAGGTTGACCTTAAAATCTGACTCAGAATTATATTTATCACAATTGAACCCCCACCAATATATAGGGGAGTTTTTGTGTCATTATTAGCGTAAAAAGCCCTGTTTATTATTGCACACACCGATTGTGACAACAGTGCAATGGAGAAAAATACTAAAATATTTGCAGCATTAGAAATAACATTCTCATCCAGTTTTTTTGTAAACTGCATTAGAGTTCTTATTATAGTAAAATTCAGCACAATAAGTCCCACTGCTGAAGGCACAGATATCAGGAGAACATTTTTTAAGCCTTTCATTAGCAAGTTTTTAAAGTTTTCCAATTCACCTACGGCAAGCTTTGCCGACATAGCCGGAAGTATTGCCATTCCTATACCTTGAGCAAATATACCGAGGGGCATTTGCCATATTTTATCCGCCATATTGAAAGCTGTTATAGCACCTTTTTCAAAAGTAGAAACAAACCCCGCAGTTATCAATACATTAACCTGAACAATGGACGATGACAACAGTGAAGGTATTGCAAGCTTAAATAACCTTCTAAAGCCTTCATTTTTAAAGTATATTTTAAGTCTATAGTACTTAAGATTTTTAAGTGCAAAGGATAACTGAAATAAAAAGTACAAAATCGCACTGGCCAGGACACCATAAGTTACAGCTTCTACCCCGTACCTGCTTAATAGCAGCAAGCTTAAAGCCCCACCAATATTATAAATTGATGGGCCATATGCAGCAGCGGCAAATCTCTGGTATGAATTTAATACACCGTTTGTTAACCCTGCAAGCATCATAAAACCAACTGAAGGAAATAGTATACGTGCCAGTTTGATTGTTAGTTCACTGGATTCTTTTTTAAACCCATAGGCTATCACAGGCACCAGCTGCGGTGCAAAAATTATTCCTAACGTGCATGCTATAAGCATACCGATAAATATAACATTAATGAATGTACTAACGGCTTTCCATCCTTCTTCTTCCTGCTTTTTTTGTATATAGCCTGTAAGTACCGGTATTAAGGCAGCAGCAATCGTACCTCCTACCAGCATATTGTACATAATATCAGTAACTCTAAAAGCCATGTTATAGGCGTCGGATACATCTACTCCATATCTGACGGTAAGCATGTTGGGTATTAGCGCCTCTCTTAGAAATCCGGTAATTCTGCTAACTATTATTGAGGACATTACTATTACCGCTGCCCCTGTCAGCCTTTTCTTTTGTGCATCTTCCAAGACCGTTCCCCCATTCGTCCCTTATCCTCTAGTAATTATTATCTCAAATATATAAGAAATAATCAGTCAAGCTTCAACACATATCGCCTTATCATATCAAACACAAAGAGTGATGTAGTGTTTCTTATTCTGCTTCTGTCACCCCAAAGCCTTAACTCTTTTGAACACACGCCATTTTTATCTGCTAAAGCTATATATACTAATCCTACCGGCTTTTCTTCGGTTCCACCTTCAGGACCTGCTATACCGGTTATTGATACTCCAATATCTGTTCTTGCAGCTTCCCTTGTTCCAATGGCCATCTCCTCAGCCGTTTCCTTGCTAACAGCACCATGCTTTTGTAGTGTATCAGGGCTAACATTAAGGCTTTCTATTTTTGCCTCATTACTATAGCTTACCACTGTTCTGTTTAAAACCTTTGATATTCCCGGTATATTGGTTAGCTTGCTCGTTACTAGCCCACCGGTGCAAGACTCAGCTAAAGCTATCGATATGTTGTGGTTTATCAGTAACTCGCCCGCTACTTCCTCCAAGTTTTTATTATCGGTAGAGTATACAGCATTTCCCAACCTATTGGTTATCTCTCTAACTACCGGTTCTATAAGTTCTGCTGCATTTTCTTGTTTTCCACACCTTGCAGTGACACGCAGAGTCACTTCACCCTCTTTAGCATAGGGTGCAATAGTAGGATTTACTTGCTTTTCTATCATATCTATAAGCTGTTCCTCCATTGCGGATTCACCTACTCCAAATATTCTTAAATACTTGGATTCTATCTTATAATCAGACTTTTCACTAAAGTATGGGATAACAGTATGTTCGAACATAGGTTTCATTTCCGAAGGAGGACCCGGCAACATTATTACCACCTTGCCATCAGCCTCTATAATGCAGCCAGGAGCTGTTCCCTTGTCATTTCTGATTATTAGGCTGCCTTCAGGCAAATAAGCCTGCTTGATATTGTTTTCAGTCATAGGACGATTTATAGATTGGAAAAATGCTTTTATTTTCTCTAGGCTCTCCTGGTGTAGGATAAGCTTTCTATTTAATATCTCTGCAACTGTTTCTTTTGTTAAATCATCCTGTGTGGGCCCAAGTCCACCGGTCATGATTACAACGTCTGAACGCTTAAGGGCTAACTCCAAAGACTCCTTGAGTCTTCTCGGATTATCGCCAACAACACTATGATAATATACATTTATACCCTGCTCTGAAAGTCTTCCTGAAATATATTGGGCATTTGTATTTGCGATTTGTCCCATTAATAATTCAGTGCCTACGGCTAAAATCTCTGCATTCATATACTTTCTCCTAACTAAAAATTGCATAACTTTACCGGCGGCCATTAAATATAGGTTTGTGATAAGCTAAACTAATTTAATCCCCCGGCAAAAAAGTTAATTTTCTTTATATATAAAGATTTTCTAATATTATAACAGTTTGACAAGAGAATTATCAATAAAACTTTAAATTCGTACATAACATTCTAACTATATAGGTAATACCTTCATACTATTTAAACTTACTTTGTTAAAATATTGTTTATTTATTATTATTTGAGGTATTATATAATATGTAAATTGGTATTGATTTCTTAAATGTTGGCAGATTTATTGAATGTAACAAAAATCAAAGGAGGAATACATATGGCTGGGAATACGATAAAAAAAGTAACGGTTGTCGGTGCCGGATTTGTCGGTGCTACAACTGCATATACATTAATGTTAAGCGGATTGATTTCCGAGCTCGTTCTGATAGATGTAAATGTTGATAAAACAGATGGCGAGGTTATGGACTTAAATCATGGTATGCCTTTTGTCAGACCTGTAAAGATTTATACCGGAAACTATAGTGACTGTGCAGGTTCCGATATAGTCATAATTACTGCCGGAGCGAATCAGAAACCCGGTGAAACCAGAATTGACCTTGCCAACAAAAACACAGCTATATTTAAAAGCATTATCAGCGAGATAGTAAAATATAACACAGACTGTATACTCCTTGTAGTTACAAACCCGGTTGATATATTGACTTACGTCACTTATAAACTATCCGGCTTTCCCAAGAATAAGGTTATTGGCTCAGGAACCGTGCTAGACTCCGCCCGCTTTAGGTATTTGCTAGGCGATCACGTTGGTGTTGACCCAAGAAACGTACATGCATACATTATAGGCGAACATGGGGATACCGAAGTTCCTACATGGAGTATTACAAATATAGCCGGTATTCCTATGGATGATTATTGCAAGGATTGCAGCCGCTGCGAAGGTAATTTTTCTAAACATGAAATTTACCAGGATGTTAAGAATGCGGCTTATAAAATTATCGAAAGAAAAGGTGCCACCTATTACGCTGTTGCTCTGGCTGTAAGGCGAATTGTAGAGGCTATAGTAAGGGATGAAAATTCTATACTTACTGTCTCAAGCTTACTAGAAGGTCAATATGGTTTAGATGATGTATGCCTTAGCGTTCCAACAGTGGTAAATAAAAGCGGTATAGGTAAAATACTTGATGTACCCATAAGTGACTCAGAAAAAGAGCTTTTGCTTAAATCGGGAAATTCATTAAAAGAAGTAATTAATAACATTAAACTATAAAATATTTTACCTCTTCGACTATAAAAGCGAAGAGGTTTTTTTCTGAAAATAATCCACCTCTTACATGAAATTTGTCTACTTTATAATCAATATTTAACTGGTATAATATATTTAATAGATAACTTTGGAAATCCGGTTATGCTATGCCACATATTTTTAAGCAGTCTTAATAAGCAGCTAAAAACTATATTTGCTATTCATTTAATATTAAAGTTATAAACAGCATTTATTTATCCATATTGAGTTGACTTTCAGAAAAATAATTTAAGTAAAGGGTGGCGCTAATGAGTGATTCAGTAAGAGTTTTAAGACAAATCGTTGAAAATGTTGAGAATGTAATTGTGGGTAAGAAACACGTAATAGAACTAGCCATAGTCTCACTTGTGTGCAATGGACATGTATTAATAGAGGATGTTCCGGGAGTTGGTAAAACCAGCCTCGTATCGTCAGTTGCAAAATCCATTAATGCATCATTTAAACGGATCCAGTTTACCCCGGATATTCTCCCATCGGATATAACCGGTTTCTCTATATACAACCAGAAGTCCGGTGAATTCGAATATCGACCCGGTTCAATAATGAGTCATATAATACTTGCCGATGAAATCAATAGAACCTCCCCTAAGACCCAGGCCAGTTTACTTGAGGTTATGGAAGAGAATCAGGTAACTGTAGACGGAATTACATATAAAGTGCCACAGCCTTTTATGGTCATGGCAACTCAAAATCCTGTAGAATATCTTGGTACTTATCCTCTGCCCGAAGCTCAATTGGATAGGTTTTTCATGAAAATTTCGATTGGATACCCATCTCCCGGTGAGGAAAGTCTGATACTTTCGAAATTTCAACTTAACAGCCCGCTCAAAACCCTTGAGCCTATAGTAAACAGTAATGAAATACTTTCAATACAAGAAGAAGTAAAAAAAGTATACGTTGATAAGAGCTTAAATGATTATATAGTTGATATAGTAAGCCAGACGCGTAAACACCCTGATGTTGCACTGGGGTCAAGCCCTAGAGGTTCGTTAGCACTCTTCAGGGCGGCACAGGCATGGGCATTTTATAATAGCAGGAGTTTTGTTTTGCCCGACGATATAATAAAGCTCGCTATCCCAGTATTGTCCCATAGGCTTGTTTTGAAACAGGAAGCTAAGTTGAAAAAAATAACTTCTAATGATATTCTTAGCTCTATAATCAGCAAAATAAATGTACCTGTGGTGGATTACTATGAAAAGAAATAGAATTTTATTTACAGCCCTACTTGTATCTTCACTCATATATTTATATTTCTACGGCGGTAAAATACCGTATATGTTTCTTTATACTACTTTGACTGTTTTTTCAGTGTCTTTTTTATATACTTTTATAGTATACGAAAGATTTAAATATATACAGGAAGTTGATAAAACCATTATAACAAAAGGTGATAGAATTAACTTCTTGTTTAGTATTAATAACGAAGATTTTCTTCTTTATCCTTACGTCAAAGTAACCTTCTGCGGCTCAGGAACTATATTCTCTAAACAGTTTCAGACAAAAAGCCTCTCGCTGCTTCCTAACAGCAAAAAGACATTTGCTTTTGAGTTGGAATGTAAATATAGAGGTCACTATGCTATCGGTATAGAAAAAGTCGAGATAGATGATTTTCTGGGCATTTTCAGATTTACTTATAGTATAAGCGAGCCTAAATATATTACTGTATATCCAAAGCTCATATATATCGACAGATTTAAATTACGCACAAACTATTTTTCAGAAACACACTCAATACTTGATAATAAATTTGAAGACATGACCACTATCTCTGACATAAGAAAGTATAGTTATGGCGATAGCTTTAAAAAAATCCACTGGAAGCTTACTGCAAAAGCCGGTGAAATGATGGTCAAAAACTTCCAGAGTACCTCTGAAACCAGTGCTACCGTAGTAATCGACCTTAAGAAAAACAACTACCCTATTGATGTTAATGCAGTGATAGAGGACAAATTAATAGAATCGGCTATAGCTATAATACATTACTGCCTTTCGAACTGGATTCCTGTAAACATTGTTTTCTATTCTGAAAGTTTTAACAGTATTTCGTTAAGAAATCCTTCAGACTTCGATGAAATATATAAAGTCTTGGCAAAAGTCAGCTTTAACGGTAATGCAAATTTAAACGATATACTTAATATCTATCTTGATAGCAATATACTGAAAACTAACTTTGTTATTTTATCATCAAATATTGATTACGACTTATATGATCAGATTTATAAGACAAAAATGTCAGGGAACGAGGTCAGCCTCGTTTATGTGTATCCTAGTGAGCATATGAATGGTAAAAGTAATGATGTATTTAATATATTGTCAAATTTGCCCGAAGTTGGTATTGATATCTATAAAATGGATATTGATGATGATATAAAATCTGTGCTGGAGCGTTAGTTAGGAGGATTTATGCAAACATATAATTTTGCCAGTAAAGGTATAAATACAATACTTTCAGCATTATTAAGCTTTTCTTATATATATGCGCTTACTACGTCGCTTCACTTTAAGTACAACCCTTTATTTATTTTGGGGATTGTAAGTTTGTGCCTTCTTGTTTACTCTATTGCTTTCATTAATAAACTTTCACTGAAAATATCGGGAATTGTTTTTGTTACAGGGATTGCACTGTTTTCGATAAATTTGGCTGTTAACGGCTTATTTTCTGACTTTACGAGTAACATTTACTCACTTATTGATTGGACTAACAGTTACATAGCAGGTAATGCACATAATAATATAGCTTATCAGACTTATATCACAGTTTTATTATGCGTGTTAATAACTCTATTCGCTTTTATCTTTACAGTTAAAAGATTTAACTTTTTTGTAGTACTTATCAGCGGAGTTAGCTTATTTGGCATCCAATGGATTTACAAGTATTTTGTAAGTTATACTTCACTGTACATATTCATTCTATTAGTTTTAGTCTATTATTTAAAACATATTTTTGCAAAAAAATCTTCCGCCGAATCTAATGACTATGTTGATGAGTCTTCTTTTACCATATTTATTGTACCAATTTGTGCTTTTATACTTATTATATCAGCGCTGATACCTACTAGCACCAGATCACTTCACTGGAGCTGGCTTGACAAAAGAGTAAATGCTGTTGTAAAGCATTTATTTAACTCCGGTTCATCCCCCTCCTCGTTTGAATATTTTTCTGTAGCCTCTACGGGCTTCGGCGATGATAATTCACTTGGAGGTAATGTTCAAGCAGACAATACTCTGGTACTAAAAGTTAAGTCACCTAAGTCGGATATTTATCTTAAGGGCTCTTCAAGGGACTTTTATACCGGCAACTCATGGGCTAGTACTGACAAAACCTTAAATGCACTTACCAGTTCTAAGGGTAATATAGATTTAGGTAATGATATGGACATTTTTGAACTTAAAAAGGGTGCTTTACTTCTTACCGATGCGGAGGACTACCTTAAAAAGTATTATCGCCCTTACAATATTAATATAACCTTTGAAAATATGAAAACCAAATCCTTGTTTTTGCCTTTGAAAACAGAGACTCTTGATTTCTTTTTAAACACCTCGGTTAAGGTGTTTTCCGACGATAATAATATACTGTCCTCTAATGTATCTCAGAAAAAAGGTTTTAAGTATTCACCTTATATATATAGTATGAAAAATAATGATGATAATTTAAAGAATATGCTTAGAAGGAGTAAGAGAGGACTATATATAGATTTCCTGCTTAAATCCGTCCCTAGGAATGAAACTGCCATTGTTTATAACAATGAAGTTGATATTCTTACAGTAGTTGAAGACTTATCAAGATTCCGAAATGGTAATTCCGCTATAACCAGCACCAAAATAATTCGTGGATTAAAGTATGATGACTTAAGGACCCTTGCTGTACATTCAAAGGAAATGTATGAAAAATATCTTCAGCTTCCCCAAAAGCTGCCTGTAAGAATTAAAAATCTTGCACAGTCGATTACTACCTCTAAAACTAACGACTATGACAAAGTTAAATCTATAGAAGAATACCTTTCAAAAAATTATGTTTACACACTGAGTCCCGGACCAGCGCCCAAGGGACAAGACTTTGTAGATTACTTCCTGTTTAACTCGAAGAAGGGGTACTGTACTTACTATGCTTCTGCAATGACTGTTCTTGTAAGAAGTTTAGGAATTCCTGCCAGATACGTTGAAGGCTACTCCTTGCCCAGTGACCCTGATTTTGATATGGTATATGAAGTTACAAATAAACAGGCTCATGCCTGGGTTGAGGTATATTTTGAAGGCTTTGGCTGGGTCCCCTTCGAGCCAACCGCTCCCTTCTCGGCAAACTTCTATAGCAATCAGGAGATTTCGGGCGTATACAGTCAGGCTTTTCAGAACAATCCATCCTACCAGGAATTTATGAAAAGAATGGGTATTACCGGTAAAAAAGACTACAAAATGCCTGATGAAGACTCTGGAGATATTAATAATGTAAAAACACCTATAGAACAAAAAATATTATTTGCAGTTGTAATAGTTATAGGAGTAATTTTATTTATACTATTGTGTATTATGTTGTTCAACCATATAAGATGTAATTATTATATGCGCTATAAAATAATAAAAATGCCCCCTAAAGAAGGTGTATTATTTTTATATAAGTTTTATTTAAAGCTCCTTAACTTACAAGGGTTGCCAATAGGCCTAGGAGAGACTCCATTGCAATATGCCGATAGACTTCCCGATACTATCATTGTTGAGCGTATCAATTCCAAGAATATTACATTCAAGGATATAACGGAAATTTTTGTTACAGCTAGATTTAGCCCGAATGATATTAGCGTTTCCAATAAAAATGACGTCTTTGAGTTTTATGATTATCTACTTGGTGAAACAAAACAACGTTTGGGAAGATTTAAGTTTTTTGCTCGCAAATATATATTAGGCAAAGTATAGTATAAGAAATTTAATTTTCTATTTTAAAGTGCCCGTGGATTATCCCATAGGCACTTTTTCATTAAATATTAAACTAAATATAATTTTTGATTTAAAAACTCTCTTTTAGGTATAGATTAAACCAACTACCCAATATTAATTTTTGCTTTACATTTAAATATAATTATTTAATCGGGCAGCTGCCTTTTATATTCTTCGTTCGTTATCTTATCCATATGGTCTACTATCCCCTGATTGTCTATTTCATTTGTATAATATTCGTCATAATCGTGATATCCTCCCATATCTTGAGGGCTATCGGAGGTACCGTATTTCACAAGATCATTTAGTTGATCCAATCCTTCATTTTCATCGTCTTCTCTTCTATTTAAATATTTTCTTCCAAAGGGTGCGTCCCATATCAATTCTTCTACCGGCCGATTATTCTCAAGTTTTTCAGGATCGTAAGCCTTTCCCTGTTCACACTCCATGCATACCCTCGTATAGGGAATAGCTTCTAGTCTTTCCTCTTTAATATCCTTGCCGCAATAGGCACATATGCCGAATGTTCCATGGTCAATCCTCTTTAGTGCATCATGAATATCGTTTAGAAGGTGTTCTTCGTGAACCATCAATGCATTATTTAGTTGTACCTGGAATAGTTCCGTACCTATTTCTGCAGGGTGATTGTCATAGTTAGAAAGCTCATTTGGTGAGTACTTATCTTGGTCAGCCTCTTCATGTTCTTTCATTAACGCTATGGTATCGGATAATTCCTTGCCCCGTTGAATCAATAATTTTCTAAAATGCTGCTTAGCTGCATTATCCATCTATTCTACCTCCTGTCCTATGCATATTATTCTGAACAATCTCAACTATATCGCTAATAAATTCCCCAATTAGCGGCAGTTTCCACTTTACCACCATTTGTAAAATATATATTCCAATTGCACCAAGTACAGTAAAGCCTACTGCAATACCAAAACCCCGTGCTAGTCCACCGATAAAGTTAGCAAATAGCATTTTTCTAGGGTGTTCAATATAGTATACATAATCGACGAGTTTCATTTTCTCCATATTGAGTGATATCTGGTCGATTTTCTTGTTAATTATGCTCAAGACACCGTTTTTTCCGATCATCCGTTAAACCTCCTTTAATTAGGGTTCCCATAATGTATTAAATTATGTTCATCCATTAACCAAGAAAAGAGCTTTAACGTGTTGTATAAAGCTCTACAAGGATTGCAACAAATATTAATGTAAGTATCCATCATTATAAAAGTCCTCCCCATCATCCGTGATGTAAAGAGTCTTAAATTTTGTTATGAGATAGTCACAGTTGTAGATATCCTTTTGCAATGTACCTTCAATATCCTGTAATTTTAACTTTATTAAATCCACCGCTTCGTTTACTTCGTTATTTTGACTACTAAAGTTTGTCACTTCAAGTAGATTCAGCATATCGCCAATTGTCTTATAGATATTTTCCAAATCACTTTTTAATTCAGTTGTTAATATCTCAGCCATTATATCCAACTCCTTTTAATATATTTTTCACATAATTTTAAATTATATATATATTTACTTGAAATTAATTGAAACTTCACTTTTTTCATATATAATTATTTATAGAGGAAAATAATAGCTTTAGTCTGTAGTTTATGAAATACATATTTATTAAGGTTTACTTGTAATGCCATTTTCATAAACTATCCCTATATTGCTTAGTCCTTTATAAAATAATTCAGGAGGTTATATATGGAATACAAAGTAGATATCGGAGTGTTTGGCGGATCCGGCTTTTATTCTTTTCTTGAAAACGTTGAGGAGATAGATATTGATACCCCTTATGGAAAGCCCAGTGATAAAATTGCATTAGCAACTTACGAAGGTAAAAGGATTGCGTTCCTCCCTCGCCACGGTAAAAACCACCAATTCCCTCCCCATAAGATTCCCTATAAGGCAAATATTCACGCAATGAAACAGCTTGGAGTAAAAAAGATAATCGCTCCAACAGCTTCAGGAAGTCTTCAGGCTAATGTAAAACCCGGAGATTTTGTAATCTGCGATCAATTTGTGGACAGGACTTGGGGTAGAAACGATACCTTTTATGATGGAGAAGATGTACAACATATCAGCCCCGCACACCCATACTGTGAAGAGTTGAGAAAAATAGCAGTTGCAACGGGAGAGTCTCTTGGGATAACAACCCATGAACGAGGAACGGTAGTAGTAATACAAGGACCACGATTCTCAACAGTTGCAGAAAGCCGTTGGTTTAGCAAAATGGGTTGGGAAGTAATAAATATGACCCAATATCCTGAATGCTATCTTGCAAGAGAAGCAGGTATATGCTATGCAAATATTGCATTAATTACAGACTATGATGCCGGCTTGGAAGGCAATGACGATATCCCTCCCGTTACCCATGACGCAGTATTAAAAGTGTTTCAGGAAAATAACGAAAAAGTCAAAAAGATGATTTTTGAAATAATAAAAAATATCGATGTCACAGAAAACCAATGTACTTGCTGTAAATAATAAATAGAATGTAAGGGTGTATCTTCAAATAGTCCTTGCCTTTTTACGGGACAACCACCCTTTACAAATTATTAAGTGAGGAGAATTTCATGAGACCATTAGAATATAAAGATGGGGTTCTAAAATTAATCGACCAAACAAGATTACCTACAGAATGTGAGTATGTAGATTGCTCAACCTATGAAGAGGTTGCTGATGCAATAGTTAATATGATAGTAAGAGGTGCACCAGCTATAGGCGTTACCGCAGCTTATGGAGTAGCAATAGGTGCCTTATCTATAAAGTCTGATTCTAAGGAAGATTTCTTTAATGAACTGGAGAAAATTTGTGATAAAATGCGCAGCACCCGTCCAACTGCCGTCAACCTTTTTTGGGCTATTGACAGAATATATAAAAAAGCATTGTCCAACAAAGAAAAAAGCATTTCCGAAATAAAGGATATACTTGTTGAAGAAGCATGCAGGATGGATACTGAGGATGTTGAAACCAATAAAGCCATTGGACGTAACGGAAATGAACTGATAAAACCGGGTTCAACCATACTTACCCATTGCAACGCAGGTGCTCTGGCAACCTGTGACTATGGTACCGCATTAGGTGTTATACGTATTGCACATGAATCAGGTAAAAATATAAAAGTCTATGCAGACGAAACAAGGCCTTACCTTCAAGGTTCCAGATTAACAGCATGGGAACTCCAGCAGCAAGGAATTCCTGTCACTATAATTTGTGATAACATGGCAGGCCACACAATGAAATCGGGGAAAATTGATTGTGTAATAGTAGGCGCTGATAGAATAGCGTTAAACGGTGATACTGCTAATAAAATAGGAACCTATTCCGTTGCAGTCCTTGCAAAAGAGAATAATATCCCTTTTTATGTAGCTGCACCAGTATCCACTATTGATTTTTCAACAGAAACCGGTGATGGAATTCCTATTGAAGAAAGAAAAGAAGAGGAAGTTACACACATCAAAGGAATACGTATAGCACCTGAAGGAGTACCTGTATCCAATCCGTCCTTTGATGTAACTCCAAATAAGTATATTACCGGAATAATCACAGAAAAAGGCGTAATCTATCCGCCCTATGAAACTAATATCAAAAAACTGAAAGAGTAAAATTTAGTCAGAAGGGGGTGCCGCCAATCCACCCTCTTTTTACATTTTATATCCGCTACAATTCTAATTTTGTATATCTTGGACGCTAGTTTTGTGATAAAATTATATAAAGAAGATCTTGATAAAACCTATTCTCTTCTATATCTTCAGACCCTTAATAAACTTGCAGCATTATATTTAAACTGATAAGCTTTACAAATCTTAAATTATTCTGGGGGTACAAATACTCATGTATAAAAAAACATCACGCTATTACACTTTCATCGTATTAATCATTATATCTCTATTTTTTGTTTATCCAACCAATACATATGCAAGTACAGTAGATTCTGAGAGTAATATTAAAGTTAAGTTAGACGAAAGGTATTTAACCTTTGATGTTCAGCCAACAATCAAAAATGGCCGAACCCTAGTCCCGATGGCTGTAATCTTTCAGGAACTCGGCCTTGATATCAGTTGGAACTCTAAGACTAAAACCGTTAAAGGTACAAAGGATAGTATGGAAGTCTCACTGCAAATCGGTAACGTTTATGCCTCAGTTAACGGTGATATAGTTAAAATGGACGTGCCAGCTGCAATTGTAGAAGGCAGGACAATGGTGCCCCTTGCTTTTATTTCACAAAGCATAGGTGCTGAAGTTACGTGGGATGGTAAAACTAGGACCGTAATTATAACATCCCCAAAAGGCATTACCTTCCCCGATACTAATCTTGAAGCAGTTATTAGAGAAGAGCTTGGAAAAGATAAAGGAGATATTCTCACAAGTGATGTGAATAACATCCATTCTCTAAATGCTAGAAATAAAAATATACATAGTATAGAGGGAATTCAATACTTAAAAAATCTAGAGACGTTAAATTTAAATTTAAATAACATTACTGATGTAAGTCCATTGGGAAGCCTTGAAAATTTGACATACTTATATATTACATCAAACTTTATCAGTGATATTACCCCATTAAAAAATAATAAAAAGCTGAAAGAACTTTATCTAAACTTTAATCAGATATATGATGTTTCACCTATTCAAGACTTAGTAGAGTTAAGTGAGTTAGACTTGTATAATAATCCGGTAATAGATATTTCGCCTTTAAAAAAATTAAAAAATCTTAAAACCTTTTATATAATTGACTGGGATAACGGAGATAAGATTAACTATGAGACATTTAAAAATTATGGTTTGGTAACCAGTAAAGCTAAAGAAATTATCTCTAATGTAATAAAACCCGGTATGAGTGATTTTGAGAAAGAGCTTGCATTACACGATTATGTAGTTACTCATACAAGCTATGACTATGAGAACTTTAAAAACAATACTCTCCCCTACGAGTCTCACACTCCGTACGGTGTTCTTGTCAAAGGAATAGGTGTATGTGACGGCTATGCAAGAACAATGCAAATATTATTACATTTGGCTGGAATAGAGAGCATAACCATCCTTGGTGAATCAAACCTTTATAACAGTAATTCTCAGCTTGTAAACAGCGAAAATGATGATAAAAAAACTAATGATGGAATCAACATAAATCATGCTTGGAATATAGTGAAAATCGGTCAAGATTATTACCATCTGGATGCGACCTGGAATGATCCTACTAACGACGAAGGTAATAATTATCTTTTACATACATACTTTAACATATCCGATAACCAAATATCGGTAAATCACAACTGGGACAGGACTGTATATCCTAAATGCCTTCAAGATAATCCTGTCTTTAATATGAACTTAAAATTGAATCGGGATACAATTATTAGCGACGATTATATTTATACAATACAAAGTAATGCACTATTCAAAATCAGCTTAGACGGAAAAAAGAAAATAAAATTATCCGATGATCAGATTTCATGTATAAGTAAGCTGGATAACTGGATTTTTTACATAAACGAAGGTGATGATAACAAAATTTATAAAATCACTACCGATGGAACTAATAAAACAAAGGTAGTTGATACTAAGACTTCCTATCTGGGAACTTTAGACGGGTGGCTATATTACACCGATGATTTAACAATTTATAGAATCAATATGGATGGAACCATTAAGACAACCATAACTTCCAGCCAAATTGATGTTGTATCATACTTTGCAATTATAGAAGATTGGGTTTATTTTAGAGGATTTAGCTGGGATTCCGCCAGAGCAAGGCTCTACAAAGTAAAAGCTGATGGCAGCGGGCTTACACCCCTCAGCGGCGATACACCCCCAGGCTACAAAGTTACTGATGGAGGTAATTCAGTAAGTTACTATTATGGTAACTTCGAATGCATCCAAAATGACTGGATTTTTTATGTTAACACCGATGACGGAAATAAAATTTATAAAGTTAAAACCGATGGTAGTGCCAGGATTAAAATAAACGAAGACAGTTCCTCTCAATTGGAAATGATAGGTGACTGGATTTACTACACAAATGAACATGATCATAAAAATTATCGAATTAATATACAAAACCCAAATCAAGCTCCAGAGTTAATTGGATACGAAAATAAGCTAAAAGAGAATGGCGTCCGCCATTCTCTTTTGTCTATCATTTAAAACCTGTATATAATCATCTTAAAATATCCACCATAGCTTTTTCAAGGTTCTTAAGTTTAATCCTAATCTCATCAACCTCGAAATCCTCTTTTTCTTTTTTCAAATCTGTCTTCAATATTTCAGTCAGCTCGTCAAATTCTTCTTTCATAGTTTCAAGCAGCTCTACCAAAGCAAGTCTCTTGAACTGATAGTTGGAGTTGGTAGAAGCCTTTTCAATATTTTCAATAACACTTCTAGCAGTTACTATGTAAGAGTCATATTTACCGGGAATAACAGTCTCTATATTGAACTTTTGGTGTATTAGTTCTGCAAAGCCTTTCATTCCCTCTTCTTCACCGTGTACAATAAATATCTTCTTAGGCTTTTTATTTATTTTACCTATCCATTCTAGAAGTCCATCTCTGTCCGCATGCCCTGAAAAACCGTCAATCATTTCTATTCTTGCCTTTACAGAGATATCTTCTCCGAAAATCTTTACCTTTTTTACACCATCTATGAGTCTTCTGCCCAATGTACCAATTGCTTGGTATCCAACAAAAAGTATTGTAGACTCTTTTCTCCAAAGGTTATGCTTTAAGTGGTGTTTGATCCTGCCCGCTTCACACATACCGCTTGCAGAAATTATAATTATATTATCATTTCTCTCATTGAGTGCCCTGGATTCATCTGCTGCCTGAGTAAACTGTAAACCTGGAAAATCCAAAGGGTTATCTCCATTCTCTATGTAGGCCCTAGCTTCATCATCATAACAATCCAAGTTCTTTCTAAATATCTCAGTTGCCGATATAGCCAGCGGACTATCCACAAAAACAGGTATATTAAATAACCTTTTTAACTTCTCCCCATAGGTTTCCCTTTCCTTATGAAGGTCATATATAATCTCCTGAGTACGCCCTACAGCAAAGGAAGGTATAATTACATTTCCCCCACCTTGGATAGTTTCGTTTATTATGTCTATAAAGCGTTCAACTTTGTTTTCGTTTTGCTGATGAAGCCTATTGCCATAGGTAGACTCTATAACCAAGTAATCCGCACTTTCTATTATAGATGGATCTTTTAATATGGGTATATTCTTGTTGCCAAGGTCCCCGGTAAATACTACCTTAGTCTCTTCCCCATTTTCTGTAATCCATACCTCTATAATAGCTGAGCCAAGTATGTGCCCTGCGTCGTTGAACCTTACTCTTATATCGTCGTTAATTTTAATAACCTCACTATAATTTATACGTCTAAAAAGGCTTATGCAATCAACGGCATCCTGATAAGTATATAACGGCTTTATCGGCTGTTTACCAGCTCTCTCCCTTTTCCTATTTACCCAGTCATTTTCAATCTCCTGAATATGACCACAGTCAGGGAGCATAATACTGCAAAGATCAACTGTGGCATTTGTTGCAATTATTTCACCCTTGAACCCATCCAAATATACTTTAGGAATCCTACCGCTGTGGTCTATATGGGCATGGGTCAATAAAATAAAGTCCAGATCTGAAGGATTAAACGGAAAGGCTTCCTCATTTAGTGCATTTTCCTTAGAGTGCCCTTGAAACATTCCGCAATCTACTAAAAACTTATAGTCCTTTGTTTCAACCAAAAAGCATGACCCGGTGACAGTTTTAGCCGCACCTAAAAATGTTATCTTCATATCAGCCACCTCACAAAAATATGACGTTATTATTATATTCGACAAATCTTTCTATTTTCCTTTATTTTTAAAAAACCGAATATTTTTGTGAAATTGAAATTATAGCTTCGCAAAATCGCTGGCAAAAATTATCAAGCAAAATGGCAAAAATATTTACTTTACTATAACCTTCATCAAAAGGTTAACAGAATTCTCCAAGTCATTTATATTCACCATTTCAACAGGACTGTGCACATACCTGCATGGTATTGATATTGCTCCTGAGGGTACACCTCCGGCAGTAATATGTATAGCTCCCGCGTCGGTCCCGCCTTTTTCAAGTATCTCAAACTGGTACGGTATATTGAGTTCCTTTGCTGAATTCTCCAATAACCTCTTTACCTCGGGGTGAGAGATGACTGAATTATCCTTTATCTTAATTGCAGGTCCAAAGCCGCATTTAACCTCCATAACATTACTTTCAGGTGTATCCCCGGTGAGGGTTACATCCACCGCAATAGCTATATCAGGCTTGATCTGGTAAGCTGCAGTTTTTGCCCCTCTCAAGCCCAGTTCCTCCTGAACTGTAAATACAAAGTAAACTTCATTTTCGGTTAAAGGCATATTTTGAATAACCTTAACAAGAACCGCACAACCGCTCCTGTCATCCAACGCTTTAGAGACCAGCATATCACCCTGCATTAGTGCTTCCCCTACAAAGCAAGCAGTATCACCTATTTTAACCTTTTTCTCAGCCTCATCCTTACTTTTAGCGCCTATATCCAGGTACATTTTGGATAGTTTCAGATTCTTCATATCGTCAAGTTTCTCTTCATAAAAAACAGAGCCAATAGTTCCATTTTTAAACCTTACTCTCTGCCCCAAAGCATAGTACTGTGATATCCCTCCAATATTTGAAAACCTTATAAATCCCTTATCATCTATATATGTTGCCATTATCCCTATTTCATCCATATGGGCAGCAAGCATTATCTTCTTTCCGGTACCCTTTTTGACTGCTATTAGATTTCCTAGCGCATCAACTTTAATCTCGTCAACTTTCGGGCGGATTTCAGCAGCTATAACATCTCTTATTTCTTCTTCATTCCCCGATACACCAAAAGCACCTGTAAGTTTTTTTACTAAATCAAACATTGACGTCTCCTCCAAACTTGATATTATGTATTATCTTCTGGTCTTTTGAGAACTCATTCAATACACACTGTACTATATCCCTTACGCTCCCAAAATCATTTTTACTCATTACCGATACAGGAGAATGTATATATCTGCATGGAACGGAAATAGAGGCAACTTTAATACCACTTCTCGAAAGTTGGATTTTTCCTGCGTCATTTCCTCCAGTAGTAGTCTGCTTAAACTGTATGGCTATATTGTGTTGCTTAGCAAGGTTATATATATAATCCACAAGCTTTTTATCAGCGTAGGACGTCCTATCCATTATGGTCAGCGCGGCACCACCTCCAAGTTCGGTAGAGTATTCGTATTTTTCTACCCCCGGAACATCAGAACACGTGGTCCCTTCAACCACTATAGCTATGTCAGCGTTAACACCATATGCGGCTACCTCAGCACCCCTTAATCCAACCTCTTCCTGGACTGTAAAACATGCGTACAGGTCAAAACTATAGGTCCCCTTTAACATTTCCATTAGGACTGCACAGCCAACCCTGTCATCAAGTGCTTTTGCCTTTATACACTCCTCACCCATTTCTGTATATTTACTCTGAAAAGCTATAACCTCACCTAAAGGTGCCAGCTTCTCCACATCTTTCTTACTCTCTGCACCAACATCTATATACATACTTTTTAGCTTAACATTATTACTTTTTTCCTCATTTGTCTGTAAATGAACTGGTTTACACCCTATGACACCCGGAATCCTTTTTTGTCCCACTACCACTTTTTTGCCTAAAAGAATTCTCTCATCAATTCCACCCACAGGCTTAAACTTCACAGTCCCATCCTCGCCGTGGCCGGTAACAATAAAACCAACTTCATCCATATGTGCAGACAGCATGACCTTATACTCAGGGGAACTACCTTTTTTAAATACTATAAGATTTCCCAACGGGTCCACTTTAATTTCATCGGCATACTCTAAAGCCCGCGTTTTTATATAAGCTCTAACTTCATCCTCGTTGCCCGATACCCCATTCAGTTCAGTAAGTTCCTTTAAAAGCACAAAACTCCCTCCAATTCCTCTTCCTTAATAGCAACGAACCTTGCTATCAGTCTCGCCGTGTTATTAATGTCCCTTATATCTATAGTCTCAACTGCCGTATGCATGTATCGTAGCGGAATAGAAATAAGTGCAGTAGGGATACCATTTCTTGAAACCTGGGTAGCCCATGCTTCGGTCCCCGTATCCCCCGGCTCCACATCAATCTGGTAAGGTATGCCTTGTTCCTTGGCAATATCAATTATTTTTTTAGAAAGTTTACTATGCAAAATAGGGCCAACTCCTACAGACGGCCCTTTCCCAAGAGTATAAATCTCATCCTTTGGTGCTTCAGGCATATCCCCATGGCATACATCTACTACTATCGCGATATCCGGTTGAATTTTATATGCAGTTGTTATAGCACCTGTTAATTCAGTCTCCTCCTGTGTGGTAGCTACAAAATAAATATCACTTTGATGTTTTAGCACTGAAAGTTCCTTCATTATACCTAATAAGGCAACCACTCCTGCTTTATTGTCTAGAGATTTGGAGCTTAACCTATATTCGTTTAATGCTACCGGCTCTGACATAAGAGTTATTATATCTCCTACCGAAATATACTTTTTAACCTCTTCCGCTTTCATCCCTGTATCAATAGAAAGCTCATCTTTACTTACGGCCTTTTTAACCTCTTCAACTGTTAATAAATGGGGTGGCTTAGCACCTATTACCCCAATAATATCTTTTTTACCGTGTATAACGACTTCCTGTGCTAATAAAATCCTACTATCAATTCCCCCTATATTCGCAAATTTAATAAAGCCCCTTTCATCAATGCTTTTAACCAGAAACCCGATCTCATCCATGTGTGCGGTAATCATCACTTTTTTTGCGTTGCTATTCTCTCCACGCATTATTCCTTTCACATTATAAAACTGGTCTACCTCCACAGTATCACAATATTCTTGGAATAACTGTTTAATAAACTGAGATAAATTTTTTTCATTCCCCGATATAGCAGGATATGTACTTAATTGTTTTATTAAGCTAATACAATCCATCAGTCCACCTCTTTGCAAGTAGTTATTATACTCTATGAACCACATTTCATTTCAATGTTTATAAGAAGTATTATTAATTTTACCTTATTAGATTATAACTGAATAGAAATATTTATTAAAATCTTTTTTTAATTTAGTATTGACTTAAATAGCTTTTTCATTTATACTAGTCAATGTCACTGACGAACGGGCCTTTAGCTCAGTTGGTTAGAGCAACCGGCTCATAACCGGTTGGTCCGGGGTTCGAGTCCCTGAAGGCCCACTTTATTACCTAATTAGTGACAAATGCCCAGATAGCTCAGTCGGTAGAGCAGAGGACTGAAAATCCTCGTGTCGCTGGTTCGATTCCGGCTCTGGGCACCATAATTAAATAATTTATTACATGGGGGGGTTCCCGAGTGGCCAAAGGGGGCAGACTGTAAATCTGTTGTCTCTGACTTCGATGGTTCGAATCCATCTCCCCCCACCAAAAAGTTAGTTTTCAAACTAACTTTTTTTATTTTTCAAAATAGTTATAAATCTAATAATTATATTTTAAGGCGTTCACCTCCTGGGATGAACGCCTTATGTAATAAATCATAACCTATTTACTATATCTTTAAACCTATTTCCTCTTTCCTCAAAGTTCTTAAACATATCAAAGCTGGTACTTGCCGGTGACAGTATAACAATATCACCCTCAGCCGCATTTGAATACGCAGTTTTAACAACCTCTTCATAGGTACTGCAGTTAATTATTTTTATATCTTTACCCTTGCCCGTTCTATCTATTGCATCCTTTAAAGACTTTTCAATTTTAGGAGCAGTTTGACCTATCAGTATGAGGCATTTTACTCTTTCTACAAGTACCTCGCCAATAGAATCATAGGGAATATTTTTATCTTTCCCCCCTGCAATTAGTATAACCCTTTGATTAAAGGATTTTAAACCCGCTATGGTTCTTGAGGGACTGCTAGCTATAGAATCATTATAAAATTTTATACCGTCTAATTCCCTAACCAGTTCAATCCGGTGTTCAACTCCTGGAAAAGTTGTGGCTACCTTTCTTATTGTATCAGGGCTTACAAAGTCAATAACTGCCGCTGCTGCCGCCAAATAATTTTCAATATTATGAACTCCAGGTATAACTATCTCATTGGAGTCTACAAGCTCAATATCAGCTCCATTATTTCTATATAATAATTTGCCGTCCTTATAAACAGTACCATTCTCCAAATTGTTAACTCTGCTGAAGAAAACTACATTACCTACCGCTTCATCTGCAAATGCTTTTGTTATATCATTATCAAAGTTCAGCACAACCTTAGGCATTAAAAGTTCAGATTTTTTCTGGTACCTGAATATGTTCTTTTTTGCCTCAACATATTCTTCCATTGACTTATGTACATCAAGATGATTAGGTGATACGTTTGTTATTACTGCTACATCAGCACTTTTGCTAATAGTTTGAAGCTGAAAGCTGCTTAATTCGAGAACAACCTTATCACTTTCCTTTACCTCATCAATCTTGCTAAGTAATGGCGTTCCTATATTACCACCCAGCCAGCAGTTATATCCCTGCTGTTTAAGCATATTATATATTAATGTAGTAGTAGTGGTTTTCCCATCGCTACCTGTAACAGCAAAAACTTGAGCGGGACATAGATCAAGAAATACTTCCATTTCTGATGTTATGTCAGCTCCATTTTCCTTAGCTTTTACGAGTTCTGGTAAGTCAGGTCTCATTCCCGGTGTCCTGAATACTATGTCAAAGCCTACTAGATTCTCTAAATAACGCTCTCCAAGGCTATATTTCATTCCAAGAGATTCAAAATTTGATATAGTAGGCTCTAGTTTTTCTCTATCAGCCCTATCAAATGCAGTGACGTTTACACCTAATTTCAATAAGTACTCTATAAGTGGTGTATTACTGACGCCTATACCCAAAACCGCAACTTTTTTATTTTTAATATCTAATTTAAATTCTTCAAGTTTCTTATTCAACTTTATACCTCCCGGACTATATTCTTACCCGTTATTTTAGATTCTATAAAAACAAAAGTATAAACTTTACCATATAATATATAATACCGTTTATATTAACTTATAAAAAAATCGTTTATTTATTACACCTAAGATTATACTACTATAGTGTAATAGATAAACGTTCTTTTTTCAATATTACATATATTCACATTCGAATAAATACTAATATCAGCAAAAAACACTTTGCGTACCTATTTCCTTCCTTTGCTTTCTTTAGTACTTTCTATCCTGTTAGAACGCCCACGCTTTTTATTATATCTCACTTGGCTTAATATCTTATCCCATTTGAGCCTCCACTTCTCAGATCCAAGCATTTTAGCAAAATCAACACATTGTGATAAGAATACCTCCTCACTTTTCAGTGTATAATTAGCAAGCCGCTCTGTTATTGCTGTAAAAGTAGCATACTTATCATATAGAATAATATTCTCTCGACAAATCATATATAAGAATGTCCCCACTATACTGTCATTATATAGTATGTCCTCAAATGACTGAGGTGTATAAACCTGCACCTTTACATGGATAAGTTTTTCCTTAATAACCTCAATCCTAAGGACATTAACAAATTCTATATAGCTTTTTAAAGGAATGTCATTATTAATCAAAATCATTAATTCATAATCATGCTGGATATTTTTATCTTCCCTTGCTCTAGAGCCGTATAAAATGGCACTGATTACTTCTATATTTAACCGCTCTGCATTCTTGTAAATAATCGTTCTCATGTAGCTTATTACCCTATCATAGTCCAACCATTCCAACATTATATATTCTTCCTCCACAATATTTCTTCACTAGCATTATTAATCTATAAAATTTCGAAGAATATCTCATAAAAAATTAAAATTTCTTCAAATTCCCTATTGCAAAAAGCTAAAAAGTCTAGTACAATATGTATTGCGCTTGAAAAACAGCATAATAAAACTATCTGCGAGAGTGGTGGAACGGCAGACACGCTAGATTCAGGTTCTAGTGCCTTCACGGGTGTAGGGGTTCAAATCCCCTCTCTCGCACCAAAGATACTTTGCTAATCAAAGTATCTTTTTTTATGCGAACTAATGTTCAAGGTCTTTATAAACCATATTTGTGTAGTATAGCACTCTCATCTACCCTATAACCTACAAATTTAAGGGATTTTATATAAAATCCCTTAAATTTAAGAATATAGCTTTCTAAAATTCACAGTACAATAAAACTAAGGAAACAAACTGACTTAGATAATTAAGTAGTCAGTTTATGATATGCTCTTTTTACAAGCCCCCTATACAACGTCTTTTTCTTTTAGGTAAAAGAACGTTTTTATAGGCCTAAAATTAAACTTATTTGACATGATTATTTGCTCTGTACTTCCAACAAATAGTATGCCCTCGGTCTTTAAAGTCTTATTAAAATTTTTATAGATTTCATTTTTAGCTTCCTCAGTAAAATAAATGAGTACATTTCTACAAACGATTAAATCATAATCCTTCGGATATTCATCCTTTAGTAAATTATGTTGTTTAAACTCTACGCATCGTTTTACTTCATCTTTTACTCTGTAATTTTCACCAAGTTTTATAAAATATTTTTCTATAAAAGCTTTAGGAAGATTCTCTATACTCTTTGCTGAGTATACCCCGTTTTTTGCCTTTTCTAATGCTTCCTTGTCAATATCGGTAGCTGTAATTTTTATGCTCTCAAGTGGTAAAAACTTATTCAATACCATAACGAGAGTATATGGCTCGTCCCCTGTTGAACAAGCAGCACTCCATATTTTAAGTGTTTTTGTCTTTTTCAAAAGCATAGGGAATATTTCACTTTCCAACACTACCCATTGCTCCGGATTTCTATAAAACTCCGATACGTTAATAGTCAAGTAGTTAATGAACTCATTAAAAAGCGTTTTGTTGGTCTTAAGGGCACTAACATAATCCTCATATAAATCGTAGTTATTTTTCTTAATAAGAGAGTCAATTCTTCTTTTCATTTGTTTTTCTTTATAATAACTTAAATTAATACTCGTCAGTTTGTAAATCTCTGCTTTAAAGCCTTCATAGTCCATCATCTTAAGATTACTCTCCATTCATATTTTAGTCTAATTCAGGAAAAAATCTTTTGATCTCCTCTTCAGCACTTTCAGTTGAGTCGGAGGCATGTATCAAATTCTCAAAGTCGTGAGACCCGTAGTCACCTCTTATAGTACCGGGGAGAGCCTCAAACGAGCTAGTTTTACCAATCATGCTCCTTACACTCTGTATAACCTTATTACCTTCAATAATCATCGCTACAACAGGTCCCGACGTAATAAACTCAATCATAGTACCAAAAAACGGCAGATGCTTTACATGAGCATAATGAGTTTCCGCCACTTCTGCGCTAATATTCATCACTTTCAAATGGGCAATATCAAAATTCTTCTTTTCAAATCGGCCTACTATTTCACCTATAAGTTTTCGTCTAACAGCATCTGGCTTTAAAATAACTAGTGTTCTTTCCATTTTTATTCTCCATAAACTATTAATTTGATTATAAAAGTTTTGCACCTTTTAATTTTATCATAATAACAGGCAAAAAAAAAGCGATTATTTAGTAAATATTAGTGCAATACTAATATATTTTCATTTCTTTTTTGTATACTTTATATAATTTCCCTAAGTTATATCTTAATGCATTGCTATATACAATAACTTACTAGCAACCATAAAAATAGAACACCTTTAAGTGTTCTATTTTTAAACAGGCTAATTTTATTTATCGGTAGTATTTAACTTTCCGAGTGCCTCACCAAGATTATTAGTCATTTCTTCCTTATGTTCTGAAGGAAGTTCTTCTTCACCAGCAGCAGCTTCTTCTGCTTTTTCATTGTTTTTTGAAGGTGGTTCTATGGGATTCACTTCCTTAATACTTAAGCTAATCTTTTTAGCTTCAATATTAAGTTCAGTAATTTTGGCTTCAACTTCTTTGCCTATTTCTAAAACATCACTAGGCTTGCCAATTCTGCTGTTTGATATCTGGGAAATGTGAACCAGTCCATCTACGCCTTCTTCCAATTCTACAAATGCACCAAAAGGTACCAGCCTTACAACTTTGCCCTTTACTACATCTCCAATACCATATTTCTGGCTTGCTCTTACCCAAGGGTTATCCTCTGTTTTTCTATAGCCTAAAGATATTCTATTCTTATCTTTATCAAACTCTTTAATATATACCTCTACTACATCCCCAACTTTCAAAACTGCCGATGGGTGTTTTATTTTTGTCCATGCAAGTTCTGAAAGATGTATTAAACCGTCTACTCCTCCAATATCTACAAAAGCTCCGAAATCTGTAAGACTTTTTACACTTCCCTTAAACTTCTTACCTATTTCAATGTTATCCCATACATTAGTAGCTGCTTTAGCTTTATCTTCTTCAAGAATCACTCTTGCTGAACCTACTAACTTCCTCTTTTGCTTATTATATTCAATAATCCTTACAGTAATAGGTTTCTTCAGAAACTCATGCAAATCTTTTACATACCTATCGCTTACCTGTGAAGCAGGAACAAATACTCTTATACCGTTTGCACTAGCGACAACTCCACCGTTAACGACTTCAACAACTTTAGCTTTTAACGGTGTTTTGCTTTCATAGATTTCTTCTATCTTATCCCAACTTCTTATAGCATCAACTTTTTTCTTGGATAATAAAACATTACCCTCTCCGTCGTTAACCCTTACAATAAATACTTCTATTTCATCTCCTGCTTTTAATGATTCGCTGGGGTTAAAATCAGGATCATCAGTAAATTCACCCATAGGAATAATCCCATCTGATTTGTATCCCATATCAACATAAACTTCAGAATTATTAAATCCAATTATAGTACCTTTTACTATCTGACCTGATTGCAATGTAACGAGTGAGCTTTCGAAAGCTTCTTTAAAACTCATCTCATTTTCCTGTTTATTTAATTCACTCATTTTATCAATTACCTCCTTGATTACCCAATCCGGTGTTGAAGCTCCGGCAGTAATACCAATTTTTTTTATTATTTTTATATCTACCGGCGGTAAATCACCGGATGTTTCAACTTTATGAGTACTATTGCAGTACTTTTTACATATTTCATAAAGCTTCTGTGTATTAGAGCTATCCTTACCCCCAATTACAAACATCATGTCTACATTCTTTGCTATTTCCGCTGCTTCTGTCTGTCTTTTACTAGTTGCACTACATATTGTATCAAATTTTATTATATTTTCAAATCTTTTCTTTAAACAATCATTAATTTTTTCCCATTTTTCATTAGTAATCGTCGTTTGAGCAACTACAGCGATTTTTTTGTTTATATCGGGAATCTTATCTACATCGTCTACACTATCAACAATGAATGCTGTGTCATCACACCATCCATTAATTCCTATTACTTCAGGGTGCCTTCTATCTCCTACTATTATTATCTGGTATCCTTCATCATGCTTTTCTTTCACTAACTTATGAATTTTATTTACATATGGACACGTCGCATCTACAACATTAAGTTTTTTTCTCTCTATTTCCTCATAAACTCCCGGTGTTACACCGTGTGCCCTTATTACTACATTGCCCTGTGATTTAATCTCTCCAACCTCATCAACCACCACTACACCTTTTTCTTCCAAAGAGGCTACAACCTGCTGGTTATGAATAATTGGGCCTACTGTATATATTTTTTCATTTGCTCTTTTTATTGATAAGTCATATACAAGATTTACGGCGTTATTTACACCAAAACAAAATCCTGCGGTTTTTGCAACAATAATTTCCAAATTACCTTTCCCCCAGTAATCCATATACTTTTCCCATTATACCCCGACTTATTTCAACCAACTCTTCGTTTGAATATTTCTTACTACGATCTATATCAAGGTAATAGGGCTTACCAAATACAACTCTAATCTTGCTGAATAATTTTTGGTTGCCTTCTATTGCAACAGGCACTATTGGAGCTCCTGATTTTACAGCAATCATTGCAACCCCAGGGTTTACCTTTACATTGCTAGCATTCCTATTTCTAGTTCTTGTGCCTTCAGCAAATATACCCAAGATATGCCCCTCATCCAGTAATTTAAATGCTGTTTTTATAGCTCCTACATCAGCTCTTCCCCTTTTAACAGGAAATGCTCCCAGCCATCTTATGATTCCGGCAATTATAGGATATCTGAATAATTCCTCTTTAGCCATGTAGTGCACAATCCTTTTAAGCCTATATCCTATAAAAAACATATCCAGTTCGCCAATGTGGTTTGCACATAATATAGCAGCACCTTTTTCCGGTATATTTTCCTTGTTTACTAGCTCTACTTTAAAAAAAAGAGTTAAAAAAATAGTTAATATAGCTCTAACTATCCCCATGATTTTGATCCCTCTAACCTTTACATATTAATAAAATCTTCTCAACTACTTCTTCAAGGGCCATACTTGTAGTGTCAATCTCGATAGCGTCCTCCGCTTTACGAAGGGGAGCAAAATCCCTACTACTATCATTTTTATCTCTATATTCAATATCCCTTTTAACCTCTTCAAGAGTTATATCGGTTATACCTTTTTGAATCTGTTCGATATATCGCCTTCTAGCTCTTTCATCGACACTTGCTGTCAAAAATATTTTAATATCCGCCTCTGGTAAAACATATGTACCTATATCTCTTCCATCCATTACAACACTATTTTCAGCTGCAATAGACCTTTGCAACTCAACCATCTTCATTCGCACAGCAGGTACAACTGCAACATTAGAGGCTCCTATAGATATAGCTGGTGTTCTTATTTTCTGGCTAATTTCCACTCCATCTAAAAAAATCTTTTGCTCATTTTCTGTGCAGCTTATTTTTATATCAATTGCCTCTACCATTTGAGCTAACCTTGATTTATCCAATGTATCAATACCCTCGTTAATTGCCTTCAATGCAACTGCTCTGTACATTGCGCCAGTATCAAGATATATAATTCCAAGCTCTTTTGATATAGCCTTTGCAATAGTGCTTTTACCTGCACCAGCCGGACCATCAATTGCAATATTCACCTTTTTCAAATCTTCTTCCTCCGCCTTTGTAATTAATTCAAGTTGTATCATGTAAATAGTACAACTTTAGTATATAGACGTCTATACATAGGACCCTTAATCTCCAGTCCACATATACCTAAACATTTTAAGAGTATGTGGTAGGCCAATTAACGCTAAGCTTCGGTATCCTCACTGTATAAATCAGGACGTAAAATTCGTGCACCCTTCAGGTACACATGTGCTACTTCCTCGTTACTTTTTTCAGTATTGAAGTGTACTAATATCCTAATACATTTTTTAAGACTGCCTGGAACATTAATTTCGTTTGTACACATTAAAGCAATATTTGTCCATCCTATCTGCCTTGCAGCAACTGCGGGAAACGCAGCATCCAAGTCATTAGTAACGCTAAATATAACACTAATGACATTATTTAATTCTAAAGCGTTTTTTTCAATTATTTCACTTAATAATACTCTCGTTTCGTTTATTATTTCCGTTGCATCATTATTTTCTACCGTTGTTGCTCCTCTTATAGCTCTTACCATCATTTTTATGTCCCCTATTCTCCCATTCTACATGTATAAAATTATATAATAAATTAACCCCTTGTGCTAATTAAAATATCAAACTTTTGATCTTTGACAAGTTCATATTTCCAATCAGCTTATTAATATAAAAGCATATGTTAAATGCTAAAATCTTAGTATTTATGCGGCTTATAAGCCCTAAATAAGA
>JAOAEJ010000060.1 GCA_026416815.1 Clostridia bacterium | reverse complement strand
GAAATGTCTGCGGCTTTAATTATCCCTTGGGAGATAAGTAAATTTGCAGCTTGTTTAATAGCTTTCTGCTTTTGACGTTCCAACATTTCTTGCGGCATATCGATTTTGTAAAGGTCGCTTGGATTCCATTCTTCACCGGTAACGAACATGTTGTAGATAGCTGTGAGAATCATCCGTGCGATGGCAATAATGGCTCTTTTTTTGCCCCTCCTTTTGTAAATGCGTTCGTATTTGTTTTGGTAGTAAGGTGACTTGTTAGATTTCACGGAAGCATGGGCAACTTGCACCAATGCAGGTTTGAGGTACACTCCGGCACGTGTAATTCTAACAGATTTCTTCTTACCGGCAGATTCATTGTTACCGGGAGTTAGACCTGCCCAACAGCATAATCTCTTGGAGTCGGCAAATTGAGACATATCTGTACCAATCTCGGAGATGATGGTTATTGCGGAATTCCTGTCGACTCCGGGAATGGTACAAAGAAGGCTAATAGCAGATTCGAAGGGAGCAACCATCTCATCAAGGTTTTCATCTAGTTTTTGTATAGAATTCTGGACAAATTCGAGATGAGAGCGAATCATCAGCATACGATTCTTTTGCTCCTTAGTCATCTGATAACCTTCAATAGACTCAATTACGGTGTCTGCTTTTTTCTTCAATGATTTTTGAAGAAGTGCTGTACAGTGTACTGGATCAAAGGCATCGGTTGAAATCAAGTAGTCAGTGATGGATGAGGCAGATTTGCCAAACATGTCGGAAACGACAGCATCAAGGGCTACGTTGCAAACAGTGAAAGCATTTTGAAAACGATTTTTTTCACTGCTTTTGCAGGATACAAGTTTATAGCGATACCGGGTGTATTCACGAAGGATACGTATTGGCTTTTCGGGAATATAACTCCCAGGTACTAAGCCAAGACGAAACAAATCACCAATCCATTTGGAATCCTTGGTATCATCCTTATTGCCTTTTACCGCTTTTACCCATTTAGGGTTGGCAACAGTAATTCGGATGGTATCTTCCAAAAGATTATGAACAGGGGTCCAGTACTTACCAGTGGATTCCATGCAAATATCATAGCAGTTGTTATCAATTAACCACTGTTTGAATTGCAGGATGGAATTGTTAAAGGTAGAGAACCTTCGCTTTGAATAATGCGGTGTGATTCCTTCTGAGGTGATAAGTGTGGCGACGAGAAAAGTTTTATGCACATCGACACCACAGCAGATTGGATAAACAACTTTCATGGTAAGCCTCCTCAAAAATATAATTTTGAGGAAGAAGGCATTGACTGAATCATCACACTTTTAACGGTTAGCTAAAGCAATTCTTAGCGTTCGGTCTTATAGAGCCACTTATTTGTGCTTGGAAGATGATTCTTACACTGATTTAAATACTGTTTTGGGCTAAGAAGGGCGATCTACGACTCCTCCTACCGTGCTTTGTAGTTTACCTTCCCCTCAAGACTAAGATAGCATTTTGGTGAAAGTCGCGCACCATTTTTTCATTACTATTTGTGCCGCCAGCGACAGCGGCGGAATGGAGCTTTAAATGAAACTGTAAAGCTATGATATTTTCGGCGAATCAACCAGCCGGAGAAGTCATAGCTTTATTTTAATTCTGTGAGCTTATTTATAGTATAAAAAAACAAAGTAAAGTTAAAAACACTTTATCCCTATTCCTTCCGCCCGAAGGCGGGAAACTTTTATTTGGCCGCGGTACGGTCAGCATAGTTGCTATCGGTCCACGCACCCTAATTATTACTGGATGAACAAGTAATTAATGTATTTATTTTACTTCTAACCTAATATATAATATATAAGTAACAAATTATCCATTAAAAGGAAAGGGGACTAGGCGAATGTGGGAAAAAACTATTCCAATCAATGAGGTTAGAGAGATTAGAGGTAAGACAAGTGTATTTCTTGGATTAGGCGCTATCAGCAAAATATTTGATATATTAAAAGAGTTAAAAGAGAAGCACATAGACAGCATAATGGTTGTAACAGGTAAATCTTCATATAGAAGCAGTGGAGCCTGGGGCTTTGTTGAGAAAGCTTTAGATGAAAATAGCATAAAATATGCGTTATATGATAGCGTATCTCCAAACCCCACCACAATAGAAGTAGATCAAGCAACTAAAATTGCTGTAGAAATAGGTGCCAAAGCAGTTATAGGCATAGGCGGAGGAAGCCCTATTGACGCGGCGAAAAGTGTAGCCATAATGGCCCTGAACACCGAGCACTCGGCAGCGGATCTTTACGAATACAAATTCACACCTACTAAGGCATTGCCTGTCATTGCTATCAATACTACTCATGGAACGGGTACCGAAGCAAATAGATTTGCTGTTGTAAGTATTCTAGAAAAAGAATACAAGCCTGCTATCGCTTATGATATAAGCTATCCTATATATTCAATTGATGACCCTAAACTAATGGTGTCCCTATCAAAGAACCAAACAGCTTATACAGCGATAGATGCAATAAACCATGTAGTGGAAGCGTGTACTACTGTTGTAACAAGTCCTTATTCCATACTATTGGCAAAAGAAACAATAAGACTCATTGGAAAATACCTGCCACTCGCACTGGAAAACGGTGAGAATTTGGAGGCAAGATATTACCTGACCTATGCTTCATTAATCGCAGGAATGTGCTTTGATAATGGAATGGTACACTTAACCCACGCGTTAGAACATCCTTTAAGCGCTGTAAAACCGGACTTAGCCCATGGATTGGGTCTTGCAGTCATACTTCCATCAATAGTAAGAAACATCTATCCTGCACGTCCCGAAACACTGGCTGATGTATTAGCCTCAATAGTTCCAGGTTTGGAGGGGAATAAGGAGGAAGCGGAAAAGGCAGCTAAAGGGGTAGAAAGTTGGCTAAGAAGTGTAGGTATTACCGATACACTAACAACCCTAGGATTCAAGGAAGAGGACATAGAGAAGCTGACAGAACTCACTTTTAATACTCCAAGTTTGAATTTATTGTTGGGATGCTCACCGGTCCCTGCAAGTAAAGAACTCATCACAACTATATACAGAGAGTCCCTATAAAAATAGATAGTATAAAAGAAGCCGGAAAAACCGGCTTCTTTCTATATGGCAGCAAGGCTTCAAAACAGATATAAAAATACTAGTGCTTTTTAACATTACAAATTTCTATTGATTTTAATGTTAAAAATGCACTTCCTTGATTGTTTGCCTTGCTGCTAGAAACGAATTCTGTTACAAGGCACTTGTGAAATAGGCATACCCTATACTATATCAAAGCCATAGGGCCTGTCGATGATTCTGCTATTGCCGTTGCTGCGTATCAATAAGGTTAAAGCCATAAAGATATCACCTGTGGAACCAATGAGATTAAGTATGTATACGGTACCGCCCAACCAACTGCTCAAAAACAAAGAAAGCACCGAAATCACTACCAATGGAGACAGTAACACAATTAAAAATTGAGTTCGGGACAAAGATATGCCCGAGGTCTCCATTGTATATGCATAAACAAATCTAAAGCCATACTTTATTTTGCCACCGAATAAAATATAGAAGATCCCATGGATAAACTCGTGAATCAGGACAATGGGGACCATTAGCAGGACCAAATAGGCGAATAATCTGATGGATAGATACTTATCGGGTAAACCCAGAAAGCCCTCTTCCATTGTATTGAGTATTATTACAAACAAAGTCTTATGCAGAGCTGCCACTATAATGGTGGCTATGAACATGCATGCAATATGCATTTTCCATGAAACTCTAAAGCACATACCAATCACCTCTCATAGGAAGCATTAACAATATTTATTTTTTATATACTGATATATATGAGAAAATTTGAGGTATAATTGATATGGAAAAGACAAAAAAATAAGAAGTAAAACTTAAAGGCATTATGATCTTAAAAGGGAAAGAAAATAAAGATGAATTATATAATATTTGACCTTGAACTCAATAGTAAACCATTTAAAAACAGACATCCCAATGAAATAATAGAAATCGGTGCGGTAAAGCTGAACAGCGATTTAAAAAATGAAGGTGTATTTCAGGCATTTGTGAAGCCTAAAATATATAAAAAGCTGTTTACAGTAGTTAAAAGAAAGACAAAGATAACCCAAGAGGATATTAATGAAGCTGATGGATTTAAGGATGTACTGGCAAGATTTAAGCAATGGATAGAAGATGACTATATCTTATGCAGCTGGGGGCACGACGACATACACCACCTGAAGGCAAACTGCGAATTCAATAAGCGTGGTATAAAATGGCTCAAAAAGAATATGGACATACAAAAGCATTTTTCTAAAATCTACGAGGCGCCGCCAGGCCAGAGATACAGTCTTAAAAACGCTCTGGAAGTACTTGACATAAATGTTCAGGAAGAGCTGCACAGAGCTGAGATAGATGCAATGTACACTGCGGAGATATTTGTAAAAATCTTTAATAGGATAGATATAGAAGCAGCTTGTGTTTTATGATACCCAGCCAATTCAAAAAATTAAAGGCGTTATTGCAACGCCTTTAATTCTGTTTCAGATAAACTATCTACATAATATTTTTCCAAACGCTCACCCGTCGAGCAGTCCTGCTGGTAGTACCAGAAGAGGACTTTATCAGCTACTTCTTCTGCATTTCCATCTATACTGTGAGGATAAACAGCTATTAACTTGTCTGAGCCTTTTTCTCTAATTCCTACGCGTTCTCCCTCAAATTTCCTCATTCTAACAACCTACCTATAATTTTTATTTTTACAATATTAGAATGACTTATTTGAAGAGTAATTATGCTGGAATGCTTTAGTAAAGAGTATTTAGGTTGAACTTAGTGATTGACCGGCAGGCAATGAGCTGTGGTAAGTGCGATTTGCCTAGCTGGATAAAATCACTTTTAACTTTGGTTATCCATATTTGATTTCTAAAAATAATTATTGCGGTATTTTGTGTTCTGAACTATTTACGTTTATTAAATCCAGCATAAACATAAATATAGGTATACCTATGATCAAGCCCCAAACACCTATAAAATGTTCCGATACTATAAGTATTAAAAATGTATAAAAAACAGGAAGTTCGGTTTTTGATGACATAAGCTTAGGGTTTAGCAGATAGCTCTCGAGCGCATGCAGCACAGCTATCATTATCAGGACATATACTACCTTAATGAGACCTCCTATGCTGAAAGCGATCATTGTAAGAGGCACCAGCGATATCATTACACCTGCTACGGGGATAAGTCCCAGTATAAATATCATAGCCCATAGACCCAGCAGCTGAGGAAAACCCATAACTCCCAAAGCTATTACTGACAGAATACTGTTTATAAAGGATATCATAATCTGTGCCTGAATAACTTTACCAAAGGTATGAAGAAACTTGCTTCCAAAATAATGTAACTCATTATAAACTACACTTATTTTGCTGGTCTTGAATTTAGCAGTAAAACGGACAATTCTGCTTTTCTCCAGTAGGAAAAACAGGCTTAAAATTAACGCTATAAATATATTAAAGCCCCACTTACCTATACTGGTAATGGATTTTAATAAAAAGTCCGCTCCTTTATCCATGTAGCTTGCAATATTTATTTCATTAATTAAAGATACAAGGTATTGTTCTACAGGGTGAGTGTGAGGCTTTTTATAAAAATCCGTTACTTGTTTAAGAACTGCATTACTTTCAAATATTATTAACGGAATATATCTGTAGAGCACATAGCCTATAACAGCTAAAAGGCCGAGATACAAAACCACTACCAGGACTTTCTGCTTTACTGGAATAATTTTTCGTAGCTTGACCATAATAAAGTTCTGGCAGCTGTATGCAAGATAGGTAAAAATAAAAGTAAGTAGGAACATGTTTAGCATATCTCTCATCAGGTACAATAACAATCCGAAAGATACAAGAATTATAAACCTCCTGGGGGTATCCCTTCTGAAAAGTTGAACTATAAATTCCATGATTATAAAAAATCCTTTCTATAAATAAAGTGTATATTTTACTAAGCTACACCTATATTATATCAGAAATTATGTAGATAGTTAGATAGATTTATATTTATAGATAGTTTTGAAGTGGTTTTATTCAAGTAGTACTACTTTATTATCTACCATAATTATGGCAAATTCCAAAATACCAAAGTAGTATCAGGCAAATCGTACTTATAGCAGCTTATTGCTTGCGGTAAGTATTTAAAAAATAAAAAAGGATGCCGCATACTGGGCATCCTTTTATTATTATAATAAGTGGTTATTGTTTATTTACTGGGTAGCTGTTTCCAGTGTAGGATTCGAATACCTTCTTAACTATATTACCACCGACTTTACCTGCTTCCCTGGATGTTAAGTCTCCATTATAACCGTGTTTTAAGTTTACGCCAACTTCAGAAGCTATTTCATACTTAAGGTTTTCAAATTTGGTTTTACTATTGTTATTTGCCATGGTTATAGCCTCCTTAATTTATAATTCACTAATTGTATCTTTCACACCAGACTTATTGGGCCGGTGAAGAAAGTGAATTTATTAGTGTATATTTATAGTTTGTAATTTTAAAAAAAATATTACGGTAATTAGTGCCAATATAGATTGTAAATATAATGTTATACCAGCAAACATATAGGGTATATATAATTAACAAACACTAGGACATACCCTAGACATACGAACTTCGTATATAAGCAAGTTAGGTAAATTGCGATAATGATATTACAAGGAAAAATTTGATTATCGCAATAATAAATGAATAATAAGTGTAACTTTTATAGAGTGATATAGGTAGGAGGAATCAGATATGAAGCTAAATAAAATCAAATTGACCGAAAAGGATAAAAAGGTTATTACAGCTAATACAAATATTTGTACAGATACTCATGGTAAGGGTTGTAATACAGACAGTTCCAAGGAAAATAATAAAAACTTGCACTAATATTAATATCGTCGTGTAACTTGAAAATACGGTTAAATAGGTATAAATAATATTATAGCGCCTATCACCAAGGATATATAAGCTAAAGTAATAAGAAAGAGCTTCTATTACTTCAGCTTATATATCCTTGGGTAGGCGCTATAGCTATCTCCAGAAAAGACTACTGTCTGGCTCTAGCCGGGGACGACTCTCTGAATAATAAACTTATTGTATATATACCTGCAAGGCCCACTAAAGTGTAGATAGTCCTGCTCATAAATGTCGTAGGAGAGCCGAATATAGCAGCTACCAGGTCGTACCTAAATAATCCGATGAGAAGCCAATTTAAAGCACCAATTATAACAAGAATCAAAGATAACCTATCTAAAGGTGTTCTATTCATTCAAACAACTCCCTTTCATAGTTTTATATTTCATATCTAGTATTCCGCAAAACAGAGGAATAATTCATTGTAATAAACTGCCGATATCTTACATAAGGTTTTACCTTTCTGTTAAAAATATTATATGTTTTAATAAAAGGTACTTAAAAATAGCTATATATATAAGTTGCGATAATGATATTACAACGAAAAATTTGATTATCACAATATAGCTTAAGGTAATAAATTGCAAAAAAGATTTAGTGAGAACTTCGTTGTAGATTCTTTTTTGCAATTTATATAGGTATTAAAAAAAATATCCAAATGTAATATTGTACCAGAAAATGTAACATAACGCTGTAATTCTATTTACTATTTTCAAAAATTTTGATAATATAAATATATTATATAAAGTAAATTATAAATATATACGGTATAGTTCGACAAAAATATATATCGGTGTACAAATGAGGTGTTATTTTGAGTAGAACCTTACTTGAAGAAAAAGTAGATAATCTCCTGGAAGAATTAAAGGCATGTATAGAAACAAAAGCTCTCTCAGAAAATGATATGCATACCATAAATGCTGAGATAGACCGAATTCTTTATGAGTGCCTTTATTATAAGTCAAAGCTGGTGTGTTGAAAGATATAAAAATTTAAGTAGTGAAGTTTATAGATACTAAATATCAGGGACTTTCCAGTAGTATGAATAATAAAAAGTAACTTAATCATTTTGATTAAATTGTAATAAAACTAAAAGTAATTAAGCGGAGGCGTAAAGATGTCTGAGTTTTGGGATAGCGAGCAGCTGTTAGGAAAAATGGTCAAGAACAGCCGTGAGGAAGTATATATTAAGAAGGTAGAGAAGAAAGGAAAACAGTATATAGATATACGCACTTTCTGGTTTGATGGCAATAGCGATGAATTTCGGCCAAGCCAAAAGGGAATAACAATTCCCTATGAAAGTATCAAAGAGTTTAAAGATATAATTGCTTCAATAGAATAAAATAGGAGGGCACATGCCCTCCTATTTGCTATTTTATCGGTTTTTATTTTAACAAGTCCACTGCACACTGTGCCATTAGCTGCATTCCAATCACAAGGCATTTCTCATCAATAGTAAATCGACTGCTGTGTAAGTTATGTGCGGTTTGGCAGTCCGGAGGCTTGCTCCCTAAATTATACATAGCACCGGGAACTTTCTGGAGATAGTATGAAAAATCCTCCCCTAGCATAGAAGGCTCAGGCTCTGTAAAAATTGAAGCGGTATCAATTATTTTGCCTGATGATTCTATTATTCTATCCACTACCGAGCTGTCGTTAATTACAGGCGGGTAGCCCAGTTTATAGAAGAATTCATACTCTGCACCCATTGCTTTACTAAGGCCTGAAGTTATACTTTCCATCCTCTCCGATATATACCTATCCAATGAAGGATCAAATGTTCTTACTGTACCCCTTATTACCGCCTTATCGGGAATGATATTAAAGGAGCTACCGGCATGAAAATATGTTACCGATAACACTGCAGGACTAAGCGGGTTCTTTTCGCGGGTAAGTATAGTTTGGAATGCATTTATAAGAGTTGTGCCTATAGAAATAGGGTCGATGGTATTATGATGCTGTGCCGCATGTCCGCCTTTTCCCTTGATGACAACTTCAAATTCACTTGGAGAGGCCATAACAGGGCCGGGACGGAGGGATATACTGCCTGTTGGCAATGAAGGGCAAACGTGAGTAGCAATTATTGCATCAACTTTAGGGGCATCCAATACACCGTCATCAATCATATACTTAGCACCGCCAAGACCTTCTTCGCCAGGCTGAAAAATAAATTTAACATTACCGTTTAAGCTGTCCTTAAGCTTGGAAAGTACCTCAGCTGTACCTAATGCTATGGCAACATGAGCATCATGACCGCAGGCATGCATAACGCCTTTATTCTGCGAAATGAATTCAAAAGTATTTTCCTCGACTATAGGAAGAGCATCCATATCCGCTCGAATTGCCACGGTTTTGCCTGTGCTACTGCCTGTAATTATACCCACAACCCCTGTCTTACCCACATTATTCTGTACTGTGAGCCCAAGACTCTTAAGGTAGTTGGAAATAAACTCGGAGGTTTTAAACTCTTGAAAACCGAGTTCGGGGAACCTATGTAATTCCCTTCTTAATGAAATAACTTTTTCAGAAATACTTGAAGATATTTGTTTGATTTCTTGTGTATTCAATATAATCACCTGAATATTACTATATAATAGACGAAGGAATCGTGCAACAGGAAATAAAGTAATATAAAATAACCGCGCCTTTAAGAAAAGACGCGGTTTATTTAAATAACCATCAGTTCCCGCGGTAACCGACAGTTAGTCCTATATACATGTCTATGAAGTAGCTCATTAATTTATGTCACTTTAACTATATCTAAATAATAATTTATTTCGGGGCTATAGCGAATTTTTTGCAATGGGTATCAGAATTACTATACCTTTTTTAAAAGGCATTACATCCTTAAGGTTATTCAACTCATAGACCTCCATCATGTCGCACTTATATTTTTTTGAAACTTTCCATAGGGTATCGTTGGATGAAGTAGTATGTATTATCAAGCTGCGTTCAATCAATTGTTCTAAAGTCTCAATTATTTTCAACATAGTTTCCTGAATTAGCTCCCTGGACTTTCTGAAATCGCTTGTAAGTGCGGTGTCGCCGTAATACACAAGCATCCAATCTATTTTCTTAGCCAAACTATAATAGTCATTGAGCAGTGCAACGAGCTCAAGAGTTAAAGGTGTGAAAGTTTTACGCAGGTCTTTCATAATATGGGTAGAAGTATATATAGCACCCAGTGTATTACACTCCTGAAGTATTTCTTTGTTGTTGTTATTAATATAACAAATCAGGAGATGATAAAGTGATACAAAAGGTTTTTTTATAAAGTCAAAAATTTTCTTAAATAGTCTTGCAACAGTCTTAGGGGTATTGGAAGTAATTGTCCTTACCATGATATTTCACCAGTACCACTACAGGGTATAGATAACGAAGTCTAAACTTAATGATTTCCAGGTAGGTAATAAGCTGCGGTAAGACGATTTGCTTGTCTGGATGAAATCACTTTTAGAGTTCATTATATATATTTGCCTTCAGTAAAGTTAATACTTTTTAATCATACAGCAGCATAGAGGAGGCTAATAAATTTAAATAAATTCTATAATGTAAATTCTCCCCTTAACTACTTCCCTTTAGTATAATATGAACTATGTAACCAGAATGTGATAATACAAAATTATTAAGTTTAACTTTCGTTATAGATATCATATATTTTATTCCAAAATGTAAATCTTTATATACATAGAAAGATGGAGACGAGAAAAAATATGAGATACATAAGCTTGCCCAATCTACCCCGACAGCCTGTTAAATTAGCTGTTGTAGATGGAAGAATAAGTTCTAAAGTAGAAGAATCACTTATAAAGCATGGAGTTAATATTATAAAAACATTAAAATACCCGTTAATTTATGATGCAATTTCTCAACACCCAGATATAATGCTGCACCATGTTCAGGATAAGCGTATTATCTATGCCCCCGGCACTAGTGCCGATCTATTAAACCAGTTGAAGGCATACGGGTTTGAGCTTATTAGAGGGGAAACTGTATTATCTGCAAAGTATCCGGGAAATGTAGCATACAACGTTTTGAGGATAGGAAGGCTTGCTTTCCATAATACAAAGTACACCGATTCCGTATTGAAAAGTGAGCTGTACAAAATCGATGTGGAAATTGTAGATGTTAAACAAGGCTACTCCAAATGTGCCGTATCCATTGTAAATGAAAACAGTATCATAACTGCAGATGTAGGAATAGCCAGAACGGCGGAAAGAAAAGGTATAGATGTTCTGCTGATAGAACCCGAAGCTAATATCTTATTGCCAGGTTTAAACAATGGGTTTATCGGGGGAAGCACTGGTTTGATAGATGAAAACTTATGGGCTATCACAGGAAGCATTGAGACTCTTAAATCCGCAGAAAAAATAAAAGATTTTCTTGGCAAAAAGAATATAAAAATAGCAGAACTCAGTGATGAAGCTATTATTGATATAGGTACAATCTTGCCTATCATTACAGGGTGAGATGAATTGCAGATATAGGATTAAATACACCGGACAAATTTCTTTTGTTTTCCTAGAGCCTTTGATTTTTATGCTCCCAAGAATATGCTAAGTTCTTAATTATATAGTAACTTACAGTCTGAAATTGCATATAATGTAGCAGAAATGTAAGAAGAATGCACTATATTAAGTATATAAATAAATGCTGGGACTACAATTTGGAGTTAAGACCTATGCTAGGAAATGGTGTAATTATGGGAAAAAATGCATGCGGCGTTTACTGCATACAACAATTTGCGGAGACATATACTACACTTGAAGGGATGTGAAGTTGATGCAGTTTCTTTGTATTGGAGTTAACGAAAGTGCTGAAGATGTTATAAAGCATATAACCAGTGAATTACAGCAATTGGACAGCAATAAATTAAATTATTCAATAGAAGAAGTTAATTCCGATGGTTCGACTTCCATTGTCTGCAATATCGATGAAGACAAAGCTTTCGGCAAAAAATCACTCAAACTTTATGATATACTTAAGGTTCATGTATCAAACGCACTTGCAGATTATATAATCAGGCAGTATGAGGAAAAGCTTATCGCAAGAATTATAAATAGTAACTACTGTTATTTTAATTCTACTGAAAAAAAAGATATACTGAGCCTTGCGCTAAGAATTATCAGAAATGATGATAAGGTATTCCTTAATAGTTTGTTCCAGATACGCAGGAGAAATGTTATTGTTCGCAAATTGTTGGAGTATTTTGAAAGTTCAAACAGCTTAATTCTAGATGGATTTGTAAACTTTAGACTTAAGGAATATATGAAGGATCTGGAAGAAGTTGTGGATAAGGCTGTAGATGATTTTCTAATGGAAAGGGAATACAAGGAGTTTATAAGGCTACTTAGATACTTTGTAGACATACAGGATCCCAAATTTGATGTAATACACGTAGTAGTAGGATACGAAAACAAATATATTCTACTGGACGAGACGCGCAGAGAGATTACAAACGAGTGCATCCAAGAGTTTGTGAATGAGATTTCGGAAGGGGAGATAAACTACGATGATTTACTTGTAAGCTCACTTATAACCCTTGCTCCCAGAAAGATTGTTATTCACACCACTGGGCAATTCAGAAATAAAGAGCTTCTCGAAACCATTAAAAATGTATTTTCGGGTAAGGTGTTTTTGTGCTCCGGATGCGATGTCTGCATGTTTAATATGGTGAAAAGTGAACAAAAAAACAAGTTTTAGCGTGTAAGCATACCAAAAAGTAGTAAACGATGTTATACTGTACAAAATCGTTTACTACTTTTTTAATGCGTATTTTCACCATTTAATGGGTCCTGGATATATAAAACTTGATTCAACATATGAAAACAGGCTATAGAAAATAGCTTTTACTATAGTACTAATTTCCTAGTTGTTTTTTTGTAATAAATATTGACAAGAAGAAACGAAATGATACAATATATCCTGTGATACAATCCGGTGTATTGAAAATTGTCAAACATACATCATATGGTTGTATTATAAATTTGAGTTATTTACAATTGGATAATAAAGTTATTTTAAATATTATAATTTTAAGTATAAATTTAATTTTAGCTTTCTATATACAAAAGAAAAATTTACTAACTAACAAAAGAAAAATATTTTATAAAAAACGAAAGAGAAATTGTCCGGGGAAAGAAAAGAGAGTCAGAGACTCTCTTTTTCCATTTTATTCTCAAATTGACATACACTGACTACAATATTATTCAAATTTGTGTTATAATTATTTTATATGTATATGGCGATAACTAAACCATCTATAATGCGAGACTTACGCAGTAGGTTTATTAATACCAAAAAGTAAAAGTAGAATTAATTGGAGGTATAGAGTTGAGAGTTGTCGGTTTTATAGGGCCCAGTGGAACAGGAAAGAGCCACAGGGCTACGTGGGTTGCAAGAGAAAGAGGTATTGAATTCATTATAGATGACGGTCTGCTCATAAAAGGCAGCCGTATTGTAGCAGGTACTTCTGCAAAAAAAGAGAGTACAAGAATAGCCTCTATAAAACGGGCTCTATTTACTGAGGATAAACACTCTGAGGACGTAAAACGGGCTATAGCATTATACAACCCTGAAGCTATTCTTATCCTTGGCACATCGGACGGTATGGTTGAGACTATAGCAAAACGTCTGGATTTTCCTCAGATAAGCCAAAAGGTGTTTATACATGAGGTGGCAAGCGAATTAGAAATCAAACAGGCATTGTCTACCAGAAAAGAGCAGGGAAAGCATGTCATTCCTGTTCCGACGTTTGAGATAAAAAAAGATTTTTCAGGGTATTTTCTCGACCCTCTTCGTATATTCAAGAGAAAGGGTAAGGGAAGTTATCAGCTTGTAGGTGAAAAGTCCGTTGTAAGGCCTACCTTCAGTTATTTAGGCAGATATACCATTTCGGACTATACCATATATCAGATTATTGAATATGTTACTACTAAAATAGATGGCGTGCATAAGATATCGAGGTTTAGAGCGGAGAACCATCCTGACGGTATATATGTTGAAATGGATCTTGTTTTGGTGTATGGGTATGTGATAAAGCCTTTACTACGTGAAATTCAAAACCAAGTTAGTGAAGAGATTGAAAGGCTGACTGCTCTCAATATTAAGTCCCTGAATATCATAGTCAAAAGCCTGGTGGTTGATCATAAAAGGTCGGCTAATTAACAATTTTTAACACAATAAATATGTTATATTATTTCGTGTTGTGAGTTGTAATTAATATTGGCAACGGTTGTAATTAATATTGGCAACGAAAGTAATATAAAATTGGCAATAAAAATCAATTTAAAAATTTAAAAAAATCAGTAAAATCAAGGGTTACAGAGAATTTGCATTGCAAATTCTCTTTTTTTATTTTTTACACCATGTATAAAAAATTACGCCAAAATTATCAGATGAAATTGTAATTAATAATGGCAATATTCGTGAAGTTTGTAATTAATAATGGCAATTTTCGGAGGGAAAAGGGAAGTATAGGGACGAAATCCTAAATCCAGTTCTCAGTAGGGGTTAGAATTGGAGCGCTAGTATTTTAAAAGAAAAGTAACAAATATTCTCAACATGGCAAGTATTTGTTATAATATAATCGAATAGATGTTCTGGTAGAGTGCGTGTATATAAAATATTAAATATTTGTAGATTGGGGGTGAATGTATGGAATGGAGCAATAAAAATTGGAAGGTTGAAGATGAACTGTATTCTCAAAAAAGGAAAGTAAACAATAAAACTAGTTGGAAAAGACCTCATATTATTGGAGCGTTTTATAGTAACAAAATGGATAAAGTTGTAGAGTATGAGTCGTTAGCAGAGTTATTAGCATACTATCTCTTTGAATTGGACAGGCAGGTCATCCGATATTATGTACAGCCAGTTGAAGTAAACATATCTATATTAAATGACGAGGGTGAGATTAAAACGTGGATACATATACCCGATGTCCTTGTGTTTAGAAACGGAAGTGATCCAACCTTATATCAGATAAAAGATATTAATTCTGAGGTGCCAAAAACTTTTGAACTAACCAATAGAAAGTGCGCTAAGTATGCAGAGGAAAGGAACTGGGTATATAGTATTATATACCCAAAGCAAATGCCTAAAATTATTTCTCACAATATTAAGTTGCTATCTGGTATGACAAAAAAAAGAAAGTATTTTGATGAATGGATTCCAGAGGTCGTTTACAGGTTAAAATTTGCCCAAAAGATATCAATTATAGACCTAGCGTGTAGTTTTAGTGCAAAAATAAATCCACTAATGATATTACCCGTAATATATTATTTGATTACTATAGGAGAGTTCAAAACTGATATTACTAGTGAGGTTAACCAGTATAGTGAAATATCAATAGCCTCCGATTTTGATGACTTTGACTTGTACTTTATGAATGAGGGGGTCGGTAAGGATGAAGTTTAGAGAACTAAAAGTAAACAGTAAAGTCGAATATTATGAAAAGCTTTGTACGGTGTGGAGAGTTAATCCTCCATATATAGAGTTAAAGAAAGAAAGCGATGGAGAAATAATAACAATTAACTTTTTCGAGTTAGCGACAAACCCCTCATTTAAACCTGCAAGCTCTTTTGTTTCTAAGACTGACCCACGGGAAAGGATTTATAAATCCAATTTAGACGAGCTAAACGAAAAAAATAAAGAAAAAGTTCTAGAAAGATTTGAGTTAATCAGGCCTATTATAGTTTTAAGAAAAGCTAAAGAGAATGATTTGCGATCCGTATACGAGTTTTCACAAATGTATAGCGAGTATTTTGCAAATGATAGTGAAGACATATATAAGCTTACACAAAAAGTACTTATAGAAAGGATTGCAAAAAAACATCAAGTTGGAGTAAGGACAATAAATAGATATATTGCTGATTACTATGAGTCTGAGAGTGAAGTTAAGGGTCAGGGGTTAGAAGGGTTAATATCAAAATCTGGGATAGGATATACTAGTAGAAAAGATAATAAGAAACTAACAATCTGCCATCCGAGAGACCCTGAACTGGTATTAGATGAGATAGATATAAGGATTTCGGAAGAATATATACCTATTTTAAAGCATGTCATAGAAAAAGAATATCTTACTCTAAAAAAAATATCCAGTACATCTACATATAGAATAATAAAAGCACTTTGCATAAAGGAAGGTCTAGAGCCTCCAAACAAGGATACTATATATAAGCTTCTGAAGAGAATTGATGTGCAGGTAAAGGTAAAGCTAAGGGAGGGCAAGAAAGCATTAGAAAAGTATATACCTGTAAATCGCGGGTTCTCAAATGAAGAAGCCTACTATCCGTTACATATAGTTGAAATTGATCATACTGAATTAGACTTGGATGTAATTGATGAAAACTCGGGGTATAACATTGGAAGACCGTGGATAACTCTAGGGATAGATGTGTATTCAAGATGGATTTGGTGTATGTATATATCATTAGAGCCACCTTCTGCTAACCGTGTTAGGAAAGCGATTGAACATGGTGTGTTATTTAAAAGGGCGAAGGAAAGGTATAATACCCACAATGAATGGCCTGTGTGCGGAAAACCTAATACTATATATGTCGACAATGGACCGGATTTTAAGAGTACCAATTTGAAACGTATGGTCACTGAAACTCTTAACGCAAATGTTATGTACAGGCCCGTCAAAAGACCGAATTATGGCGCTACTATAGAACGGCTTTTTGGGAAAATAAATGCAGAATTAATACATAGTCTTGATGGTACAAGAAAAAGTCATTTTTATGAATTGGGAGACTATGATCCTGAAAAAGAAGCAAATCTAACGGTGAGCGATCTAAATGAAATACTAACACAGTATTTTACCGATATCTATCCTTTTAGAACTCACAGAGGCTTGCCTATTGAGGAAAATACGCCTGCAGTAAGGTTTTATGAGGGATTAAAAGCGGTAGGAGTCCCAGATTTTATTACTCCGGGTGAGGAAGAAGAACTGTTTAAGATTGAACTTCTTCCAACCGTAATGAAGCCATATACACGGGATGGTATAAGGTTGGAAAATGTTATTTACATGGATAATAGGTTATCAAAGTATATTGCAAACCGAGACATTAAATATAAGGTTAAATATGATGTGGATGATATCTCAAAGGTATACTTCTTAGTTCCAGATACCAACGAATATATTGAAATACCGGCAGTTAAACCACAAGCTGAGAGTATCAAGGGCATGAATAGATACACCTATGAAAAAATCAGGAAAATACTGATTGAAGAGGCTCAAGAAAAGTTGCGCCAAATACCGGGAGCAAGTGATGTTGAGAAGTGTCAAATAAAGTTACAGGAGACTGTCTTAAAGAAGTATAGGACTAATAAAACAAAGCGTAAGCAAGCAAAATTAATGAACATGAATTTGGAAGATATGTTTTCACAGAAGGGTAAATCAAACAGTAAAGTATCACTTAAAATGTTGCTAGAGGATGCTATTAAGGCAGAAAGTAATAGACAGGAGGGAACTGATGAATAAAAGTAAAGAATTTGCAGAGAGAGTAGCAAGGCTAAATATTCAACATCCTAAAGTTGTTAGGATATGCAATATGCTTGACTCTATACGTGCTAATAGAAATATGGGAGATGGTAAAAACTCACCAAGGCACAGCTATATAATTGGTGGTTCTGGTGTGGGAAAAACCATAATGGTAAAAGGTTATGAAGCAAGAAACCCAGGATATACGCGTATTGATGAAGATGGAAGAGAAATAGATATTAAACCTGTTGTATATGTGGAACTTCCTAACCCATTCACTATACAAGAATTCTATCAGGCAATAATTTCGGGACTGGAAGCTCCACAATTGCCAGGGAAGCCTACTACCGGTGAATTAAAAAGGCAGGTACTCAAGCTGATTAAGGACCAGGGTGTTGAAATGTTGATTCTTGATGAAATGGACTATATTCTATCGTCAAGGCATGTAAAGACATTAGAGGCAATGGATACTATAAAGCACATTGGAAATAAGGCTAATATATCTCTTGTCTGTGTAGGTACGCCGGAGGCTGGAAAGTTGAGAACATTGAATGACCAATATTTTAGAAGATTTACTCCCATATACCTAGAAAGATTTATCGACTGTGATGAAGAGTTTTGCTCCTTTCTGAATGAAGTAGAGGCTCAGCTAGATCCATGGGAGCCAATTGGGCTGGGTAACATGAATACAAGACTACCACAGTTACTACATAGAATGTGTAAAGGGATAGTAGGTTTTTTAACACCAACTATACAGGAGGCCTATAGAATGCTTGGTGTTTTTGATAGCAACTTTAACGATTATACAAAGATAAAATTGAAAGCAGAAGTTCTTTTTGAAGCATATAGTACCATAGTTGGAGACCTTACAGAAGAGGAACTGGAGAAAATAATCATGTTACAAGATGAAAAGACAAAAAAGACCTAATACTAACAAACTAAGATACTATATTATACAAACGGCTATTTTGATACTATATGCCTTTTGGTAATAAATACTATACGCATATGTACTTATAGTATGGCGAATCAAGTGTGAACAGCTATGCATGTGGGTGAGTCAGAAAACCAGTGCTTAGTGGGGTTAATCGGAAGTTTGATAGAGGGGGATAAGGATGGATAAAAATAAGGAGTTTGCAGAAAGAGTAGTATGTTTAAATGTCGAACATACTAAAATTGTGAGGATATTCAAAGTATTAGATGATATACGTGTAAATAGAAATATGGTAAATGCTCAAAACTCTCAAAAGCATAGTTTTATAATTGGACGTTCGGGTGTGGGTAAAACTATAATGGCTAAGAGATATGCAGAGAAAAACCTAGAATATATGCGTATTGGTGAGGCTGGCAAAGATAGAGATGTTAGACCTGTTTTATATGTAGAAGTACCTAATCCATTCACTGCCAAGGATTTTTATCAAACAGTAATTGCTGCACTTGATGTTCCTCAGTTACTTGGAAAGCCTACGATCAAGGAGTTGGAAAATTACATAGTAAAATTGCTTAAGGAAAAAGCGGTTGAGATGTTAATCCTTGATGAAGTAGACCACGTCCTGTCGACAAGGTATGTAAAAACATTGGAGGCTATTGAGAATATAATGCATTTTGGAAGCGAGGCTAATGTCTCTCTTGTTTTTATGGGTACTCAAAGGGCTACAAAATTGTGGGAATTAAATAATGAATACTTTAAAAGATTTACTCTTATACATCTTGAGCAATTCAATGGTTGTGACGCGGAATTTTGTTCATTTTTAAATGAAGTAGAGGATCAGTTAGCTCCTGAGGAACCTATTGGCTTCGGTAACCTGCATACAGGTCTACCACAATTACTTTATGCGATGTGTAGAGGTATTGTAGGATTCTTAACACCAATCCTGCAGGAGGCTTATAGGCTTCGTGGTGTTTTTGATACTAACTTTACTGATAGTGCAAGTACAAAATTGGATGCAAAGGTTCTTGGTGAAGCATATAGAAATATTGTTGGGGACCTTACACAAGATGAATTGGATAGAATAGTCGTTTCCTAAAATGAAAGAAATGGAGGGGGGACTTTAAAAAGTTGAAGTGTTATTTAATTTATAATAGACTTATCTCTTATAATACATTCAAATATAAATAATGATGATAATGCTTGTAAGTATAGTAAGTAAAATGAGAGAAATAAAGGTAAACGCTCAAGATTATGCAGGGATACTGGAGAGTATTTACCTTTATTTTACCCACCCGTTTGTTTTCTTTTTAAAAGTTATTTTTTTCTACCAACATTTTTACATACTGTTCCATTTCGGCCTCTCTTAATGCCCCAACCCTTTTGGCAACTACATTGCCGTTTTTATCGATAAAAACTGATACAGGGATAGCAGAAATTTCATATTGCTGCCCAACGCTCTGGTCGGAGTCCAGTAATACCTTAAAGCTGTATCCATTCTTTTGAACAAAGTTTTTTACAGTTTCCCTATCTTCACCAACGGCAACTGCAAGGACAACTAAGTCATTATCTTTGTACTTCTGGTACATCTTTTCTATATCCGGCATTTCAGCCTTGCAAGGCGGGCACCATGTTGCAAAGAAGTTTAAATACACATTTTTACCTTTATAATCGCCTAACGATATCTTTCTACCATCTAAATCCGTTAGTGTAAAATCAATTGCTTTATCTGCTGCAGTGATATCTATAGCATTGTTATCTGACAAAGGTTGTTTTTCGGGTTGTGAAGTTATTGTTTGGGTAGGTGATGACGCTGCTGATTTATTTTTATCGTAACTGCTGGTTATAAAAATTGCCATTACAATTAGAACTAACGCTGAGCCCCAAACTAACAAATTTTTTTTCATATTATACATTCTCCATTCTAATAAAAGTTTATAAAGTTCAAGTAGCGGCTCAATATAGCCAGTTTGTTTGTAAAGACCATTATCCCCATAATAATCATTAAAACACCGCTAATTACCGATATAGCGGGGAGATACTTTGAAAACTTTTTCATGTATTTTGAAAAACTGCCAATTGCAAAAGCTGTAAGTAAAAATGGTACAGCAAGCCCTAATGAATAAACTAAAAGTAGTAAAATCCCTTTTCCTATAGTATCCATACTGCCTGCATATATCAGGATAGAAGATAGAATTGGACCAATACAGGGTGTCCAACCTGTGGCAAATGCCATTCCAACGAATAGAGAGCTTATACTTTTATTCGCATTTCCAAAAGGGAGTAGTCTCTTTTCTGAATATAAAGCTTTAATTTTTAATATTCCTGTTGTATGGAGGCCAAAAATTATTATTAAGATTCCTCCTACTTTTCTAAAAGCATCCTGATTAGCAGCAAAAAGTTTTCCTAATGAACTTATCGAAGCTCCCATTATTATAAATACTATAGTAAAACCTATGATAAACCCGATAGATTTGTACAAGAGGCTTAACTTTGCCTTACTACCATTTATATCTGCAACGGCTGACCCTGTAAGATAACTAATATACGCAGGAATAAGAGGTAAAACGCAAGGAGATAAAAATGAAAGCAAGCCTGCAGAAAACGCCAATATTATTGATACATTATCCAACTTTATACACCCCTTTTTCTAGCTAAACCAGTAGACAAGACTGTCTAAAGCACCAATTAAAACAAGAATTGTCCCTCCTATAACCCTTAAAACCTTTTGAAACTTCCTGTATATTTTTAAATTTTCATTAATCCTACCTCTACCTAAACTTATAAGTGGCACAACGATAGCTAAAGGAGCAAGTGTACCTAAAGCAAAGAATACCGGTAGAATAAACCCAAAGCTCGATTTGATACTTAAGGGAATCACCAACCCAAAAAAGAGCCAAAATAGAGTTGGGCAAAATGCTAGTGAAAAAATAACTCCCATAATAAATGAGGGTGGGAGTAAATTAAATCTTCTTACAATACTTTGGGATTTACCTACAATCGTATTGCCAATTAATCCGTTTAGTTTAAATACACCTATAATGTATAATCCAATAAACGCCACAAATAGCCCCATGAATCTTCTTACAAAACTAAAAAGGGGTATAGAGATTTTTTGGATTTCCAAACTAAATACTGATATTAGCAGACCAAAAAACATGAAAACAATAATCTTTCCCAAGGTATACCAGAGAGTATTATTCAATAGCTTTCTTTTATTAGTGCTTTCTTTAGTTAAAAAGCCAATCGCACCAAGGTTTGTTGTAATCTGACATGGTGCGGTTGATCCCAAAATGCCAATTAGAAATGCTGTAAGAATAGGTATGGTTGATGATTTAGTAACTGTCATCAAGGGTTCGTTTATAGCTTGATTCAATATACTTAGTAATTCATAGAACTTCAATACGAAATCTTGTATAAAATCACTCCTTTAAATTTCTTTTATTTATGTAATCCATTTTAAAATAAAAATATGAAGAATCTATGAAGATAAGTTTTAAAGGAGTGTGTAATATTTAACATATGGTTAATAAGTTTAAACTACGGGAAAGTAACTAAACTTATATGTAAGAGTTAACAATCAAAGAATTTTCTTTAGATTTAATTTCTTCATATTAACTTCATAAAAAGAAGGTACAATAAGAGTTAATTTAATAGATGAGGGGGTAGAAGAAATGGCTATCGAAATTTCTAATCTAACAGTAGAAGGTATGTCATGTAGTCATTGTGAAAATTACATCAAGAAATCCGTTGGTACATTAAATGGGGTATATAATGTTGTTGTGGATATTAAATCGAAAAAGGTATCTATAGAGTACGATACAGACAAGGTAGAGATTCAAACCATTAAGGATACTATTGAAGATCAGGGGTATAAAGTAAAATAGAATTATTAAGAAAAAGGAACTCAATTACTAATTGAAGAAAGGTAGTCCATAAAGAAGGTTTTAGTTGATAAGAGTGCCTGAACAGGATATGTAAAGTGTAAAGTAATATATCCTGAAGTACTTTGGTTGGTGATAATGCAGTAGTAGTTAAATCAAATGTAAATGAAACAACAACTGTGATAATGAGTGGCATGATGAATATTTGCAGTATGAGTGGAATGGGTATGATGTAGACCCTTGTATAAAGAATGTAATAACCGACGGTAGAAGGTAGATCAAAAGGGTTAGCCATTAAAACTAAAACATAATAGTTTTAATGGAAGTATTCAGGTTAACTTAACAGTGATTTGTGACGAAATTCTTAGTAATATGATAGGAAAAGGAGAGATTGTCTTGAGTAATAAAGGTATAGCTGTATTAGCTTTTATAGCACTTTTAGTTGTTGGTATGGCAGGTGCTGTCTGGTACAGGAATAATTCGTTGTCGATGAGGACAAATGTGGATAAGGGTTTAAATAATTCAACACCTTACCAAAGTGTGGCACATAACATTCCGAATGATACTGAAAAAAATACACATGAATATTCTAAGAACCTTATTAAACCAAAGAATGGTCAACCTATAAAGAAGTTTACTCTTGTTGCAAAAGAATCAAACCTACTTATAAAGGATGATATGGCTTTACCAGTTTGGACATATAATGGCAAGGTGCCAGGAGAAGAAATCAGGGTAGTCCAAGGTGATTTTTTACAGGTCGAATTAAAAAATGAACTAAAAGACCCTGTTACAATTCACTGGCATGGGTATCCACTTATATCCGCTATGGATGGGGTTCCTAGTATAAATCAGGATTCAATAAGACCCGGTGAAACTTTCACCTATGAATTCTCAGCAGATGTCCCTGGGACTTATTGGTACCACTCTCATCAAGAGGGATCAAAGCAAGTTGATAAAGGATTATATGGGGCTTTGATTGTGGAACCAAAGGAGAAATTAAGGTCAAATAAGGAGTTTACATTGATTCTTGATGAGTGGATGAGTGATCCTAAGGGAATGGAAGAGATGGAAAACACGGGTCATAACACTAGCCAGACTGACAATAGTATGGATGGAATGGATATGTCTAGATCACAAGGAAGTACTGGTCACCAAGGTGTGGATATGTCTGGTGGATCTGCCATGAGCGAAGAGGAAATGATGGCATACATGTACGATATCTATACAGTCAATGGCAAATCCGGTAATCTCATAAAGCCTCTGGAAGTAAATAAAGGTGATATTGTAAGGCTTAGGTTTATAAACGCAGGTTATCGAACTCATGGAATGCACATATCCGGGCAGGACATAAAGATTGTAAGTACAGATGGGCAAGATATAAAGGGTGCTGGAATTATCAAGGACCAAGTAATTATGATTGCTCCCGGTGAAAGATATGATGTAGAGTTCACTGTTAATTCTAATGATAATTTTACGATTGATGCACATGATGATAATGCATATAACGATCAGTTAATGGTACCTGTAATTGTCAATGGCGGGAGTGGTAAAGTAGAGGAGGAATCCATTACAGATGAACTTCCGGTCTTTGACCTAACTTCGTATGGTTCAACAGGGGCAGGAGAATTTACTTTGAACCAAGTATACGATGTTGATTATAATGTTGAACTTAATACTCGTATGGATGGAAAAGTGCAAAAGTACACCATCAATGGCAAAACATTTGATGAACTCCCTCCATTGGAAGTTAGAACTGGGTATTTAGTCAAGTTTACTTTTGATAATAAGAGTACAATGGACCATCCAATGCATTTACATGGACACTTCTTTCAGGTACTTTCAAAGGATGGAAAGCCGATAACTGGAGCTCCTATTATGAAGGATACGCTTCTTGTAAGACCAGGTGAGAAGTATGTAGTTGCATTCGAGGCAAATAATACTGGTCACTGGGTACAACACTGTCATGAACTCCATCATGCAGCAGGGGGGATGATGCAGGAAATTAAATATACGGACTATAAATCTAATTACACTCCTAATCCTAATAATAAGTTTAATAATCCTGAATAAGAACCTCTACAGCAGGGTTCATGACCCTGCTGTTAGTCTTAAGGGTTAAATTAGAATATATGTAAAAAGTTGAATCTTCATAAAATCTTCATATTTTTATACTACTATTATAAAGCGATGACTTAATAAATTGCCACATAAGAAGAATTGCATGAAATGATAAAAATAATAAAAATAATTTGTTTGGAGGCGATTTTTTTGCAAAAATCTAAGTTAAAATCATTGGTTTCATTTGGAATTGCTGCTGCATTCTCAGTAAGTGTTGCAATTTCTGCATATGCAATGGGAAGTATGAATGAAACTCCCAAACCTACTCCCAAGCCTACACCAAAACCCGCTGTTACAGTAAAAGCATATACAGGTTATCTAATGGATGCACATTGTGCAAAAACTGGTGTTGATGATGAAACGGGTAAGATAAATGTGAAGAAAAACCCTGAGAAGCATACTACATCATGTTTAAAGTCTGATATGTGCATGATGGAAGGCCTTGGAATTATGGTTAAGCAAAGCAATGGTACATACACATTTTATAAGTTTGATAAAGAAGGAAGCAAAAAGGCTGATAGCCAAATTATGATGAAAACAAAAAGAAAGTTTGGTAATAAAATAACTGTTACGGGGACATTGAGTGGTACTACTCTTAAAGTATCAACTATAAAAGAGACAAAATAATAGCATAAACGATGTAGCATTCTTATGTGGTGAAAAATATAAAATAATTTATTTAAAGCCTTTTATTAAAGCCTTTCAATATAGGTATAATAAAAGGCTTTAGTTTTCTCCATGAAATCTTCATATCTAAGGTATAATATGATTTATATAATTATTGCCTAAAATAAGATTAAATTTTATCGCTTAAAGGGGTCGAAAGTATATGGACTGTTTTAATTCTATGGTAGCAGGTCAAGACTTAGAAGTTCCTATTATTAATAGTAAACATATTAGGTATGTAAATTTAGATAACGCAGCAAGTACCCCTCCATTTAAAATAGTTTTAGATAAAATAAATGAATTTTCAGGAGTATATTCCAATGTGCATAGGGGAAGCGGATTGAAATCCTATATATCAACTAATGTATATCAGAAAGCACGTGAAATTGTAGCAAGTTTTGTTGGTGCCGACTTAAATGATAAGGCTGTAATTTTTGCTAAAAATACAACTGAAGCAATTAACAGACTTTCAAATATATTTTGCTTTAAGGATGATGATGTAGTTATAGCCTCTCAGATGGAACATCATTCGAATGATTTACCATGGCGAAAAAAAGCAGTTATAAAGTATGTTAATATAACAGGTAATGGTGAACTTGATATTGAGCATTTTAATAACTTAGTAAACAAGCATAAAGGTGATTTAAAACTTGTTACTATTACTGGTGCTTCAAATGTAACAGGGTATATAAATCCGATTCATGAAATAGCTAAAATAACTCATAATGCAGGTGCAAAATTATTGGTTGACGCCTCTCAACTTATACCCCATAGAGAAATTAATATAAAGTCTGTTAATGATATTGAGCATATTGATTTTATAGTATTTACAGCGCATAAACTTTATGCTCCTTTTGGAGTAGGAGTACTTATAGGGCCCAGGGACTTTTTTAATGCAGCTGAACCTGATCACACAGGAGGCGGGACGGCTAAAATTGTTACTCTGGATAATGTGTACTGGGGGGATACCCCGGAAAGAAATGAGGCAGGTACGCCTAATGTTATTGGAGCTGTTGCACTAGCAACAGCTATAAGCTTCATGCAGAGATTGGGAATGCGTAATATTGAAAAGCATGAAGTAAAATTAACTCAATACCTTATTAATTGCTTAAAACGTTTGAAGAATATAAAAATATATGGAGAAACAGGGGATGATTATTACAAACGTTTGGGTGTAGTAAGTTTTAACATTGAAAATATGCCTCATGGACTGGTTGCTGCTATACTGTCATATGAGTATGGGATAGGAGTAAGGAGCGGATGTTTTTGTGCGCATCCTTATGTTTTAAAGCTTTTGAACATAGATAAAATTGGCTTTGAAAAATATAAAAATCAGGTATTAAATAGAGATAAATCACAAGTTCCAGGAATGGTCAGGGTAAGTTTGGGACTATATAATACAATAGCGGATATTGACAGACTTCTTAATGCCCTGGATAATATTGTGGAGGGTAATTACTTTGGAACATATATGCTGAATAGAAAAGATGGAAGTTATGCGCCTAAGAATTGCGATTTTAATGAGTGTGATTTTTTTACCTTTGGAAACGAAACTGTTAGAGAAAAGTAAAATATCTGTGAGATAATGGGACAATACTAAAGCTAAGGGGTCATGTATGGCAAATGAAATAGTTTATTGTATACAAAGGTTTTCATGGGTTTTAGTTGCATTGGTACTTGTGTTTGGCTGGGTATCACCAATACTAATGATCCTTTCTATAGTCTGTATGTTCGGTCCAATTATATTTTCATTTTCTTTTGGGCGGGCATGGTGCGGAAATTTCTGCCCAAGAGGAAGTTTAAGTGGTGAAATACTACCTATTATCAGTCCAAACAAGCCAATACCAAGGCTGCTGAAAAGCAGTATCTTTCGTATTGTGATGTTTATTTTGTTAATTATGTTTTTTATAAATAACATTGCTCATTCTAATGGCACATTATTAGGTATAGGAATGGCATTCATTAAAATGATGGTTATAACCACTATTATGCAAGTATGTTTTGCTGTTTTAATACACCCATATGCATGGTGTTCTTTTTGCCCAATGGGTACGGTTGCTTCTTTTATAACGAGAGCTAAAAAAGATAACATTGATAATATAATAATTGGTGGAAACTGTATGGAGTGTAATGTATGCAAGAATAATTGTCCACTGCAGATAGATATTCCAGGCTGGATTTCTGCCGGAGAAGTTAAAGATCCCGACTGTATGAAATGTAGAAAATGTATAAAAACTTGTTCTTGTAAATGCCTTAAATATGAATAAAAGGGACTTTAACGCTTTCATTTAATATTATAAATTTCTATGCAACCGCACATTTTATTCGGATGCATACCCAGCGTGCGATTTATGATGAACAACGTCATGCATTATTGCTGCAAGCTATATTGATGAGTTTCTAAAGCATATAAAAAAGTAAAATTCAATAAATGTAGAAGATAGGAGATTTATCTACTCATATATCTTCTGCATTTAAATCAAAGTTACTGAACTTTACCCATAGTAGCCATCTTTCTACATTCATCAGCACATTGCCTGCAGGTATCTGCACAAGTTTTACAATGCTGATCTTTAAACATGTCACATTCTGAAGCACACTTTGTGCAGATATCGGCACAGAGATTGCAAATTTCAGTTAAGCTTCCGCTTTGTCTTGAAATAAAGTGAGCAGCTGTTGAGCATATTTCGGCACAATCTTGAAGTGTATTCATGCAATCAGTTCTAGCTTTTACGTCTGCTTCTTGCATACACATATTAAAGCATTCTTCGCAAATCTGAGCACATTTTAAACAAGCATCTATACAGGATTGATATGGATTTCCATTTGGTATAAGTGACATTGCCGGCATATTTGTTTGTAATTGCATATTTATTTCCTCCCGAAAAAGTAGTAGTTTAACAGTGTATATAGTCTGCAGATTAAGAAGAAATATTCCGTAAACTTATTTGTTGCTAGGATTATCCAAATGTGCTAATTATGATGCACAACGTCATGCAGCTTTACTGCAGGATATATTGATGATGAGTTTATAAGATACAGGCAAAGCTGTTTTTAGCTGTAATGCTGAACCGAGAAATAGATATCATTAATAAATGAATAAGTAGAAGGGTTAAAAAATAGCTGTCATAATAGGCAGCTATTGGCTTTTTATTGATTATTACAATAGGAATATACATTTACACTTTTGATATTACATACCCATGTGGAACTCATCTATTGACAGGGCTTTTTCTATCTCAAGCTGAGTTTTGGATGAAATTACATTTTCACATCCTACCACCCATCCATGCATAAATGGAGGATGAGGCTCAGACTTGGGTTCAGGTTTTACCGATTCAATATAATTTTTTGTCACATTGGGAAGCCTATCCCTGCTAACTACAAGTATAGGTGTATGTTTTCCTAGATGTGCAAATAAAGAGCCTGAAGCGCTGTCAAATGGGCTTAAAATAGATGTAAACGTAAATGTGTGTCCCTCTTTTTCTGTTCTATTCCAACCGAAATCTCCAACAGGGCTTTTATATTTTGCAAAGTTGACTGCAACCTCGTAAGGTGTATTACCGGAAATACGGTCAACAAATTTCACATTAAGCCGGCGGATTTCCTGCTCAACTACTTCCGATATTGTATTTGTGCTGCCTATAATAAATACATGGGCATCTTTAGTAGCATTTATTACATTCCTTGTATAGGTAGGAAGCAGTTCTTTTGTCGCAAACAATATCACATCACCCATGTGGGCAGCCCATGCACAAGCCGGGAGACCTTCCCTGTAGTCCTCTGACGAAACAATCATTATGTTTTTAGGGTAATCTAAGTATCTTGCTATTTTAGCAGAAGTCTCATAAAAGTTTGTGCCGGATATTCTAAAGGTTTTTAATCCGTATGACATTAGCAATTGATCAACGGTATATGAAATTCCTCCCACAATAAACACTTGAATACCGTTTATGCCTTTAGGCTTCAGCTTAAATATCTGGGCAAAGGTATCTTGGTCTATGCTGTCCATATGTGAAAAAAGGATAGGTGCATTGCGGGGAAAGTGTATTAATGGTGTAGCAATAAAAGAATCCTGATAGAGATCTCCATTTGCTAGAATAATCGCATTAGGAGATTTATCTGCGTAAACGATACCGGATATTTCTATAGCATTTTGGAAAATGTTACTGCTGCATATACGGGTAGTATTAAGTGTAATTTTACTCCCTAAAGAATTCATAGTAAATCCTCCTGGATTCTGTGAACTACTTCTATAATATTCATAGGTAAGGGAAGTGTGTTTGACGCAATAAATTAATACAGCTAGAAGAAATATTTATGATGATTGGCCTGAATATATTAAATACTAGCGGGAATTATATGAATTGGAGGAGATTATCATGGCTTGGCTCTCGACAATTCCTGCATTAATAACAATAGTGCTTACATTTAAAACGAAAAAGCTTATACCTGCACTCCTTACAGGTGTAATTATTGGCTCGTTAATTAGTACACGTTCTATATTTAATGGGATTACTTCCATAGGTGAATATATTATGGAAGTGCTATCTGATAAAGACAGTGCATATACCCTAGGCTTCTTAATAGCCTTTGGAGCTCTTGCAGAACTTATTGAAATGGCAGGAGGAATATCAGGTTTTAGTGAAAGAGTAAGTAAGTGGGCTAAGAGCGAAAAAGGGGTTCTAGGCTGGGGATGGCTTTTAAGTATAATAACCTTCTTTGATAGCTCATTCCATACAATAGCAGTAGGAACAGTGCTTAAACCTTTACTTGAAAAGGTGAAAGGATCGAGAGAAAAGTTTGCTTTCATATTATCAGTTACCAGTCTTCAGCTTATTTTGCTTATACCTATTGCAACAGCATATTTAGGGTACATGATAACTCTAGTTGCAAATAATTTAAGAGATACGGGAATTTCAGAAAGTGCTTATACAATTGTTGCTAAAAGTGTTTTGTGGAATTTTTTTTCGTGGGTAATGTTGATTATTGCGTTGGGAGTTACAGTAGCAGGACTTGGCTTTGATAAATTTAAAATTGGGAAAGTAGAGGCAGAGGGTGAAGAACTAACTAAGCAGCACATTGAGAAAGAAGAAAGAGCAAATAAGACGGTTGAAGAATATCCGAGAAGAAGCCGTAACCTTATAATACCGGTAATAGTGTTGCTTATAAGTACAATTTTCTTTTTCTGGTGGACAGGGAAGGAACAGTCACCAACTTTTTTTGGAGCATTAAGCTCAGCAAAATTTAGTGTTTCAATTTTTTCAGGAGCTTTACTTACCATATTTTTATCAGGAATATATTTTTTAATGCAGAAAATTAGTCTTGCAGAAATTGAGGCTCATATAATAAAGGGTGGAGAAAAGGTATTATCTTTAATTATGATACTTGTACTTAGTTGGGCATTGACAAGTGTAACACAGGATCTTGGATTTAATAATCTAATAAGTGCTGAGCTTATTAGAAATATACCTAGATTTGTGGTGCCTTCTGTGCTATTTTTCATATCTGCAATAATTTCATATACTATCGGCTCATCATGGGCAACCTGGGCATTAATGATGCCATTAGCTTTTACTTTTTCGGTAAATTCGGGCGTTAATATATCAATGATGGTGGGCACTGTATGGGCTGGAGGTGCAGTTACTGATGTTGCCTCACCATTATCTGCAGAAATGGCAGGGACGAGTTTTGGAAATCATTTAACTACCTCACTGCCGTATATTATTGCGGGTGTAATTTTGTCTCTGATAGCATATGTTGCTGCAGGGTTGATATTCTAGGAAAAGTTTTTAATTGGACAGGGAAATAATAAGACTTTTTTAGTGTAGTCATAAAATCTTTACAGTTTTATAGAATAATATTACATATATTCTATAAAAGGGTGGGATGTGCTTGAAAGTTATTACTTCCATTAGAACAAATTTATTTAATGTAGCTGTTGTAATAAGTCTTTGTATAATCTTATTTTTTATAGCTGGCGCTAAACTGATTCCAAATCAAGGGTCTATAAAAGCAGAGAAGGAAATATGTCATACAACTGATGATTTATCAGGTGTAAAGTCTAAGAGTCCATTAATGGATTTACAATCAAATAAAACATCAAATCAAATAATCAAAACTAAAATGTCTACAGGATTAAATAGTGTTAAGATATCGGAGATTACTGGATATGAACAGAAAGTGATTGTAGAAAGCAACTCGTGGCAGCTTTCCCCGGATGTTATTCTTGTACAAAAAGGCCTAAGAACAAACTGGGTTTTTAGGTTAGCCAACAATGAAGAATGCAGTGGAAAAATATTAATAGAAAAGTTTGGTATGGTAATTCCGATTACAGGAAAAGAGATGTCAGTAAATTTTGCTCCCTATAACGATTTTGCCATAACATGTAATCAAGGCAAATTTAACTACTATATAAAGGTTGTAGAGAAACTTAGTTCTGCTGCCACAAATACCAATAATCAGAACAATATCACACAAAAGTCACTCCCTCAAAAGCAGAGTGCAAAAGCTGTTACCGTTACTAAAGAAACAACTAATCCTGTTCTCGCAGCCAAATCGGAAGTAAATATTAAACAAAAAGATAGTGGTGGAGCAGGTGTACCATCTCCAGAAACGAACAAAGAAAACAATGTACGAAATAAGCAGCTAGAGGCTAAAGATGAACCCGTAAAACAGCCGGAGAATGAAAAAGGTGGAATCCTAAATAAACTATTCCACCATCATCACTAGAAAGAGTTATAATATTAAAATCACTAATAACCTTAACCGATTTACTAAATACTAGTTTATAATTGTAAGGGTTTTAAAAAGAAGTATACCTTGTGCTCAAAAAAGATACTACGGAAGTAAGTGGATATATGAGAGGGGTGGACTAACAACAGCAGTCCACTCCTTTTGCTATCTTGAATAATATCTTATAATCATCACCAAAAGTACATAAGCCGTTGCAGTTGTTTCGTAAGCTGGAGAATAGGATATACCTCAATTTAACACAATCAATGCTTTTGAATGAAGGCCTGTTTAATTGGGCTAAGATTTCTTTCTCACGCGAATCTGGAGCCACCAGAAAAAAGTTATACTGTTTATCTCCAAGCGATGAGGCAAGGTCTATAAGGCGCAGGATACCTGAATATATAGAAGTGCTTTTTTCTATTTCAAATGCACATTCAATCTCTTTTGACTCTTTATTAACCCATATAACATCTATCAAAGATATTGTTTTTATAACATCTTGAGGTATGTCCATAGGAGGTAATTTTGAAAGGGTGATAAATTCGAGACTTTTTCCATCAAGAGATTTTGTTCTATCATTATATGCAACGAAGACATCGTAGCCCAGATTTCTTCCGATTTCTGTAAGCATGAACTGCATTCTGAGATGCTCATTTTCTTCCTCAATTTCTTGTTGAACTTCAGAATGGCGTTTTTTCAAGGCCTTTTCAAGTTTATCTTTTTCAAACGTTAAAGCTGCTTCCCAATTTCCATCTAAGGCTATTTTACCGATCCCAATATCGAACAACAAGCCTGATATAGCACCTAAATCTTTTGATAAATTTGGGTTAAGCTTTTCATTGGTACTGATAATTATTTCACGCATTTCAAGATACTGTTTCCAGGAGCCGAGCTTCTTTTTATCATTAAACAATGCATTAAAGCCATATACCATGGCAGTATTAAATGGAGGCATTAGCGTAGGGTGGAGGAAATATAGAATATTGGCAACCGCAGGTCCCAAGCCTTTAATACTGTAACTATCGAGTTTTACAATTTCTTTTATTAACTTATCGGCACTGGTAGCTGATAAACAGGATTCTAGAAACTGACCGAAAATCTGTTTGTTTTCCTCATTTTCGTATATATCGGGTATCCTAAGCTTTGGTTTCCAGTAAAATGGATGTGCCGCACCTTCAAAGACTTGCTTTTGCTCAGTTATACAGTTTAATACAAACTCCAAGGGAGAGCCTTTGAAATCGTTTCCAAAAGTACCGTTTTTAATTGCAGCTATTACATCTAAAACCCCCCTGCGAATTGAACGGAAAGCTTTCATTCTGGTTTCGTTATAAATAAACCATGTGTTATATACTGACTCCCTATCTTGTTTATATATCTTTACTAGTCCATCAAGATTCATAGTTGCCAAATTGTCAACCTCCTTTTATCGACAAGATTATTCTAGAGTTATTATAACACAATGGAAGTATTTGATAGTGCAAAGAATTTTTTGGACATTTATAATTGTAATAATTATCAAACTATATTTTTAATTTCTACATAAAAACTCCATAACTTTTATTTAAAATAGAACTATTACTGCAGTTATGGTTTTATTTTTAGGCTGGCACGATTTTTGCTATTAATTTAAGCAGAGCGCTAGCGAGGTGATTTATATGAATAAAAGAAAAAAAATAATCAATTTGTTGCTTGTGGTGTTGGGATTAGTCGTGATTTATAACTTCCTTATAGCACCTATACTAATGCAATACAATAATCGAATGGGAATGGGTATGCATGGGAGAATGCACGGTGATTATTACACCACAGATTCAAGGTATGCTGTGCTCATCGTATTTGTAATTGCCGTATTTGCAATATTTGAATTATTAAGACCAAAGCCAAAGGCTAATAACTGTTTAAAGTGTGGATGCAAGATTGAAAGTGATCGTTGGAAGGTGTGTCCAGAGTGTGGCAGTCAGATAAAAAATAAAGGGTGATGAAAATGGTTCTATTTCTCTTAATAATATTAGCCATAATAATATATTACACTGTTGTCAGCAGAAACAGTTCTCAGGCGTATATTAACTCACAACAAAGAAAGACATGCCCCAATTGTCGTAACCCTGTAGAAGATAACTTCAACATATGTCCTATTTGCAAGGAAACATTAAAAAAGAAGTGCAATAGCTGTGGTGAAAGAATCAATTCCTCATGGAAATTTTGCCCGTATTGTGAAAAAAGCATTGAGAGTAGTGGGAAAAGATGAAAAGGCTTATAGGGTATAAAACAATAATTATATTAATGGTGTCAGGTATAAGTGTGCTACACTATTTTACTGACTCTTCTGACTTGCCTATCCACAGCTTTTACAGGCTTCTATATTTTATCCCCATAATACTGGCAGCATTCAAGTATGGGTTTAAAGGTGGGACTGTAACTTCACTGGCTGTAGGGGTAATATACTCTCCTTTCGCGCTGCTTTCGCTTAATACACTTGGGTGGCAGATACTTAAGGAACTTTTGGATGTAATTCTGTTTTTTGCTGTAGGTATAGTAACCGGTATTCTTGTAGAAAAGAAAAATAGCAGCCTACTAAAGCTGGAGGATGAACTTAAAAGATATATTCTTCTTGAAGGATATACAAAAGGTATTATAAATAGTATCAAAAGCGGTGTTATCTCAGTAAACACTGATATGCTTATTACAATGATTAACTGTGAGGCAAAGAGGATTCTTAATATTAATTATGACTGCATTGGTCAGAATTTTCTTGAGATATTTGCATGTTGTGAAGAGGTAAAGCGAAAAGTAAGCGATGGATTTTATAGCAATAAACCAAGCCCTAATATAGAAATATATTCTAAGGAGAGTAGTATTGAGAGGATTATAAAAATCGGCTTATTCCCTTTGAATTTTGAAAACGTCAATAAAGGTGCTGTAATTATAGTAGACGATATTACTGAAATGAAAAAACTTGAGCAGCAGCTGCAGAGGAATGAAAAGCTTGCAGCACTTGGAGAACTTGCGGCCGGAGTCGCCCATGAAATAAGAAATCCCCTTGGGATTATCAAGGCAATTGCTCAGACCATGAAAAATGAGCTTAAGGAGAACACTGAGGCGGTTGGTGAGTTAGAAATAATAGATGAGGAGGTAGAGCGTACCAATAAAGTAATCAAGGCACTTATGGACTTTGGTAAGCCTGGCAAGGGTCAAAAAGCATCTTGCAATTTGAATAATATTTTAGATGAAGTATTAACAGTTACAGGAAAGTACTTTTCCCAGTATAGTATCTACACTGTATTTGAGCCGTCAGATATCGGTAATGTCAACATAGACACAGATCAGATAAAGCAGGCATTCATTAATATAATTTTTAACGCTGTACAGGCTATGCCTCAAGGAGGAAAGCTTATTATTTCAACTGCAAATATAGGCAGTAATACTATAAAGGTATCGTTTAGTGACACCGGGATAGGTATAGATGAAAAAGACTTAAACAGTATTTTTAATCCGTTTTTCACAACTAAGCCTGAAGGGACAGGTCTCGGGCTTTCAATAGTAAATAGGATTGTCGAAGAAAACAACGGGGTTATAAATGTCTATAGCAAAGTTGGTAGGGGAAGCACATTTGAAATATTGTTCCATGCAGAGGAGGGATAAGGGCTCATGAAAAGGCTGTTGATTGCGGATGATGAGAAGAATATGCGTTGGATACTGGCAAAAAACTTGAAGGAAATAGGTATTGAGACAATTGAAGCCGCCAATGGGGAAGAAGCCTTCAATTTATTTGTAGATAAAGATCCTGACTTGGTGATACTAGACTATAGAATGCCTGTAGTTGATGGCATGGAGGTGTTAAAAAGGATAAAGACTATCAATGACAAAGTTCCGGTAATAATGATAACAGCCCATGGAAGTACATGTACTGCCGTTGAGGCAATGAAACTAGGCGCTCTTGATTATATATCAAAGCCTTTTGATATTGAAGAATTGAAGCTGACCATTAGAAAGGCGTTGAATATTGAGCAGTTAAACAAGGAAATTGAATATCTCAGAGATAGGATTTCTGAAAGCTACGATGATAAAATTATAGGTAGCAGTGCTTGCATGAAAGAAGTTTTTGAGATAATAGAGAAAGTGGCTGATACTCCTGCTACAGTGTTGATTACCGGGGAAAGTGGAACTGGCAAGGAGATGATTGCTAGTGCTATACACAATAGGAGTTCCAGGAAGGATAAGCCTTATATAAAAGTTAACTGTGGAGCAATACCTGAGAACTTACTGGAAAGCGAGTTGTTTGGCTATGAGAAGGGTGCTTTTACCGGGGCGCAAGGAAGGAAACCAGGTAGGTTTGACAGGGCGCAGGGAGGAACGTTATTCCTAGACGAGATAGGCGAATTAAGCCTTCCTCTTCAAGTCAAGATACTAAGGGCATTGCAGGAACGTGAGTTTGAAAGAGTAGGCGGAACGGATGTAGTAAAAGCGGACGTAAGGATAATTGCAGCTACCAACAGAGATCTTGAAAAAATGGTTGGGGAAGGAAGATTTCGAGAGGATTTGCTGTATCGGTTGAAGGTAATACCTATCCATCTACCTGCTCTTAGGGAGAGAGCAGACGATATAAGACAGCTTGCGGTGTTCTTTGCCAATATGTATTCAAGAGAGATGAACAAAGATAAAATTACAATAGAAGAGGAAACTTTCAGGTTGTTGGAGAAATACATCTTTCCAGGCAATATAAGAGAACTTGAAAATGTAATTGAAAGAATGGTTATACTGTCAGCTGACGGCAGAATTACAGCCTCCATGCTGCCAAAGGAAATAGTAAAAGGAGCATATTCAGATAAAAAAGATACTTTTGTATTGCCAGATAGCGGTATATCCTTGGAGGCAGTGGAGGAAAGTCTGGTAAGGCAAGCTATTGAAAAGTGCAAGGGTAATCAGACCAAAGCGGCAAAGCTTCTCGGAATATCAAGACATGCACTAATTTACAGGATGGAAAAGTATAAACTCAATTGGGAAAGCTAAGTGGTAATGATTACTGCTTAGCTTTTTATTAACACCAATGTTCGATTCTCTACAGTGTGGTGTAGGATTTTGAACAGTTGTTTTTGTTTAAGAGTCTTTTAGTGGTTTATAGCCGAGTACTTATTGTAGGATAAAGCAGCCAATCTTCACATGTTAAGTATTAGTTTAGAAAAACTAAGTTGAGGTGGCACGCTTCTTGCTTAAATATATTAGTGAAAATGCAATAGCTCAAGTGATTTTGTACCAGGGAGGTGAGATAACAAATAGCGCATAAAGGTAGCCTCATCTTTAGGCTTACAGCAGCAGTGTTAAAGGGGGTTATAGCTTTATAGCGTATCTATGTACTTTTATTCGGAACACGTATCAGGGCAAGTATGGGATTTAGAAGAAACTTTGGAGGAGGTCATATGTATATGGGAACAGGCGTAGGATTTGCGGGAACAATATCAGTTGCATTGCTATTCCTGATAAAAGTATTGTTCGTACTTTTTATAATCGGGTTGGTAGCAGGTATTGCGGTAGCTATCAAAAACTATCTATTCACAGAGGAAGATGTGCAAAAAGCTAAAAATGCTTTTTTAGGGAAAAAGACAGCGAAAGCAAAAGAAAAGTGCCCGCTTTGCGACAAAGAGGTGGAGTGCGGGTGGAAAATCTGTCCATACTGTGGTCAAGAACTAACTTGTTCTTGCTGCGGTGAGAATGTAAAAGAAGTTGAAAATGTATAATTATAAGGAGGTCGGATGTTATGCTTAATAACGGATGGTTTAAATTAGCGGTGGTATCTCTGGCGGGTATAGTAATAAGCTTTGTAATACTCTGGGGTATTAATCTGTTTAGTGGGTATAATGCACAAAATCAGATGATGAATATGGGCTCTGGCTATAACATGCAGGGGAATATGAACATGAAAGGCGGCATGATGATGCACAACCATATGGGTGGTATGGGCATGATGGGTGGAATGAATGGAAATATGGGCGGTATGAACATGCAAGGAAATATGGGTATGATGGGCGGCATGTAAGTGCTGTGTGAAATAAGCTCTATAAACGGAATGAAACCTGACAGATTCTTGTCAGGTTTCATTCCGTTTATAGAGTTTACTTCATTGAAAGGCTGCGTCGAAAGCTTCATAGTATAACTTACTAATAAAGATAAAAAATTTAATATGAAATAGAATTTGAAAAATTTTTCCCTTCTTCATAAAATCTTCATATCAAGCTGATAAGATACGCGTATGAAAACTTTATTGAGGGTGGGAGTTAAATTATGAATAGCAAAAATAAAAACTTAGCTGCCAATGGTGGTAAAAGGAAATTTGTTGTTATAGGGATAATAGCTGCAGTTTTAATTGCAGGCTTTTTCCTTGTAAAGTCTACGGGTGGAGGAGATAGTGAAGCGTCAGCAGGGGGCGATCTCAAAATACCAAAGAGCGAAGTAACTGAAATAGCCAAGTTTTATCCGTACAAGGTGGGTAAAACCAATATGGAGGTAATTGCGGTTAAAGCACAGGACGGTTCAATCAGAACTGCACTGAATACATGCCAGGTGTGCTTTGATTCCGGCAAAGGCTATTATGAGCAGCAGGGAGATGAACTGGTATGCCAGAACTGCAGAAACAGGTTTAAGATAGATCAGGTAGAAAAGGTAAAAGGCGGCTGTAACCCTGTACCGGTTTTAAAGGAGAATAAAACTGATGACGGGACTAATATTGTAATATCAAGGGACTTTTTAAATCAGAATAAAGAGTTGTTTTCAAACTGGGGAAAGAAGTAATATACAAAATAGGTCACTTCAAGTGACCTGTTTAATTTTTAAAATTTTGTCGTCCTACATAAAATCTTCATATTTTGCTGTTAGTATACTAATATATCTAAAGATACTTTTGTGGCACGGTTAGTAGTCTAAGTTGGGAGGGGTTTTATGGAGCAGAAGTTAGTAAGAAAAATCCTTCAAATAGAAGGTATGACATGCACCAGTTGCGAAATGCGAATAGAGAATGTACTGAAAAAACTTGAAGGGGTTGTGGAAGCTAAAGCGATTTTCAGCAGCTCCAACGTTTATATAACCTATGACATAAATAATCTCGGTCTGGATAAGATTATTGAGGCTATAGAAAAGCTTGACTATACTGTTAAAAATAAGCCGGGAAACGAAGCAGACAGAAATATAGAGAAGTACAATAAGGTAAAGGATAAAATGCCTATAAACCAGCTACTGGGGGTAGGTATTATACTATTTGCTCTATACATGATTATAGATAATACAATAGGGTTCAATTTTATACCTGAAGTTAACCAATCAATGGGATACGGTATTCTTTTTGTTGTGGGCTTAATGACTTCCTTGCACTGCATAGCAATGTGCGGCGGGATTAATTTGTCCCAATGTGTATCCTATAAATTTGAAGATGGAGAAAACAGCAGGATTTCAAAGGTAAAGCCAAGCCTGCTGTATAATGGGGGAAGAGTTGTATCCTACACCATAATCGGCGGTATAGTCGGGGCTTTAGGCTCAGCGGTAAGCTTTTCCGGCACAGCAAAAGGGACGGTAGCTTTGATATCCGGTGTGTTTATGGTAATTATGGGGCTTAACATGCTCAATATATTTCCTTGGCTTAGAAAGCTAAACCCGAGAATGCCTAAAATGTTTGCTAAAAAGATCCACAGCAATAACGGCCAATACGGGCCTTTTTATGTGGGTTTGTTAAATGGCTTAATGCCGTGTGGACCACTTCAGGCAATGCAGATATATGCTCTTGGTACAGGAAGCTTTGCAGTCGGTGCACTATCTATGTTTATGTTCAGTCTTGGAACAGTACCCTTAATGTTTGGCTTTGGAGCTATCAGCTCACTCTTAAGCAGTAAATTTACTCATAGAATGCTTAGAGTTAGTGCAATTTTGGTGATGATACTCGGAGTAGTAATGGTAAACAGAGGATTAAACCTGTCAGGATTAAGTATTGCATTGGCTGCTCCTTCAGGTGGAGCAAGCAATGTAGCAAAGATAGAAGGAGATGTACAGATTGTTACAACCAAGATGGAGGCGGGTACTTACACGCCTATAGTTGTACAGAAGGGCATACCTGTAAAATGGATAATCAAAGCAGAAAAATCAGACCTGAACGGCTGCAATAACCCTATAACTATTCCAAAGTATGGCATACAGAAGAAACTGGTACCAGGGGATAATATAATGGACGAGTTTACACCCGAGGAAGAAGGGAATATAACATATACATGCTGGATGGGAATGATCAGCAGCAATATAAAAGTAGTATCAGACATTACAAAGGTTAGCAATGAGGATGTACAGCAGTCTTCAGGAACATCAGGAGCCCTTGGAGGAGGCAGTTGCTGCTCTGCAGGTGCACAAGCTACAAGGTTTGCAGGTGGGAATATTCCAACTGATGATATGCAGATTGCACAAGTGAAAGACGGGATACAGGAGATAACTATAAAGGTAAACGATGAGGGATATTCTCCAGCTGTTGTTGTTGTTCAGAAAGGTGTTAAAGCAAAAATTAAGTTTGATACGGAAAAGCTCAACTCATGCAATAACGTAGTGGTGTTTCCCGAATACAGGGGGCAGTTGAACCTTGACGGAGGGAAGAAGGAAACTCCTTATATAACACCGGAGCAGGACTTTACGTTTCAATGCTGGATGGGTATGCTGAACGGGTATGTAAAGGTAGTTGACGATATAAATAATATAAACATTGACGATATTAAGAAAGAAGTAGACGATTATGAGCCCGCTTCAAGCGGAGGCGGCTGCCACTAATAAGACCCGGGCCCAAATAAATGAGAAATTTAAGGAAGTGATTATGTGATACGTAAAGAAGCAGTTAAGATATCGGGAATGTCCTGTGCAGCATGTGCAGCAAGGATTGAAAAAGCATTAAACAAGCTTGAAGGTGTCAAGCAGGCTAGTGTCAATTTTGCAATAGAGAAGGCTACTGTAGAATTTGATGATGGTATCTTAAATAGGGAGAAAGTTGATGAAACGATTAAGAAACTTGGGTTTGATATTATAAAAGAAGAAACCCCTTCAGGAAGTAAGGTTGATTTAAAAATTACCGGCATGTCTTGTGCGGCTTGCTCAGCTAAAGTAGAGAGAAAGCTAAACAAGATGGAGGGTGTCATAAAAGCAGCTGTAAATCTGGCTACAGAGAAGGCTGCTGTTGAATATGACAGCTCAAAAGTTAAAGTATCGGATATGATTAAGGCAATAGAAGTGTTGGGCTACAATGCACAAAAGGCTGAAGAAGTAAGTATAGACAGAGAAAAAGAGCAGCGCGAAAAGGAAGTCAGGAGGCTGAGGATAGAGCTGATAACATCAGCAATACTAAGCTCACCGTTGATTATGGCAATGCTTCTTTCAATGGTCCATTTGGATATAGCCTTTTTACACAACGCATACTTCCAATTAATTGTGGCTACACCTATACAATTTTTTATAGGAGCACGATTTTATAAAAATGCCTATCATGCTCTGAGGGCAAAAAGTTCAAACATGGATGTACTTATTGCAATGGGAACATCGGCAGCATACTTCTTTAGTGTATACAATACATTCTTCCAGGAAGTAAAGCCGGGAATGATGGGAATGAAGGACCTTTACTTTGAGGCGGCGGCAGTAATTATAACCCTTATCCTGCTTGGTAAATACCTTGAAGCGGTAGCAAAGGGTAAAACCTCAGAGGCTATAAAAAAGCTTATGGGGCTACAGGCTAAAACTGCAAGAATAATAAGGAATGGAACTGAACAGGACATACCTATTGAAGATGTTGAAACGGGAGATATAGTTGTTGTAAGGCCTGGTGAAAAGGTTCCTGTAGATGGGAAAATCATAGACGGTAACTCCTCTATTGACGAATCCATGCTTACTGGAGAAAGCCTGCCTGTAGAAAAGAAAGCTGGAGATTTTGTTATAGGTGCTACTATAAATAAATTCGGGACATTTAAATTTGAAGCTACAAAGGTTGGTAAGGATACAGCACTTTCACAGATTATCAAGATGGTTGAGGATGCTCAGGGTTCAAAGGCTCCTATACAGAAAATTGCGGACCAGGTATCAGGCGTATTTGTACCGGTAGTTATAGGCATTGCTGTACTGACATTTTTGATTTGGTATTTTACAAGCGGCAGCTTTACTTCTGCTATAATAAGCGCAGTATCGGTATTGGTTATAGCATGTCCTTGTGCTCTTGGACTAGCAACCCCGACAGCTATCATGGTAGGAACGGGCAAAGGTGCTGAAAGTGGCATTTTGATAAAAGGTGGAGAGCACCTCGAGACAGCCTATAAACTCAATGCAGTTGTTCTGGATAAGACAGGCACCATCACAAAAGGGCAGCCTGAGGTAACCGATATTATTTCTCTAGGCAGCCTGGATAGTGTGGAAATATTAAAGCTGGCAGCTATAGCTGAAAAAAGCTCCGAGCACCCCTTGGGTGTAGCAATATATGAAAAGGGTAAGAAGGACATAGCCAATATACCTGATCCGTCACAATTTGAAGCAATACCCGGCAGGGGAATCATGGCAGTGATAGACAGCAGGGTTGTTTATATAGGTACAAGAAAGCTTATGGCTGAACAAGGTATTAACACAAAAGATATTGAGTCAGAAATATCCAAGCTTGAGGATGAGGGTAAGACGGCAATGCTTATGGCTATCAATAACATGATGGAAGCTATAATAGCTGTTGCGGATACAGTAAAGGAAAATTCCAAAGAGGCAATAGAAGACTTGCAGAGAATGGGTATTGAGGTTTATATGATTACCGGTGACAACAAGAGGACAGCAAATGCTATTGCCAAGCAGGTGGGTATAACTAATGTTCTAGCCGAGGTGCTTCCTGAGAATAAAGCTGAAGAAGTTGAAAAGCTTAAGAAGCAGGGTAAAGTGGTCGCCATGGTAGGGGACGGTATAAACGATGCGCCTGCACTGGCTACAGCCAGTATAGGCATGGCTATAGGTACAGGTACAGATGTGGCAATTGAGGCTGCGGATATTACGCTGATGAGAGGGGATTTGAGGGCAATCCCTGCTGCTATAAGGTTATCAAGGAAAACTATGAGAAAGATAAAGCAAAACCTATTCTGGGCGTTTGTGTACAACATCATAGGAATTCCTTTTGCGGCATTGGGACTGTTAAATCCTATGATAGCCGGCGGTGCTATGGCGTTCAGTTCGGTTTCGGTAGTTACAAATTCTCTTAGCCTAAAGGGCTTTGAGCCTTATAAAAAGCAAGTGTGATAGGATAGAGTAATACTTATTAATTAACATAACATAAAACATAATAAACAGGAGGTTATAAAATGGCTAAAGAAATTTCAAATTTAACTGTTGAAGGAATGTCATGCAGTCACTGTGAGAATAGTGTAAAGAAATCAGTAGGGTCGTTAAATGGTATCGATAGTGTAGAAGTTAATTTAAAGGAAAAGAGAGTAAACGTTGTTTATGACCCGGAAAAAGTGTCGCTGCAGACTATAAAAGATACTATTGAAGATCAAGGTTATGATGTGAAGTAAACTTATTCAAAGCTCCTCACAAAGGGGCTTTTTTTATTATATAGTTTATTAATAATTTTAATGCACTTCTTCATAAAATCTACACATCTATTAATTAAACTATTCCCATAGCATTAATCAAGTATTTGTTGAAGAATGTCAAAATGCAATGTATACTATAAACTTGTAAAGTAAAATATGCAAAATCTTCATAAAATCTACAAAGTTTGCATTTGTAATGAGTTGTATAACAAGTTTATAGAAAGGGGGGCTTTTCAATGAGCAAGAAAACAATCATCATTTTAGCTGTTGCAGCAGGTATTATAGTTTTAGCTGCTGCAGGAGTAGGTATACATCACATGATGACTATGTAAGTGTGAAATAAAGCTAAATTCTAATGTCTATGTAGAACAAAACAGCATGTTAAAGGGGTGTTAAGATGAAATTTCTTAAGAATTTTTTGGCTTTCATACTGATATTGATTATCATAGGTGGAGCTGGGTATATCGGATATAGTTTTCTGTTTGCAAACCATTCGGGACATGGTACAACCACCTCCCAAACCGAAAGCAGCAGCCAAGCTTCCGGTGATACTAAAAATACAGTACAGGAGCAGCAGAGCGGACAGCACAGTACAACCTCAAGCCAAGCACATAATACCGATAGCCAGCAGCAGAATAATAATCAGATTTCTATGGTACAATCCAATATAGCCCTTCAAAACAAAGAAAAGCTGGGTAAATCAGTGGCGGCACTAAACGAGGCATTGAGGCTAATGACAATTGACCCGTATGCGCCAACATCCAATACGCAACAGGATATGGGGAATATGCAGTCACAGCATGGAGCTGCACAGCCTGCAAATACTCCTGCCGCACAGACTAATCAACAGACAGGGAATACTCCTGCGACAGCCGCTCAGGGCAATACTACAACAGTAAATATTTATCCTGCTAATCAAAATACAAATAATGCACAAACAAATACGATGGCTCAAAGCAGTACTATGCAGAATATGGGTACCTACTATGATCCAACCAAGATGGAACAGCTCCATACAGGACTGTATAAAATATCGGTAGGAATGGCGCTTCTTGACCAGCTTAATACAGAGCTTGTAAACCAGGCGGAATATGCAAGTGAAAATGTACAGAACCCTGCGCAGTACTATACAAACAGATACAATCTTACAGTACAAAACAAAAACAAGTTAGGTCAGGCTCTAACCTATATAAATGAGGCTGCAAACCTAGTCAATATTAATCCATACATTTCTGCCAATGGGCTTGTTTATGACAAAGAAAGAATGAATCAGATTCATCAGAGTGTATTTAAATTGGCAGAGAGCGTGGCTGCACTGAATCAACTTAATGATGACTTCACAAAGCAAGCAGTGGTTCTCTCCAATACTGCACAAAATTATATTAATAGTGCAAATATGAATAGCCAAAGCGCAGCGCACTCAAACCAAAGCGCGTTGACAGGAATATTTGGTGGCTTATTTGATAATCTGAGCATGAGCAATATTGTTAATATAGTTCTTGTAATATTTATTGTAGGGCTGATTATAGGAATATTTGGGTTTATCTTCAGTCTGTTAAAACCTCCTGCACAAAAGACATAAGGAAGTAATCAGCGACTCTAAAAGTCAGCATATTTAGAGGAAAGTTTAGGAGGGGAGGTAAGATTATGTGGCAAGCAATTAAAAATGATCCAATATTGAAGGCGGTAACTGTAATAATACTTGGAATTCTCAGTTTCGGATTTGCATTTAACATAATGTTCGGGCCAAGAGGGTCAGGTATGGAACATGGAGGAGGTTACTCACTCGAGAATACGTTATCCTATATACTCACTATTGGTTTTAAACTTTTTTTAATAGCATTGGTTATTACAGGTTTGATTGCAGTATTTAAATTAACAAAAAGATACTTGTTTGATGGAGGTGAAATTAAGATGTTTGATTCAATTAAAAGAGACCCTGTATTAAAGGCGGTTTCAATTATAGCACTTTTGGTGTTAGGGTTTGGGCTTATCCATTTCCTGTTCAGTAGAATATTCGGTTTAGGTAACGGCTACGGAGCAATGATGAGTGGAAATGTACATGGTACAATGGTAGGCACAGGAATAGGGTTTGGAGTGACCGGCTTGCTTGTAACGCTTCTCAAGCTGTTGATATTTGCTTCTGTAATCGGCTTAATAGTAGGAGTATTTATGTTTATCAAGCAAAGCTATTCCGGTAATGTTTTTAAAACAGTATTACCGAATAAGGTAAATCAGACTAATACAAATTGTAGTAATTGTGGCACAAAAATAAACGGTCAATATAAGTTTTGCCCTTCCTGTGGAGTAAAAGCTAAAGAGGAATGCGCAAACTGCAATGCTGAGTTAAAAAAGGAATGGAAGTGCTGTCCTGTATGCGGAGCAGAGAAATCTGTAGCCGATAAAAGAGCAGAGAGTGCCGACACTAATGAAGTTTGGAATATAGAAACTAATCCATCAGAAAAATAAAGGGGTTAGGGTTATATGAACTTAAGGTTTGACTTTATAATGCATTGGCTTTGGGCAATAGTATGGGCTCTGCTTGCTCTCAGCGGGTTTGGTATGGTAGGTGCCAAACACGGCTGGCTGGTGAATTTCGATTATGCCACTGCCGATTTCGTCCACCGCCTTTCAGCAGCAGTGTTTGTGGTACTAACGTTTATATCCATAGCCTATGAGGTTTTCAGGAATATAAAAAAAGATACCAAAAACCTGGCGTGGTTTGTTATAGGGCGAAGCGGATACCAGCTTTTCACCTTTATTACAACCCTTATATTGATAATAACAGGGGCTCTGATATGGATATGTTCGGAATTTAACATGAGTGCAGTAGGTTTTGCACTGCTGATACACGAATACATTTCATACATTGCACTGGCAAGCGTCATATGGCATATATACAAGAAGTGCCATGCACTGCTATCGCTCAAAAAGCCCCAAGCAAAACCGCAGAAAGGCTGATAGGAGGAGGCAAGGATATGTTACAGAAAACCTGGGTGAAATTATTCATATGGTTTATGGCAATATTTTTCTTCTTCCTGGCAGCCGGAGTTGTTATTTCGGCATTGAAACCCGGCCCGTCGGAAAATGAGGCTATGAACTTTATGATGGGTATGATGAGCGCAATGGACAGCTCAATGATGGGTGTAGCAATGAATATAGAGAACGATAATGCGCTGCAGGCTGTAATAGCATTATCAACCTCTATAGCTCTACCTATAATGCTTGTAAGTATAGTAGCAGGTGTAGGGATAAGGCTCTGGCAGCGGAGGGATAGAAATGTTTGACAAGAAGAAACTGAATTTCTGGCGGCTGGCCTTCATATTTACAGGTTTTACCGTACTGGTGCTGGTATACCTCTGGAACTCACCTCAGGAACCGAAGGCAATGATGATGGATGGAAGCATGGGTAATATGATGAAACAAATGCATGTTACAAATATGACAATTTACGATTTGCTTACCAGTGAAAAAGAAAAACAGGCTTCCATGAGTGAAATGCATAGCCACCATCAAGGTCAATCATCGGTGATATTTAAGCTCAATTTTTTAACTACCGGTATAATATTTCTCTTGCTGCCTTTCATTATTGGAGGGTCCATTATACTGGCAATAGTGTGGATAAAATGAGAGGTGGTCAAAAATGAATATACTGGGGTCGGTAGGTCAGCTATACATGTTTATTTTACTGGCACTTCTATTTATGGGTTCGGGTTTTGCGCTGTGGAGGCTAATCGAGTTTGTTACCGCACGGGAAAAGGCAAAACCGGAAGCGGGTAAGAAGAGTAACGAAAATATACAGATAAAGGCAGTTCAAAAAGACAATGTAAAGGGTAAAAAAATATTAGGAGGTCTTATTATGGCAAATAACGGATGGCTTAAATTAGCTGTAGTTTCTTTTGTAGGTATATTTATAAGTGTGGCGGCTTTAGGTCTTATATCAACCAATAGTAATAGCGGTATGAACATCCACCAACAACACCAACAGCAGGGTATGCAGCAAAACGGCGGAATGAATATGCAGGGTGGTATGAACATGGGCAACATGCAAATGCAGGGTAATATGAACATGAGCGGCGGAATGCAGCAAAATGACCTGATGATGATTCAACAGCAAATAAACCAAATTCAAATGCAGTTAAACCAAATGCAGGGTAATATGAACGGCAGCATGGGTAGTATGGGTGGAATGCAGCAGAGCGGTAGTATGGGCAACATGGGCGGCATGGGAATGATGGGTGGAATGATGAACGGTATGATGGGTGGCATGATGGGCGGAATGGGCGGAATGGGCAGCATGAACAGTATGCCGTCAAATAGTGGAGGAATGAACATGCAGGGCAGCGGAAGCAGCAGTGGAAGTAGCAGTGGAAGTAGCAGCGGTAGTATGTCCGGCATGGGAATGATGTAATGAATTTGTAAGACTTAATAATTTGAGTAAACTGTACAATAAAGAATATCCTGGCTAAATCAGTTTTAGTCAGGATATTTTTATGTGACGAATACCACAGAATATTTCGAAGAATCTTTAAATAAATGAGACAAATCTTCATAATATCTACACATATTCTATATATAATTTATTTATAATAAGCCGGTTGGAGGTAATGATATGAATAATCACTGCTACAAGGGTAGATTTCACAGCCTTATAATGATTCTTTGCTGTAGCGCTCCTCTGCTTGTGCTTGCATTGTTATATTTTACTAGATTGGGAGGTACAGAAACGGGAAGTCTCCTAAGTTTTGCAGCTATTCTCATTTGCCCTCTATCACACCTGGTATTAATGCCTTTACTTATGCGGAAAAAACAAGGGAATAATAGTGAGGGTAGATCAAGCTGTCATTAGTAGTTATATGAGGAGACGAATCTCTAAAAATAATAATAGATTTATATTTCTTCATAAAATTTACACATTTATTTATTACACTAAATATAACAAAGTTTCAGATGGGAGGAATAAAGTATGAGTAAAAATACAATGATAATTTTAGGTGTTGTGGCAGCTATTGTAGTCTTGGCGGTTGTAGGTGTGGCTATACACCATGCTATGAATCCTGCTGATATGCCTATGAAATAAGTTCATTCCATACTGATGTTTTTTATAGCAGTTCTTTACATAGGTTTAATTTCTTTAAAATAAGCCCCTTTTTTTATTTTATAAGTAGACTTCTTATTCAACAGGAGTCTATTTTTATTTTGCCTGAAAAAGCTCTGCAATTTACAAGTATATTGTGGAAGCCTGTGATTGGTGCATATTATAGTTTATTCGTATAAAAATAATCATATAAAGTTTTTATAAAAACAGTTTTAAATTTACCAGCTAAATGCAGTAATCATGTAACTAAGGAGATTGATAAATTTGAAAGCTTTAAGAGGACTTTTAGTATTTTTTCTGATTTTAGTTATAGTAGGCGGGGTAGGGTATATAGTATGGAGCATGTTCCTTATGCCCGGAATGAATCACTCGGGGAATAATACATCTCAAGGTACATCACCACAGCAGCAAACTCCAAACACCCAGCATACCACTCCATCTGCAAGCACACCGGATAATAAAGCTTCGCTAAATGTCATAGCAGTACAAAATAAGGACAAGTTAAGCCAGGCTATAACTACCATAAATCAGGCATTGGACTTAATAACTATTGATCCTTATTCTAAAACTACGATATCAAGTATAGTGAATGGAAGCGCAGGCAATCATACAGCACAGGGGACCGGCATAATCAATATTTACCCAAGTGGAAACAGTTCGGTAAACATATCTCCCAGTGCCAATAATCCCCCTAATAATCAGGCTTCAGCTGCAAATAATAATCAGGGTGGAGCGAACCAACAGCAGAATACAAACTTCGTATTTGACCAGGGAAAGCTGCAGCAGATTCATACCGGAATCTTTAGCACTGCCCAGGGTATAATGATGATAAACCAGTTAAATGATGATCTGGCAGGCCAGGCAGCTACAGTAGAAGCAACCCCCGCAGACTATCAAACATATATTACGAGGTATAACAGTGCACTTCAAAATAAAACAAAATTAAGTAACGCTATAAACATGTTAAGCCAAGCTTCTACTTTAGTAAATATCAATCCCTACGGTTCCCCCAACGGATACCAGTATAATACACAAGGTATGCAGCAAATGCACCAAGGTGTGTACAAGCTGGCACAGGGTATGGCTATGCTGAGTAGGCTAAATGACGACTTCACAAGCCAGATGTTCCAAGCAGGGCAGCAGTTACAAAATATTGCCGGAGCCTCGAGTACTGTACAGGGAACAACACATGGGACAATGTCTGGACCCGGCCTCCTAAGCTCGATTGATTTAACTACAGTATTCAATGTTGTACTAATCATAATGGTTATAGGGCTTATTATCGGTATATTTGGATCTATACTGAGTATGCTCAGGCCTAAACGCAGCGGGAGCAGACCGGAGGGTAACCCTGAGGCTTAATTTTAAAGAGGTGGATTCATGTGGCAGGAAATCTTAGAAACGCCCCTATTATAAGAGCAATTTTAATAGTACTCATAGGTACACTTGCTTTTAACTTATTATTCAGTCTGTTTAACGGAGGTGGAAATACCATGGATCACATGGGAGGAATGGGCTTCTCATTAGCCAGCCTTTTAGTATTTATTATAAACATCCTTATGGTAGTGCTGGTAATAGCTTTGGTTGTCGGTGCATTTATATGGGCTAGAAATAACTTTTTTAAAAACGCTAATTCACAGATTATGCAGTCAATCAACAAAGACCCGGTGTTAAGGACTATATTAACTGTAACTGGTGCAATCATCGGGATTATCTTCATATTTGCGCTGTTAAACAGCTTTAGTCCGTCTGGGATGGGATTTGGGCTCGGCTTTGGATTCAATCCTCTACACAGCATAGCAGTACTTCTGATGCTCATAACAAGAATTTTGACAATAGTTTTGATACTATCGGTAATAATGGCTATAGTATCGTACTTGAAAACCCAATATGATAAAGGGAACCTGAATTTATCTGGGAGCAACAACAAGTGCCAATGTTCAGATACACCGGGGGACGGCAACAACAATAACCCAAACCAAAGTTAAATTAATCTATAGGTAATAAATTTTTTTACTTTAAATTTGTCGGGCTTTTGTATTTTAAACGCAGCTGCAAATTTGGGGCAAGTAGGAAAGCAGTATTAATAAAGGAGTAACAAGTTTTGAATATTAGATTTGACTTTGTAATTCATTGGTTGTGGACTATAGTGTTTGCACTGCTCACACTAAGTGGGCTTGCTATGGTAGGAGCAAAATACGGGTGGATTCTCAATTACGATATTGCCTCCGCTGACTATGTCCACCGTGTCCTGGCGGCAGTATACGTACTGCTTACATTTATCAGTATAGCTTATGAGGTAGTGAGAGCTGTTAAACATGAGGAGAAAAAGCTGGCATGGTTTATAATCGGAAAAAGCGGGTATCAGCTTTTTACCTTCATAACTACCCTAATGTTTATAATTACAGGAGCTATCATATGGGTTTGTATGGATTCAAATATGTCGGCTACTGCATTTGCCCTATATATCCACGAAAAGTTAACATATATAGTGGTAGCTAGCGTTATATGGCATATCTACGCCAAGTGCCATGCTCTATTGTGGCCCAAGAAGCCAAATACCACTGATAAAAAGAATGTGGCTGGGACGAAGTAAGGACAAGAATGATAGGGAGATAACGGTTTATGATGCAAAAACGGTGGTTTAAGGTGTTTGTTTGGTTTGCTTCGACTTCCTTTTTTTTTCTTGCATCAGGTATTCTAATATCGGAGCTTGGCCCCGAACCATCGGAGCAACAGACTATGCAGTTTATGATGGGCATGATGGATGCAATGCATAACTCAATGATGGGACTTTCTATGTCCCTAGAGCATGATACAGGCTTAAAGCAATTAGTTGGTACTGCTTCATATATCCTAGTACCACTGGTAATACTAGCTGTACTCTTTGGATTACTTGTAAGATTTAGAGGAAAAAGAAATGCGCGATAAAAAGAAACATCATTTTTTACAATTAGCTGTTATATTTGGAGTTATTACCCTGCTTACTCTTTTGTATGCGTGGGGAAGCAGAGAAGGTACTATGTCAAACACGGGTATGATGGGAGCGAGTATGGGCAGCATGATGCAATCAATGCATGCTAAGAATATTACCATTAGTGATTTGATAAAACAGCAGGAGCAGACTGAAATGGCAAGCGGTGGTATGTTAAGCCACCATGAAGGCGGGAGTGCCGGCATAAAGCTAAGTCATTACCTGACAACAGGCATTATCATTGTCTTGCTTCCCTTTATAATAGCCGGAGCAATATTTTTAGGTGTCGTTTGGTGGAGATAGGCTATAGAGATAGTGGGTAGTAAACTATCTTCTATATAGATAATCAAACTTAAAAGTGATTTTATCCAGCTAGGAAATCACTAAGTTTAAGTTTGGTTATCCATAGGCGGAGGTGAATCTTTGAGTTTATTAGGCAGTGTAGGATACTTATATATGATTATTTTGATTGTATTGCTTATCTTAGGCCTGGGTAGTGCAGGGCTAGCGTTGATAAACTATATACTAACTCCAGGTACGTTGGGAGCAAATAAGATGAATATAAAAGGGAATGGAGGTAATCTTATGCAGAATAACAGTTGGTTAAGGCTTGCTTTATTTTCGTTTGTAGGATTGATTGTTGCAGTTATATTATTAGGGCTAATAACACCGGGAGGATTGTTTGGAGGAGCAGCTATGCAAGGTCATCAGGGAATGATGATGCAGCAGCCTGTACAGAGTAATATGGGTATGATGGGCAACATGGGCGGAGGATCAATGATGAATATGCCTATGGGGAATATGCAAATGCAAAGCGGAATGGGTGGAATGGGCATGATGGGAATGCCGATGAATAACATGGGCGGAATGGGTATGGCAGGAATGCCGATGAATAACATGGGTGGAATGGGCATGATGGGAATGCCAATGAATAACATGGGCGGAATGGGTATGGCAGGAATGCCAATGAACAACATGGGTGGAATGGGCATGATGGGAATGCCGATGAACAATATGGGTGGAATGGGAAATATGCAGCAGAGCGGAGGCAGCGGAAGTGGTAGTGGCAGCAGCGGCGGTGGTATGAGCATGGGTATGATGTAAGATATAAATGACTTTGGAGTATTGGAAAAGGGAGGCTAAAGTGGACCTCCCTTTTCTTAATGGGGCTTTATATTGAGAACCTCTGTGGAGGGTTCACCAATGTATTTACCTACTACAGGAATTTTTTTGAGAAACTCAGGGGATCTGTGGCTCTTGGGAGCTAGCTTGTTGAAAGTAGCAGTCCAATCTTTCCCACCTAATATACCATGCCCGTGTGAGCCTTTTTTCCAGCCTTTCATATTAGTCAAATCGTAAACAACACCGTTAAGAGCTACATAGCATGGCTGACCGTTTTTACCATTATATTTTGCCAGCTCTTCCTTAGTAAAAGTTCTGACATTCTCATCCTCTTTAGAGGCAGCCTGGGATTTAGTTTCTTCTACGCTGTAATTGGAGTCCTCAAATACCTTACCGTCCTTATCTATGGAATACCCATTACCACCAGGGCACTTAGGGATTTCGTTAATGTATTTATCAACCAATTCTGTAATCTTAGCCGGGTATGTACCTTTTTCGGTTTTAAACTTATCTGCAGCTGCCTGAAGCATTTTGATGTTTTCCTGACATGGATTGCCTGACTGGGTTTGTGTTGATGTTTCCTCGTCTACAGTATGGGCGGCTGAATCGGAAGAATGACCACCGGAGAAATGTTTAAACAGAAAAAACGATGCAAATGCAAAAACTAATACAAGTAAAGTGGCAACAAAGAAAATCTTAGGCTTAGACATTAAGTGACCTCCAAATAAAAGATTTTTTAAAAAAAGGTTAACATAAAAATGTGTAGATTTTATGAAGATTTATAAAAATGAATAAATTTCATAATAAACCGGCTTCTTCATAAAATCTACACATTTTATTTATAAAATAAAAAGTATATATATTGCAAAGGGAGGATGGCTGAATGAGTTCTATGAATGCAAAAGGCAAGTATAAGAATATTGCATTTAGAGGCGCTGTTGTAATAGGCTTAGTTATTATCATCTACTTTACCGTTGTTCCTAAAAATAAGGAAGATAAAAGCAATTCTCAGGATGTAAATTCCACTGTTACAGCCAGTATTAAGGATACCGGTCCTGCAGCTAATCCGCAGGCTAATAATGATACCCCTCAAAAACAGCAAAATAGTACAGCAGCAAATGGTACTCAGCAAAATGCCGTAAGTAAAGCGTCAGTCGAGACCGAGCCTAAGGAGCAAAGTGCGGCAGCAGAGCAAAAGCCAAGCCCATCAATAAAGCCGTCCAGTACTCCCCAGCCACAAAAAAATAAGCAGCAGACTAACAGTAATGAAATAGTAAGTAATGATAACAATAGTCAATCCAAAACAGCAGAAGTAAAACAGCCTGAAAGCACACCCGAGCAAACCAAAGCTGTTGAAACTGTTAAAAGCGAGGATATAGCAATAAAAATCATAAAAAGTGAAGTAACCTCAGCAGCAAGGTTTTACCCCTATACCGCTGACGGTACATATATGGAAGTAATAGCGGTAAAGGCAGCTGATGGGAGCATAAGGACAGCATTGAATACCTGCCAGATATGCTTTGATTCAGGGAAAGGATATTATGAGCAGGTAGGGGAATTTCTTATATGCCAGAACTGCAGAAATAAGTTTCACATAGACCAGGTAGAAAAGGTGAAAGGAGGATGTAACCCAGTACCTGTAATGGCGGAAAGCAAAAAAGAGACCGAGGATTCTATCTTGATAACAAAGGACTACATGGCAGGACAGAAAGAACTATTTTCAAACTGGAAAAAACAGTTTTAGGAGGTAAGTATGAAGAAATTTATAGTATCGGTGCTTATAACTTCCCTAATAATTTTATCTACATTCCCGGCATTGGCAGCTTCGACGGGGACAGGCAGTCAAGAGGAAATAAAAGTTGTTTTTAACGGTAAAAAGCTGGACTTTGACGTTGCTCCCTATATCAAAAACGGGAGGACTCTTGTACCATTTACAAAGATATTGCAGGCTTTCGGAACCAAAGTCGGGTGGGACAGCAGCCAGCAGGTGGTTTCTGCTACCAAGCCAGCCAATGAGGTATACCTGAAAATAGGCATAAACTACGCCTTTGTAAACGGATACAGAGTAAACCTGGATGTTCCCCCTGAGGTAAAGGGAGGAAGGACTTTTGTACCGCTCGGTTTCATAAGTGAAAGTATGGGAGCGGAAGTTGGGTGGGATGGTAAGACAAAAACCATAACCATTACATATAGTGATTCGGTGTATAAGACAGGAGAAATTGGTACATATAAAGAATTGAAATTCAGCATTGATAAAGTTGTACCAAACATTCAGACTGCCAAGCTGAAGGTATCGGGAAGGATTAACACCAACTCAAAAAGTATAAAAGCAGACGTAGCCGATGACTATGGTTATGTACTTCCGGCAGATGTCAAAATCCTTGCTAAAGACGGAGATATGTATAAAATGGAAGCGGAATTTGACGTTCCGACGTGTCACAACTTTGAAGGAAAATACCTGATTTTGAAAATGCCAAATGAACAGAAAAAACTTATTAAGATTGGGGAATATTCAATAAAATAAATGTTTTCCATGCAGGAATTCACGTTGTAGGTATACAAATTTATAGGATTCAATAAGCCTATTTTGGAGTACTAACTTTCCAACATTAAAAACCGGCACACTCTTGCAGCTTAGCGAGAGTGTGCCGGTTTTTCAAACGGAAAGCATTGTTTTCTTTTCCTTTTTTTCCTCTTTAAAGATAGCAGAAGTAGAATCCTGCCAGCTATAAAGGCTGTCAAAAAAATCATTTTGGTTTACCGAAGTAATATTTTGAGGGCTTTGGATTTCTTTGCGGGAGTCAGCAAAGCTTTCACAGCATTTAAGTTGGGTTCCTGACTGTAAATTGGTATAAACCAATTCCACCAACGCCTCTGCCAGCTTACCGTTAGAGTCCATAATTTCAAACCATTCTGCTACTTCTCTTGATGTAGAAGTAGGAAGGTTTATGTTATAAGCATGGTTAGATTGATTGATAAACATAGTGTCTCGCTCCTTCTTGTTTAGCTTTGTGAAGCAGCTGCATAGTCAAAAGCTGAGTTTTCCAGAGATTGATTTTTAAGCCTGTTGGCGTTTTTCCATGCGCCTATAGCATTTAACATAATAGCGTTGTCACTGAATATCATTGGAATCCTTCCGAGGTTTTTCTGTATAACTTCTTTAAACAGCAGTGAACCGCCGCCGCAGAGTATTAAAAGACCTATATCGGGCAGCTGTATACCGGCAGCAGCAGATTTGGAAGAAAACTCATCTACAAGCTGTCTTGCTTCGTGGTCAATAAACTCTTTGCAAATCTGGTGAAGGTTTGGAATTTCATTTCCATATATCAGCAGCTTTTCATTGCGTATGATGGCATTATCAAGCTTGTGCCTTGATACAGTCGCTTTATATTCGGTTTTTATATAGTCAATAATCCTGTTTAATGGGTCAATAGTACCTTTATCAATACCAAAAAAGGTTCTGAGGTCAAAATTGTGAACAACGGTTACGTCGGAGGTCAAAGCACCTATATCGAATCCTAGGATTGTACGCTCCGAATAATTGCTTTCATAGTGGCTTAGGAGGTTCCCTTCGTCATCATACATTATGGCATTCATAGCACAAAGACCCTCCGGTTGTGTGCTAACCCCCACTATCTCAAACTCAACTTCCGCTTCGTTAAATACAGGATTTAAAAATTTAATTCTATGTATACCTTTTAGCTTGCTCTCCAGTAAAGCCACATGCTCCTTCTGGTTTTTGAAGAATTCTTCAGTAGGGAGCATTGTACCTAAAACGACCTTTTCTTTGATGACTCTAGTATTAGGCTTTAATAAAGAAAGGGCAATTGAAGTAAGAAGTATTATAAGTGTCTCATTATCGTTAGCCTTACCGTTATGGCGATCTGCTACAGTACGCTCCTTAAGTATGCCTCTATTAAAATTGTAAGCCATTCCCCCCACAAAGTATCTGCCTAGGTTTTCATTTTTGCTTTTTACTTCAACTTCCAACAAGTTAAGGGGGTATCTGGTATCCTCATTGACAACTCTTCTTTCGTGCCAGGGTGAAAGGATATTCATTATAAAGAGTTCTCTTTTAGTTGGACCGATAATTTTGAATGCGTCGTTTCCCAAATCTGCACCGACAGTTAAAATATTGGTATTCATTTGAATCCTCCTTATATTTCCCTATAAAAGTATATTTCCCCTAATATTTTGCAGCGATATTATATAGGCATAATTTAAAAAAATCAATATTAAATAGAAATAATGTTATAAATTTATACATGATACTTGAGCACATAGGAAATGTTATACCATAATTTGACATGGGTATTAAGTGTACTGTATCATATATGGTATGAAAATGGGGTAGCTTGAGGTGAGTTGTTTGGATGGAGTAAAGAAAACTAAGCTTATTTTAATAGATAAGTGCGGCAATTGCGGTAGACCGCTAAAAAGTGAATGGGACTTTTGCCCTTTTTGTAAAAAGCGGATAGAAACTCTTAAGTGTATAGTTTGTAATAGCAATATAAAAAAGCATTGGAATTTCTGCCCTCACTGTACAAGTAAAATTGGGACGGAGAATGATCAAAGGCAGAGATTTGATAAGAGCAACGAATGGCTAAGATATGTATTGAAACAATAGTTTAACATATTTAATTACTGTCTATACTACTGGTATATATAATTAAGGAGGAAGCTGCATTGGAATTTAAGTTTCTCTTTATACCGGTAGTATGGATACTTGCCATAGTTTTGAGTATGTGCCTATTACGGGTTTTAGACCAAAAAAAGCTGGATTTTGATTATATGGTTAATCATGAACTACCTATATTAATAACAATATGCTTATTTGCTCCAGTAACTCTTGGGATTTTATTTTTAGGTATGGTAGTTAAGACTGGTATAGCAGTAGCAAACAGAATATTATTTTCTAAGAGAATTAGTTGTGTAGAATGCAGCCATCGTTGTGATAATCAATGTTTATTTTTAAAGCTAACAGTTAGACCCAAAATGCTCTGCAACGGTAAGTTTTTTAACACTCTATAATAGTTTGTTGGAAACGAATTTAATATGGCAAATCAAGGGCAATTGAGTATTGCTCATTCCGCTATATAACCGCAGCTATTAAAAGAAGTATTTTAAGAGAAAATCAATTCTACCTCTCTTAATATAATACATACCGGAAAACTTCATAACACTTTTAATTTTCGTTCTATAGTCTTGATGATAACACTTTGTCGGGCACTTCTTACAGCTGACCTTATTCTTTTGAGGACAATTGAACTTTCGCTGGATGGAATAAGACGCTAGCGAAGTACAATCCTTACACAATTCAATACTATCTTTTATACCTGGAAAGGGACTTGTAAAAGGTATTTTTTCTTCTCCGATATGATTGTGTTTGCAGTAAGTAGCAATAAATTTAACTATAATTGATATATCTTTATTCATCTTTTAACACACCTCTTATCTTCTCTTAGTAATATTATATGAGTTTCCTATTTGAAAACATATACTTCTACATAAAATCTTCAAATGAAAATGCTATGATTGTTTCTGTACACTAAGAGGAATGAATAAAAGGGTGAACAGAATGGATACTTTTATGAGCAATCAGTTAGTGCAGAAACAGCAAGTAGTTCTAACTCCCAAAATGCTGCAAGAATTAAAAATACTACAGATGAATAGCATGGATTTAGAGCAGTGCATTGAAGTTCAGCTGACGGAGAATCCATTGCTTGAAATTGACATACCCGATGAGTTCTTACAAGAGTTTGTTTATAACAACCCTGTAAATGAAGCCAGTCATAATCATTCCGCTATAAAAGCCGATGATTTAGATAAAGATTTTACTGAATATACAGCTAGGCCAATAACTTTAAAGGAACATTTGCTTTGCCAGCTTGTAGAAGTAAAAGCAGGGGCACGCTACAAGAAGGTAGCAGAATATATAATCCAAAGCCTCGATGAAAGAGGGTATTTAAATGAATGTATTGAACATATAGCCTCCAAATATAAAATACCATCCTCAGTAGTACAAAAGGCTTTAAGGATAGTCCAAAGTATGGACCCGGCAGGGGTAGGTGCAAGACACTTAAAGGAATGTATTATTATACAGCTAAAAAGAATGAACCTGCTAGATTCTAATATTAAAAACCTAGTACTCAACTATCTTGAATTAATAGCGGACAGAAAATACTCATATGTCTCCAAAAAATTGGGAATTTCAATCGAGGAAACAATTAAATATCATAAAATTATAAAGGGCCTCAACCCTAAACCCGGCTTGCAATTCTCAGAGGATAAAACACCTTATATTACACCGGAGCTTATAGCTAAGGAGATGGGGGAGAGGTATACAGTAATTTTTAATGATGATAGGATACCTTCCCTAAGGTTAAACGACCAATATAGGGGACTATTGAAAAACAACTCAAGCAGCTCTGAGGAAACTCGTTATATTAGGGCAAAGCTATTCAAAGCTATAGAATTTATTAATAATATAGAACGGAGAAGACAGACTATAATAAGTGTAGGAACCTTTATTACTGATTATCAGCGGGAATTTTTCGAAAAGGGAGGCGCATACCTTAAACCGCTAACATTGAAGATGGTTGCCAACGAGTTAGGTGTACATGAATCTACAATAAGTAGGGCGGTTAACGGAAAATATATTCAGACACCAAGGGGGATTTTTGAGTTAAAATACTTTTTTTCTGCAGGTATTGAAGCAAAACAGGCAGGCAGTATATCTGCAAATGGTGTTAAAGATATAGTTAAAAGGATAATATTATCTGAAGATAAAACTCAACCATTTACCGATGAGCAAGTCAGAAAGATACTTGAGAAAAAAGGTGTAGTGGTTGCAAGAAGAACAGTAGCTAAATATAGGGAAGAGCTTTCCATATTACCTGTAAGTAAGCGGAAGATATGATGATTATATGAAAATACCGCAGTGCAGTTGCAATTATATATGCTTGAATATGTCGACATTTACTACAACACCACGTTACACACTAGTTTAAGTTTGGGAGTCCTAGTGTATATAGAAAATTATTAAATAAAATTGATATATAAGGCGTTGGAAGGAATGTGCGGATTCCTAAGCTAAGTTGCCAGTACAAGTACTGTAAAGGAAAAGAAAACTATTTAGAATCTTTACCGTACTTATCCATATGCTCGAAAAAAGATTTTAACATGCTTAAAGAAATAAATAACTCTTTTTCATCCTTTTTCTCTAATAGAGACATTAGTTCTCCAATTAGAGAATTTTTATTATTACTCATAGAATCCCTTAAAAGGAAATCAACTGATACCATTAGTGTATTAGCAATGTCTACAAGGGTTTCAATGGTGAATTTCCTTTCTCCTCGCTCAATCTGTCCTATATATGCCGGTGTGACATTTATCCTTTCAGCTAATTCAGCCTGAGTCATATTTAAGTTTTGACGGATACTTCGAATTCTTTTTCCTAGACAACAATAATCCATACGGTCAACCCCTTTGATAAATACTCTAAATGTACAGATTATATATTGGAATGCACTATAAGCTTTATTTTAAAACTATTAGTATCATTTTGGCTGTTTTTGTGATATAATTGGAACAATTAACTGCTTAGAATATATATCAAAACTATTTTCTTAGAATGGAGGGGTTTGGACTTGAGTCTAAATAGTATTACGCAAGATAAAAAAGAGCTTTTAGAGAATATCTATATTTCTAAAAGATTAGTTGAGCAATTCGGAAGCATCTATAGCGATATTAACCGTTTGTATAATTCAAAGGCAAAGGTTATAGACTTCATATCGATATACCCAGCTACTATAGGAGCGGTACCGTTTGTATTAGTTTTAGATTTAGTGGTGGGGATATTTAGTACTTTCCTTGCAAATCTTATATTCGTTATAATGGCAATGAATTTTGTTACTGCAATTATTGTTCTTATCACGAAAAACTACCTTATAAGGCTAGTCCAGCAACAAAATATAAAAAAGAACGGACATGAAATCGAAGCATTAAAATGTGAAGGTCAAAAAGTGATTTTTGAGTTACAAAAACATAGTATCATTCCGCAAAAATACTGGACTATGCACGCATTAAGCAGCTTTGAAGGATACCTACTAAATATCCAGGCTGACTCATTAAAGGAATGTATAAATATTTATGAGCAACAGCTACAGCATATGGAGAGAATAAATGAACTTAAAAATATTCAATATGGTCTGAACTCAGTTAGTGCTAGTGTTGAAAGTCTAAATAGAGATGTTAGAGAAGTACATAGGACTATTAAGCTAGGGCAAATATTTAAGCGGTAATACCAGTAGGGGCTTTTAGATTATATATAAAGATAATTACAACAGCTTATAACGAGTATATAAATTCAATTTAAAGCAAAGGGAAAACAACTGTGGAACCGAATAAAAACTCTAGAAATAATGAATTAAAGAAAATAAAAAAAGCATTAAATAATTTGCAGAATATGGGCATAATTAAGTATTCTGTAGAAGATAAGGACAAGTTTAATATTAAATATAATATCAAATTTACTATAGAAGTGTTGTTATACTTGTCTGATATTCCTATTCCTATATATGTATATAATAGGTTGAAACAGAAATATAAAAATGATACATCATATATGACTGTATTATCTATTATGCTGGTATCCTATGGTATGCGTTTCAATGATTTAAATAGAGATACAAAACTATTAAACTACTTAGATTATAATAAGGTTCAGGAAAGTGATGATAAGAGAGTGAGGCTTTTTTCAAGGTTAGTCCAAGAGTTCTACGATTTGGATAGGCCTAAAAGTAACTTTTTATATCCCGACTTTTATTGGTTTAAAGTTAAAGATGGAGTTATAGAAAAATTTAAAATACAGTCTGATAAGCAACAGTTTTAATTTTTACAAGGTAGCTGAAGTCTTATATAATAAGGAAACTTCAACTACCTTTAGTTATATAATCGGGAATATTAGGATTATAACCAGATAGAAATCTAGTTATAAAGGTTTGAAATCTCCAACAATAGGTTCCGATTACTATATGTGAAATTAACTTTGCTATAATATTTAATTTGAAGCAAAACGTAAGAAATATACTCTATATAACTAAAAGCAGCAAGAAATACTAAGAGATTTTAATTAGAGGTATTTATGGAACGTAGGTTTACAATTAGAATTAAACCTTATGATGGGGAGTCTCTATCAAGTTTTATGATTCGCTTCTCAAAGGAGAACGCAGTAAACTTCCTTACTTTATGGAATATGGTTAAAAGATCAAAGAAAAAGTATGCTCAAATGAGTTATTTATACTTATTGAATTACTTGCCTTTAAATATTCTGGATTATTCTAAACTTGTATTTGTAACCGGACTAAAGGAAGAAGAAATATTTAAAATGACACTGTATTATGTTTTTAAAAAGTTTTGTATAAATGAAAGTTTTGATAGAGCAAGGTTCCTTTTTGGTATGATTAGAGATGAAGAATTTTTTTATTGCCCCGCATGTTTAAAGGAAAAGGCATATCACCGATTAATTTGGACAATTGAAAGCATAACAGTGTGCCTCTTACATGGAGTAAGATTGCAAAATACATGCCCAAACTGTGGAAGTGTTTTGAAACAGCATGAAATGAGAGAAATTGAGCTATGTCCTAAATGTATGAGAAAACTAACTAACTCTATCGGTACACCTACTTCTAGTGAATTAGAATACAAGGAGCAAGTATGGCTAAATGAATCATGGTATCAATTAATACAACCTAACGAACAAAAATTTAATGCTCAGGTTTTAGGTCTTAAAGCATTATACTTGTTAAATAAAAAGAAGTTAGAATTTGATAGAGAACTTATTTATATGAATATAGAAAATCCTAAATTGCTGCCTACTTTGCTGCAACACGCTAGGGGCACGCTTACACAGAAGAGGACTATACATTTACAATTTATACTTTCAATACTTCTTAAAGAAAATATGAGTATGCAGAAGTTTTATGACTTGGAGCTCCCACAAAGCTTTGTAAACGCTGTACTTATAAAGCCTGATTCAATTAAAGAAAAACCACGCTGTAAAGCCCCTTGGTGCATTAATAGCAGCGTAGATGATTCTTTAATCAAGATTGCTACATCGTATCAAAGAAACTATGACGGTGAGTTAATATCCTTCTATTTTATATGTCCAAAATGCGGCTGTGAGTATATATATGATGGGAAAGGGTGCATTGTTGAAAGGACAAAATTCATAGAGGGATACAAAATGCTTAAAGATTTGCCTTTAGGTAAGATGAATTTAAAGGAACTTTGTGATTTAACAGGTTTAAAAAATGAGAAAATACGTAGATATATTGCCTACTTTAGTTCTAATAAAATTCTAAAACCAATTAATAAATATAAAAAAGTAAAAGTAGATAAAAAATGCCTGAGTATTTTTATAGACGATATAAAAAAAGGTGACAATGTTGAGGATATAAAATACAGAGATTATTGGGAGGATAATTTCCATTATCTTATACACAGGTATAATAACGATGTTTTACAAACTATCGCTAAGGAACGGTCAAAAAGACACCTGCATAGCAACTTGGAAGAGAAGCAAAAGGTTATAAGTTATGTTTTAAAAGAACTGTATGAAAATAATACTAAAATAACTATTAATAGCGTATGCACAAGAGCGGGAATTGGACACGAAACTATACGGTTATGGGGATGTAATAATATGATTCAGACTATGAAAAAACTTCAACAGGCTAAAAATCAAGAAATGGGCATTTTGAAAAGGAAGGGAAAATAAAAATACTATCTTTAAGTACTTATCCTAATACAAATATTGGTTAACAAATGCTGAAGTTTTATCGACATTTATATAGAATAAAACTTTAGGAGAGTACTAGTATGGGTAGAAGGTTTACTATTCGATTAAAACCCTTTGAAAGTGAATCACTAAGCAGCTATTTATATCGTATTGCCGAATCTAATGGGGTTGATGTAAGAGGTATTACAAAGAATATATTTGGTAAGAAAGCCGAACAAGAGATTACATTACGTAATATATGTCAGCTAGACATATTGCCAAGGAGTTTAGCAGATGTGAAAGTACTATCCAATTTGCTGGGGTTGGAAGTTAAATGTGTTGAAAGACATACTTTCACTTCGGTAATAGATAAACTAATTATTAATGAAAGTGCCAATGATAAAAGCCATAGGAGTTCACTGCTGATAAAATCGATAAACACTTATAATAGGAGCTTTTGCATAAGTTGTTTGAGAGAGACAGGAACATATAATCTGTTATGGCAAGTCAATGGAATCAATATATGCGATAAACATTTTACACGTCTAAAATCAGTTTGTCCTAACTGTAATAGCCCTATACCATACTGCTCTGAATTTATTAACAAACATAAGTGTCCCAACTGCGGCTCTTTATACTATCAATATGAAGAAGAGAAAGTAGCAGATGATGATATAATAAATGAACAAATAGAGGTGTATACTAACTGGAGATTTCTTTTAGATCAAAATTGCAGCCTTGTTTCAGTAAAAACTGGATTTACAAAACAACAATTATTGGCCATGAAAATATTATATGCATCACAAATGAGTTGTAGTGAGTTTAAGCAAAATCATAATAGTTCTCTTAAAAAGAGTTTTTCAATAAAATTAATGAAAAAAGCGAATGGCATAAGTGATAACTATAATATACGATTGCATGTCCTTCTAGACTTTCTTAAGAATAATAATCTAACAGTAGAACAATTTGCGGATATATGTATTCCAGATACATATATAAAATCAATTATCGAGTCTTACAAAAGCACAAAGAGTAAAAAGCCTGGTCCGTGCTTATCACCATGGTGCAAATCATATAAAAAGAAGATCACAATGAAAGTTGTTAAGGGCTATAAATTTAATTATGAAAAGTATGAGCTTGGGTCGGTATGTACGAAGTGTTATATGAAATATGGTTATAACAGAAGTACTGGTATATGGGAGTCAATTGATAATGAAGTGGATTTAATATGGGACAAGGTAAAACCTTTATTGGATAAAGGGATACCCAAGAAAATAATAAAGCGTGATTTAGATATTGGGTTAGATAGGGTATATAAGTATTATGGTTATTTATTACACAATAACCTACTTGAAAATTCGTGGAATGATATTCCCGAAGAAACATATGAAGACTTAGTTGAAAAGTTTGAGGTGATAATGGCATTACCAGGTGATACGTGTTCGAATGCATATAAAATATATGGGTGGAGCAAGCCCCACTATTATTACTATCTAGCAGATGAACGGATACAAAAATTTTTAATATTTAAATCTGACTATCTAAGAAAAAAATTTGGATCGTGTAAACCTAAGGGGATTTTATATTGGAAACAAAAAGTGGAAGAGGCAATACAGCAGTGTATTACCTCCGGTGAAGATATTAACAGCCATAAAATTCGAAAGATAATTGGTTGTACGAAAAAAACGTTAATTAGTTATAGCCTTGATGAATATATTACTAAAATACAATGTGAGCATAAAAAAGAAAAGGGAAATGTGCTTAGGGATCATCTGATAGAAATTACAGACAGATATCTGTCTGCAATAATGTTAGAGGGTAAAACAGCCACATTGGATCAAATATATGAGATGGGGGGAGTGTATGACAAATTCATGAGGAAAAACTATCCATATATCGTAGCTGAAATATTAAATAAGATAAAACTACATAATGGTACAATATTAAAGCAGAAATACGGCAAAGAATTTGACGCAATTTCCGAAGCGATAAGAACTTTGGAGGAGAATGGTCAAGCTATTAAATATAGTATCCTATCAAAAATGACAGGACTTTCTGAATATGTCATTAGTAAGCGTTTAAAAATGTTAAATCAACCGTAAGTTTAAAATATTTATGCAGCATAATTAATTTAGCAAGCGGTATATATACTTGGAGACTATGAAAAAAAGTCTGTAAAAATGCGTCCTATGATAAAATAATAGGACGTATTTTTATGGTAAAAAGGTTAAAGCCATTCGCAGTAAATAAGAGGAGATGGAGATTGATGTTCTACCGGATCGAGAGAGCTCCTTCGAGCCTAAGATAGTCCGTAAATGCCAAAAAGATATCTCAAGTATTGAGGATAAGATCATTGCCATATATGCAAAAGGCCTTACGATATGGCAGATTTCTGAACAAATCGAAGATATGTACGGATTTAAAGTAAGTAAAGGTATGGCTTCTGATATAACTAACAAGCGGCTTTCTGAAATTGAAAATTGGCGAAAAAGGCCACTGTCCAGTGTCTATCCTATTGTCTTTGTTGATGATGTACACTTTTCTGTTCGCGGTAATAATATTATTCGGAAACTTGCAGCCTATATCATCCTTAGAATCAATTATGAAGACGTAAAAAGTTTTGACTATCCAGATTGGTGCAAATGAAAGCAGCAAATAGTAGCTTGGTATCCTTAACGAATTAAAAAATCTAGGACTAAAGGATATTATGATTCTTTGTGTTGACAGACTGACTAGAACCAGGGAATCCATAGCTATAGTCTATCCCCAGACGGAATATCAGTGCTGTATTGTGCATCAGGTCAGAAACACCTTGAAATATGTGTCAGATAAAGACAAGAAGGTCTTCTCCACTAAATTTAAAGATCATATACCATGCACTATCTGAAGAGGCTGGCTATGAACAGTTGAAAAAAGTAACTGAAAAATGGTAGCAGTCCAATTTCCGAGTGATACCGCTCTATTGAAAGTCCTTTACCTGGCTCCTTTGAAGCGGTGAAAAAATGGACACTGCCACTAAGAAATTGGGTTAAAGTTTACGGAGAACTTTTAATTATGTATGATGGTAGACTTTCACGGTAGCAAAAAGCAAATGGCAGGTTAAGAGTAAATAAACGCCCTTTCTCAAGGGTGCTCCTGACATGCTATTTGGTTTTCACTATATTATAATCAAGGCTTGTAAGTCAGCCGAAGTCTGGCTCACAAGCCTTGATCAAAATTATCATAAAGAGCAATTTGTAGAAAGAGTTTCACACAGTCTACGTGAAATAAAATTTTTGCCCGAGCTATAGTTTGGGTGTGTAAATAATATTTATATTAATTATCTGTTCAAATATGCATATTCCCATCGTATTCTTTTTTGACGCTAAATAAAATTTGTACACTTAGCTCAATTATCTAGAAAGATTCCATCTATCACTTTAAAATAAAGGCTGTATATTGTTAAAAAAGTATTATCATATATACCTCAACTCAGATCCTAAGAATATTAGTTAGCAACTATATAAAATCAAATTGATTACTCATATATATAAAATCAAATAAGGTAAGTGGTTATTACTAATAACTTGCTTAACTTTAGAAGATAACTTTTTGGATTCCAATGGTACTTTACTTTTTTTAAAAATGAACTTTATAAATCCAAAAACCATATGGACAAGGAAAATATTTCTTGGTATACTTAAGTTATTAATATTAATAACTTAAGTAGTTGGAGATGTATATGAAAGCTAATGTTGTTAAAATTGATGGTTCTGGAAAATGTTATTCTGATATAGCCGTAGAGTATATGGAGTATATAACAAATCGCGATTTCAACCTTACTATCGATGAGGCATGCTATTATTTATCATGCTCTTATACTTACTTCCTCATTAATTTTAGAGATATCTTTAAACATATATATATAAATACTCCTGCACGAATCATGATTAATAGAACTTTTAATACTGAGCAAGGCACCAATCTAAATTTAAGCTTGATTAGAAAAAAAGTTTTATATAGCAAGTCTGACTTTGAGGAGTTCTTAAAGAGAAACTTAAAAGTAGAAGTTATGTATAAATCTTTTAAACTATCAGACTTTTCAGTCTTAAGTGATTTTCATGTTTTAGAAAGCCTGTGTAGCCCTGCTGAGGTTCTGAATGTTTTAAATCTTGCCTCAAAGGAGCTTTATGGTGTTCCATTAAAGCCAAGTGTCTATGATTTTAAAGATTTCGGTTATCGTTTGCCACAAAGACTATTAGGCTTAAACGATTTAAAATCCCAACTTGGCTTTAAACATAATACTCAATTATATAGAAAAATGAATTCAAGTGGCGGAATAAAGTATAGGCTGAATAACTTAGTAAGATTTGATGTTAATGATTTTGCTTCTGGAAGCGTACTAGTTAATTTTACTGAATATATGAAGCATGGAAATGACAATATACTAATAATGCAAAACATTTTAGCGCATAGTTTAAATATAAAACATAAGTAATGCAAACTTGCAATTATATTGATATTAAAATCACGTTTTGGTAAAATAAACCAGAGTTTATATGAAGGAGGAGATTAATTTGAAAAGCACTAATGATTTAATTAATAGCAGAATTAATTTATCTGTACTTAAGTCAATTGGTAGAACTTTTAATACTTTGTATACTCCTTTTTTAGGCGATAAAAAAATATGGAATATACTAGAGAGCGAACTACCAAATGAACTATTCAAAGATATTGTACATATGAAGAGTGATGTAATAGGTCATAAAATTGTAAATGATATAATAATGAATTATTATCCAAATGAGAAAGTAATTAAGTACCATATAATAAAGGAATATCTTAATAAAAAAGATGAAGTAACTTTTTTTGAAATGAATATTGATTCTAGCAGAGTAGATTTATGCCGTGTAAACGGCAAATCAATTGCCTATGAAATAAAAACTGAACTTGACAACATAAATAGAATTGAGAAACAAGTAAAAGATTATTTAAAAGTATTTGAATACGTATATATTATCACCCATAAAAGACACATTGAAAAGATTAAAGAAGTTGTACCCCAGATTTGTGGCATTAAAGAGTACAACTTTAAAAATGGGGCATGCAATTTTAAAACAATAAGAAAAGCTATAAAAAACAAGGGTATTGATAATAAGGCTCAAATTAGAAATCTCTCTTCTGAAGATTTACGAGCAGTTCTATGTGAACTTGGATATAAGAACTTAGCATCTAATCGATCAGATAGGGAAAAAATTATTGAAAACATTGGAGCAAGAAAGATAAATGAGCTATTTAAGCTTGCTGTAAAAATTAGGTTCTCAAAACAGTGGCAATTTTTATGTGATAACTTTGACAAAATTATGCCTATAGACATTCAATCTTTCTTTCATGCCCCAATGAGTCCAGATTCAATTTACTATAAGAGTTCATCCATTGTATAAATGTAGTGCAACATAGATATCCTTTTCCATAACCCTTGGTTCTTGCCATCATCGAATCCATTTTTCACTTCTAGAACTTTAAAGCAGCCCGGGCATTTGTCCCGGTGGCTATTTGAATACTCATTCCAATATGAAGATTTAAGTACATTGGGAACTATATAATCTTTAAATTCTGTTAATTTTGGCTCTCTGCCTTTAAACCCAATATAGCAATCATTTTTCCACGAATAAAATATAAAACCAGGGCTTATCATCCCCCCACTTGGTGGCAGCTCTCCTTTGACACATGTATAGTCTCCAAAGGCATCAAAACCATAACTACTATAATGTTTTTTAATTCCATCATTAAGACCATCAATTTTCTCACCATTAACTAATCCAGTATTTGTCATATCTTTCTTCAATACCGAATGTACCAATACAAGCGAAATTTTTTTAGACAACTTTAGGTTCTTAACTTTGTTGTACTTATCCATATGATCAGGATTACTATATTTCACTGTTTCCAAATCCAAAATTAATATGTCATTGTCTTTAATTACTTTAATTATTTCACTATATGGTACAGTAAAATAATTAATTGTCAATCTATACGCAATTCTATCATATCCAATCTTTCTTAGTTCTTTATCTGTATTAATAATTTCATTTGAATCATAATCGTTAGGATCATAAGAAATAACAGGTATAAGGTTACGAATTTTATGAAGTTTTTTAAATAAATCCAGTTGGTAATTAACATCACGTTTTACTTTTGTAAGAAATTGTTTTACTGTAGGTGAGGTACCAGTTGGTCTAGCCATTTTTCGAATATCTACCATGAAAGGTATATCAGGATTTGCAAACTCCTCTAAATCCTCATAAAATAAGGTTTTTGAATTCTTTTGAGCTTTATCCTGAACAATCTCTAATAAGGGAAGAATTTTTGTGGAAATAGGCATTTTGAATAGAGTTTTTAATACACTTAACTCTTCTCTTCTGTTTTTTAATATAGGAACATACTTGAAGTCCATTAATGTACCTCCTATTGTTAGAGAAAATTGTAATATTGTGTAACTATTTTACCACCTATTCCTAAATAAAACAACAAATATTAAATGTAACATCTTATTACTACTCCTTGTCAAAAACAGTATAAAAAATTTTTGTAAGTAATTTGACTCCCCTTCCAAAATTCCTTATATAGCCTCCAAAAAACTTATGCTTATAAAAATTTTATAATACACTAAGCATTATAAAATAAAAAGAATTCAGGGTATAAATCCACCCTGAATTCCTATACAATATTCGTAATAAATATATTTTAATTCATATTCTTTACATGTTTGATTACTTTATTTCAAATGTATAAATATTGTTATAAAAATACAACCTTTATTTTAAAGCCACATGAGCATTTTATTGGATTTTTATAAAAATAGTTATACATTTCATAACGTTCAAATGTTATAATTATTTAAGCAGTAAAACTTGCTAACGAAAATTGCCATTTTTAGTTACGAAAACAACGAAAATTGCCATTCGTAATTACAAGGATTGCAATTTTATGTTACAAAAACGCTAGTTTTTAGGTCAGGAAATTGCCAATATTAATTACAACTCACACGTGTTTAAAATACACTTTCTTAGTGTGGTGTCGGTACTGCTCTAGAAGTAATTCTTATTAGTGGCTGTCACCATATGATATGCATAGAATTAATTAGGAATGAATAGCCTTAAGTTATTCATTCCTTTGTTTTTCTGAAGACTGTTTGAGTAGGCCTCTGGTTTTTACTTTGTGAAGTGCTTCCTTGCAGCTACGTACATTTAACTTTTTCAATATCTTGTTTACTTGATTTTTCAAAGTACTTTCGGCTTTATTTAACTTTTTTTCTATTTGGGATTGTGTGTACCCTGCTTTTATGAGGTCAAATACTTCCTTTTCAGCAGGTGTCAAGTCCTTTAACTGTTCCTCCTCTTTTAGGCGTGAATAATCTTTCAATAAAACCTCTATTGGAGAAGTAGTTTTATAAGTGGAACGGATGGCATTAGGGAGTTCTTTATAGTTTGTTTTTGATATATAATTAACAGCTCCTGCGTTGAATGAATTGGTAATTATATCTTCATCGCTAAGTGAGGTAAGCATGATTATCTTAACCTTCTTACTTTGCTGGATTTCTGCAGCAGCATATATACCATCATATTTGTTCTCTGTTAAGTTAATGTCCATAAGAATAACATCAACCTGCTCAGGATTTGCCAACTTGATGGCATCCTGCTTATTTGATGCAGTAGCAACAACCTCTATATCATTTTGTTTATGGAGAAAGTTGACCATAGACTTTGTCCAATCAGGATCATCCTCCACTATAAGTATTTTGATTTTATCCATAGACAACCTCCTGCTTAGTAGAGTATGATGTTAGCTTTAAAATTTTTCTTGGTGGGAAGCTTAGCGTTACAGTGGTTCCAAGGTTTAATTCACTATCAATCTCTAAACTTCCTTTATGCTTTTGGATAACATTATAACAATAAGATAGCCCAAGTCCAAAATTCTGACTTCGGTTTTTTGTAGAGAAAAACGGATCAATTATGTGGGGGAGGTTTTCCTTAGATATTCCCGAGCCATTGTCCTTAATTACTATAGTTGCCTTGCTTTTGTCCATGAGTAGGCTAATACTAAGCTCTCCATGGGCTTCCATAGCTTCTATTGCATTTTTAAAAATATTATTCAGCACCTCGCGCATATGTACTGTATCACATGAAAGGATTATATCACAAGCATAATTTACATTTACACTAATGCTTTTATTTATAATATAGGGTTTAATGTTATGTAGAGAATTATCAATTATATCAGCCAAGCGGTTTGGTACTTCATACAGAATAATATCCTGCATAGATTCTTGAATTCTTTTTACCATAGCTAACATATGATCACCTGAGTTAAGTATCACCTGGAGATTTTCGTTAGCATATGGATCATTTTCTTTGTCAATAGATTTTAGGTTATCTGCGCAGATTATGATTTTCATAACCTCATTTTTAATAGCATGATTAAGTATAGCCGTTCCTGAAGTCATAGCCCTCATAGTACTATCTAATCGATTCTTTTCAACTTTGAGCTTAATGCCCATTACACCGTATTTTATACTGAAAACTACAAATGCTAAAAATTGAAGTACAATAATAAAGCTGTTATATCGCCACAGGTGCTGGATTCCCAGCGCGCGTAAAATATAATTAGTCAGGAGAGAGCACATTATAGGAGGTATCACTATTATGCAAGTCAAAGTTCTTTGCTGCCTTACCTTTGAATCCTTAGCTTTAATACAGGAAAAAACCAATAGGTAATCAGTAGCCAGAACATAAAGGGTTACCCATAGGGATAGTGGTACAAAATCCGGTTTGAAGGAAGGAGAAATCGGGAAAAATATGTACATTAGTATTACGGGGAGTAAAAGCAGATATACTACTTTAGTTTTCAATGCAGCTGATTTATTAACAAATACTTCTGAGTAGCTTAAACTAAACATTAGCAAAGCATAGGGGCCAAAGCAATGGGAAAGGGAAGCTAAAAAGCCATCGGAAAATGCCAGTATAAAATTGATCGAGTTATCATCGGTTATATACTGGCGTACAAAGGGGCCGATATTTTCTTCCACAACTACAGAGAGCCCCCCACAACCTGCAAGAAAAAAGGTTATGCTGCCCCATCGGGTAGACTCCGTTTTCCAATCTGTCACAGCTAGTATAAAGCTGATTGTCCATAATGCTAAAAATAAGATAAACATTTTATACCATCTTCCTGATAGTAGTATAAAAATCCATATATATAGATTGGTTTAATTATAAATAATATTATATCAATAAAGTAGGTAAATTTCCATACAAAACCTAAAGACACCAACATTTACGAACATAGTTGGATCTTATCTGCCAATACCGCAGTAAAAAAGCCGGTCATATATAATATATACCGGCTCACATAGCAATTTGTTCATATCTTATTCAACTAGTGCCTTGTAACAGAATTCGTTTCTGGTAGCAAGGCACAACAATCAGCGAAGTGCATTTTTAACATTAAAACTAATAGAAATTTATAATGTCAAAAAGCACTATTTATATTCCTTTATTCTTTAAAAACAGGTCAGCTACCTTTACGATATCCCCGGCACCCATTGTTATAATCAAATCTCCTGGAGAGGCATTTTCCACAAGGTATTTAGCTATAGGATCAAATCCTCCAAGATAAATTGCTTCCTTACCGGTTGATCTTATTTTTTCTGCCAACATGCTTGAGTTTACTTCTCCTGTGTCTATTTCTCTTGCAGCATAGATATCCGCCAATATTACAACATCTGCATCACTGAAGGATTGGGCAAACTCATCTAAAAATGCTTTAGTTCTTGTGTATGTATGGGGTTGAAATACACACCATACTTTTGAATGACCGCAGTTCATTGCAGCTTTTAGTGTAGCCTTGACTTCAGAGGGATGGTGGGCATAGTCATCGATAACCTTAATATTGTCTACAACACCCTTAAACTCGAAGCGCTTATGTGTTCCGGTAAATCTAGCCAGACCGTGTTTAATAGCTTCGATATCACAGCCCAGTGTATAGCATGAGGCTATAGCTGCCAATGAGTTACTTACGTTATGAAGCCCCGGAACCCCCAATTTGATTGTTGAAATACTTTCTTTATCCTTTACAAGGGTAAAAGTCGCACATCCCATATCGTCAAATGTAACATCTTTAGCACTCCACGTGGCATTTGGGGAGTTGAGACCGTAGGTTACTATGTTGCACGAAACCTTATCCAGCAGTGAAGCTGTGTTTTCATCATCTATACATGCTACAAGGTAGCCTTCATTAGGTATCAGAGCAGTAAATTTTAAAAATGTATCCTTGATATGCTCAAGACCGGTGAAATAGTCTACATGGTCAACTTCAATATTCAGGATTATAGCAAGGTAGGGATGAAACTTAAGAAAGCTTTCGTAGTATTCGCAAGCCTCAGTAATAAAATATTTGTTTCCCCCTATATGGGTATTGCCCCCTATGGCCTGAAGCTCGCCACCTATATGTACAGTAGGGTCAAATTCCGATTCCAGAATTATCATTGTAACCATTGATGTAGTGGTGGTTTTGCCGTGAGTTCCTGAAACTGCAATGCTAAAAGGATATTTTTTCATTACCTGGCCAAGAAGTGCTGCCCTATCAATTATAGGTATACTTAATTCTTTTGCCTTAACCATTTCAGGGTTATTTTCCTTAACTGCGACGGTATACACTACCAGATCCGGGCTATCGATATTAGCTTCGCTGTGGTAGGGATATATTTTAGCACCAAGCTTTTCTAACTTTTGTGTGATATTGGAGGCCTTCATATCAGAACCTGAAACTTTATAGCCGAGACTCAATAATATTTCAGCAAGGCCACTCATGCTTACTCCGCCTATACCGATAAAATGGACATGTTTTATTTCCGGTAATTCAAGCAGGTTTATTTCTTCCAAACCTAACACTCCTTTATTTTATTCTTGCTATCTGTACACATGGACAAAAAATGGTCGTTTATAGATAGTTTACTGTAAAAGTGATTTTATCCAGTTAGGCAAATCGCACTTACCACAGCTCATTGCCTAACTGGAAATCACTAAGTTTACAGTAAACTATCTTTATATATTAGTTTAACTAAATTTTTAAATTTCTAACCATATTTTTACTAAAAGCCTATTTAAAGGTTAAGGGTTCATCACTTCATAATAATACAACATTTCGAGTAAAAGAGAAAGTTAAAAAATTTCTAATATATGAAATCATTATAATAAATATTATATGGAGCTTTTTAAGCAGTTATAATATAAAGGATAGCCAAATACAAAAAAATTACCTTTCAGGAAATGATTACAGGTATTTAAATAATTAACTGAAAGCGTATTAAAATATTTGATAATATATAGTATAATATAACATCGTATGATACAAACCATAACTATGTGCTTAAAAGCCTGAATTGAGGGAAAAAGATGGATAAAATCCAAAGAAATGAACGTATAGCAGTGCTTGTCAAAATGCTGTCCGATTCTCCGGGTAAAATATTTACACTCGGAAGTTTTGCTGAAATGTTTGGAGCTGGGAAATCAACTGTAAGTGAAGATATTGACATTATTCAGAAACTCCTGGACAAGTTTGAACTGGGCTTGATTGAAACTATCCCTGGTGCTTCCGGCGGTGTAAGGTTTATACCCACTATGAGTAAAGCAGGTATCAAAGATATTTTAGGGTCATTGTGTACCGAGTTGTCAAAGAAAGAAAGACTGCTGGCCGGTGGATATCTATATATGCTTGATATAATATACAATCCCGAGGTTATCGGTAATATAGGAAGGATATTTACTGCTAATTTTTATTCAAAGCAGATCGATTATGTAATAACTGTGGAGACCAAGGGGATACCTCTGGCTTTTATTACAGCAAAATATCTGAATGTACCTCTTGTTATTGTAAGACATAATAATGAGGCTACCGAGGGTGCCTCAGTTAATATAAACTATGTATCGGGATCGTCAAAAAAAATCCAGACAATGGTTTTATCTCTAAAAGCACTTAAAAGAAATTCAAGGCTCCTTTTCATTGATGACTTCATGAAAGGTGGCGGTACGGCAAAAGGAATTATTGAACTGGCAAAAGAATTTGAATGTGAGGTTGTTGGTATAGGTGTACTTATTGAAACCGCAGAACCGGTGAAAAAGCTTGTAGACAATTATTTGTCTTTACTGACATTGAACAATGCTATTGAGGATGAAAGCATTATCGATATAAAACCAAGTATATTGTGAACTATCTATATGATGGAACATAAATAAGAATAAGGTAAGTATATACATTAAATGCGATATATTTCGAATCAAAATAGTAGTTTGTAGTATAAAAAATACATAAACTCCTATAATAAAGATATTGGCTGTTGAGTAACTAAAAAGATTTTGGAATTTATTAAAATCTAGAAGGAAAAAATAAAAATATGGCGAATATACTAATATACTTAATAAACGGAGGGTGGTAACTACTATGGAGATAACAGATGTTCGCATACGAAAAATTGACGCTGAAGGAAAAATGAAGGCCGTTGTTTCTGTAACGTTTGACAACGAATTTGTTGTACACGACATAAAGGTTATAGAAAGTCAAAATGGATTATTCATTGCAATGCCGAGTAGAAAGACTCCGGATGGTGAATTTAGGGATATTGCACACCCAATAAATGCAACTACAAGAGAAAAAATACAGAGCGTAATTCTGGAAAAATATGAATCAGCGACTGTTGAAGGATAGGATAAAGACACTAAATTAGTGTCTTTATTTTTTTGTACATAAAATGAAAAGCATGCAAAACTTAGTATCTAGGCAGTATAGTAGAATGAATAATATTCGTACTATGTATTTATTACGCAAATTATGAAATTTCTTAGTTGAAAAATTCAATAAAAAGTGAGAAAATATAACCTGAAAAAAAATGAGGGGAGTATTTATTGATGAACCACCTAATGGCAGTAATTCTTGCCGCAGGAGAAGGCAAAAGGATGAGGTCCAAAAACTCCAAGGTTGTGCATAAAGCCTGCGGAAAAACCCTTATTGAGTGGGTTTGTCAGGCTGTAGAAAGTGCTGGTGTTGACCATTCAGTACTTGTTGTAGGACATAGAGCCGATCAGGTTAAGGAATGTATGGGCGATAAAGTGAAGTACGCTTTTCAAACAGAGCAACTCGGGACAGGGCACGCTGTAATGCAAGCTGAAGAATATCTTAAAGATAAAGACGGCTACGTAATTGTATTATGTGGCGATACACCTCTTATCACAGCAGAAACCGTTTCCAACACTATAGAATATCACAAAAGCAATAATAATTCGGCAACTGTTATTACAGCTGATCTTGATGACCCTACAGGCTACGGCAGAATTGTCAGGGATGTAAACGGAAATGTCCTCAAAATTGTCGAGCACCGTGATACAAACGATCAAGAGAAAAACATCAAAGAAATCAACTCCGGAATGTACTGCTTTAATATCAGAGATCTTCTTGAGGCTCTGAAAGCATTGAATAATAACAACAGCCAGGGGGAATATTATTTAACCGATACTTTGGAAATCCTGATAAACAAGGGGTTAAAGGTAGGAGCGATCAAAGTAAAGGATTCCAACGAAATACTAGGAATAAATAATAGGGCTCAGTTAGCCGAGGCTGCGGACATTCTCAAAAAAAGAATTCTAAACAGGCACATGATGGCTGGGGTTACGATAATCGATCCCGGATCAACTTATATAGATGAAGAAGTTCAGATAGGTATTGATTCTGTTATATATCCCGGAACGGTTTTAGAAGGTAGGACGACTATAGGAGAAGACTGCATTATAGGCCCAAACGCAAGACTTGTGGAATCAAGGGTAGGTAATGGTGTGGAAATCACCAACTCGGTTGTACTGGAAAGTTCAGTAGACGATGACACCCATGTAGGACCATTCGCATATATACGCCCGGGAAGTAAAATTGGCAAGCAGGTTAAGATAGGGGATTTTGTAGAAATTAAAAAATCGGTAATAGGTGATAAAACTAAGGTATCCCACCTTACCTACATAGGAGATGCCGAAGTAGGAAAGAATGTAAACCTGGGGTGTGGGGTAGTTGTTGTTAATTATGACGGAAGCAAAAAGCATAAGACTGTTGTCGGAGATAATGCTTTTGTAGGATGTAATGTAAACCTGGTTTCACCGGTCGTGGTAGGAGATAATGCATATATTGCTGCAGGCTCAACTATTACTGAAGAGGTTCCGGAAAATTCGCTTGCAATAGCAAGGGAAAGACAGGTTATAAAACAGGATTGGGTTATCAAAAAGGGAATTCAGAAGAAAAAATAAAAATTGCTTTACAAGAAGCTGTTTAGTATCACGTCAGTATATAGAAAAAGATAGAAAAGGGGTATACAAATGAATTTACATGGAAAAGATATCAAGATTTTTGCAGGAAATGCAAGTAGGTCATTAGCTGAAGAAATTGCGGGAAAAATAGGATTGCCTGTGGGTGTTGCTCAAGTTGGAAGATTTAGTGACGGAGAAGTAGCAGTAAATATAGGTGAGGTTGTAAGGGGGTCGGATGTATTTTTAGTACAATCTACATGTTCACCGGTAAATGAAAATCTAATGGAACTGCTCATAATGATTGATGCACTAAAGAGAGCTTCAGCAGGTAGGATTACGGCTGTTATGCCTTACTTCGGCTATGCTAGACAGGACAGAAAAGCTAAGGCAAGAGATCCTATTTCAGCGAAGCTTGTGGCAAATCTCCTCACATCTGCCGGTGCCCATAGAGTTCTGACTATGGATTTACATGCTCCACAGCTCCAGGGCTTCTTTGATATTCCGGTGGATCACTTGGTAGGAGTGCCTATCTTAGCTGAACACTTTAAGGAAAAATTCCAAACTCTTGACGATGTAGTAGTAGTTTCTCCTGACGTGGGCAGCGTTACAAGGTCCAGGAAGTTTGCTGAAAAGCTTGATGTACCCATTGCAATTATTGATAAAAGAAGGCCTAAGGCTAATGTGTCTGAAATAATGAATATCATAGGTGATGTAAGGGATAAGAGAGTTGTACTTGTAGATGACCTGATAGATACTGGGGGAACTATAGTAAACGCTGTTAAAGCATTGTTGGAAATCGGGGCTAAAGAAGTATATGCTTGCTGTACACATGCCGTATTATCCGGACCTGCTATAGAGAGGATAAAAAATTCGGGTATGAAGGAATTGGTTATATTAAATACTATTCCTTTGACCGATGACAAGAAGATAGACAATATAAGAGTGTTGTCGGTTGCGGACATATTTGCACAGGCAATTGAGAGAATTTACGGAGATATATCCATAAGCACATTGTTTACACAAATTTAGTAGTATAAATAACCTTGATAATATTCGGGAATTAATAAAATTTAAGCGAGTTATAAGCTATATAAATTGCAAAAAAGAATCTACAACGAAGTTCTCCCTAATCTTTTTTGCAATTTGTTACCTTAAGTTATATTGCAATAATCTAATTTTTCCTTGTAATATCATTATCGCAATTTATATAGAATGGACAGTTAAAGTAACCTTTAATTGTCCATTCTAGCTATAGCGGATAGATCACTTGAGGCACAAATAAGCTCATACTTGGTATAAAGAGGTGTAGAAATTGGAGAATGTATTTATAATAGCCGGATTGGGAAATCCAGGTGCAGAATATATTAGTACCAGACATAATATTGGGTTTGAGATTGTTGACTTTCTGGCAGACAAGCATGGAATAAAAATTTCAAAGCTGAAGCACAAAGCGCTTTTAGGAGATGGGACTATAGAAGGCCGACGTGTAATTCTGGTCAAGCCTCAGACTTTTATGAATCTAAGCGGTGAAAGTATAAGGGAAATAATCGAATGGTATAAGGTTCCGATGGAAAACATTATAATAATATATGACGATATAGATCTACCCTTAGGCAAGATAAGAGTGCGTCCAAAGGGAAGTGCAGGAACTCACAACGGGATGAGGTCAATAATATATCATACACAATCGGACGAATTTCCGCGTGTCAGGGTAGGTATAGGAAAGCCTCCTCAGGGATGGGAATTAGCTAATTATGTACTTGGGAAGTTTAGCAATGACGAAAAGAAATTTGTACATGAAAGTATGATTAATGCCGCCGAAGCAGTTGCAGCTATTGTAAAGTCCGGCGCTGAAGCAGCTATGAATAAGTATAATAAGTGAAGGTACCTATGAATTATTTAAGTAATCCGCTTCTTGAGATTAAGGAATATAACGACTTATTAAGCTCACTGAAAAAGAATATAACACCTGTTAGTATCACTGGCCCTTCAGATTCGCAGAAGGTTCATATTTCCTATTCCATATGCAAGCACCTTAACTGCAAGGGGATGTTTATTGCATTTAACGAAATGCAGGCAAGAAAGGTTTTCGAGGACTTTTCGTTTTTTGCAGGAGAGGATGTACTTTTTCTACCGGCAAAGGAAATAATGCTGCATGAAGTTGAAGCCAGAAGCTATGATTCCGTTTTCCAAAGAATTAAAGCAATTGACCGGCTTGTTGATGGAAGATATAAGTTCATAGTCACATCAGCTGAAGCCTTTAGTCAAAAAATGGTTTCAAGGGAGCTTTACTACAACCATATACTAAGCTTTAACTTAGGTGGGAGAGTAAAGCTTGATCTGCTGTCCCAAAGCTTGGTGACAATGGGCTATGAAAGGGTCCATGCAGTTGAAGGAAAAGGACAGTTTGCAATTCGCGGAGGGATTATTGACATATTTTCACCGGGCAGCGATTATGCAGTGCGTATAGAGCTGTTTGATGATGAAATAGATTCTATAAGAAAGCTCGATATAATATCTCAACGCTCTGTTGATAAGATTGATAGTATAAAGGTTTTACCTGCCCGTGAGGTTATATATTCTCCTGACAAAAGGGATAGCATTATTGAAAAAATAAGTAGTGACCTAATGGAACATGTGCAAAAAGTAGCAAATAAAAATAATGCAGAATATGTAAGGAACTTAAGGGATAAAATTGAGTCGGACATCGAAAGGTTTAAGAATGACTATTATTTTCCCGGAATGGATAGGTACATACCATATATAATAGATGAACCACAGGACATTACCGGCTATCTGGATAAGAACACAGTGGTTTTTGTGGATGAGCAGGTAAGGGTTGTACAGAGGATAGAGAATATCCTGATGGAACACCATGAGGCATGTAAGGCGCTAATTGAAAAAGCCCATATGCTCCCACAGAGTATGGAAACATATTTTGATTATGAAAGCCTGTATAAAAAAATGCGCGATAAAAGGGGTGTGTATCTGAATACCCTTTCTGCAGCCGGTAATCAAGGGAGTCACTACCGGGGCAGCTTTAACATTCATTCAAAGTCCGCCGGTTCCTACCATGGACATATGGATTTACTGATTGATGACATAAGACACTGGAAAGAGAAGAGAAACAGGGTGGTAGTTTTATCAGGCCCGAGGGGACGTGGAGAAAGACTGATGGATACTCTGCGTTCTGCTGAAGTTGAATCCTCTTATATAGAGGATTTGGAGGATGAAGTACAAACAGGGCAGGTGGTAATAACTCACGGAAGCCTGAATAAAGGCTTTGAATATCCTGATATAGGCCTTGTTGTTGTAAGTGACAAAGAGGTTTTCGGCCAGGATAAAAAGCTGAAAAAGGGTAGGCGCAAAAAAGAAGGTAAAAGAATAGAGACTTTTACCGAACTAAATGTAGGTGACTATGTTGTACATCAGTCCCATGGAATAGGTCAATATGTGGGTATACAGCAGCTGACGGTAGGCAATGTAAAAAGAGATTACGTCAAGATAAAATATCAGGAAGGTGGGTATGTATACATTCCTACCAACCAGCTTGACCTTATCCAAAAATATATAGGCTCCGAGGGGAAGGCTCCCAAACTCAACAAGCTGGGTGGCTCCGAATGGGCAAAGGCTAAAAGTAAGGTAAAAGAATCTCTCAAGGAACTTGCCGGAGAGCTGGTGAAGCTGTATGCCCAGAGACAAGCGGTAAAGGGATTTCAGTTTTCAAAGGATACTGTATGGCAAAAGCAGCTTGAGGAATTATTCCCTTATGAGGAGACAGATGACCAGCTCAAATGTATAGAAGAAATCAAAGCGGATATGGAAGCCGAGAAGGTCATGGATAGACTGCTGTGTGGAGATGTAGGCTATGGAAAAACCGAAGTAGCTATTAGGGCTATATTCAAGGCAGTTATGGATGGAAAGCAGGTTGCATATCTGGTTCCCACCACTGTTCTCGCCCAGCAGCACTACAGCAATTTCAAGGAAAGAATGAAAGACTTTCCTGTAACTGTGGATGTAATCAGCCGTTTCAGAACCCAAACCGAGCAAAAAAAGATTCTCAAGGAAGTTAAAGCCGGAAATGTTGATGTACTGATAGGTACTCATAGACTTATACAAAAGGATATACAATTTAAAGACCTGGGACTTCTTGTGATAGATGAGGAGCAGCGCTTCGGTGTAACGCATAAGGAAAAGCTTAAAAACATGAAACCGAACGTGGATGTTCTAACACTTACTGCGACCCCTATACCAAGAACACTACACATGTCGCTGGTAGGTATAAGGGATATCAGCGTTATTGAAGATCCACCGGAAGAACGTTATCCGGTACAAACTTATGTTATGGAGCATAACGCTGATGTAATAAGGGATGCAATTATCCGTGAACTTAGCAGGAGCGGACAGGTATTTTACCTATATAACCGCGTAAGAACCATACATTTGAAGGCTGCGGAGATTCAAGCACTTGTCCCCGAAGCAAGGGTGGGGGTAGCCCATGGACAGATGGGAGAAAAGGAGCTGGAAGACGTTATGTACAGCTTTCTAAACGGTGATTATGATGTGTTGATTTGTACTACCATAATCGAGTCGGGACTTGATTTGCCCAACGTAAATACCATTATTGTGGAAGACGCCGATAGGATGGGGCTGTCCCAATTGTATCAGATACGTGGAAGGGTCGGACGTTCGAACAGGCTGGCTTATGCCTATATAACATATAAAAAGGATAAGGTCATCTCTGAAACTGCCGAAAAAAGGCTGCAGGCGATAAAAGAATTCACTGAGTTCGGGTCCGGCTTTAAAATAGCCATGAGAGACCTGGAGATAAGAGGAGCAGGAAATCTTTTAGGACCGGAGCAGCATGGCCAAATTGAAGCTGTGGGCTACGATATGTACTGTAAACTGTTGGACGAAGCAGTAAGAGAGCTAAAGGGAGAAGATTTTACACAAGATGATGAAGAAATATCTATTGATATCAACGTCAACGCTTATATAGATGATGAATATATAAACTCTGAAGAACAGAAGATTGAAATGTACAAAAAAATAGCCTCTATACAGGATAAAAGCGATGTTGAGGATATAGAAGATGAATTGATAGACCGCTATGGGGATATGCCCAAACCGGTAAAAAACCTTATCGAGATTGCATATCTCAAGACCATAGCAAAAGCATGCGGGTTTACAGGAGTGCAGGAAAAAGGTGAGGCTGTGATTTTACAATACCGCAAAGGGGCGCCTATAAATATACAGGGGATTGGCACTCTTATGGAAAAATACCGCAGAAAGCTGCTTTTTACTGCAAGTAATACTCCCTATGTTACATTCAAAACTTCAGGTATAAAACGTGAAGATTTATTAGAAAATATTAAGATTTTGTTACAAGACATTAAAAAATTGCAGTGAGGCTGACAATCTATTATAATATATATAGCTATGTCAGTGTATTATCCTCACGGTAAAGAACTTTAAATAGTGGAACTGTAACTAGGGAAAAGAACAATTATTTATTATGTAAATCCATTCTTAAAGTTGTTTATCTGGAGAATTTTTTGACCGGCACGGTGCAGCAGATATAATCAAAAATCTTTTGCTGTTGCAACCTCAAACAAGATAAGGAGAGATAGAATTGAACAAAAAGTGGATTTACATTTCTGCTGCAGCTCTGGTTGTTGCCGGCCTCGCAGCCGCTGGGATTTTTATGTACAATAAAAATAATAACAATGACTATGTTGCAAAAGTAGGTACGGAAAAAATAACAAAAACAGAATATACGTTATTCTGGAATTCCACTAAGCTTTATATGGAAAAACAGTGGGGAATAACTGATTTAAATCAGAATATCGGTACCGATAAAGCTATCGATGTTGCAAAGAATATGGCTTTTGACAAAGCTGTGGAGCTGGAGATAGAGACAGCAAAAGCTAAGCAGAACAACATTGCTCTGGAAAAGAAGGATGAAGACGAAATAAAAACATATTTCGACGAGATTGTTAAGAATTACGGCACTAAGGCCGACGCGGAGAAGGAAATAACCAAGCAGCTTGGTGTCAACATGGATCAGTACATGGAAATTTCCAAGCAGATAAAGCTTTCGGAAAAGTTCAGACAGGCAGAACAAAGTAAGATTCAGGTTACCGAAGAAGAAATGAAAAAGCACTATGAGGAAGACAAGACAGAGCACGAAAAGGTAACTGTAAGGCATATACTTGTATCCATAAAGGATAAGGATAACAAAGATTTACCTGCGGATAAGCAAAAAGAAGTTGAAAAGAAGGCAAATGATATCCTGGCAAAGGTAAAGGCGGGAGAAGATTTTGCAGCATTGGCTAAACAGTACTCTGAAGATCCAGGGTCAAAAGACACTGGTGGAGAATATACATTCGCTAAGAATGGCCAAATGGTAAAGGAATTTGAGGATTGGGCATTCAGTGCGAAAGCTGGTGATGTAGGCATAGTAAAAACACAGTTTGGATATCACATAATGAAGTTTGAAAAGAAAAGTACCTTTGAAGATGCTAAACAGGAAATAAAAGCAGAAATGCAGAGTAAAAAATACCTGGACACCCTCGCGCAGTGGAAGAAAGATGCTCAATACAGTGTGACAAAAAATCAGCCTATAATAGATTCTTTTAAATAATTATAAACAATTAAGATGGTTAACTATAAAAAGAAATACCGTTGCATGCAACGGTATTTCTTTTTATAGTTTTAAGCTTTTTAAACTTTTCACAAATAGCCTTTAATGTATAAAACTCCAATAAAAAATCAATACTAAAATTGTACAACAAATTAAACTAATTAAGGAGGTAATAGAAATTGAAGGCAACCGGAATAGTTAGAAGAATAGACGATTTAGGAAGAGTTGTAATACCTAAGGAAATAAGAAGAACACTAAGAATCAGGGAAGGCGACCCCTTAGAGATATTTACCGATAAAGAAGGCGAAGTTATTCTTAAAAAGTATTCACCAATAGGTGAGTTAAGTGATTTTGCATCACAGTATGCCGATTCACTTCACAAAACCAGCGGACATATTACTTGCATTACAGATAGAGATACAATAATAGCAGTTTCAGGAGCTTCAAAGAAGGAATTCCTTGAAAAGCCTTTGAGTCAAGATCTTGAAAGGGTCATTGAAGAGAAGACAACTCTAGTTGTAAAATCTGCTGAAGAAAAAACTATATCAATCTTAGCAGATGAAAATGCTGACAGAAAATATTCTTCACAGGTTGTATCTCCTATTATATCTGAAGGTGACCCTATCGGTGCAGTTATATTACTATCAACAGATCCCAATATCCGTATGGGAGAGGTTGAAGCCAAACTTGCTCAATCGGCAGCAGGTTTTTTGGGAAAACAAATGGAACAATAAGATGGAGAAGACAAAGCTGCACATTATTTTTTACAAACAAAAGTATAATAATGTGCAGCTTTTAATGTTAACAGATTTTTTTATCTGAGTTTTGGTCCCCCCAATAATCAGCTATCTATAAATCGTTAAGACTTCTAAATTCTTTAAGCTTTCTAAAATAGTAAACACCAATTAATAATAAGTCTAATTCTTGTCTCACCTCACAAATCCAAATTCCCTACGAAATGTTTTAACTATAATTGAGTTTTTTATAAATCTAAGACATGTAAATAATTTTAGGCTTTGATAATGTATTTTTCCATAATACTTGAATTAAAAAGTGAAAAAGTAGTATTATATATAATAACGTAAGCTTAGATGCTGTATTTTCAACAGAACTTCAGTCTAGGACTTTAGGTTGCTGCTCAAGTTAAACGAGCTTGCGGTAAAAGCTCAAGTGAATTGAGAGGATGTTGTTGATGTTAAAAAATAAATACGAATTTCAAGACCTGATCGAAATAATGAAGCTTTTAAGAAGTGAGAACGGCTGCCCATGGGATAAAGAACAGACTCATCAAAGCTTGAAAAAATACTTAATAGAAGAGACATATGAGGTTCTTGAAGTTATAGATATAAACGATAAAAAAAGACTGTGCGAGGAGTTGGGTGATTTATTACTGCAAATTGTATTTCATGCTCAAATATCAGCAGAGGATAAAGACTTTGACATAGGAGATGTGATATCGGGAATATGCCGCAAGATGGTATCAAGGCATACCCATATCTTTGGGGAGGACAAGGCTGACACCGCTGATCAGGTAGTGGATAATTGGGAGGCAATCAAGAAGAAAGAAAAAGGTATGGAAACACAGACTGCTGTATTAAAAGATGTACCTTCCAATTTACCGGCACTAATGAGGAGCTTTAAAGTGCAGCAAAAAGCGGCTCAAGTAGGTTTTGACTGGGACGATATAGATGATGTATTTAAAAAGGTAAAAGAAGAAATATTGGAGCTGGAGAATGTATATAAGAGTAAAAATGTGGAAAGAATAACTGATGAGATGGGTGATGTATTTTTTTCGCTTGTAAATCTTTCGAGATTTTTGAAAATATCCCCGGAGCTCGCCTTAACAGGTACAACAAATAAATTTATACGAAGGTTTGAGTACATTGAGCAGGAGAGTGGTAAAGCAGGCAAAAAGTTAGAGGAAATGACACTTGAAGAAATGGATGAATTATGGAATAAGGCAAAAATACATATTGCTGAAAAAAATAGCTAAAATAAAATTAGGAGGATAAAGTAATGAATAAATCGGAATTAATAGCAAGTATGGCAGAAAAAGGAGAACTATCAAAAAAGGACGCTGAAAAGGCACTTAATGCTTTCCTGGAAAGTGTGGAAGAAACATTAGCAAAAGGAGATAAAATTCAACTCGTTGGATTCGGCTCCTTTGAAGTAAGGGAAAGAGCTGCAAGGAAAGGCAGAAATCCTCAGACAAAGGAAGAGATAACGATTCCTGCGTCCAAAACACCGATTTTTAAAGTTGGCAAAGCTTTAAAAGAGCAGGTTAATAAGTAATTAATATACAAAAGGCTTCAGAACAATGAGGCCTTTTTGTATGACTGGAGTGTATTGCAAAACTTATGAGTAGGGGGGACAGCATTGAGAATCGATAAGTTTCTTAAGGTTTCAAGGCTGATAAAAAGGCGTACACTGGCTAATGAAGCTTGTGAACAAGGGCGTGTAAAAATAAATGATAAAGTAGCAAAACCTGGCTCGGAAGTAAAGGTAGGCGATATCATAGAGATACAATTCGGTAATAATAATACACGGATAGAAGTAACCTCAGTAGCCGAGCATGTTTCCAAGGCAGAGTCAAAAGAAATGTATATATTAAAATGATTTGATAAAGTAAAACATTTAAATATTATGTAAGAAAAGCCCTTAGCTTAAAAAATGCTAGGGGTTTTTTATTGGCATTTTTTTTTGTGTACATGCATATTTATTATATATAAAATGCGGGGAAGGTACCCGCCTTTATTGTGGTGCAGCAATAAAAGGTTACTTTAATAACAATTATGGTATTGGGAGGAAGAAAAATGATTGATGATAAAAAAGTTTCGAGGCCAAAAGTACAAAACCTTATACTTGAGAACAGAGAAAAGTTAAGCATTTCAGGTGTCATAGATGTGGAGAGCTTTAATGACGAATGTGTCATTGTAGATACCGAATTGGGGGTTCTGGTTATTAGGGGTGAAGACTTGCATATTAGTAAGCTAAACCTCGACAATTCCGAGCTTAATATTGAAGGGGATATAATAAGCTGTGAGTATAGTGAAAGTGAAGGGTCCAAATCCAAGGGATTTGGGTTTTTAGGCAAAATGTTTAAATAGAAGGCCGGTGAACTCAATTGCCTATTTCCGTAAGTAACCAGGCTTATATTTTTCTGTGCACAGTTGCCGGAGGGATGCTTATAGCCTTTGTCTACGATTTGTTGCGTGTAAAAAGAAGAGCAATAAAGACAAGTACAGCTGTTATCAATATTGAAGATTTCCTATACTGGATTGCTGTTGCCCTTATTATGTTTTCTGTAGTTTACTACAGCAATGAGGGGGAAATACGAGGCTACGTTTTTGTTGGGACTGTTTTAGGTGTTGTTTTATATAGCTTAATGCTCAGTAGATTTGTAATTAAATCATCGTTATTTATTATAGGTATTGTCTATAAGGTTATAGTAACTACCTGGAGAATAATAAGCTACCCTATAAAAATAGTTATTAAAATACTGTCAATACCGGCACGATTTGCGAAAAAGTATGTGACAAAAGCTTGCAGAGCTACAAAACGTGCAGGAAAAAATAGAATTGCAAAAGCTAGGGTTTGGGGAAAGATATTAAAAAATATAAGAAAAAAGATATAGTAAAGCAGGATTTTAACGCGTGATATAGAATTATTTATATTACTTGAGTTTTATGGGTAAGCCTATGCGGCTTACCCGCCAAGGTAAAAGGGGATATGGTTAATGAACAAAAGAAAAAAATCCAAGATAGGCTTACTTATTGTTATAGGCCTGACAGTATATTTCGGATATGAAGCATTCAATCAGCAGATAGTGTTAAATTCAAAACGTAATGAGTTAGATAACATACAAAAGAAGATCGCTGATGAAGAAAAGCTGAATAAAGATTTAACAAAGCAAAAGGATATTATGAATAGTGATGAGTACATAGAAAAGGTCGCAAGAGAAAAGCTTGGGATGGTTAAAAGCGGCGAAAAAGTATTCGTTGATGTTAACCAGTAGAGGGGGCGATTATTTGTGTAAACCCTGCCGCCAAAGGCTTGACGAAATATGGGATATGCTATATAATCGAAGTACTTTATGTAATTTTTATAAAGCTTTACAATCAGTTTACTAGGATCACATGTAAAGCTCGCAATTTATTTTAAGGAGGATTTCTTATTTTATGCTGGTTGAGGTAGGAAAAGTAATTGAAGGAAAGGTTACGGGTATAACAAATTTTGGAGCTTTCATTCAATTACCCGATGGAAAAACAGGTTTAGTACATATCTCGGAAGTTGCAGAGGAATACGTAAAGGACATTAAAGCTCATCTCAAAGAAAACCAGGTTGTAAAAGTTAAAGTCATATCTGTTGACCAAGGCGGTAAAATCAGTTTATCTATCAAAAAGGCATTAGGTCCAAAGCCAATAGTCAGATCAAGCAGACCGGTTGATATAGATTGGAATAGGGGCGGGTCCGATAGCTTGTCTTTTGAAGAGCGACTGGCTAGGTTTATGAAGGATAGCGACGAGAAACTTCATGACCTCAAGAAAAGCATAGAATCCAAAAGAGGCAGCGGTGGATATAAGAAATCAGCTCAGTTTTAATAAATTAATTGCTAATGTTACATCCTAGTGCTTTTTAACATAACAAATATCTAGTTATTCAAATGTTAAAAATGCACCTCTTTGATTGTTGTGTCTTGCTGCTAGAAACAAATTCTGTTACAAGGCACTAGAGAGAAATATAATTAATATGGTTATAATTTCAAGTTGAACTTATATATATGTGGTGCTATAATGAATTTCGGGTTTGGGGAAAGACAAGTGGTAGAGAAGCTTGATGAATGTAACCAAGCTCAGTGTTATTTTATTAGTAATACATGATAGAATGAAACAAATAAGTGTTGACAAAATAAAAGTTGTGTAGTATACTATAAAAGCACTAAACGAGAAGGCATTACAAATGCCGGAGTGGCGGAACTGGCAGACGCACAGGACTTAAAATCCTGCGGTCCTAAAGACCGTACCGGTTCGATTCCGGTCTCCGGCATCCTAATTATATATCGCGGGATGGAGCAGTCTGGTAGCTCGTCGGGCTCATAACCCGAAGGTCGTAGGTTCAAATCCTGCTCCCGCAACCAAGTGAATTCAAGGCTTACAAAATTTAATTTTGTAAGCCTTATTTAGTTTATTAAGCCGCAGTGGCTGTGCTGTAATTGGCATAGTTATCTGCGGCTTTTTTGTTGTGTACAGGGAGTGTATATTTAAAAGGTGGGCTATCTAGATAGGGAAATCAGAAGTATGAAGTAAAGGCTTACTAACAAAACTAGGGATTTGTTAACTACAAAAGTAGAGAATGAATGAAGATAAAAAGCATTTGTTTAATTAACTTGATTTCTTGCAAATCAATTTATTGACACTGAGTGTAGAGTTAATATTCTACATTTTGCACTATTGTGTACTTTGAAAAGCGTTAATATACTCGTGAGCCACAGTGACTTAGGCTAACGTTTAGAAGGCTTTGTGGGCTCTAAAACGGATACACTCGAATTTGAAAAGCCTCAACACAAAAGGGTGGTAGATGAAAAAAGTTTGTTGGCCGTTTTCCTTGCCTGTTTGTATTAGGTCAAGCATTAAAACACCTTGACCTAGAAATAGTTGACAGTATATTTGCCATGATATATAATTCATTTACATGATAAAGATGGAATTATTGTATACAACATCAAGTAAAGGGCATACCTTCTTTATTATAACTACGTGAGTTTAGCTTATAAAGCACATTTCAAAGACTTAAGGCCTATAACGCATTCTGGAAATCCAAAAATAAAAAATATAATTATGAAACTATTACCCTGGGCATAAAATTAATAATAAGGTTGTACATGGATTTGTATAATTTTGTAAAACGTTTAATAGCCTATATTTTATTTGTATCATTAAATAAATCTAGGCGTATTTAGTGGAATGAGCATAATAATGTAATATCCAATCCCTGTTGAAAGAATGAGGACAAGCAGCCTTAAAGGCTTGCAGTAAAAATGTGGGAGGTGAAAATTCATAAACCAGCGTGGGATTGTTTTGTTAAATCTAACATTGTTTTTTACAAATTAAGGGGGGTAAATTTATGCAGTTTCTTCTGAACAAGAAGAACAGAAAAACATGGTCAATTGTATTAGCTTTCTTAATGGTTGTTCAAATGGTAGCGGGTATAATCCCGGCAACTCCTGCAAACGCAGCAGCTAATACTGCGGCAACGAAAGCAACCGCTGATGGAAGGATAGCTTTCGGTCTACCGGTCAGCAGCTTGGAAATTACGGCAAACGGAAGCTTTAATGAGTGGGGAAGCGGTACTAAGTATCAGCTTCAAGATACTGATGGCAATGGTACTTACACTGTAGACATTACAGGTTTGACGCCGGACACCGCTTATGAATACAAATACCTTATAAACGGCCAGTGGTATGATGGAGACAATCTATCAGCAACTTCCGATGCGGGCGGGAAAATCACCCTCAGCTATACTCCGACCTTCAGTGTAGCGGGAAGTTTTAATGGCTGGACTCAAACTCCTATGACAAAGCAGGGTGCTGAGTATGGCTATACAACTGATATCCTTTCAAATGGAGATTATGAATACAAGTTTATTGCAAAGGTTAACGGGCTTTCGGATTTCTGGTTTATAGATCCGACAAATCCTGAGATAGCAAACACCAATTCTAAAATTACCGTCTCGGTAACTTCCACAATATCTGCAGACAGCAAAATCCTATTCAACCTATCAGCAAGCAGTCTGGAAATTACAGCAAACGGAAGCTTTAACAGCTGGGGAAGCGGAGCTAAGTACCAACTCCAGGATGCTGATGGTGACGGTACATTTACTGTAGATATCACCGGACTTACACCTAATACGGCTTATGAATATAAATATCTTATAAATGGACAATGGTATGATGGAGCCAACCTATCTACTACTGCCGATGCTGAAGGAAAAATCAGCCTTAGCTATGCTCCGACCTTCAATGTAGCGGGAAGTTTCAATAGTTGGGCTCAAACTCCTATGGCAAAGCAAGGAAGCACATATAAATATTCAACTGGAGCCCTTGCAAACGGAGACTATGAGTACAAGTTTATTGCCAAAGCTGCCGGGTTACCTGATTTCTGGTTTAATGACCCTACAAATACCCAAACGGCAAACAGCAATTCTAAGATATCGGTCCTTACCACCTCTACTATATCTACAGACGGTAAAATAATATTTACTCTACCTGCAAGCAGCCTTCAAGTAACAGCAAACGGCAGTTTTAACGGATGGGGAAGTAATGGAGCTTACCAACTTCAGGACATTGATGGAGATGGTACATACACTGCAGATATTACAGGCCTGACACCTGATACTGCCTATGAATATAAATACCTTATAAATGGACAATGGTATGATGGAGCAAACTTAACTGCTTCTTCAGATGCTGCGGGTAAGCTTACTTTAAGCTATGCACCTGCATTTAACGTAGCTGGAAGCTTCAACAACTGGACGCAGGCTTCAATGAATTCTACATCGGGTATCCACCAGTATATAACCGGTTCGTTAATGAACGGGGATTATGAATACAAGTTTATTGCTAAAGCTGCGGGACTGCCGGATTTATGGTTTGTTGATCCTACAAACACAGCGACGGCAAACACTAATTCTAAAGTATCTGTGACTACCGGCTCAAACTCTTTACAGATGGTCAGCACCTCACCGACTAAGGAGGCTGCTAATGTAGCGACAAATATATCTAATATACAAGTAACATTTACTGAGGATATTGATATAACACCTGGTGCCGCCATAACTGTAAGTGAAGGCTCCGGTCAGGCAGTGGGCGGAACTACAGTAAGCGCTAATTCTGCAAACCTTGTTATAACTCTCAGTGGCAACCTTGCATACAGCACTACCTATATAGTTAGTATACCGGCAGGAGCAATATGGGGTAAAAAGACAGGTACTGAGAATGAGGCTATAACCTTTAGCTTTACAACCAAGCCCGACCTTGAAAGCCCTATGATAAATGGAGACCAAGTTACATTTAATTATAAAGGTGACGGCTCCGAAACAAGGGTTATAGTAAAAGGTGAATTTAACAGCTGGAATGCGGAGGATATGGTTAAAGGACAAAACAACGTTTGGTCCCTTACTAAAACAATCCCCGCAGGAGCATACCAGTACGGTATTGCTACATGGTCACCTTCGACAACAGATCAAACCTTTGGTGACTGGAAGGCTGACCCTCTAAATCCGAAAAGGATAGGGAGCAACCCTGCTTTATTTGTACCAGGCATTTTAATAGACGCAGCAAATGATGTACAAGTAGGCGGTTCTATCGACTTACAGGCGAGAAAAATTGACTCTGAAGGAAATAGTTCGTTGGTAGTTCCTGAATGGACTTTGAAAACTCCTAAAGACGGTATCTCTATTAGCGACGGCAAGCTGTCAGTAGCAGCTAATTACCAGCCAACAGCCGGAGAACAGGTGGTTGTAGCAGCTTCTCTTGACGGCTATACAGCTGAAAGGGCTGTCAATATTATAAGTGTAATGTATGAATACACCATCAACTACTACAGATTTGACGGCAGGGCGCTGGATTGGGATATGTGGCTGTGGGAAGATGGTGAAAACGGTAGTGCATACACCTTCAACAAGGGTATGGTAGGAGAGTTTGCCCAGGCTGTATACAAATTCCCTTCCAATAGAATGAACTTGATTGTCAGACCTAAGAGTTGGTCAACTCAAGAGATAACTAGGGTAGTACAGATACAATCGGGAACATCGGTAGAAGTATGGGTAATTCAGGATGTACCGGGTGTGTATTATAATAAAGAGGAAGCTGATGTTTCACCTAGAGTAAGAGTTGCATTTATGGACTCTATAAACGGAATAACAGCAAACTTAAGCCACCCTCTGAGAGATGGTGATCTCACTAGCTTTAAGCTTGTAGACGCATTAGCAAATACAGAGATACCTGTAACAGCTGCAAGGACAGGGGACAATCAGATAAGACTCACAGTACAAAACCCTGATGCTGTTGACGTATCGAGGATTTACACGGTCCAGAGTGCAAGATATCTTGCAGGCAATGTAACTATGAGGGGAGTACTGGACGATCCTAAGTACTCTTATATAGGAAGTGATTTGGGATTAACTTATAGCAACACGGGCAGTACTTTTAAGGTCTGGGCTCCTACAGCTTCAAAGGTAAGCCTTGCCTTATATGATAATGCAGGAATCTATGACGAGTCAGGAACAGTTAAAGACCATACGGGTGGTCAGGAAACTGCTATGACAAAGGTAGGCAACGGTGTATGGGCTACATCCGTTAGCGGTGACCTTAATGGCAAATTCTATATGTACAAGGTTGAATTCCTGGACGGAAAAGTAAATTATGCAGTAGACCCATATGCAAGAGCTGTATCAGCCAACGGTCAGAGGACTGCTATAGTAGATTTGAGTGATACAAATCCTGCGAGCTGGAATCCGATGGATAAACCGACATTTGTAGCACCTAACGATGCTGTCATATATGAGCTGCAATTAAGAGACCTTTCAATGAGCAGTGACTCAGGGATTGCAAACAAAGGTAAATTTAAAGCGCTCACTGAAACGGGAGCTGTTGGACCTAACGGGGTAACAACCGGAATAGATCATATTGCGGAGCTTGGGGTAACACATGTACACCTGCTACCTGCATATGACTTCGGTGCAGTAGATGAATTAAAGGTTGATGATCCGACATATACAGGTAGGAAATACAATTGGGGATATGACCCTGAAAACTACAATGTACCTGAAGGCTCCTATTCTTCAAACCCTGCAGATCCGAAAGCAAGGATTACTGAGTTTAAAGAAATGGTTCAGGCATTGCACGGTAAAGGTATCCGCGTGGTAATGGATGTAGTTTATAATCATACATTCTCAGTTCCAAACGGACCGTTTGATAAGATTGTACCGGGGTATTTCTACCGCTTGGATAACTCAGGCAGATTAAGCAACGGTTCAGGAACCGGAAATGAAGTAGCTTCCGAAAGGGTTATGGTAAGAAAGTTTATTAAGGAATCGGTAAGGTACTGGGCTACTGAGTATGGTGTGGACGGTTTCCGCTTTGACCTCATGGGATTGATTGACGTAGATACAATGAGGCAGATAACCGATGAACTAAAAAATGAAGTTGATGCAAATATGCTTATATACGGAGAGCCTTGGACTGGTGGTACAACTCCTTTGGCAAGCAGCCTTCAAACATTAAAAGGAGCACAAAGAGGAAAAGGTTTTGCTGTATTTAATGATAACCTCCGTGGCGCAATTAAGGGAGATAGCGATGGTGCAGGTAAAGGATTTGCAACAGGACAAACCGCAAGAGAGGGCGGTGTTGTTGCAGGTATGATGGGGGCAATCAATGATTTCACTGATAACCCGACCGAAACCATCAACTATGTAACTGCCCATGACAATCTTGCTCTGTGGGATAAAGTCATAAGGGCACAAGGCCTGGAGCAGCAGGAAGGCTTCTTGTCTGTTGAAAGAGGAGTACTCGGAGAACCTGATGCTACTACGTATAACGGTAGCATTGAGGCTGCCATTGCCGGAAAGGCAAATGTACACTCTGCAGTTGATAGGAACAATGTACTTGCAAATGAGACTGTAAAACGTGGCTTGTTGGCAAACGGCATAGTATTGACATCCCAAGGTATTTCATTTATTCATGCCGGTGAAGAATTCTTAAGGACAAAATTTGGAGAAAGAGACGCATACACCGGGCCGGATGACCTCACCAAGTTCCGCTGGCAGTGGAAGTCGGAATTCAAACAGGTATTCGACTACTACAAAGGTTTGGTAGAACTGAGAAAATCTCACCCTGCATTTAGAATGAGTACCAGAGAGGCTGTACAAAACAACCTTCAGGTGTTAAAACAAGATGGAAATGTTATAGTATATCAATTAAAGAACTTTGCAAATAATGATACGTGGAAGAATATTGTAGTGGTTTATAATGCAAACTCTGCTGTACAGCAGGTAGCACTTCCAGCCAATACGGCTTGGAAGGTTGTAGTAGACCACACCGCAGCAGGAACAAGCGTATTGCGCACTGTTTCAGGAAATACAGTTAGTGTCGAAGGTCTGTCCATGATGGTTCTTTATGACGAAGAGGAAGCATTATATACTCCTGTAGCTACATCTATTGAGATGGCTCCATCGGTAGTAGGGCTGAAGACCGGTGGATTCAGAGCTGTAAAAGCTGTCGTAAAAGACCAAAAAGGAAGAGTAATGCTTTCTGAGAATGTGTCATGGGCTACCTCCAATGCTGATGTAGCAACAGTGGCAGAGAATGGAAGAGTATACGCAGCTGGAGAGGGTACAGCTAATATCACTGCTACAGCTGGCAATGCAACAGCAAGGGTTACTGTAAATGTGGGTGAGTTAATACCTACTTCTATAGTAATAACAGGCAGTGAGTCAGTATATGAAACAAGAAGCATTGAGTTATCGGCTACAGTAATAGACCAATACGGTCAGGAAATGCAAAATCAGAGAGTAGAATGGAGTTCTTCCGATGTAGAAGCTGCAATGGTTGACGCTAACGGCAGAGTTACAGGTGTGGGCGCAGGTGTTGCAATAATAAAAGCTAAGATAGGCTCTGTTGAAGCTACAAAGCAGATAATAGTAAATAAATACTTCAGAAAGTATGTCATATTCAAATACGTAAGGCCCGATAGGGATTATTCCGAATGGAATATTTGGATATGGAATACCGGCATACATAACGGACAATTTGACCTGACTCAAGTTGGTGATGTTGCTATTGCTCAAATTGAGGTTGCTCCTGACGTTGCAAGTATAGGCTTTGTCTTAAGGAAGGGAACTACTTGGGACTATAAAGACCCATATGGAGATGACAGGCTCATCAATATTGCTGCAAATGAGCCGTACACAAAGGTAGTAGTTACTACAGGTGTAGGCGAGTTTGTAACTGTTCCTCCTGCTGTAAGCCCTGTATTTAAGGATGGAAACATCGTACTAAACTATAGGGATGACGAACTGTTTAAGGACGACGCTCTTGCAACCTTGGGCGATGTAAAGGTTGAAATTGAAGGGCAGGCCTTCGATATGACTTATGACGCTGTTAACGAAATGTATACTTATACCATTCAAAATCCGGAAGTAGGCGAATATAAGTATAGGTTTATCGTTCCAGGCAAGTCTGCTCCTATAACCGATCCGAAGAATTTAAATGTTAGGGTCATAGACAATGTTGCTTATTCTGTAGTTGTATTCAAAAAACCTAACTTGAGTCTTAATACTCAGATTGAGCCTAAGGCAGCTATAAACTATACTGAAAATACAGTACTTAAGGTCAATGTAGTACCTGAGCCGAATGAGCCGGTTAATATCAAGGAACTTTATGCAGATTTAACCGCACTTGGAGGTAGGGCTAGAGTAAACATTGACAGGGAATTGATGGAGCTGACTGTATCGGTCAAAGAAAACATTTCTGCGGGTGCTAAGGCAATACCTGTTATAGCTGTTGACCAGTATGGAAATAGGTATACTACAACTGCAAATATTGAAGTAACCGAAAAACAGACAGGTGGAAACGCAGATTTCGACTGGGATGAAGCAAGGATATACTTCCTGCTGACAGACAGGTTCTCCAACGGGGATACTACAAACGATAATCCCAATAACGTGCAGGATACTCCGAGTGGCTATGACAAGGGCAATCTTGAAACATATCACGGTGGTGACTTGAGAGGTATAATAAACAAACTGGATTACCTCCAAGACCTGGGCATCAATACGGTTTGGATTACCCCAATAGTTGATAATATCGATTGGGATTTAAGGCATGATAGACCTGGCTACCAGTATGCATACCATGGATACTGGGCTAAGAACTTTGAAAAGATTGATGAGCATATAGGAAATGTTGAAGACTTAAAGGAACTCATCGAAAAAGCCCATGACAAAGGTATGAAGATAATGGTGGACGTGGTGTTGAACCATGCAGGGTATGGTCTCAAACCGGGAGAGAATGGCGATGATATAGCAAACTTTGTGACAGAGGAGGATTGTGCAAGGTTTGCAGGTATGCTGAGAAATGGCGGTAGTGATCTTGTGAAAGGTGAAACATCAGGGTTGCCTGACTTTATGACAGAAATCCCTGATGTACGCAACAAGATAATAGCATGGCAGACAGCATGGCTTGAAAAGGCAAGAACGACCAGAGGAGATACTATAGACTACTTCAGGCTGGATACAGTTAATAACCTGGATTATACGACACTGGAAGCATTTAAAGCTGCTTTAACCAAAATCAAATCCGACTTTAAGGTAATAGGTGAAAGCTGGAACGCAAGTGTTGACTCAAACGGAGAGCGCTTAGGAAATGGACGGATGGATTCATTGCTTGATTTCTCCTTCAAGTATTCTGCACAGAACTTTGTAAACGGTGCAGTTGATGAAGTAGAAAGCTACATGGAGCGTAGGGAATCAATGCTTGACAATACTGCTACCATGGGGCAGTTCTTGAGCAGCCACGATGAAGATGACTTCCTCTACCGCATACTTAGCAACGAAGACAAAGCCAAGTATACAGCGGGAACACTGGAACCGGAAAAGCTCAATGAAGCAAAAGCAAAGGTTAAAGTTGCAGCAGCATTGCAAATTACATCAAAAGGTCAGCCGGTAATATATTACGGTGAAGAATTAGGCCAGTCAGGAAGAAATTCCGGTAATATGGATAACGGCGAATTCAGCGAAAACCGTAAAGATATGCCATGGCAGACCGGAGACTACGATATGCATGCTCACTACCAGAAGCTGCTCAAGGCTAGAGCAAACCACTCAAAGGTCTTTGCCAAAGGTACAAGGACCAAGGTGGCTGGCGGAAATACCGATGGATATGTGGTTTTCGAAAGAAAATACAACGATGAATCCATATTGGTAGGCTTAAATATCGATACAGTAGAAAAACATGCTACATTCAAAGTGCCGTTTGCAGCAGGTACTAGGTTTGTAGATGAATACAGCGGCAAGACTTATACCGTTGATGTAAACGGTAACATCACGGTAACTATTCCGGGCAGAGATGCTGGTGGTACTGTAATATTAGTTAAGGAAGTAGTCAATAATGATGCCGCACTTAAAGATATTAAAGTAGACGGTAAAACTATAGCAGGCTTTGCTTCCGACAGGTTAGAATATAATGTAGAATTGCCTTATGGAACTAAAGCAGTTCCTACAGTAACAGCAGAAGCAAATGACGATGGTGCAGTGGTTGATGTTACACCGGCAGCAGGACTACCGGGTGCTACGGTGATTAAAGTAACAGCAGAGGATGGTGTTACGGTTAAAGCTTATAAAGTTAACTTTACAGTGGCTCTCAATACCAATGCCTCGCTTGAAGCTATAAAGATTAACGGAGTAATGGTAACCGGATTCAACCCTGATAAGCTTACATACCTTATACAATCAAAGCATGGTAAGAAGCATGTTCCTACTATAACAGCAGTAGCTGCTGATAAAAATGCCAAGATAGTGATAACACAGGCTGCAGAAGTTCCTGGAACTGCTATAATAGTAGTAACTGCTGAAGATGGTAAGACAACAAGGACATATAAAGTCAGCTTTACCAAAGACGATGTAACCGATGCAAACTTGAAGGAAATCAAGATCAACGGTAAACATGTAAGTGGGTTTAATAATAAATCTACAGAGTATACAGTATATCTGCCAAGTGGGACTACAGCAGTGCCAGTAGTAACTGCTGTTGCAAAGGACGATAATGCAAGGGTTGACATTAGTAACGATGGTCGGTTCCCTGGAACTGCAAAGGTAATAGTAACTGCGGCAGATGGAGTGACAATCAGGATTTATAAAATATACTTTAAAATTTCTCCTAAGATGAAACATTAAGGTATCTAATAGAAATGGGCTTGCCAATTATGGAGGCCCATTTTCTTTTGCAATAATTTATCTACCTTTATGTTCGAAAATTTGTACGTAATTACTTTATTTGGTTTGACATAAATCAAATTAATATTATATAATCTATCTATAAGATAAATACGGTATTGTTTCTTATATCAGCTAATGAAGGTTAGATTTTCTTGTTATCGTTATAAATTTTTCTACTAACGTAAAGAGCAGTATACACATCCTGGGATGCTAGATAAACCTTGATGTGTTTTTTGTGTCGGCTAAGGTAAAACGTTTTAGGAGCAATGAATGCAAATTTTGTGTAGCAGTATGTCTTAGAATGTTCCATGAAATGGAATATTTTTTTAAAATTCCAATAATTATGTAAACCATCCAAAAAAGTGAATTAATGTAATGTGTATTTGTGTATAGCATGAAAAGTCTTCTTTGAGAACTTCTTGGGAAATTGAAATATTGTAAACCCAACCTCAATATTTATATATAGTGACTAGTATGATTTTATATAACTCAAATATCTTAGTTGTTTATGTGAACTATCCAATCCCTAATACCTGTTTGAGCAGTATTCAAAAAGTATTTAGTGTAATATTAGGAGGTGAAACGTTTAAAAGGGTAGGGATTGTATTAAATAAAGGGGGGTAACTAATGAATATTCTTCTTAATAAGAAGAACGCAAAAGTGTGGTCGCTGATTATTGCGATTGCAATGTTTGTTCAGATGTTTGCAGGATTGGTATTGATAAGTCCTGCTAATGCTGCTGGCGAAAATATGAAAACTAGTGTGCTGGCAGATGGTAAAATTAATTTCTGCTTACCCAAGAGCAGCATAAGTCTATCTGTGCAGGGTTCCTTTAATGGATGGACAACCCAATATCCAATGGCAGATGGTGATGAAGACGGTACATATACAGTTGATATTACTGGTCTAACCCCAAATACAGAGTATGAGTATAAGTTTATACTAAATACTAAGTATATTGAGGGCTCAAACTTAAAGGTGACTACCGATAATGCTGGTGTTGCACATATAAGCTATACACCAAAGATTTATGCATTCGGTAGCTTTGATAGCAACTGGGGTGCTCGTAAAGAAATGACTTTGGCAAATGGGGTATATTCATATACTACTGGCGCTCTAGTTTCAGGAGATTATGAGTATAAATATATTTCGCAGCCTACGGGTTTATCGGAAATATACTTTACAGACCCAACTAATAGTGTAATTGCCAATACAAATTCTAAGGTTACAGTTGCAATAACTGGAGTATCTGAGGATAAGAAGATCACATTCCGTTTACCGAAGAGCAGCATAAGCCTATCAGTGCAGGGGTCCTTTAATGGATGGACTACAGAATATCCGATGGCAGATGGTGATGAAGATGGTACATATACAGCTGATATTACTGGTCTAACCCCAAATACAGAGTATGAGTATAAGTTTATACTAAATACTAAGTATATTGAGGGCTCAAACTTGAAGGTGACTACCGATAATGCTGGTGTTGCACACTTAAGTTATACACCAAAGATTTATGCATTCGGTAGTTTTGATAGCAACTGGAGTGCCCGCAAAGAAATGACGCTGGCAAATGGAGTATACTCATATACAACAGCTGTAATGGCTCCTGGGGATTATGAGTACAAATACATTTCTCAGCCTACAGGATTATCGGAAATATATTTTACAGATCCGACCAACAGTGTAATTGCTAACACGAACTCCAAGGTTTCTGTAATACCTTCGAATTTCTCAATGCTGAGTTCAGTGCCTGCAAATAATGCAACTAATGTAGCTGTAGATATAGAAAAAATCACGGTTACATTTAATGAAAATATAGCTGTGCAGAGTACTGCTTTTACAGTTATAGATGATTCTCAACAGACTGTCACTGGTTTAACTTACGGTGCAGTAGGGGCAGAGTTTAGTATCAATTTAAGTGGTAATTTGGCATTCAATAAACAATATACCGTTACTATTCCAGCAGGAGCTATTACAGGACAAACATCCGGTACTGCAAACAGTGAAATAAGCTTTTCATTTACTACAAAGCCGGATCTTGAAAGCCCTATTATAAATGGGAATGGCACCGTAACTTTTAATGCAATGCATAGTGGCTCAACATTAAATCTTGTTGGAGCTATGAATGGGTGGAGTAATGTAGGTATACCAATGACTAAGGGGACAGATGGGGTCTTTACTACGACAATCACATTAGCACCCGGTAGTTATGAGTACAAATACTTCCCAGTATCCGGAAGCTGGGATAATGGATTTACCGACCCGCTAAATCCAAAGCAAAGTGGAGGTAATTCATTATTAGTTGTACCTGGTATAACTATTAGCTCACCTAATGGTGTAGAAAAGGGAAATTATATCGACCTGACAGCAAGCATGGTCAATCCCGACGGAACTACAGCTACGATAACTCCTACATGGTCAATAAAGACACCTAAGACCGGTATATCTATTAGCAACGGTAATAGATTGTCAGTGGCTGCGGACTATGTACCTGCTGAAGGTGAGACGGTTACAGTAGTTGCTACAAGTGGTTTGTATACTGCAGAAAAAGCTGTAAATGTATTAGACGTAATGTATGAGTATACAATCAACTACTACAGGTACGCTGGTAATCAGTTGGATTGGGATTTGTGGATTTGGGAAGATGGTGCTGAGGGTTCACCTTACCAGTTCTCCAATACTCTTGTAGAGGGCTTTGCACAAGCTAAATGCAAATTTGCATCCAATAGTGTAAATGTTATTACAAGACCAAAGGGATGGTCAACCCAGGAAGATAGAAGAACAGTTACTATTCAAACAGGCAAGGCTGTAGAAGTATGGATTATAGAAGGCGTTAATACAGTATTTTACAATAAGTCTGAAGCTGATGTAACTCCTAGAGTCAGAGTAGCTATGATGGATTCACTCAGTGAAATTAATGTAAATGTTACTCATCCGCTTCAAACTGGGGACGAAGCAGCCTTTAAGTTAATTGATGTAACTGGAGGTAATACACAAATACCCGTAACAGCTGCTAGGGTTTCAGATAATGCAGTTAGACTTACAGTAACCGATCCTTCGGTCATTGATGTAAGAAAGATATACCAGGTTGAAAGTACTAGATATGTAGCAGAAAATGTGACTATCCGCAGGGCGCTTGACGATTCTAAGTTCTACTATGCAGGAAATGACCTGGGATTGACTTACAGTGCATCAAGCAGCACCTTTAAATTATGGGCTCCAACAGCTACAAAAGTGAGTTTGGCAGTATACAATAATGCAGGTACATATAGTAATTCTACAGGTTTGGTCACTGACCATACAGGTGGGCAGGAAACTGAAATGACAAGGGCTGCAAATGGAGTATGGTCTACAACTGCTTCCGAGGATTTAAATGGCAAGTACTATATGTATAAAGTAGAATTTGCTGACGGGACAGTTAACTATGTTGTTGACCCATACGCCAAATCAGTATCGGCAAACGGGCAGAGGACTGCTATCATAGACTTGTCAGCAACAAATCCAACAGGATGGAATCCAACATCCAAGCCGGCGTTTGTTTCACCTACCGATGCAGTTATATACGAATTGCAGGTAAGAGATTTATCAATGGGTGATGACTCAAATCTTACTAATAAAGGTAAGTTTAAAGCATTTACCGAAACCGGAAAAGTAGGACCGGATGGAGTAAAAACAGGTATAGACCATATAGCAGAACTGGGAGTAACCCATGTTCACCTTCTTCCTGTATACGACTTCGGCTCGGTAAATGAGTTAAGAGTTGATGATTCTTCATTTACAGGACGTAAATACAACTGGGGATATGACCCTGAAAACTATAATGTTCCTGAGGGATCTTTCTCTACAAACCCTTCAGATCCAAATGCAAGGGTGACAGAATATAAAGAACTTATTCAGGCTTTACACAATAAGGGTATCCGTGTAGTAATGGACGTGGTTTATAACCACACCTTCTCTATTGAGAATGGACCATTTAACAAAATAGTTCCTGGATATTTCTATCGCACAGATGACACAGGTAGATATACCAACGGCTCCGGAGTAGGTAATGAAGTAGCCTCCGAAAGGCCTATGGTAAGAAAGTACATTAAAGATTCAGTTAAATATTGGGCAACAGAGTATAATGTGGACGGCTTCCGCTTTGACCTAATGGGGTTGATAGATACCGATACAATGAGGCAGTTAACTGCTGAATTAAAGAATGAGGTTGACCCCACTACATTAATATACGGTGAACCATGGACTGGCGGATCTTCACCTCTCGTAGGAAACCTACAAACAGTAAAAGGTGCACAGAGGGGAAATGGTTTCGCTGTATTCAATGACAACCTCCGTGGTGCAATCAAAGGGGATAGTGATAGCACAGGTAAAGGATTTGCAACAGGCCAAACCGGAAGGGAAGCAGCTATAGTAACAGGTGTAATGGGTGCAGTAAATGATTTTGCAGATAGCCCAACTGAAACTATAAGCTATGTAACTGCCCATGATAATCTTGTTCTTTGGGATAAAGTTATAAGGACTCAAGGCTTAGATGAGCAGGAAGGATTCCTGGATATTGAAAGAGGTATACTTGCTGGCGCTGATGCCGCAGCATATGGCTCAGATGTAGCTGCTGCTATTGCAGGTAAAGCAACACCTCACTCTGCTGTTGATAAAGCTAATGTACTGGCAAACGAAACTGTTAAACGCAGCTTGCTTGCTAACGGAATAGCTCTTACTTCTCAGGGTATTTCATTCATCCATGCAGGGGAAGAAATGCTCAGAACCAAATTTGGTGAAAGAGATAGCTACCAGGGACCGGACGATATCAATAAGCTGCGCTGGCAGTGGAAAGCTGACTTCAAACCTGTATTTGATTACTATAAAGGTCTGATACAGTTAAGAAAAGAGCACCCTGCTTTCAGAATGACTACAAAAGCAGATATTACAACTAATATGACGGTATTAACTCAAGCCGGAAATGTTGTAGCATACCAGCTTGCGAACTTTGCAAACAAAGATACATGGAGAAACATTGTAGTAATCTACAATGCGAATACTACAGCTCAACAAGTAACTCTTCCATCAAATACTACATGGAATGTTGTTGTTGACCACACTGCAGCTGGAACAAGTACGATCCGTACCATTCCAGGAAGTACAGCAACAGTTGAACCGCTCTCAATGATGGTACTTTATGATGTAGCTGAAGCAGCGTATACGCCTGCTGTTACTTCAATTGAATTAACACCTGCTACAGTTGGTTTAGAGGTTGGAAGCGTAAGGGTACTTAAAGCTGTTGTAAAAGACCAAAAAGGCAGGCCAATGCTGTCAGAGACCATTAATTGGACTACCTCAAGTGAGAGTGTAGCGACTGTAAGCAGCAATGGTGTGGTTAAAGCAGTAGGAGATGGTTCAGCTACTATTACTGCAACAGTTGGCAGCGTATCGGCTGGTATGACTGTAAATGTAGGAGAGTTGGTGCCTTCAGAAATTACCGTTACAGGAAATAACTCTGTATTTGAAAGCAGAACCATCCAATTGCAGGCTACTGTGAAGGACCAGTACGGTCAGGAAATGGCGAACTACCCTGTGAACTGGACGTCGGGTAATACTTCAGTAGCTACTGTTGACGCTAAAGGTATGGTTACAGGGGTCAGTGCAGGTATTGTTATAATAAAAGCTGCAGCTGGAACTAAGGAATTCACCAAACAGATAACTGTAAATAAATATGTAAGAAAATATGTACTATTCAACTACGTAAGGCCTGATAAAGACTATACCGATTGGAACATGTGGGTATGGAGTACAGGAGTCACTAATGACCAAATTAATTTTGATACTATAGGAGATGTAGCTTCGGTAAAAATTGAGGTTGCTCCTGATACTACCAGAATGGGCTTTGTATTAAGAAAAGGTACGACATGGGATAATAAAGACCCATATGGTGAGGATAGGTTCATAGATATCAGTCCGTATGATATTTATACAAAAGTAATTGTTACAACCGGCGTTGCTGAGTTTGTGACTGTTCCATTTGCCCCAAGCCCTGTGTTTAAGGATGGAAACATTACATTTAACTACAGGGATGAAGATTTGTTTGAGGCAGGTACACTCAGCGCTCTTGGCGATGTTAAGGTTGAAATAAACGGACAAAACTATGATATGACTTATGATGCAGCTGGAGAAATGTATACTTACACAATGCAAAATGCTGCAGTAGGTCAGTACAAGTATAGGTTTGTAGTCCCAGGTAAGACAGAGCCTATAATTGACCCTAAAAACATGAATGCAGTTGTAGTAGATGGAACTGCTTACTCAATAGCAGACTTCAAGAAACCTAATATAGTAGTAAGTGCGTTAGTTGAACCAAAGACTTCTATAAGCTACAACGAAAACGCTGTATTAAAAGTTAATATTACTCCCGATCCGGAAATACCTGCCAAGATTCAGGGAATCTATGCAGATTTAAGTGCGATAGGTGGAGCTTCGAGAGCTAATGTTAACACTGAATTAAAAGAGTTAGTAATCTCGGTCAAAGAAAATATATCAACTGGCACGAAGATTATACCTGTTACAGTGGTTGATGAATTCGGTAACAAATTTAATGCCACAGCTACTGTTCAGTTAGTAGCAAGACAGAAAACAAGCAATGCGGACTTTGATTGGGATGAAGCAAGGATTTACTTCCTGCTGACAGACAGGTTCTCCAACGGAAATACTGCAAATGATAATCCAAACAATGTACAGGATACATCTACCGGCTATGATAAGAGCGATCTTGAGTCTTATCACGGCGGTGACTTAAGAGGTATCATAAACAAGTTGGATTACCTGCAGAACCTTGGTATAAATACTATATGGATAACACCTATAGTAGATAATGTTGAGTGGGATTTAAGGCATGACAGACCGGGACATCAATACGGGTACCATGGATATTGGGCTAAAAACTTTGAAGCCATAGATGAGCATATCGGTAATGTAGAAGACTTAAAAGAACTAATCCAAAAAGCTCATGATCGCGGAATAAAGATAATGGTAGACGTAGTATTAAATCATTTAGGTTACGGTATGAAAATAACTGAAAATGGTGATGGAATTGCGAATTTCCCTACAGAGGCGGAGCGCGAAAGATTTAACGGTATGTATAGGTCTGTAAACGGCGATGAGGAAAAAAGAGAAGTTAATGGTATGCCTGATTTTATGACAGAAGTTCCTGAGATACGTAATCAAGTTATAGCATGGCAAACGGCATGGCTTGAGAAAGCAAAGACTTCAAGAGGAGATACCATAGACTACTTCAGGCTCGATACAGTAAACAACCTTGACTATACAACCCTTGAAGCTTTCAAAGCAGCTCTAACTAAGATTAAACCTGACTTTAAAGTAATAGGTGAAAGTTGGGCTGCAAGTGTAGACTCCAACGGTGGACGTCTTGGAAATGGTAAGCTTGATTCATTACTGGACTTTGCTTTTAATGATTCAGCAGAGAATTTCATAGATGGTCATATTACTGATGTAGAAAACTACTTAGAACGTAGGGAATCTATGCTTGATAATGCTACTTCAATGGGACAGTTCTTAAGCAGCCATGACGAAGATGGTTTCCTATACAGTATACTGAGTGAAGAGGACAAAGCAGCTTACAATGCAGGTACACTGTCAGCTGAGAAGTTAGCAGATGCAAAGTCTAAGGTAAAAATAGCAGCTGCGCTGCAGATAACATCCAAGGGTCAGCCGGTAGTATACTATGGTGAAGAGTTAGGCCAATCCGGTAGGAATTCTAATATGGACAATGGGGTATTTAGTGAAAATCGTAAGGATATGCCATGGGAAACTGGTGACTACGATTTATACGCCCATTACCAGAAGCTGCTTAAAGCAAGAGCTAAGTACTCTAAGGTATTCTCCAAAGGTACTAGAACCAGACTTAATGTCAGTGACCTTGACAGCAATGGAGTCTTAGTATTCAAGAGGACCTACGGCAATGAGTCAATAGTTGTTGGATTAAATACTCAAGATGTTGCAAAACCATATACTTTAAGTGTGCCGGAACTTTCCCAAGGTACAATATTACTTGATGAATATAGCGGCTTAACTTATTCGGTAGGTGCGAGCAAGCAGCTTGATATAACTATACCTGCAAGAAGTAAAGGTGGTACTGTAATATTGTCAGTAATAGGTGTACCGGTGCCACAACCGACAACTACACCTGTAACTACGCCTACACCAACACCAACGCCTACACCTACACCAGTGCCTACTACAGGCAGTGATAAGGTGGTTACAGAGGAAAAACTTGTAGAGTTAGTTCAAAAGGCAGAAGACGGTAAGGTTGAAATCCCTCTTATGGGTAAAGAAGTGGTACTTCCTTCAAATGTAGCAGAACTTGTTGGAGAAAACAAACTTGAAGTGAAGAGTGGCAACGTAGCAGCACAATTGCCGAAGGAAACACTAGAAACATTACAAGGTCTTGTTACTGCAGAACAGGCAAAAGATGCTCAGATATCGTTTAAAATGGATACTTTACCGGCTTCAGAAGCTAAGGACCTCTTGGCGAAGTCTGGAGTAACATCAAAAGCTGATATCAAGGCAGCAGGTGACGTATATGACTTTAGCCTGTCTATTACTACAAAAGATGGTAACACACAGACGTTATCACAGTTTGAAAAGCCTATAGTGTTGAGGTTGAAGGTTAATCCAAATGCTAAAAAGCAGCTGTTGGGTGTGTACTACATCAAAGACGACGGTACACTTGAGTTTGTAGGCGGTAAACTTGAAGGCGATGAAATGGTTGTTGAAGTCTACCACTTCAGTAAGTATGCAGTACTTGAATACAACAAGGACTTCAAGGATGTTGGTTCGACTCACTGGGCTGCAGAAGCGATACAGGCACTCTCAGCAAAGCATATAATAGGCGGTGTAAGTGATACTCAATATGCACCAAGCAGAAACATTACACGTGCAGAATTTGCAACGATTCTTGCAAATGCGCTGGGACTTAAAGCTAAAGGTAAAGCTAAGTTTACCGACATTGACGGTAAATGGTATACATCTTTTGTAACAGCAGCATATGAAGCAGGAATTATCAATGGACGTAGTGAAACAAAATTTGATCCGGATGCGACTATAACAAGGCAGGAAATGGCTGCTATGCTGGCAAATGCTTACCGTATAAAGATGGGCAAGGAAGCAGTAGCTACTAGATCAGCAGCTTTTGATGACAACAGCTTGGTTAGCGACTGGGCAAAGAAATACGTAAATGTTGTAGTAGAACTTGGATTAATGAATGGAAAAGGTGGCAATAAATTTAATCCTAAAGCTCTTGCTACACGTGCAGAAAGTGCACAAGTAATATACAACTTGATAAAAGAATAAGTAATATAACTTGTAAAGGGCAGGCCCAATTATACATTGGGCCTGTCTTTTTTAAAATCTCAGTGCTTACAAGTAATTAACACTATTGGTATTTAACCATTTCGGAATGTGTGGTAATATTAAATTGCCATATGTCAATTTTTAATATCCGCATATTTATACCCCTTAAGGAGGAAGTATCCGATGATTAAGGTTTTGATAGTAGATGACCAGCTAATTTTAAAGGAAAGTTTAAAATATATAATAGAACAAGATAATGACATAGAGGTAGTGGGATGTGCTGAAAACGGTAAAGCAGCTCTACAAATGTGTGATAAGTTTTTACCCGATGTAGTATTGATGGATATAATGATGCCTGTATGTGATGGAGTTGAAGGAACAAAGCTAATTAAACGCAAGCACAGTTCTATAAAGGTGATTATACTTACAACCTTCAGTGATGACGCAAATATTTCAAAAGCATTAGAGAACGGAGCTGATGGATATATATTAAAGGAAATAACACCTGAGGAGCTGGTTATGGCGATTAAAAATGTAGCAAAAGGATTTGGTATAATTCATAAAAAGACTTATAATGCTATTGTAAGGCAACTAAATAGTGCAAATAATGAACCGGAACATATTATAAAAGAAGAAAAAACTAAAGCAAACATAGAACTGACGGATAGAGAAATAGTGATAATACGTTCTATTGTGGAAGGTAAAAGCAATAGGGAAATAGCAGCGGAGCTGTACCTTACTGAGGGCAGGGTAAAGAACATTATTACTGAGATTCTTGCCAAGCTAAAATTGAAGGATCGAATCCAGCTAGTTGTGTATGCCGTTAAAAATAACTTGGTATAAATTACAACATTAAATTATAAAAAAAACCTGAAAAATTATATTGACTTTACAGTAGGTTATCGGCTATAATAAAAAAGCGCTGAGGGGGACAAACAAAAACGAAGTACACCGAGGCGTGAAAGCCAGTAATATGGCGGCGTGGCTCAGTTGGCTAGAGCATGCGGTTCATACCCGCAGGGTCGTTGG